>JAZOLG010000031.1:0-92241 GCA_045652765.1 Bacilli bacterium
AATAATATAAAAGCACAACATTCAAAAACTGAAACTGATAATATTCCAGTTGTAAATGACTATTGCATAGTTTATTTAAATCCTATTCAAGTATATATCGAACAAACAATGTATATTGTGAAGAAAGGAGAAAAAATATCACTTCCTGATTTTACTTCAGTTAATGAAAATTTTACTGGTTGGGAATTGAATGGTACTAGATATCAAAATGAAATTACAATAGAAGAAGATTGCATGCTAAATGCAGTATTCGAAGAACCTGTTGAGACAAAGCCTGGAAAAACATGTGGTTCTTTGTTTGGTGGATTGTATTTATTATTGATTCCACTTTGCGCTGTTGTGTTACTTGAAAAGAAACGATAAGATTAATAGCCCCTAATTAGGGGCTATTTTAAATTATATATACAAAATGCTTGCATTAAAAGATGAGTTGTGCTATAATATTAAAGCATTAAAGAGAAGCGGGCGTGGCGGAACTGGCAGACGCGCTAGACTTAGGATCTAGTTCCTCGGAGTGCAGGTTCGATTCCTGTCGCCCGCACCATTCATGGTTCCATGGTGTAGTGGTTAACATGCCAGTCTGTCACACTGGAGATCGCGAGTTCAAGTCTCGTTGGGACCGCCATTTGCGCCCATAGTTCAATTGGATAGAATACTTGACTACGGATCAAGGGGTTAGGGGTTCGAATCCTCTTGGGCGCGCCATTAACAATTTAATATATGAATGTACGAAAACGGGAAATAGCTCAGCTTGGTAGAGCGCTTGGTTTGGGACCAAGATGTCGCAGGTTCGAATCCTGTTTTCCCGACCATTTAAATGCGGGTGTAGTTCAACGGCAGAACTTCAGCCTTCCAAGCTGACTACGTGGGTTCGATTCCCATCACCCGCTCCATTTTTTGAAATCTATTAGTCTTCAAATATGAAGGCTGATTTTTTTATTTTATAGACTATTACATTAGAAATATAGTGAAATAGTCTTTTTTTTATTCGAATAGAAACATTTAGATTTAAACAATAGGTGATACTGAACACGGACTAGCTATATTAACTTATAGGTTTCTAATGTTTGATTTTGATTAGATTCGAACCTATAAGAGATAATGGTAGAAATAAATTGTATTTTAGTGTTTAATATTTAGAAAAGATAAATTTGAATTTGTAGGTGATTTAATGAATGTACAATTAATTAAATTAACAAAAGAATATTATTATCAATTAGCAAATATGATTGATGAATGGAAGTTAGATCAAGAAATTAATTCAACTAATCATTCTCCTTAGATTATATTTAAAAATGATTACAATGATTATGACTATTATTTAGAAAACTTAGAATTAAGTGAAACTAAATAAGGTAATGTCCCTAATTCGGGTTTTTATGCTTGATATTAATACAAGTGATTGTTAATAGTGAATAGCATGATATTATAAATTTTTTTATAAAAATATTACAGAACATAAAAAAAAGTAGTTAAAGAGTATTTAACTACATTTTATGTTTAGAACACATTGCGTAACCACCATATATCCCTGCGTCGTTTTTGAGTGAAGAAATCATAAGTTCAACGCGTGCATTCCATTGTCCACCATAAATCATTTTTTCTAATCTTTGTTGAAGCGGCTCCATTAATACATCACCTCTATGACTAATTCCTCCACCTAATATTATGGCATCTGGTCTAAAAATATTAGCTAGGTTAGTGAGGCCATCGGCTAAGTCTTCGATGTATTGTTCAAAAATAATGCTTGCTACCTTGTCTTTTTGTTCAAGAGCCTCGAAAAAAGCAATTCCATTAAGCTTTTCAGGGCTTTTAGCGATTTCCCAAAGAATACTAGTTGGGTTATTTATCATGGCAACACGGGCATTTCTAATTAGGGCAGTAGCTGATGCATATGTTTCAAAGCAACCACGTCTTCCACAGCTACATAAGTGACCATTTGTTGAAATAACCATATGACCAATTTCTGCTCCTGCACCATTTTTCCCTTCTAACATTTTTCCATCAATAATTATACCACCACCAACACCAGTACCTAGTGTTACAAATACAATGTTTTGCATTTCTTTGCCTTTACCAAAGTGATATTCACCAAGTGCTGCAACGTTAGCATCATTAGATATGCGAATATAAGTATTGATTTTTTCTTTAAGTTTACCAACAATATCAAAATTGTGTGCAATTAAATTGTTTGAATATACCACAATTCCACTTTCACCATCAACATGACCTGGGAATCCTATCCCGATTCCTTTTAGTAAGTTTAAAGATAAGTTATTTTCTTTAAATAGTGAAACAATATTGTCGTATATATCATCGACTAAGTATTCAACGGTACGAGTTGGAAAGTTAATTTTTTCAATAAGATTATCACATTCATCAAATAATCCCATTTTAACAGCTGTTCCACCAACATCTAATCCTAAATAGTAATTCATAAAATCATCCTTTCCCTTTACTTTACATTAAGTATACCATACATATAAAATTTATTCAAAAAAATTAGTAAATAATACGTTTAGTAGATTTTTTTTGTCAAATTTGATATAATATTGTCATGAGGTGAATAATATGACAAGAGCGGAAAAAGCTAGAGAATTATTTGAAAGTGGTTATGCATGTAGTCAAGCAGTGGCATTAGCATTTCAAGATTTAACCAATGTATCAAAAGAAGACATTATTAAATTAACACTTCCTCTAGGTGGAGGGCTAGGAAGACTTCGATTAACTTGTGGAGCTGTAAGTGGAATGGCAGTTATCGCAGGCGCAATACTTGCAGGTTCGGATAATACTACTGAAAATAAATTAAAAATTTACGAAGTTACGCGTGAACTCGTTGAAAGATTCAAAGAAAATCAAAAGACAATCATTTGTGCTGAACTTCTTGAAAATCCAGGATTATTAGTTGAAATTGGTGGCAAGCCTGAAGCACGAACAAAAGAATATTATGAAAAAAGACCTTGTAGTTTAATCGTTTATAATGCTGCCAAAATATTAGAAAACTATTTATATGAAGAAGGAATTATTCAATAATTATTGAAAGAAAATATAATTTTTGACAAAAACCATAATTTATGGTATACTTGTGTATATTAAATTTGACAGTGGAGGATAAAATGGCTGTAAAGTTATTAATTGATTCAGCATCAGATATAACAAAACAAGAAGCAGAAGAGCTTGGTATGTATTTTATATCTGAAATAATTACATTTGGAACTAAAGATTATCTTGATGGTGATGAACTATTAGCTAGTGATTTTTATAGTATGTTGGAATCTTTAGAATATCCAAAAACAAGTCAAATTGTTCCAGCAAGATTTAAAAATGAGTTTAAAAGATTAACTGAAGATGGCAGCGAATTAGTTGTAATTACGATGTCTTCTAAGCTATCTGGTACTTATTTGAGTGCGTTAAATGCTAAACAATCATTCGATAATGTTTATGTAGTAGATAGCCTAAATGCTTCGCTTGGTGAGAGATTGTTATGTCTTCGAGCAAAACAATTAATTGATCAAGGACTAACAGCTAAAGAAGTTTATGATAAACTTGAAATTGAAAAATATCAAGTAAATTTTCTTGCTGTTATTAATACTTTAGAATATTTGAAAAAAGGTGGAAGAGTTTCATCGGCCGCAGCTTTTGCCGGTGAATTATTATCAATTAAACCAGTGATATCAGTAATTGATGGTTCAGTTGTTATAATAGGTAAGCCGGTTGGAATAAAAAAAGCATGTAAATTTGTAAATAATCAAATTGCGAAAATTGGTGGGATAAATATAAATATGCCATATGGCGTTATTTATTCAGGAAATGAAGATTCAATTCTTCAAAAGTTTTTAAAAGAAAATGGTGAAATCTTTATTCGAGGGGGAGAATTAAAAAAATATGTTCTTGGTAGTACAATAGGTTCACATGTTGGACCAGGAGCATTTGGTGTAGCGTTTTTTGATAAATAGAAATAGAGGAGAAAGTTATGAAAATAAAAGTATCTGCTGATACATCATGTTTAATTGATAGAGGTGTATTAGTAAAGAATAATGTAAGCGTATTTCCACTCAATGTTATTATTGAGGGTACTGAATATTTAGATGGTGTAACAATCGATCAAGATAAACTAAGAGAAGAAATGCTAGAAAATAAAATAGTTAAAACATCAACTCCACCACTTGGACAAGTTATTAATTATTTCGAAGAATTATTTGAACAAGGATATGATAAAATTATTCATTTTACAATTTCAAGTAAATTATCTTCAATGTACGATTTATTTTGTAATGTATCAAAAAATTATTTTGATGACAAAATTATTGTAATAGATTCTTATGCCTTATGTTCAATAATGTTAGCTCAAGTTTTGTATACAGTAGAATCTTTAGAAAATGGTGTTGAACTAGATGAAATTTTAAATAATGTTGAGAAAAGAAAAACAGATTACTACGTGACTTTTGTGCCGAAAAATTTAACAGCCTTGAAAAATGGCGGACGTATTTCTCCAGCACTTGCAATGATTGGGAATACAATTGGCTTAAAACCGGTAATTGCATTAAGAGATGGTGAACTTGTTAAAGATACAACTACTAGAAATATGCAAAAAGCAATTCATGAAAGAATAGATTTAGTTCAAGAAAAATATCCAGCTGATCAATATGATTATATGATTGTAGCTTTTGATGCTAATGAATCTATAGTTGAAAAAATTATGAGTTATATAGATTCTTTGAATGAATCTGGTAAAGTTTTAAGAGGATTAATTCCAATTAATGTTTGTGCACATTGTGGGCCTGGAACAATTGGTTTTATCGCAACTCCTAAAATTAATGGTAAATCATTAAGAGAATACATGTAAAAAAAAGCATTTCCTAGAGAAATGCTTTTTTTAATATGTATTATTTAAAAAAGAGTTGTCATTGTATCTTGAACTTATGAAATTATTAATATCTTCATGTTGAATTAAGTCATCATAGAATGCAGCAATTGATGCTTCAAAATAAGGAACAACTAAGATTAATAGAATACCACAAGTTAATATACATAGAAAATACCAACCAATAAAACTGCAAAATAAACAGAAAAGTCTAAATTTATTTCCTTTCATTAATTTTTCAGAATATTTTCTAGCTTCCTTTTGAGTCATATTAGGGTTGTCTGCTAAGATATAAGTACTCATGCTATATGCAAATGCTTTAATGATACCAGGAATAATAAATAATAGTGACCATAGTGCAATAAAGATACTATTTAATAAATATAGAAGAAATGTTTCAATAAAATTATTAAATCCATCAAAAAGAGATGATATTTTCAAATACTCTTTTCTAATTAATCCGATCGATATTACTGCTAATCCATACGAAATAGGTCCATTAATAGCAGCTGATGCTAAAATACCAACAGCGGGAATACTAGATACAGCTCCACATATTAGTCCTGCTAGTAATAAGGTTCCAATCATAAAACCCCAATTTCCACTTAATGCATGCCATGCGATGTTGCGATAATCTTTTGATACTAGTCTCATAACTACCTCCTATATTGTTTTTTGTAAATTATACTATAAAATATTACAAATGTCAAAAATAAATTATTAAATATGTTGTAGAAAATCCTAAAAATTGATATAATTTCAGTAATAAAAAAAGACATTGAAGAGAATAGTAACATAATGCAAAATTATAGAGAGTTTACGTATGGTGGAAGTAAATATGGAGCTTTATGTGAAGATGGCCTCGGAGTCGCGCTGCTGAATATTTAGGTAGTGACGGGAATCGCCCGTTAAAGCGGTAGAGTATGGTTGTACTCGGTAAGGCAAATATAGTGATGTATTTGTGAATTAAGGTGGTAACACGTGACAAAGTCTCGTCCTTTTATATAAAAGGGACGAGTTTTTTTATGGAGGAAAAGTATGATAAAAATTGTAAATTTAGATAAAATTTATACGAGTTCTAAAGGAAATACGATTGCTTTAAAAAATATTAATTTACAAATTAATGATGGTGAAATATTTGGTATAATAGGATTATCTGGAGCTGGTAAATCGACTTTAATTCGTTGTATAAACTTATTAGAAAAACCAACTAACGGTGAAATATACATTAATGATGTTGACATTACAAAAGTTTCAAAAAAAGAATTATTGAAAATGCGTACAAAAATAGGAATGATATTTCAAAACTTTAATTTGTTAGAACAAAAAAATGTTTTACAAAATGTATTGTTTCCTTTAGAAATTAGTAAGGTTGATAAAAAGATAGCCAAAGAAAAAGCTATGGAACTGATTAAACTAGTTGGACTTGAAGAAAAAATCGACAAATATCCTTCTCAACTTAGTGGTGGAGAAAAACAAAGAGTAGCGATTGCGAGAGCTTTAACTACTAACCCGGATGTAATTTTATCAGATGAAGCAACAAGTGCTTTAGATCCTAATACTACACAAACAATTTTAGAGTTATTAAAGAAAATTAATCGTGAATATGGTATAACTATAATAGTAATAACTCATGAAATGAAAGTAATTGAACAATTATGTGATCGAGTTGCGATAATCGATAAGAGTAATATTGGAGAAATAGGTAATGTAGAGGATGTATTTGCAAGCCCTAAGACAGAAATAGGTAAAGAGTTAATTTTTGGTAATGCCAAAATTGTTGATAAAATTGTTAATAAAGAGAAGATAAGATTAATATTTGACAATGTTTCTTCTTATGAACCAATTGTTTCAAATATGATCTTACAATGTAATACGCCAGTTAATATTTTAGATGCTCAAATAAATGATTATGATGGCAGAGTAACTGGAGAAATGTTAATTCAAATTACTGATGATATTAAAGGAAAACAAAAGATTATTGCATATTTGAATGAACATAAAATAGAATATAAGGAGGAAGTATAATGGATAAGAAATTATTTTGTGATGAAAATATCCAAGGATTGCTTGATATTTGGCGCGATAAGACATTATTGGAAGCTACAATAGTTACTATTTATATGACAATAATATCTACAATTGTCGCTTATATAATTGGATTAGTACTTGGTATTATTCTTTATACTACTTCTAAAAAAGGTATTCGACCAATGCCTATTTTGAATAAAATTCTAGGTTTTATAATTAATATTTTACGAAGTGTTCCTTTTATTATTTTAATAGTTGCGTTAATGCCATTAAATTTTATGCTTTTAGGGAATGCAATTGGTAATGCTCCTATGATAGTATCATTGATTATTGCATCTGCACCCTATATTGCTCGTGTTGTTGAACAAAGTTTAAACGAAGTAAATCGTGGAGTAATAGAAGCGGCAGAGGCCATGGGTGCGAATACACTACAAATTATTTGGAAAGTTTTATTGCCTGAGGCTAAACCTAGTTTAATTAATGGATTTATTATTTGTATAGTTACTATTATAAGTTACACAGCAATGGCTGGAACTATTGGTGCTGATGGACTTGGTCCAGTAGCCATTTATGAAGGTAAGAATAATTATAATTTCTTGATTGTTTGGATATGTATAATAATTTTAGTTGCAATAGTTCAAATAATTCAAGAAAGTGGAACGTTTATATCAAAGAAAATTGATAAAAGAATAAGATAAGGAGAAAATATGAAAAGATTATTTATATTATTAACATTAGCTTTGCTAAGTTTAGGACTTTGTTCTTGTGGAAAAAACAAGGAAAATACTATTGTTATCGGTGCATCTTCAACACCCCATGCATTAATTCTAGAACAAGTAAGTTCTATGTTAGAAGAACAAGGATTTAAATTAGAAATTAAAAAAATGGATGATTACACTATTCCTAATAGTGCTTTAGTTCAAGGATCACTTGATGCAAATTATTTTCAACATTTACCATTCTTATTAGATTTTAATAAAAACAATGGTTCAAATTTAGTGTCTGCTGGAGCTATTCACTATGAACCATTTGGTTTATATGGCAACAATATTAATAGTTTAGCTGAGTCTACTAAACAAATTTTAATTCCAAATGATGGTTCAAATCGTAGTCGTGCACTTTTATTATTACAACAAGTTGGATTAATTGAATTATCTGCTGATATCAATATTACTGGTAATATTACTAAAAGAGATATAGTAAATAATAATGGTTACGACATAGTGGAATTAGATGCATCAAACATTGCGATTGCTTTTAAAAATAGTGGCAAAGGTACATTAGCTGTAATTAATGGTAATTATGCTTTATCAGCAGGAATAAATATTTCAACAGCTTTAGCTACAGAAGATGTATCTGGTTTAGCAGCAACGACTTATGCAAACATTATTGCCGTTCGTCCAGAAGATTTAAATAGTCCTAAAATTCAAGCATTAATTGCCGCATTAAAGTCTGATACAATTAAGAATTATATCAATGAAACATTTGCCGGAGCAGTTAAGCCATCAAATTAATTATGCATAATGGATTAAATTTTAATAAGAAGAACTTAATTGATAATGTAAAATTATTAATTGATAACAATGTTCCTTTAGTATCAAATCTTGCTAATTTATCAAGACTAATAATTGATAGTTTAGATAATGTGTCATGGTGTGGATTTTATATGCTAAACAATGAAAATCAAAGTTTATATTTAGGACCATATCAAGGATCAATTGCATGTACATCGATACCTTATGGTAAGGGTGTTTGTGGCAAAGCAGTCGAACTAATGCAAAGTCAACTTGTAGCTAATGTGCATACATATGATGGTCATATTGCATGTTCAAGTTTAACTAATTCAGAATTAGTAGTGCCAATTATTAAAAATAATATATGTTATGGCGTTCTAGATTTAGACAGTAATGAATTTAATAACTTTTCGTACGATGATCAATTATTATTAGAAGAAGTATGTTTAATTATAAGTGAATTAATATAAAAAAAGTTTCTAGGTAACCCTAGAAACTTTTTAATTTAACTCATCCATTTTAGATATTTCTTCTTCAATAGCTTGGCAAATCTGATTTTTCTCTAAAGTGTATGCTTGTTGAATACAGTTATAAATAGCTTTTGTTTTACTGCTTCCGTGTCCTTTTATGATAATCTTTTTAACACCAAGCATTACCCCACCACCATAATTGTTATAGTCCATAAAATCTTTAATTTCCATAACACTTTTCTTAAGAAGAAGAGCACCAATTTTATTTTTAAAACTACTCATAAATGATTGTTTTAACAATTTAAGTAGCTCTAAAGCGGTACCTTCGGTTGATTTAATTAACACATTACCACTAAATCCATCACAAACAACTAAATCGTAATTACCACTTAATAAGTCACGACTTTCCATATTGCCTACAAAGTTAATGTTTGAAGTCTGTTTTAATAATTGATATGTTTCTTTACGAAGTTGATCACCTTTTTCTTCTTCTGTTCCAATATTTAATAATGCAATACGTGGATTATCAATATTGTAACATTTTTGCATGTAAAGGTTACCCATTAATGCAAATTGTTGTAAATAATATGGTTCACAATCAACATTTGCGCCACTATCACATACACCAACAATACTTTTATTCATGGTTGGTAATATCGGACAGAAAGCTGGACGCTTAACACCTTTAATTCTACCAACTTTCATTACTGCACCTGCTAAAACGGCTCCTGTTGAACCGATACTAACAAGTGCTTTAACAGAGTCATCTGCTCTAAGAAGTTCTAAAGATTTAACAAGAGAACTTTCTTTCATTTGTCTTATTGCAACAGTTGGAGTATCGTTACAACTTATAACATCAGGTGCATTTAAAAAAGAGACACGATTTTGATCATAAGTGTATTTTGTTAGTTCTTCCTTAATTTTGATTTCATCTCCAGCTAATATTAATTCGATATCTGGATTGTCGTTTAAAGCAAGTACTGCACCTTCTACGTTAACCATAGGGCTACGGTCACCGCCAAAACAATCTACTATAATTTTTATCATAATAATTACCTCACTATTATATTTTACCATTTTTTTGCTTTTCAGTCAAATTGAAAAGCTTTCTTATTATATAAAAAGCACTAAAAAATATTATTTTATGATATAATATAAAAAATAAAAGACAAGGAGTTGTTTTATGAAATCTGAAAATAAGAATTTAAAACTTGTTGTTATTGAAAGAGATAGAAGCGGAAATGTAATAGGAAAAACAGAAATTCCAGTTAATAATAAAGAACATACAATTGTTAATAAAATTTATAATCGTCCTAATTATGACTATCGTCGTACTTTTGAATCGGTCATTAGAGATAATCAAAGAAAAAACAATATAGTTCAAGTAAAGGATAAAATGAATATTACTAGATAAAATTGGAGGTGTTTTATGTATTTATGCTTTGATATAGGAAACACAACTATTGAAATAGCTTTGTGTGAAACTCAAACAATAATCAAAAAATACAAAATAGATACTAATACATCAGAATGTACTAAGACATATGAAAGAATATTTCGAAATGAAATTGGGAAAATTACACTAGAAGGAATTATTATTTCTTCGGTTGTTCCATCAATTAATGAAAAGATTGTTAAAGCCATAGAAAATGTTTATAATATTACCCCGATGTTTGTTTCAAATGATTTGAATCATAATATCAATATTAAAATTGATAATCCCCATGAATTAGGAAATGATTTGTTAATTTCTAGTGTTGCAGCTGCAAAAAAATATTCAGGGAATAAGCTAATAATAGATTTAGGTACTGCTAATAAATTATTAATAGTGAAGGGTAATGACTTTATGGGTGGAGCAATAGCCCCTGGGTTTAAATCATCGCTAAATAGTTTATTTAATGATGCTGAAAAATTAACCCATGTTCCAATTCAAACGCCAAAAAATGTTGTTGGTAATTCAACGATAACTTGTATTCAAAGTGGAATTATTTATGGTACAGTTTCAATGATTGAGGGAATGATTAATAGAATGGAAGAAGAAGTTGGCAGTTGTAAAGTATTATTGACTGGTGGCAATTCAGAATATGTTAAGGACGTTTTAAAATGTCAATTTGAATATTGTCCAAATTTATTAATTGAAGGACTCATGGAATTATATGAAAGAAATAAGCAAAATTAAAAGAATTGTCATTGTAGGTTGTGCAGGTTGTGGTAAAAGTACTTTAGCGGTTAAACTTGGTAAAAAATTAGATTTGCCTGTTTTACATTTGGATACAATTTATTGGAAAGAGAACTGGCAAGAAGAAGACAAAGATGTATTCTTATCAAAACAAAAAGAAATGATTGAAAAACCACGTTGGATTTTAGATGGAAATTATCGAGATACGTTAGAAATGCGTTTAGAAGAATGCGATACTGTAATTTTCTTAGATTATCCAAGAAGAGTAGCTATTTATGGAATTTTCAAGCGTTATTTTCAATATCGTAATAAGCAAAGAGATTCCATTGCAAAGGGATGCCCTGAAAAAATTGATCGTAGCTTTTTTAAATGGGTATGGCGTTTTAGAAAAGACGCAAGACCATTGATTGTTGAAAAAATTACAAAGTATCAAAATAGTAAAGAAGTATTAATTTTTAAAAAGAGAAAATATTTGAATCAATTTTTGAAACAACATAATTTAAATAATTAAGTTATCCGTTACGTAAAATGGATGACTTTTTTATTTACAAATATTGTATTTTAAATTGAAAAAAAGAGCCAAAAATAGTATAATATAACAAATGGTGAATTATATGAAGAAGACTAAACCTAAATATCAACAAATATATGTCGAAATAACAAATATCTGCAATTTGAATTGTCCATTTTGTCTTCCAACTAAAAGAAAACCAAGAGAAATGACGTTGGACGAAGTTAAGATAATTGCGGATAAAGTAAAAGTATATACACATAGTGTGTATCTTCATGTGAAGGGTGAACCTTTGATGCATACTAAACTTAAAGATATTATTGATATTTTTAAAACTGTTGGTATAAAAGTGAAAATTACAACTAATGGTATCAATATAAAAGAACATTTAGATTATTTGTTGAACAATGATGGGATTTCAAAAATAAATGTTTCATTACAAAGTGTACATAATATGAATGATAAAGTGATTCAACAATATTTTAGTGATTTAAAAGAACTAGTATTAAACACAAAAACACATGTTTACTTAAGAAATTGGGCACTAGATGTAGAATCACGAAAACCACTTGAAGATGAACTAAAAAAAATATATCCGAATGCATTATTTCAAGATGGTGAGTATTTAAGTGAATATGTACATTATTCTATTCAAGAAAGATTTGAATGGCCTACGACTAAAGGCGATGAATATGAAAAATCGACTTGTTTAGGCGGGAAAAATCAAATTGCTATTTTATCTGATGGAACAGTAGTACTTTGCTGTTTGGATACGAATGGTGATAACGATTTAGGTAATATTTTTACAACAGATTTAAACGATATAATTAATTCTAGTAAATATCAAAATTCGGTAAACAAAATGCCCTATTTAGAATTATGTAAAAAATGCAGTTATCGATTAAAATTTAAAAAATAGGAAATGAGGGATTTTTATGAAAGTGAAGATCATTACTGGCTGTCAGAATGAAGAACCAGTAATTGAGATTAAATGTAATGAAGTCACCAAAGAAGTTGAAAACGTAGTAAATACTATTAATAAGTTCATTATTAATATAACGGCAAAAAAAGATGGTGAAACATTTATTTTAAAACTCGATGATATTTATTATTTTGAGGCAGTCGAAAATCATGTTTATGCTTATTTAAAATCAGATGTTTATGAAGTTGATTATAAGATTTCTGAACTAAATGATCTATTAGCAAAAACTACTTTTATTCAAACAGCTAGAACTATTGTTTTGAATTTAAGTAAAATCAGCAAAATTAAATCAATGGTAAATGGTCGAATTTTGGCGGAACTTGACAATGATGAAAAAATGATCATTTCCAGATTATATGCTAATGTATTTAAGAACAAGTTGAAAGGAGGTAACAAATAATGCGAAAGTTCAAAAATATTTTAATTAGTTTTCTAACTAATTTGATGATTGTTTGTTTCGATGTTATGCTAGCACAACTTTTGATAGGTGCGTTAATTTTTGGACAAAAATCTGTTATAATATCAAATTATGTTATACAATTACCTATTTTATTCTTAGTTTCGATTTTATTAACGTTATTTTATCAAATAAATAAGATAACTGTATCAATTCAAGTATTTGTTACATACCTTACAATACTTATTATAATTTATGTATTTGGCTTTTTCAATGGTTGGTTTGCCTTTGATAACATTATGTTCTTAATTATATCATTGTTATTAAATGCGATTGGTCTTACAATTACAATTGTGATATTATTGATCAAAAGAAAACATCAAAATGACATTTTAAATAAACAATTATTAAATATTAAGGAGCGTGTTAAAAATGAAGAAAATTAGCTTTTTAATATTAATGATTTTTATGTTATTTACACCTATTGTGGTAAATGCAGAAGAAGTAAAACCAATCGATATTGATAATTTAACAATTGATATTACTGGTCGTTCTAAAACTACTTTAGATTTACATTTTACTACTTTAGAACAATTAGAAAATTTGGAAATTTGGATTTATTCTAATTTAAATGATGGAACTGGAGAATTAGTATATTCGTATAGTAAATATAGCGATCCTGAATTGGTGCCGGTTCATACAATATTAGGGCCTACAGTTGATGAACAATATTGGAAATATGATTTCAAATTTAATTTAAATAGTGGAAAAATTGGTACTTTCGAAATTATATTAAGATACAACGTATATAAAAATAATAAAACTGAGCGTTATTCACAATCTATTTACGTTACAAGTGGTAATGCTAACTTCGATTTAGATTTATTTAGCAATAAAAATGCGATTCTTATAGGTGTTATCGCAACTGCTCTTAGTATTGTTGGCACTATGATTTTAATTAGTTATAGTGAAAAGAATGCTCAGCTAAGTGATGATGAGGAATAATATGTATAAGGCTTATTTAGAGGATTATCAAAAAATCAAAATATTATTAAAAAATAATATTGAATTTGATGTTAATAAGATACATATTTGTGAACCTCAATATATTAAAATGGATTTATGTTCTAAAGAGTTAATTAATTCGTATTGGCATTTAGAATATAACTTAACTGAAGTATTAAAAACACATATTGATTATTACGTTTATGTGAACGATAATGTTCAGATTCATTTAAGTTTAGGTAAGATTACCCGTAGTCCTTTATTTGAAAAAAAGAATTATACAGAAGAACAACTTGGTTTTATATATAATAAGGAAAGCACAGAGTTTCGCCTTTGGTCTCCAGTTGCGAAAGAAATAATTTTAGTTTTACCCAATTTGAAAGTTGAATATCATTTAAGCTATTTTAAGGAAGGTATTTGGAAGTTTAAAGTATATGGGGACTTAGATCAAGAACCATATTATTATATGGTACGTATTAATGATGAGTTTATTAATGTACTTGATCCGTATGCTATTTCTAGTTCAGCAAACTCAAAATATAATTATGTAATTGATTTAAATAAAACATATCATCAAAAATATGTAAAACCTAATTTTAGTGGAAATTTACCTGATAGTATTATTGCAGAAATTCATTTAAAAGATTTTGGATATATGCTCCCTGGTAATAAAAGTTACTATTTAAAAGCATGTGAGTTATATGATGGAATAGGATTAAATTATTTAAAAAACTTAGGTGTTACGCATGTGCAAGTTTTACCTTTAAATGCATTTGCCGGAGTTGATGAACTTAATCCGGATAAACAATATAATTGGGGATACAATCCGGTTGAATATTTTTCCATAACGAATTGGTATTCAACTAATCCCAATGATCCATATTGCAGTATTAACGAATTAAAAGAAATGATTGATATTTATCATCATAATGGCTTGTTAGTAAATTTAGATGTCGTATTTAATCATGTTTATGAATATAAAACTTTTTCACTAAATCAACTTGTTCCAGGATATGTTTTTAGAACAAACCATATTGATTTTATGACTAATGGGTCTGGTTGTGGAAATGATCTTGCTACTGAACGATTAATGATTAGAAGATTTATTAAAGATGTTTTAGTTTATTATACTAAAATATTTGGATTCGATGGTTATCGTTTTGATTTAATGGGATTAATTGATATTGAAACGATGAAACAAATTGAAACTTCTTTAAAGTTATTAAATCCAAATATTATATTATATGGTGAAGGTTGGGAAATGCAAACGGGTCTAGATAAGAATTTGCTTGCATTTAATCGCAACGCATTACCTAACATTGGATATTTTAATGATTATTTTAGAAACATTGTTAAAGGTAATCCATTTTCTTTAGCAAAAGGGTTAATTACTGGTAAAACAATTGATCATCATAGATTAAAAGATATTTTATCTGGCACAAACAATCCATATCAAGCACTTAACTTTATTGAGTGTCATGATAATTATACTGTATATGATCAAACAACTTTAACACTCCCAAATATTGAAGAATATCAAAGAACAGATTTTCTAAAATTAGGCTTACAAATGCTATTCATTAGTCAAGGTATTCCATTTATTCATTTAGGTATGGAATTTGGCAGAACTAAAAAGGGACATGATAATTCATATAATTTACCAATTCAAATTAATAAAATTGAGTGGGATAAAATTAATGAATATCAAGATGTTATTGAAAGTCTAAAAGATATCATAAGAATACGTAAAGAAATTCCACTTTTTAGATTAAAGACGAAAGAGAGTGTAAATAATCATCTAGTTTTTTTAGATGATAATAATAATTCACAAAATTATTTTAGTTATTTAATAAGAGATAACAAAGATAAATACAATATAATAATTTCAAACAATTATCAGGAACACAATATTAAGCTTGATGGAAATTTAATATATGATGGAAGATGTACAAATAAGATTATAAATTCAATTATTATTAATAGACCTGGTGTTTATATTATTAAACAATAAAAAAAGAGTTAATTTCTTAAATGAAATTAACTCTTTTATTTTTATAATTCTCCTCTTTCATTAATTACATCAATAATTTTTTGAGACATTATTTTATAAAGTGGTAGGAATAATGCTAAACTTGTAATTACAAGTAAGAAGATTAATAAGAATATTGGAGAACGATATGTCATCATGTACATTGACAAGTGAATAACGTTCGTCGTGTCATAGATGGTCGAATTAAATAGGGTGATTGCATAATTACCAACAAATAATGCGATAACATATGAAATTAAGCATATTATTAAAGTTTGGAAAATGAATAATAAAGATACTCTAAATCCACTTAAACCGATTGAACGGAAAGTACCTATTTCTTTCTTTTGGTCAACTATGTCTAGTGAAATAATTGTCCATAAGATACCAATTGTAAATACTGCAAATACGAATAAACCAGCTTTTGAAAGTAAATTAACAAAAGGAGATATTTCGTATGAATCAATATCTGCACGATATGCAAATAAATCTAAAATGTATCCTTCATTATAAGCTGTTTCGAATTGTTCATAAGCAATATCTTCAAATGGAGATACTTCAGCTAATAAATATGAACTATTAGATACATTTTTAAATATAAATTCCATTACTTTATTAGAAACAGAGATATAACTGCTGTTTAATTGTGTAACACCTACAATTGTTACATCTAAAGTCTCAACATCACCAACATTATTAGCAATTGTTAGTTTTATTTTTTTATTATTTGGTATACGATTCCATGTTCTTCTGTATTCATCATAAGAAGTAGGTTCGCGTGATGTTAAACCATATAAATTTACTAAAACATTATATGGAACAACTATTTCGTAATTGTCATGATCAACTTCTCGTCCAATAGTCCCAGTATCGTTCCCACTTTTGATAACTTCTTTGATAGGTAGATGATCAGTTACGACAATTGAATTGTTAATGCTTGTTGATGACGTATTACGAAGTTGAACATTGAATGAAACATCTGTTAAATCAATTTTCTTACTCATAACATTTGATTCATTAATAAAGTCTTTTTCACATAAATAAATTGTGTTCATCATTTTATATTCATTGAAAAATGCATAATTTAATTTTGATGTATCATCAATGATTGCTTGTTTACTAAAATGAGTATATTTTTCGAAATTAGTATCGATAATTCCAACAATTTTGTAATATTTATCTGTAGCAATTTTTATATAACGTCCTAGGAAATCACTGTATGATTTTGCCTCTTGTAAATAATTCATTCTAATTAATGTTTCTGCGATATAATCAGTAATCATTATTTCATTTTGATCAAGAACTGGTGTACGACCATATAGAAGTTTATAATTATTTCTAGAATCAAATTTTGTTAAATATGATAATTCACCAGTAAAGAATGAATCAACTTGTGAACTGAAATCAGAATAATTTACTGAAACATTCTTGTATTCATGAACTGTTAAAGAAGGGATTTTTTCTTTTATTGTTTCATATGAATTATTTGGAAGTTGAGTTCCAATATAGTCATCATAAATCGAATTTTTAACATAACCTTCAGGTAGTTCAGATTTTTCTAACAAATCTGCATATAAATAGTTATTATCTACAGAAGTATAAATATTTTGTCTAATCGGATCATCATTTAGTTCAATTGTAAAACTAAAGAATGCTAAGCTTAATGCACAAACTAATGTCATTAAGATAAATCTTAATTTCTTATGATTAATATTTTTTAAAGCAAGTTTGAAACTAGTACCTATCGGTGTAGAAACTTTGGTTAATTTTAATAATCCGTTTTCGGGTTTATCATCGCGATTTCTTGTAGAAACGACTTTAGACAAAGGAAGATTTTCGTCAATAACTGGTGGAAGAAGAGGTTGCTTATCTTGTTCAGCAAAAGGAGCAACAATATCTTCTACAAGTTGACCATCTTCGATTTTAATGATACGATCACCAAATCGATACGCAGATTCTTCATCATGTGTAACGATTAATACTAAACGGTCTTTTGAAAGATTTTTTAATAGTTCAAATATTGTTTCACCGGTTACGCTATCTAGGTTACCAGTAGGTTCATCGGCAATAATCATTTTTGGATTTTTGATTAATGCACGCGCAACAGCAATTCTTTGTCTTTGACCACCAGAAAGTTGGTTAATTTTTCTTTTCTTTAAAGCACTTAATCCAACTTGGTCAATAATTTCTAATGTTTTCTTTTTTATTTCTTTTTTGTTGATATTTTGCATTTCAAGTGGAAGTGCAATATTATCATATAAGTTTAAATCTTTTAAAATATTGTATTCTTGGAAGATAAAGCCTAAATAACTATTAAGATAATCATTTAAGTTTGCTGAAGTAAATTTGCTGAAATCAGCACCTTCGATCAATATTCTTCCTTCATCTGGTTTATCAAGACCACCTAAAATATTTAAAAGTGTTGATTTACCACAACCAGATTGGCCAAGAACAAATACTAATCCACTTTTTGGTAGTTCTAAAGAAATGTTTTTTAATGCATGTACTTTCTCATCACCTGATTGATAGTACTTGTTTACACCTTCAAGTTTTACAAGATAATTTAAATCTTGATTTAGAAAGCTATTTTGATTTAAAGTTTGATTGTTTTCCATGATCTACAGCCTCCTAAATTGTTTTAATTACATCAACAGGATTTTTTCTGCTGAGGTTATATAGTGGAACAATTACTGAAATTATTGGAATTAATAAAGCAATTCCTAACATAATCAATGTTCCAAGGAAAGACATTTTAATAATTTCTAAGTTAACTGCACTTATTGCAGTAAAATGTGCATCTAGAACTGATAAGAATATCATAACACCAAAGAAACTAATAATAAACGCGGCTAAACCAAGAATTATAACTTGGAATAGATAAATTAATGAAATTTTCCAACCACTAAAGCCTAAAGACATATAAATACCAATATCTCTAGTGCTATTTTTAATATTAATAATAACAAAGTTAAATATTAATAAGATACTAAATAAAGCAAAAACGAAGAATACTCCTAGAAATAAAGCTATATTGTTCTTAATAAAGTTATCAACTAATAAAATTTTTGTGAAACATTTATTGTTAATTAGCATTTCATTGTCGATAAAATTACGGAATAAGTTAGCGTTTTCTTGTTGAGCATCATGACTCAAATCTGTAAAGAATAGAGTTAAATATGCACCACCAGTAAATTTTGAATTAACAATATTTTTAAAAGTTTCTTTTTCACCGGCAATCATAGGTGCAGTGTATAAAATTGGTTCATCATCTTCAATTACAGTTGTAATAATAAAAGTAAAGTTAGATGGAACATAACTAGTTAAACATAAGAAGTTGCTAGAGAAGACATCTTTATAAATTGGTTCACTATTTCCTTCAACATAATAAGGAATACCAAAATATATTTTATCAAAATATGCATCGCAGATATTTTTTCCTTCTTCTAATTCACTTTCGTTAATTTTAATATTTAAGAATTTTTCGAAGAAACCAGTTGTTACAGCAACCTGAACAGGTTCACCTTCTGCACTTGGAACAGGTGCAGCTGCAACTTTATTTGTTGGTTTAAGTTGTTCACTGACAATTTCATTGTCGTAAATTTTAATTTTTAAACCAGAATTTTTACCAGTTGAACCTACCATTGAGTAGATTGCATCTGTTTCAATATAATTAATGTTTGTATAATCAAATAGTTTTGAATAATCATTATCTGTGTAGATAAATAGAGAATTGTAGAATAATACATTATCAAAGAAAGCGTTTTGGCCTTTTGCGTCTTCTTCATTTTCAGAAAATTGTGGGAAATATTTTTGATAATCTTCATAATTTGTATCATAGATACGAGTAATTATGAAACTGTTTTTAAAATTATCAAAAGTTAATCTTTTTCCAAGTAAGTCTTTGATTGATTTTACTTCATCACCAAAATATCTTTGGAAAATTAGGTTTTCAGCTAGATAGTCGGTAATACCAACTTTAATTAGTGTATTGTCTAAAATAGATTTAGAATATGTATGTAGTGGGGTGCCTAATACTGTTTTAGCGACATTTCCATCAGTAACAAAATGAATTCTTTGAATATTATTTAAGAAGAAACTATTTTCAATTACTGAATTATCATCAATAGGTAAATTAAAATCCATACCTCTAATTTTTATGTATGTCTCAGGATTTGGATAAGCAGCATCTAAATCTGAAAGTTGAAATTCGTAAAAACCAGCACTTTGAGTATAACCATTTGAACTGAATTCGGATGATAAGTCAACAATATTGTTGTTATATGCTTGTTGGAATTCAGAATAAATCATAGTTGTATCAGCTAAATACATATTTATTACGACACCTGCAAAAACAAGAGCAATTGCAAAAAGCAGAATCATAAAAACAAAACGTTTTAAATTTTTGAAAATAGATTTAATGGATAATCTTAAACTTGTTTTAATAGGAACAGATATAGGACTTAATGTATAAGAAGAACTTTCTTCATTTAAACTGAAGTTATCTTTTATAACAAATCCGTCCTTTATTTCAATTGTACGATCCGAATACTCACGCGCTAGTTGGTCATTATGTGTAACAACAATAACTAGATGATCATAAGATAGTTCTTTTAAAAGTTCCATAATATTTTTACTATTTTTACTATCTAGGTTACCAGTAGGTTCATCGGCGATGATTACTCTAGGATTTTTAATTAAACTTCTTGCTATAGCAACTCTTTGTCTTTGACCACCTGAAAGTTGGTTCATCATACGGTTTTCTAAACCACTTAGTCCAACTTTATCAATGATTTGTTGAATATTTTTATGTTCATCTTTTAAATTTTTGTGTTGTAGTTCTAAACTTAACGCGATATTTTCATATACTGTTAAACTTTTTAATACATTAAATTCTTGGAAGATAAAACCAATATAAGTATTTCGATAAGTATTATAATCAGATTTTTTATATTCTTTTGTATTAACTCCATCAATTATTAATTCTCCACTATCGTAAGAATCAATACCTCCAATGACATTTAACAATGTTGATTTACCGCTACCACTTTTACCAAGAATAAAATTCATTCCTTTATCGCCAAACTTTAAATTGATATCGTTTAACGCTTGAAATTCTTGGCCTTTAGATCTGTATATTTTGTTTATATTTTTTAATTCAATCATAAGCTTTGCCTCTACATAATGATATTATCATAAATTGCTTCGAAAATATAGTTTCCGTTAGCATCGACAATAGCAAATTTATCACTATAAATTCTGACAATAGTTAATATTGTTTCAACACCTGGTTCATAAAATTTAGTTATAACAGGTAATTTCATGTCATAAGGTGAAGTGTATTGTCCTAGTTCGAATTGTGATAGTTCTTTATTATCATATATTAATTTAACTTTTTCCAAATCATAGAAAAAATTGCCTTTTAAATCTATAAATTCATTAATTTTGAATAACGAAGAATAACCTGCTCCTTCGTCTTTATGTTTTACAACAAGATAATTGTTAATAAAAATCTTGTTTTGCGCTTTAAAATAAAAATCTGATAAAATTTCTGTACCACAGTTATTGTTTTGATCTACGACAGAAAGATTTAATGCGTAAAAATCGTTGTACTCATAATATTTTCCATTGTTATTAATAAAACGAGGAGAATATCTAAATTTATTACCTACTTTATCATAATAAACACCATTATAACAAAGAGCATGATTATTGCTGAAATTTTCTGCAATTAAGAAATCTTGAATTCCATATTCATCAGCTAATATTTCTCCTTTAGGATTAATATAAGAATAATAATATTCATTATTATAAAATCTTCCAACACGAGCGTAACCATCATAGAATGAGTCAACAAAATCATATGCTTTTAATTCATCATTAAAAATTAGATTAAAATTGATATCAATGAAGTTATATTCTAATTGATTATTATTGTTATTAATAACTAAAGCATATCCATTATTAAAGTTTTCAACTGAATCAAAAGATATTGGACAAATTTCATAATTGTTATTTAAAAATGTATATTTGCCATCTTTCTCAACCATTAAAAAACCGTCTGTAAAACTTGAATATGAAGAATATCCATTTGGTAATGTGTATAATATTGAGTTGTCATTATCAATAATATGATATTGATTTTTTTCTACAACAACAGCACGACCTTCAGAAAATGGGTAAGCTTGTTCATATTGTGGTTTGATGATTTCATCACCTGAGTTATTAATATAACCATATTCTAATTTTTTATTTTTGTATTTACCGACAACGATGTATTCACCAAAAGTATTAGAAATATAATCATATTCACTTAAATCATATAATTCATTAGCTTTGTTTAATAAATATGGAGTATTGTCTTTATAAACAATTGCATATCCGTTTTCAAAATCCTTTTTTGCTTTACAGCCACAAAGCAAGAAAATAAATAAAAATATAACTAAAAATTTTTTAGACATAATTCACCTCATTATACAATATATTATAACAAAAAGTTTAAGCTTTTGCAATGACTTTTACAATAAAATAGTAAGGAGAGGAAAGTATGGAGACAATTATATTAGCTGCGGGTAGAGGAAGTCGAATGAAAGAGGTTGTTCCAAAGGTTTTAGTGGACGTTGAAGGCGAGCCAATGATTAAAAGAATTGTAAATGCATGTTGTAATAAACATATAAAAAATCGCATTGTTGTTGTAGGTTCAAATGCTAATTTGGTTCAACAAGTTTTACCAAGTGATGTTAAGTATGCTTATCAGATGATTCCACTAGGGACATTAGATGCGTTTGTTCAAGGATTACCACTAGTATCAACTAGTGATGTTTTAGTATTACCTGGTGATTTACCTTGTATAAACAAAGAAATAATTGAAGACATTATTGAATATTATAAACAAAATCATTGCCGAAATCTAGTAATAGGAATGAGAGTGTCAAATCCTATTAATTATGGTCGCATGGTCAAAAATGAAAGAGGAAAAACAAAAATAATTGAAGAAAAAAATGCTACTATTGAACAATTAAATACTATGACAATTAATACTGGTATTTATATTTTAAAAGTAGAAGACGTTTATCCTTATTTAACAATTTCACAAAAAGATGCAATAACAAATGAATATTATTTAACAGATTATATTAATTATCTAGCTGAGAATAACAAACTATGCACTCTAATTTATCCCGAAACATATGTTTTAAAAGGTGCAAATGATATGATTTCTCTAAAAAATATTCTGAAACAAAAGAATATGATTAATTAATGAAATCGTTTACAAAAATATTATTTAAATTCTTCACAAATTGATTTCAATATAGTATAATGAATATGTTAGGATTAGTACTCACAGGAGGTTTATATGAAAGAATACTTAGCTAATCAAATAAGAAACGTTGCTATTCTTGGTCACATGGGATGTGGTAAAACTACACTTTGTGAATCTGCTTTATTTTTAGGAAAAGCAATATCTAAAAAAGGTGAAGTTGAAAAGAAAAATACTGTATCTGACTATATGGTAGAAGAACAAACAAGACAAACTTCATTATCTACATCATTAATTCCAGTTGAATGGAAAGGATGCAAAATTAATTTCTTAGATACTCCGGGTTCTGAAGAATTTGCTGGTGAAATTGAACAAGTATTATCAGTAGTAAAAGGTGCAGTTATTTGTATTGATGCAACTAAAGGTATCGAAGTTGGTACTCAACGTTATTGGGAACAACTAAGAGAAAATAATATTCCAACTATTATCTTTATTAATAAGATGAATAAAGAAAATGTCAAATTCGAAAAAGTTATTGACGAAGTAATTAATTATTGTGGTCCTAAAGCCATTCCTATTTGCTGGCCAGTTGGTAAAGAAAATGATTTCCAAGGTTTTATTAACTGTGTATTACAAAAAGCATGGATTAAAGGTCAAGTTTCAGAAGTGCCTGCTGAATTACAAGCAAAACAAGAAGATTTATATTATCAATTGTCTGAAAAGGTAGCAGAAACATCTGAAGGACTAATGGAAAAATTCTTTGGTGGTGAACCACTAACTGAAGGTGAATTTAATACAGGTCTTCGTGCATCACTTTTAGGATGTGATTTATATCCAATTGTTGTAGGTAATACATTAGATAATACAGGTGTTGAAGCTTTATTAGATATGGTTGTTGAATACTTACCAAATCCAACTGACTTAAAATCTATTAAAGGAACAAATCCTAAAACTGGTGAACAATTAGTTCGTCACTCACGTGATAATGAACCATTCTCAGCATATATTTTTAAAACAGTTGTTGACCCATTCTTGGGTACTGTAAGTTACTTTAAAGTTTACTCAGGATCTACACTTGGTATGAATGAAGTATTAGTTCCAAATACTGATCAAACTGCGAAATTAGTATCAGTTAGTACAATCATGGGTAAAAACATTATCCCAGTAGATGTACTACATGCTGGTGATATTGGTGTGGTTTCAAAAGTTGGTGAATTAGAAACTGGTTTTACAATTTGTGATAAAAAATCACCTATTCTATATGAACCAGTAGCTGCTCCTACACCAGTTATGTATGTTGCGATCAAAGCTAAAACTAAGAATGATGAAGATAAGATGAGTAATGCATTACAAAAACTTAATCTTGAAGATCCAACATTTGAAATTAAACGTAATCCAGAAACTCAACAATTACTATTAGGTGGTGCCGGTACTACTCATATTGGTTATATCATTGAAAAAATGAAGAATATGTTTAAAGTAGAAGTTGAACTTGAAGATCCAAAAATTGTTTATCGTGAAACAATTAGAAAAGTTGGTTCTGCACAAGGACGTCATAAGAAACAATCTGGTGGAGCTGGACAATTCGGTGATGTATGGATTCGTTTTGAACCATGTGAAGAAACATTTGAATTTGCATCAGAAGTTGTTGGTGGAGCTGTTCCTAAAAACTACTTCCCAGCAGTTGAAAAAGGTTTACAAGATTGTCTTGAACATGGTCCATTAGCTGGATTCCCAGTTATTGGTGTACGTGCTGTATTATATGATGGATCATACCATCCAGTAGACTCAAATGAAATCTCATTTAAAATTGCTGCGGCATTAGCATTTAAAGAAGCTAGTAAGATTATCAAACCTACAATTCTTGAACCTATCATGGAAGTTAAAGTTGTTGTTGATAATGACTATGTTGGTGATGTAATGGGTGATATGAATAAACGTCGTGGACAAGTATTAGGTATTGACCCACTTCCAAATGGAAAACAACAAATTACTGCTACTGTTCCTGAAGCAGAAATCATCAAATATGCTACTGATTTAAAAGCAATGACACAAGCAAGTGGTTACTTCAGTCGTCAATTTGTACGTTATGATGATGTACCAGAACATTTAGTAGCTAAAATTGTAGCTGAATATAAAAAAGAAAACTAATTAACTAGGACGAAAGTCCTAGTTTTTTATATAAAAAAAGTTATAATCCTTGGATTATAACTATTTATTTAGATAATATATTAATAATGTATATGCTACGACACTTAGAATGTTTGTAAGAGTAAAATACCAGTGTTTTGTTTTGTGATGACGGAAAATCATTGCTAGATAACCACCAATACCTCCACCAATTATCGAAAAAGATAATAGACATTTTTCACTGATTCGTCTAGCATTTCGGAGTTTGCTTAAACGTTTATCGTATGAGTATAAAAGATAAGTAATTATATTAATAATTAGAAGATAAATATAAAAATATTTTAACATTTATTTAACCTCCAAGAAAACATGATCGATTGCAGTAATATAGTCAATTGGTAGTGAGTAACCGAGTTTAATTTTAAAACCATTTTCATTAAAGAATGAATATGGAATGCTTTTTCTTCCACCATTTAGAGAATCGTTATATAGTTTAAGTAGTATTTCTGCTTTAAGTAAAAAAACTTCTTGATAGTCATTAAACATGATAAGTAAAAATGAAATGCCTCCATGTTCATTAATTTTTGCTAAATGTTCTAACTGATGAGTATAAATGGATTTAAAAGGAAAGGATGAACCATTGCATGATTTTGCTTCAAAGTCGATGTATTTCCCTTTATAAATTCCATTATAGTCAGTAGTAGAAGGAATTTGATAAAAAGCTTCAATGATTTTAGCTTTATTACGACTTGGATAATCTACTTTAGTAATTTTAATAGGTGTAGGTTTTTTGTATATAACAGCAATATTTTTTTTAAGATAAAATTCATTGGATTTATTTATGAGTTCCTCAAAATTAACACCAAGATGTGATTTATTCATGGCTTTAGGTTTATTAGCATTTAAAACAATATTGGTTTGCTTTCCATTAGGATAATTCATAGTAATTTCCTCCTACAATATTATAACATATGGCAAAGATATTTGCATTGTTTTAATAATGTAAAATAATGAAGTATATAATTTATAATGAGTTGACTTAAATTGTAAAAAATGGTATAATAAATGGGTAAGAAAATTATTGACTTTATAAAACTATTTAGTTTAAATATATATTTCAAGTTATTATAATTTAAATTACATTACATCTAATTAATAAAAAGGAGGAAAGAAGATGGACAAATGGGCTATTGTCTTTTTAGTTCTTTTTATTATTGCAATAATTTGTGGTTTAGCGCTTGCATATTTTGCATACAACAAAGGTAAAACTTTGGTTGAAAAGAAATTTGCTGATGCAGGAAAGACTGCTGAAGGTATTATTGATGATGCAAAAAAAGAAGGCGAAAAACGTCAAAAAGAATTAGTTTCTGAAGCAAAAAAGGAAATCAGTGGATTAAAACAAGAACATGAAAAAGAAGTTCGTGCTCGCAAACAAGAAATTGCTGATTTAGAAAAGAAAGTTGATCAAAGAGAAGATCGTTTAGATGCTCGTTCTTTAAGTTTAGATAAACGCGAGGATTCTTTAACTATTAAAGAAAATAAAATTGAAGAACAAAGACTTGCATTAGAAACTAGAAGCAATAAGATTGAAGAATTAATAGACGAACAAGAAAAGAAATTGTATGAAATTTCAGGTTTGACTTCTACAGAAGCGAAAGATATCGTAATGAAGAAGACTGAAGAAGAAATGGCTATGGAAATTGCTGTTTACATTAAGGAAGAAGAAGAAAAAGCTAAATGGGAATCTACTCGTAAAGCACAATCTATTCTTGCTAATGCTATTCAACAATATGCAAATGAAATTATTCAAGAAAAAACTGTTTCTGTTGTATCATTACCTAATGATGAAATGAAAGGACGTATTATTGGACGTGAAGGCCGTAATATTCGTTCAATTGAAGCAGTGACTGGTGTTGATTTAATTATCGATGATACACCAGATTCAGTTGTAATTTCTTGTTTTGATCCAATCAGAAGAGAAATTGCAAGAAGAACATTAGAAATATTAGTTAGTGATGGGCGTATTCAACCACCACGTATTGAAGAAGTATTCAATAAATGTCAAAAAGAATTAGAAAACGAAATTCGTGAAGAAGGGGAAAAAGCAGTATTTGAAACTGGTGTAGGTAAAATCCACCCTGAACTTGTTAAACAAATCGGTAGATTACATTTTAGAACAAGTTATGGTCAAAATGCTTTAAGCCATTCTAAAGAAGTTGCGTTCCTAGCTGGTAAACTTGCAGCTGAAATTGGTGAAGATGAAACTTTAGCACGTCGTGCTGGTTTACTTCATGATATCGGTAAGGCAAGTGATCATGAAGTTGAAGGAAGTCACGTTGAAATTGGTGTAGAAGTAGCTACTAAATTTAGAGAAAATCCAACTGTAATTGATGCTATTTCATCTCACCATGGTGATACAGAAGCTACTACAATTATTGCACACTTAGTTGCTGCAGCTGACACATTATCAGCAGCTAGACCAGGTGCAAGAAGTGAATCGCTAGATAATTATATTAAGAGATTACAAGCTCTTGAAGAGTTATCAAATGAATTTAAAGGTGTTGAAAAAACATATGCTCTACAAGCAGGGCGTGAAGTTCGAGTATTAGTAAAACCTACAGAAATTACAGATGCTGAAACTGCTAAACTTGCTAGAGATATTAAGAAAAAGATTGAAACTACAATGAATTATCCAGGTACAATTAAAGTAACGGTAATTCGTGAAGTTCGAGTACAAGAAGTTGCTCGTTAGAAAGGCTTTTCATGCGTATATTGTTAATTGGTGATATTTTTGGACAACCAGGAAGACAAATGTTGGAAGAAAATTTACCAAATATAAAAAAAGAATATGGTATAAACTTTATTGTGGCTAATGGCGAAAACATTGCTCACGGTAAAGGAATAAATGAGAGATATTATAAATTTTTAATTAATCAAAATATTGA
Organism: Bacilli bacterium; assembly: GCA_045652765.1. GTDB lineage: Bacteria > Bacillota_I > Bacilli_A > ML615J-28 > CAG-313 > UBA1231. The sequence goes on from JAZOLG010000031.1 coordinate 28,316, forward strand.
TATTGTAACTTTAGGTAATCATGCTTTTAGAAATAAAAATATCTTTCAATTTATTGATGATGCAAAAAAATTAGTACGACCAATTAATTTCCCTGAACCAATGCCTGGAAATGATTATGTAACAGTTAATTATAATGGAATAACTATTACAGTCTTTCAAGTATTAGGTACTGTATTTATGAGTGAAGGAAATCAAAATCCATTTCACAAAGCAGAAGAAATACTAAATAAAGTTAAAAGTGACATTTTCATTTGTGATTTTCATGGAGAAACAACAAGTGAAAAATTAGCATTTGGGTTATATTTTGATGGTAGAATCCATATAATTTATGGAACTCATACTCATGTGCAAACCAACGATGCTCATATTTTACCTAAAGGTAGTTTCTATGTTACTGATGCGGGTATGACTGGACCGTTAGATGGTGTAATTGGTGTTGAAGAACAACCTGTTATACATCAGTATTTGACAGGTGAACACATTAGACATTTACCAAAACTAACAGGTCGAAAACAATTAAATGCCATAATGGTAGAAATTAATGAAAAAACGCATAAAGTGACAAAATATTGCAATATTAATATAGTACAATAGTTCTGGATAATCATCTTCCAAGATTATCTAGAAGTAGGAGGATATATTAAAAATGGAAGTATTAAAAGTTTCATCAAAATCAAACCCAAATTCTGTTGCAGGGGCACTAGCAAATGCTTTTCGAGAACAGTCAACAGTTGAAATTCAAGCTATTGGAGCAGGATCATTAAATCAAGCAGTTAAAGCAATTGCGATTGCAAGAGGATATGTAGCTCCATCAGGAAAAGACCTAGTATGCATACCTGCCTTTTCTGATATAGTAATTGAAGGTGAAGAAAGAACAGCGATTAAGTTGATCGTTGAAACAAGAAAATAAAAATTATAGTTGGTTTGCTCATAAAATGAGTGTACCAACTATTTTTTATAAAGGAGAATGTATGTTACCAACTATATTTACAGAAAGATTAATAATAAGAAACATTACTCTAAATGATGCTAGTGATATGTATGAATATGCTCAAACATCACTTGTTGGTCCTGTTGCAGGCTGGCATCCACATAAATCTCTTGCAGAAACAAAAGCTATTATAAATATGTTTTTAGGATATCAAGCTAAAGGAGCATTAGGTGTATATGCAATTGTTTTAAAAAAAGAAAATAAAATGATTGGAACTATTGAATTATTCAATTACATTAGAGATTTTAAGGCTGAACTTGGATATGCTCTTAATCCTAAGTTTTGGGGTCATGGATATGTGCCTGAGGCCGCAGAAGCAATTCTAGCATGGGGATTTGATGAACTAAATCTAAAAAGAATTGAAGTTAATTTATTTACTGATAATTATCAATCAGAAAGAGTATGTCAAAAATTAGGAATGACATATGAAGGATTAATTCGTAATGGTTATCTAAGATATGATGGATTAATCTTTGATGAAAAAAAATATAGTATTACTGACAAAGAATATTATAAAACCAGATACTAATTATTGGTAATAATTTGAAAAAGTAGTAAGAATATGGTATAATATGGTTATGAAGAAAGAATACGGAATAAACAACAAACCAAACTTGAATCTAGCAAGAAAAAGACTAGGTAAAGAAATAAAAATTATTGATTTTGAAATAGAACAAAAATATGCAAATATTGGTATCGGCAAAACGTATATGATTAAAACATATGGCTGTCAAGGTAACTTATCTGATAGTGGTAAAATGGCTGGAATTTTAGAAGAACTTGGTTTTAAACGCGTTGAAGAAGAAATCCAAGCTGATTTTATTTTATTTAATACATGTGCTATTCGTGAAAATGCTGAAAATCGTATTTTTGGAGAACTTGGAAGAATAAAAAAAATTAAAAAACAACATCCTGAATTAATTATAGGTATTTGTGGATGCATGATGCAAGAAGAGGCCACAATTGAAAAAATTCAAAAAAAATGTCCTCATGTCGATGTAATATTTGGAACACATAATATTGTAAAATTACCAGAATATTTATACATCGCATTAAATAATCAAAAAGCTTTGGAAGTAATGTCCGTCGAAGGTGATATTTATGAAAATATCCCAAATGTACGTGATCATAAATATAAAGCTTGGGTTGATATAATGTATGGTTGTGATGAATTTTGTACATATTGCATAGTTCCATATACTCGCGGTAAAGAACGTTCAAGAAGACCTGAAGATATTATAAAAGAAGTTCAATCTCTTGCTGATATGGGATATCAAGAAGTAACATTACTAGGACAAAATGTTGATGCATATGGAAATGATTTAAATATTGACTATAAATTTTCTGATTTATTAGTTGATTTAAATAAAATCAATATTCCTCGAATCAGATTTACAACAAGTCATCCACGTGATTTCGATGAGAAAACAATTTCAGCAATGGCTTTAGGTGGAAATATTATGCCTCATTTACATTTACCAGTTCAATCTGGAAATGATGAGGTTTTAAAGAGAATGAATCGTAAATACACTAGTGGAGAATACATTTCAAAAATGAATAAGTTAAAAGAACAAGTTCCTGGAATTAGTATTACAACAGATATTATAGTTGCTTTCCCTGGTGAAACGGAAGAACAATTTCAAGATACATTGAAACTTGTAGAAACAATTGAATTTGAAGGAGCATTTACATTTATTTATTCGCCTAGAATTGGAACTCCAGCTGCTAAATATCCAAATCCTTTAACTGAGGATGAAAAGAAACAAAGACTTTTAACACTAAATAAAAAAATTAATGAATATACTTTAAAAGGAAATAAACGTTTTGAAGGAGAAGTTGTTGATGTTTTAGTTGATGGATTTAGCAAAACTGACCCGGATATGTTAACTGGATACACATCACATAATAAGTTAATTAATTTTAAAGGCACAGAAGAGTTAATTGGTAAAATTGTTAAAGTTAAGGTTAAAAAATCTTTTACTTGGCATTTATTAGGAGAATTAGTATAAAAGCGCATAATGCGCTTTTATTTTTTTGTGTCAAAAAAGCTTCATAATGAATATATTGTATTGAGGAGGGATAACCATGAGCGAAATTCGCGAAATTATGACTAAAGCTGTTATTGCCAAAGGAAGAAAATGTTTTAGATTAAATCAAACAATACCACTAGATGATGAAGCAGGTAATGTGCTTGGATGTTGGGTTATAAATCATACAACTGATAGCGTATTGGGTTTGAATTCTACTGAAGTGTGTGGATCGTTTGATGTAAATATTTGGTATGCTAATCCAGATAATACAGCAACTAAAATAGCTGAAGCTTCAATTAATTATAAAGAAAATATTAAAACTAGAGAAATTTCGTGTGATAATGTAACACGTAATTCAGAAGTTCAAATAAAAATACTACAAAATCCTACTTGTACAAATGCCCGCATTACAGAAAATGGAATTGAATTAGAAATCATTTTTGAATTACTAGTTGAAGTTATTGGCGAAACAAAAATAATGGTTACAGTTTTTACATGTCAAGAAACATTTGATCCAATTGATGATTTTGAAAACGAGATTAATGAAGACTTTATTAGAGAAATGTAGGTTAGTATGATGTATATCCATGTTGTTAAACCAGGAGAAAATTTAGATATAATTGCAAAACAATATAATTTATCCATAAATGAAATTAAACGCATCAATCCCCATTTCCGCTCATGGGAACATCTTGCTCCAGGAGCAAGGATTAGAATGCCTGAAATACCGGAGTATGTAAAAGATGAAATTGATGAAATCGATCCATTTATTGAAGATTATTATCCAAAAATAAATATTGAGGAAATACTAGCAAATAATAAAGAATCTGCAGAGGTTACAAAAGAAAAAGAAAAGGAATCCAAAAAGCCTCAAATAAAACCTAACTATTATTATTATCATCCATATTACGGATATTACAATTATTATTATCAAAGAAAAAGATAAACGAGCTTAATGCTCGTTTATCTTTTTTAATATTGTTTACAATAATGATTAAAAATGGTATAATATATAAATGAGGTTATTGATATGAGAAAAATATTATTAAAATTATTTGTTAAAAATTATCAAGATACAAATAATACAGCAGTTCGAGCTAAATATGGTATTTTATCTGGAATTGTTGGAATTATTGTTAATCTAATACTATGTTCAATTAAAATAGTAGCTGGGATTTTGAGTGGCAGTGTATCTATTCTAGCTGATGGTATTAATAATTTATCTGATGCTGGTACATCAATTGTTACAATGGTTGGGTTTAAACTTTCTTCAGCTCCTGCTGATGAGAAGCATCCATTTGGACACGAAAGAATTGAATACATTAGTGCGATGATTATTTCAATACTAATTATTGTAATTGGATTTTCATTATTTAGAACATCTGTTGAGAAAATCATTAATCCAACACCAATTGAGATTGATTATTATTTGTTCATTATCTTGGGTATTGGTATTTTGTTTAAGTTATGGCAAGGATTATTTAATCGTGGACTTGGAAAAATGATCAATTCGCCTGCTTTGCTTGCTACTTCCCAAGACAGTATTAATGATGTGATTTCAACAAGTGCAGTTATAATTGGAATAGTTATATCATTAGTTTTCAATATTAATGTTGATGGCTATGTTGGATTATTAGTTTCATTGTTTATTTTTAAATCTGGTTATGATTTAGTAAAAGATGCTGCTTCACCTTTAATTGGGGTTAATCCCACTGATGAAGAAATCCAAGAAGTTACTAATAAAATACTGTCATATGATGGTGTTCTAGGCATTCACGATTTAGTTTTTCATTCATATGGACCTAGTAAGAAATTTATTACAGCCCATGTCGAAGTTGATGCTAATTCAGATTTCCTAGCTTGCCATGATGTAATGGATAATATTGAGAAAGAATTTAAAAATGAGCTTAATATTGATTTAGTTATTCATATGGATCCAATTGATATAAGTAATCCTGAGACAATCATTATTAAAACTATGGTATTGGATATTATTAAAAATTACGATGATAAATTTACAATGCATGATTTTAGAGTAGTGCATGGTAATACACATACTAACGTATTATTTGATCTAGTGATTCCATATAATTATCCAATAACAATTCATCAATTAAAACAAGAAATAACTGAATTAATAAAAATTCAAAACAATAAGTTAGAAGTAATTATTACTGTTGATCAAATGTATGATCGTAATAAATAACTAAAGAAAGGAGAAACATATGGAAAAACGTATTTCTAAAATAGGATATAAATATTTAGGGAAAATGTTGATGAAATATTTGCCATTAATAATAATTATTATGTTATTATCAGGTGTTGATTCATTTGCGTATACATATGTTCCTTTATTTATTCAGTTTATATTTTCAGTATTATCTGATCCAATTCCATCATCAAATTTACCAAGCTGGGTAACAGATTTGTTTATGAGAGGAAATGAAACCGTAAAAATTGTAATATATGCAGCTGTTGGTTTAGCAATGTATCAATTATTACGAGGAATGTTAAAATTCATATCAGGTATATATCGACAAACAATAGGTCAAACTATTTCAAGAGATATTAGAAAATCACTATATGAACATATTCAAACATTGCCATATAGTTATCATAACAATTCTGATATTGGTGATTTAATCCAAAGATGCACATCAGATATTGATGTAATTCAAAATTTTTTGTGTCAACAATTACCAGAAATTATTTCTGTTTTCGCAATATTATTTTCATCTCTATATCAAATGTCTAGAATTAATGGTGAATTAACGTTAGTTTCAACTATTATTATACCTGTTGCATTTACTAGCTCATTTATTTATTGCCGTTATGTAGAAAATAAATATGAAAAAATTGAAGAATGTGAAGCGGACTTAATGACAATAATGCAAGAAAACATTGGAAATGTTCGAGTTGTTAAAGCTTTCGCAAATGAATATTATGAATTAAAACGTTTTGAAAAACAAAATCGTGAATATGCAACTAAGAATTTAAGATTACAAAAAACATCGGCTTTATTTTGGGGTATTGGAGATGCAACAACGATGGCTCAATTGATGTTGACAATGTTAGTATCAATTAGCTTGGTAAGAAAAGGTGATCCTTCCATGAGTATTGCTAATATTACAGCTACAATAACTTTAGTAGGTTCTTATATATGGCCAGTTAGAGGTCTTGGAAGAATGATTGCTGATATGGGTAAATGTTCGGTATCTGGTGGAAGAATTAAAGAAATTTTAGATAAGGATTCAGAATTTAATATTGATGGTGAATATGAGCCAAATATAAAAGGTGGAATTACATTTGAAAATGTAAGCTTTAAATTTGATGATGCTAATAATATTTTATTGAAAAATCTGAATTTAAAAATTAAACCTGGTGAGACTATAGCTATTGTTGGTAAAACTGGAAGTGGTAAAAGTACCATAGCTAAGATTCTAACTAGACTTATGGATTATCAAGATGGTGTGATTTTGATAGATGATGTTCCACTTAGAAATATTAAAAAACAATATTTACGTAGTCAAATTGGTTTAATATTGCAAGATACTTTCTTGTATTCAAGAACAGTGTTTGAAAATATTGCAATTACTAAGCCAGATGTTTCAATGGAAAAGGTTGTAGATGTTGCAAAAACATCAGCGGTACATCAAGATATTGTTAACTTTGAAAAGGGTTATGACACTATTGTAGGAGAAAAAGGTGCAACTTTATCTGGAGGACAAAAACAAAGAGTTGCAATTGCCAGAATGTTGTTAAAAGATAAGCCTATTGTAATATTTGATGATTCACTTAGTGCTGTAGATACTGAAACTGATCGACTAATTCGAAAAGCTTTAAAAGAAACAAATATTAAATCAACTGTAATTATAATAACACATCGAATAACTACTGCTAAACAAGCTGATCGAATTGTGGTATTAGATAATGAAACAATTAGTGATGTTGGAACTCATAATGAATTAGCTAATCGTCCTGGATTATATAAGAAAATGTGGGATATTCAAAAGAAGTTAGAAGAAGAATTTATCAAAATTCTTGGTGAGGAGGTGACATCAAATGAACAATAATTTTGAAGAAAAAGACTTTGAGAAGTTTAAATTTAATACTTGGAAGAGAATTATTTCAATTGTATTAAAAAACAAAGGTGCTTTAATCGCGATGATTATTTTCGTATTGATGTCTACTGTTGTTGATATTTGTTATCCATTATTAAACCGTTTTGTATTACAAACATATTTTGAAGGTAATCCATCACAAAATAATGTAACTTTTACTTGGGTTGTTATAGGATATATTAGTATTGTTATTTCAATGGGTGTTAGTGTTTGGGGATTTATTTACTTTTCTACTAAAGTTGAAGAATCAACAACTTATGAAATTAGAATGCTAGCTTTTGACAAAATACAAAAATTATCATTTTCATATTTTGATACAACTCCATCAGGGTGGCTAATGGCAAGAATGACAAGTGATGCTAGAAAATTGTCTTCGATAATTTCTTGGAGTATTGTTGATCTATTGTGGGGAATAATGACAATGGTTGGTATTTTAATAATCAGTTTTATTATTGATTTTAGATTAGCTTTGATTTTAGTTTTATTAATTCCTATCTTTTTCATTATTTCAATATATTGTAAAAATAAAATTTTAAAAGAATATCGTGAAGTTAGAAAGATTAATTCTGCCATAACAGCATCTTATAATGAAAGCTTTATGGGTGCTAATACAACTAAAACTCTTGTTTTAGAAGATGACAATAATGCTAGTTTTAATAATGTAATTAATAAAATGCGTAAACGTTCAATTCGAGCAAGCGTATTCTCTAGTTTATACTGGCCGACAATATTGTTTTTAGGTTATATTGGTATAGCTGCTGTACTTGGTATTGGTGCTGGCCTTGTTGAAGGCGGTAAAATTCTAGGTACAAGTATTACAGTTGCAACGTTGTATTTATTTGTTGATTATTCAATTAAATTCTTTGATCCTGTTATGATGATAGCACGTGTTTTAACTGATTTACAACAAGCTCAAGCATCTGCAGAACGAGTTTTACAATTAATTGATGAAAAACCTGATATTATTGATGCGCCTGAAGTCATTGAAAAATATGGAGATATTTATAACTTTAACAAGGAAAACTGGGAAAAAATTCAGGGTAATATTGAATTTAAAAATGTAACATTTAGTTACAAAAACACTGACGTAAACGTTTTAAAAGATTTTAATTTAGAAATTAAATCTGGAGAAATGATTGCGTTTGTTGGGGAAACAGGAAGCGGAAAAAGTACAATTGTTAATTTAATTTGCCGTTTTTATGAGCCAACTAGTGGTGATATATTAATCGATGGTAAATCTTATAAAGAAAGATCGATGTCATGGCTACATTCTAATTTGGGATATGTCTTACAAACCCCACAATTATTTTCCGGCACAATTAAAGATAATATAAGATATGGTAAATTAGATGCTACTGATGAAGAAATAATTTATGCTGCAAAATTAGCAAATGCGCACGAGTTTATTTCAACACTAGAAAATGGATATGACACATTTGTTGGTGAAAGTGGAAATAAATTATCTTTAGGTGAAAAACAATTAATCTCTTTTGCAAGAGCTGTTGTTGCCAATCCATCGATAATTGTTTTAGATGAAGCCACATCATCAATTGATACAGAAAATGAAAAAGCAATTTTAGAAGCTATGAAAACAGTTCTGAAAAACAGAACAAGTTTAGTAATTGCGCATAGATTATCTACTGTTGTAGATGCGGATAAGATTATCGTCTTAAAACATGGTAAAATATTGGAAATAGGAACTCATAAAGAATTGCTTGCTAAAAAAGGATATTATTTTAATTTATACAAAAATCAATTTATGCAAGAGTTAGAAAATAAGATGATTAATAATTTATAAAATGATATATTTGACAAAAAAATAAAATTTGGTATAATATGTATATATTATATTAGGAAGGTGTTTTATGGACAAATTCGAAGCTTTAAAAATATGGGAACATGAATATGGCGATCAAGAATATGCCCATGATGTAATCGGTAGAAAGATTAAAAGATCTGATTATATGATGGATAACCAAGTTGGTTGGGTAGTGACGTATATGCGACCTTTAGATCAAGGTGGTAATGACGATGAAGGGAATATAATCATTTTACATCATCACACTGCTTCAGAAAAAGGTAATAGTTATCCTGAATTCTTTGTTGATTCAATCAAATATATTGTCAAACATGAAGAAGATGGTGATTTTTATTATATTGAATCATCTAAAGAAAGAGATGACAATCTATAATGAGAATAATCGCTGGAAAAAATAGAGGAAGAAAGTTAGCTACTTTAGAAGGACTAGCAACAAGACCTACTTTAGATGGAACAAAAGAAGCTATTTTTAGTAGTTTAGGTGGTATGCTTCCAGACTATGTCGTTTTGGATGTATTTGGTGGTAGTGGTGCATTATCATTAGAATCGATAAGTCGTGGAGCTAAAAAAGCATATATTCTAGATAATAATTTAGATGCAATAGAAATTATTAAAAAGAATGCACAAACACTTAATTCGATGAAAGAATTGACTATTTTATATGGGGATTACAAACAAATTATTGGTCGTTTTAAAAACAGTAAAATGTTTGACATAGTTTTTTTAGATCCTCCATTTAGATTAAAAGTAATTGATGAATTAGTAGAATTTATTATTGATAATAATCTTTTAGCTGATTATGGATATATAGTTTGTGAATATCCAAAGGAAGATATTGTTAGAAAAGATTATGATGGTTTTAACGTTAAATTATGTAGAAGATATTCAAGTAGTGAAGTTTTAATACTTGAAAAGGAGTAAATATGAGAATTGGCGTTTATCCTGGTACATTTGATCCAATAACTAATGGTCACTTAGACATTATTAAAAGAGCATCTGGATTATTTGATAAATTATATGTTGTTGTTCCGAACAATGTAAATAAAAAAACTCTTTTCTCAGTAGAAGAAAGAGTTAATTTAGTAAAACAAGTTGTATCAAATATTCCTAATGTTGTAGTGGACACTACAAGTTTATTAACTGTCGATTATGCTAAAACAGTAGGAGCAACTACTCTATTAAGAGGTCTTCGAATGGTTAGTGACTTTGAATATGAATTGCAAATGGCTGCACTTAATAAATCGTTAAATAGTGATGTTGAAACTATCTTTATTATGAGTAGTCACGAATATTCATTTTTATCTTCAAGTAGTGTTAAAGAAATTGCGGCTTTTGCGGGAGAATTCAAGGAATTTGTTCCACAACCAGTGTATGAAGCTTTAAAACAAAAGTATAAATAAAAGGTAAAATACTATCGTATTTAATACTATAAATTTTATACGACTTAAAATTATGATTTTAGAGAAGTGCCTGATTTTTTCAGGCGCTTTTTGTTTTATAAAAAATATAGATTGTACTATTATAGATAGCCCGGTTGACGATAGTAATATTGTTAGTAATATTAATTTTAAAGTGTAAACCATTGTACTATTTGCAATATTAAAAATACCTGTTGAAATATCTAGAAAACTAACCATTATTGATAATGTTTTATTTGATAAAAAAGGTAGTTTTAAATAACTAGTTATAAGAGGAATAATAAAAATATTTAATAAGATAGAGGATAATCTATTAATTGAATCAAATAATGAATAATTAATGTCATTACTAAAAATTGAGATTTTTCTTTTTTTGTTTGTACAAAGAAATATTAAATTTACTACTAATGAACAAAAAATGTATAAAAAAGCGACGCTACTGCCTACACCAATTAAATTGTATGCAGTAATTATAAATAGTGGATTCATAAATGAACATGAAAGTAAAATTTTAGAGTCATTCATAGTTATTTGATTTTTTTTATATTTAGTAACTGTAAGAATAGTTGTAGTTGGATTTCCTACTAAAATACTAGAAAGAAATAATGAATATGCATTTTTAGACTCAAACAATTGTAGTGGCTTCAACAAATAATATGGTAGATTAACAAAGAACTTATTATTAACAATTACAGATGACAGTAGATACATTGGAATTATCGATGGCATTAATACTTTAATAAATATTAAGCATACGTCATATGTAATATCTTTAATGTGAGAAGGGTAAAAGAATGAATAAAACATATAAAACATAGTTATCAAAAAAGCAAAAAAATAACGCATAAAACCTCAATATAAGATTATGCTGCGTTATTTCAATTTATCACGAAATATATAATGTAGCACCTGGATAAATTATATCGCTATTTAAATTGTTTTTTGTTTTGATAGAATCAATACTTACACCATATTTATTAGCAATTTTAAATAGAGTATCATTAGGCTTTACAATGTATGTAACTTCATTTGGCTTTGTATACGGTATTTGAAAATAATTTGCAATGGACTTGACAACACTTTCAGCTAAATTTGGCCATTCGTATAGTAATCTATAGGTATCTTTATCGTTATCAGCAAATCCATATTCAATTATCATGGCTTGATTAGGAATTGTATCTCTTAAAATAAAGTAGTAATCTTTTCCCAATGAATTTTTTCTAGTGTAAACATTACGAATAGTTAAACCATCTGACTTTAATTCATCAGCAATCATTAAAGGTAATTCATTTGTGCCTCGTAATGAATAAATTATTTCTCCTCCCATACTTCCCCCGTTGTTAATGTGATTTGAAATAAGTATATCAGAAGGTTTAGGATTTAAATTATTTATGATATTTATTCTTTGATTAGGGGTCAATGTTTCGTCATTTGACCTAACGATTGAAACAGGCAATCCGAGTTCTTTTAATCTATTAAATTGATAATCTGTTATTTTCTTGGTTAAATCTTTTTCTTTGAAATAAATATTTGATCCACCACCTGGATCAAATCCACCATGGCCAGCATCTAAAATAATCATAAAATCTTCCTCTCGATATATTATATGCAATTTTTATTTAATTGTTCGTATGTATATTCCTTATTATATATAGAGAATAAAAAAAGGCCTTAAGGCCTTTTATAAGTTGTATAAATCATTAAATTTATTTTGTAAATATTCAATGTAATATTTTGTATTTAACGGTTCACCTGTTATTTTAACAATCCATTCGTTTGGATCAAGCATTGATGCGTGATTAAAGACATTTTTAGTTAACCATTTTTTAACACTGGTTACTTTTCCTTCTTTTATCAGATTAAGTACATCAATTTCATTTTGCATTTTATTAAATATTTGTGCAGCATAAGCATTACCTAAAGCATAAGAAGGAAAATACCCAAAACTTCCATCTGACCAATGAACATCTTGTAAAATACCTTCAGCATCGTTACTTGGAGTAACACCTAAATATTCAAAGTATTTTTGATTCCAAGCTTCTTTGGCATTTTCAACAGTTAATACGCCATTAATTAAATCTCTTTCAATTTCATAGCGAATAATTATGTGTAAACAATAAGTTAATTCATCAGCTTCGATTCGAATTAGAGATGGATGTACGACATTAATTCCTTCATATAGTTCTTGTTCAGTTACATCTTTGAATTCGGATTTAAATAGTTTTGAGAATTTTGGATAAATAGCATGAACGAATTCTTTACTACGACCGACCATATTTTCATACATTCTAGAAATACATTCGTGCATTGCTGCTGACATGTTATCATCTACGTGATGATTAACAACTTCTGTAGGTTCATTTTGCCCAAAAATGGCATGACCTCCTTCATGAATTGTAGAGAAGATGTTTGAAACAAATAAGTTCTCATAGTAGTGCGTTGTAACTCGAACATCATGAGTTGAAATTTTAGAAGTAAATGGATGCTCTGTAGTAGACAATAATCCTGCATCTAAATCAAATCCAATTAGTTTAAGTAAATACAAAGAAAACTTTTCTTGTTTAGCTATTTTAACCTTATTAGTTAAAAAATCTTCGCGAATTTGTTTAGAAGAAGTTTTAATTTTATTTAATAATGGAATAATACCAGCTTTTAATTCACTAAAAAACTTATCCAAAACGGCTGTGTTATGTGCTTTTTCATAGTCATCAAGAAGAGAATCATATGGCGTTTCCATTTTATTTGGACGTAATGATATCATTTCTTGTTGTAATTTTATAATTTCACCTAGTGAATCTTTGAATAAATTATAGTCTTGTTTTTCTTTTGCTTTAAGCCAAGATGTATATCCATTGTTGCTAGCTAAACTATATTTGTATTGTAGTTCAGGTGTTATGTATTGTGATTTAATGTAACGATCATAGTTAATTTCAACTAATCTTTTTGTATATTTGTCTAATTTATCTTTGTTTTCATATAGTGCTTTCAATAATGAAATATGTTCAGAATCCATTTGTTTTTGAAACAAAATATTACTTAAAATGCTTAAAGTTTCATTTCTTTCATCCATACCTTTTTTAGGAGCAATTGTTGAATGATCAAAATGAAATACGTTTAATGCATGAGAATAAGCATTCATAATTTTAATATTTTCAAGATACTTTGTTTTAATGTCGTTTATTTTCATAATAAAACCTCCTAGAATATTATATCATAGGAGGTTTGAATTATCTTATTTAATTGTAATTAATGTTATTTGTAACTGGTGGATATACATAATTTGGACTATAGTTATAGTAAGGATATGGATAATATTGTGGATATGGATATTGATAAATTGGTTGTATATATTGTGGTTGTTGATTATTACAGCACTTATTATTAAGCCAAAGAGGAGCTGAAATTATAGCTGCTCCTGCTAAAAATGGTAACCAAAGACGTTCTCCGTTTGGTGTTTGAACAAGACGATATTGCATTTTATAACCTCCCTTTTATTTTAGTATATGCTCTAAATTGACAAAAAAATAGGTCATAATAATAGCTTTGATAGGAAAAAATCATTAATTAAATTTATGAAAAAAAACGAATATATTGTCAAAATAAATAGAAATGAATAAAAAAATAAAATTTATTATTTTTGTTTTTCCTTGTTTGTTTGCGTAATTTTTGAAAAAATGATATAATAAGAACGAGAAAGGAAATATTTACTATGAATCAAGATCAAGGAATATACTTTTTTCATCAAGGCACTAACTATTACAGTTATAAGTTTATGGGGTCTCATATACAAGACGATGGTGTAATGTTTAGAGTATGGGCACCGAAAGCTAAAAAAATCTCTGTTGTTGGCGATTTTAATTTTTGGGATCGAACTAAAAATCCAATGAACAAGGTATCAGAAGAAGGAATATGGGAATTATTTATACCTAATGTAAAAGAATTTACAGCTTATAAATATGCTATTCTAAATTCTAAAAATCGTTGGACTGAAAAATCAGATCCTTATGCATTCCATTCTGAAGTGCGTCCTAATACTGCTTCAAAAGTATTTGAGTTAAGTGGATACAAATTTAACGATCAAAAATGGATGAAGAAACGTTTAAAAAAACATTATTACAATCGTCCACTTAATATTTACGAATTAAATCTTGCTTCTTGGCGAACATATCAAGATGGAAATTTTTTTGATTATGTTAAACTTGGCGAAGAGCTTAGTTCGTATGTGAAAAAAATGGGTTTTACTCATGTTGAAATTATGCCAATTTCTGAATTCCCTTATGATCCTTCATGGGGATATCAAGTAACAGGTTTCTATAGTATAACTTCAAGATTTGGAACACCTAAACAATTTATGCAATTTGTTGATATCTTACATCAAAATGACATTGGTGTTATAGTTGACTGGGTTCCAGGTCATTTTTGTAAGGATAGTCATGGATTAATAGAATTTGATGGTTCTTTCTTATATGAACAAAAAGATCCTCTTAAAAGAGAACTACCTGGTTGGGGTACAAGACAATTTGATTATGGTAGAACAGAAATTCAAAGTTTTTTAATTTCAAATGCACTTTATTTATTTGAAGAGTATCATATCGATGGTATTCGCGTCGATGCAGTTGCTTCAATGTTGTATCTAGATTATTGTCGTGAAGATGGTCAATGGCGTAAAAATAATCAAGGAACAAATATTAACTTAGAAGCAGAAGCTTTTATTAAAAAATTAAATAAAATTATACATGAATATTATCCTGATGTATTAACAATTGCTGAAGAATCAACAACATATCCAAAAATCACTGCAAGTGTAGATGATGGAGGATTAGGTTTCAATTATAAGTGGAATATGGGATGGATGAATGATACACTATCTTATGTTAAAACTGATCCTATTTATCGTCAATACGAACATAACAAAATCACTTTTCAGTTAACTTATGCTTATTCGGAAAAATTTATTTTACCACTTTCTCATGATGAAGTAGTCCATGGTAAGTTGTCAATAATCAATAGAATGCATGGAGAATATAAAGATAAATTTAATGCATGTCAGACTTACCTAATGTATACTATGAGTCATCCAGGTAAAAAATTGAATTTTATGGGATATGAACTTGGACAAATTATTGAATGGCGTGATGATAGAGAAATTGATTGGTTATTATTACAATATCCACAGCATAATGATTTTCATCGTTTTGTTGAAAAACTTAACAACTTCTATTTAAAAACTAAACCATTCTATGAATTGGATGATTCTTGGGAAGGATTTAACTGGATTACAGTTGATGATAAAGAACATAATACATTTGTTTATGAAAGACTTAGTGCTGAAGGCGAAAAAATTATCGTTGTGATTAATTTCGCCTATGTTGATTGGAAAAAATATAGTTTTAATCTTGCCGATGGCAAATATCGAATTGTACTTGCTAGTAATGATATAAAATATGGTGGTTATAATCACTTAATTAATAAAGTAGTAGAGGCCAAAGATGGAAAGTTAATTATAGACTTACCAAGTAATTGTGGCTTATACTTAAGAAAGGTTGAACAAAATGAGAAAAAATAAGAAATGTTTAGCAATGCTACTAGCTGGTGGTCAAGGAAGTAGACTTTTCGCATTAACTACAAAAGTTGCCAAACCAGCCGTATCATTTGGTGGAAAATATCGAATCATTGATTTTCCGCTTTCTAATTGTACAAATTCAAAAATTGACACAGTAGGTGTATTAACACAATACCAACCTCTAATTCTTAATGATTACATTGGTAGAGGTTCACCATGGGATTTAGATAGATCATATGGTGGTGTGCATGTATTACCTCCATATCAAGCAAAAGAAGGTAGTGCTTGGTATTTGGGAACAGCTAATGCTATTTATCAAAATATTAATTTTATCAAAAATTACAATCCGGAACATGTTTTAATATTATCAGGTGACCATATTTATAAAATGGATTATGCTGAAATGTTAGAATATCATATTGAAAAAAATGCTGATTGTACTATTGCAACTTTAGAAGTTACATATGAAGAAGCATCTCGTTTTGGTATTATGAATACTAATGCTGAAATGCAAATTGAAGAATTTGAAGAAAAACCAAAAGTTCCTAAAAATAATCAAGCATCAATGGGTATTTATATTTTTAAAACTGAAAAATTAATCAAATATTTAGAAGAGGATAATGCAGTTGAAAATTCAGCTCATGATTTTGGTAAAAATATCATTCCTAATATGTTAGATAATAAAGAAAAAATGATGGCTTTCCCATTTAAAGGATATTGGAAGGACGTAGGAACAATTGAAAGCTTATGGCTTGCTAATATGGATTTGCTTGGAGATAAACCAGCATTTGATATTTTTAATCCATATTGGAAAATACATTCAAGAAATACAGGTACATTGCCACAATTTATTGGTGATGATGCCGTTATTCAAAATAGCTTAATCAGTGGTGGAACAAAGGTTCTAGGTACTGTAGTTAATAGTGTAATTGGTTCTAATGTAATTATTGAAGAAGGAGCAGTCGTTAAAGATAGCGTTATTTTTAATGAAGTCGTAATCAAAAAAGGAGCTGAAGTACATTATACAATTTTAGATGAATACGTTGAAGTAGGCGAAAATGCTAAAGTTGGTGAAAAAGAAGCTGGTAGTGCAGCTGTTACAGTTATTGGAAGACAAACTGTAATTAATGCGAATGAAGTTATTGAAAAAGGTAAAAATATAGAAAGAGAGGCCAAATAAATGGGAGCAGCAGGAATTATTTTAGCTGATGGTAAACTTGGTGAAATTGATGAACTTATAAGACACAGAACTGTTGCGTCTGTTCCATTTGGTGGACGTTATCGTCTTGTTGACTTTGCTTTATCAAATTTTGTTAATGCTGATATTACGCAAGTAGGTATTATTACTAAACGTAATTATCAATCATTAATGGATCATATCGGTAGTGGTAAAGATTGGGATTTATCAAGAAAAAATGGTGGAGTAATTATCTTTCCTCCTTATGGGAATCCATTTGCAAATTATCAAAATAAACATGGTAATTTATTAGAAGCATTACAAAGCGTTGATGAGTTTATTACTAAATGTCCAGAAGATAATATTATTGTTACAGAGTGTGATAGTGTTAATGTTGTTGACTATAGTGATGTTCTTGCTCAACATGAAGATACAAATGCCGATATTACGGTGATTTATAAAGAACTTGACGGTGAAAACTGTGAAAAAGGTTCACTAGTAATTGATACTGATGAATTTGGACGCGTTGTTAGAGGTTCAATCGTTCGTGGTGATAAAGGACTTATTAAAGCATCAATAGGTTCGTATGTAATTAAAAGAAAATTATTAGCAGCATTATTAAAAGAAGCAACATCACGTGGCTCTGATTCATTTGAACAAGATATCATAATTAATAATGTTTCCTCTTTAAGAGTGTTTGGATATCATTATTCTGGTGCATATTTACCAATCAATTCTATGGAACAATATTATAAACACAATATGGCATTATTAAATTCTGAAATTCGCGGACAAGTATTTGATAATACACAAATCTATACTAAAGTACGTGATTCGGCCCCTACAAAATTTGGCTTATCAGCTAAAGTACAAAACAGTTTCATTGCTGATGGTTGTGAAATTGAAGGTACAGTCATTAATAGTATTTTATTCCGCGGCGTTAAAGTTTCTAAAGGAACTGTAATCAAAGATTCTATTTTAATGCAAGACACTATGGTAATGGAAAATGTTGAGCTTAAGGCTGTAATTACTGATAAGAATGTAACAATCAGAGAAAGACAAAATTTATCAGGTTGTGAAAAATTACCTTACTATATTAGTAAAAATATGGTTATTTAATCAAATAATTTAGGAGAGAAAATTAAATGAATTCAAAAAAAATTGTTATAGTAGCATCTGAATGTCAACCATTTTTCGCATCAGGCGGTTTGGGAGATGTAATTGGTTCTTTACCACAAAAAATTGCAAAACTTGTTAGTCCAGAGGAAAATCAAGTATCTGTAATTTTACCTTTATATTCAAAATTTACTAATAACAAATATCGTAATAAGTTGGTTTATATTGGCCAAACTACTGTTCAATTATCATGGCGCAAACAATATTGTGGAATTTTCCGTTATATTGAAAAAGGTGTTACATATTATTTTATTGATAATGAATATTATTTTAAACATAGCAATTATTATGGTTACTTTGATGATGGTGAACGTTTTGCATTCTTCTCAAAAGCCGCAATTGAAGTAATGGCATTTCTTGATATTATTCCAGATATTATTCATGCTCATGATTGGCAAACTGGATTAGTACCTGTATATTTAAGAACAATTTATAATGGTGATGAAAGATTCAAAAATGTTCGTACAGTATTTACAATTCATAATATTGAATATCAAGGTGTGTATGCATATGATGATGAAATTCTAGAAGATGTATTTGGTATTCCATCATCAATGGGTTATATTTTAGAATATCGTGGTCAAACAAATATCATGAAAGGTGCTATGGAATCTTCTAATTTTGTATCAACTGTTAGTCCAACTTATGCAGAAGAAATTCAATATGCTTATTACGCAAAAGGATTAGAACTAGAAGTTGCAAGAATTAAAGAAGAAGGTAAACTTCGTGGTATCTTAAATGGTATCGATAAAAATTTCTATAATCCTGCAAAAGATGCTGCATTATTTGTAAATTATGATAAAAAAACTCCTGAATTAAAGTCAGAAAATAAAGTTCATTTACAAGAAATGCTTGGACTTACAATTAACAAAGATGTGCCATTAATTGGTATGGTAACTCGTCTTGTTAATCATAAAGGTCTTGAAATGGTAAAAACTGCCATCAATGAACTTTTAAAAGAAAAAGTTCAAATGGTTATTTTAGGAACTGGTGATAGTTATTATGAATGGTTCTTAAGAGATTTAGAACGTTCATATCCTGGTAAACTTTCAGTTATTATTGCATTTAACCAAGACTTATCTAGAAAAATTTATGCATCAGCAGATCTATTCTTAATGCCATCAGTTTCTGAACCATGTGGTTTAGCACAAATGATTGCATGTCGATATGGAACACTTCCAATTGTTCGTAAAACTGGTGGATTAGCAGATAGCATCAAGGACGTATCTCAACCTAAAGGAATTGGTTACGTATTTGACAATATTAATGCATGGGAAATGTTTGAAACTATCAAACGTGCATTAAATGATTATGAAGATAAAGAAAAATGGCAAGCAAATGTCGTTAAAGCAATGTCTACTGACTTTGGTTGGAGTTCATCTGCTAAAAAATATGTTGCCATGTATGAGGAATTATTAAATAAATAGGAGTAATTATGCTAGAACAGAATATCAAAGCCAAGATAGAAGACAAATTAGCCAGCTATTTTGGTGTAACACCTAGTGATGCATCACTAGAACAAATTTATAAAGCAGTGAGTTTAACTGTTTTAGATACTTTGATGGCTAAAAAGAAAATTTATAACCGTAAAGTAAAAGAAAACAAAGCTAAACGTATTTACTATCTATGTATGGAATTTTTAGTAGGTAGATCATTAAAAACTAATCTTTATAATTTGGGTTTAGTTGATGAATACAAAAAGGTTATTAATGAGTACGGATATTCAATGGATGATTTATACGAACAAGAACCTGATGCAGGACTTGGAAATGGTGGTCTAGGTAGATTAGCTGCTTGTTTTATGGATAGCTTAGCTGCTCTATCATATCCAGCATATGGCTTTTCACTTCGTTATGAATATGGATTATTTAAACAAAAAATCGTTGACGGATGGCAAACAGAAATGCCTGATGTTTGGTTACCAGGTGGTGAAGTTTGGCTAATTCCTAGAAGTGATAGATCATTAACGGTTCGTTTTGGTGGTTATGTTACTGAAAAATATGAAGATGGTAGATTAAAATATGATTATCACAATTGTACTGAAGTAGAAGCGATGCCATATGATATGTTAATCAGTGGTGGTGGAAGTGAAGCTATTTCGACATTAAGACTTTGGAGAAGTAGAAGTGTAAGAACTTTTGATATGAAATCATTTTCTCAAGGTGATTATGCAACTGCTGTAAAAGAAAGTTATGAAGCTGAATTAATTTCTAAAGTTTTATATCCATCAGATGCACATTCAGAAGGTAAAACATTAAGACTTAAACAACAATATTTCTTAGTTAGTGCTTCAATTCAAAATATCATTAATGATCATATTAAACGTTATAAAGATTTGCATACTTTACCGGACAAAGTTGCAATTCATATTAACGATACACATCCAGCATTATGTATACCAGAATTAATGCGTATTTTAATGGATGATCATGGACTTGGTTGGGATGAATCATGGGATATTGTAACTAGAACTGTGGCTTATACAAATCACACTGTTTTAGTAGAGGCATTAGAAACTTGGAGTTTAGATAGAATAGAAAGAATGTTACCACGACTTGCGATGATTATTAAAGAAATAAATCAAAGATTTACTACAAGTATGTGGCAATATTATCCAAATGATTGGAATAGAATTGAGAAATTAGCTATTGTATCTAATAATACTGTACGTATGGCAAATCTATCAGTTGTAGGAAGTCATAAAGTTAATGGTGTTTCTGCTCTTCATAGTGATATTATTAAACATAGTATTTTTAAAAATTTCTACGAAGTTACACCTGAAAAATTTACTAATGTTACAAATGGTATAGCTCATAGAAGATGGTTACATCAATCGAATCCAAGACTTTGTGCTTTAATTGAAGAATTAATTGGTAAAGACTATTATAATGATGCAAGTCAATTGAAGAAACTTCGTGCTTTTGAAAATGATCCAAAAGTTTTAGATCGATTAGCTGAAATTAAATATCAAAATAAAGTTGATTTTGCAAACGCAATATATAAAAAGCAAGGTGTTATTATTGACCCTAACACAAGATTTGATGTTCATGTAAAAAGACTTCATGAATATAAACGTCAACTTTTAAATGTACTAAGAATTATTAGTTTATATAATAAATTAAAAGAAAATCCAAGTTTAGATATTACACCACAAACATTTATTTTTGGTGCTAAAGCTGCTCCTGGATATTATGTTGCAAAAGAAATTATTGAATTAATTAATAAGATTAGTGAAGACATTAATCAACATCCAGAAATAAAAGCAAAGTTAAATGTTGTCTTTATTGAAGATTATTGTGTTACACTTGCGGAAAAATTAATGCCTGCATCTGAAATTAGTGAACAAATTTCTCTTGCTGGTAAAGAAGCTAGTGGTACAGGTAATATGAAATTTATGATTAATGGTGCTGTAACTATGGGAACGATGGATGGAGCAAATGTTGAAATTTGCGAAGCAGTTGGTGATGATAATATCTTTATCTTTGGTATGACAACACCTGAAGTTAATGAATTATGGAAAAAAGGATATAATTCAACTTATTATTATAATAACAATAAAGAAATTCGTGATATTATCGCAACTCTAAAAACAGGATTTGCTGGAAAGAGTTTTGAAAATATTGCAAACTACTTATTAACAAGTCATGGTATTGCTGACCAATATATGTGTCTTGCAGACTTTGCAAGTTATATGGAAGCATACTATCGAATGGATGAAGTTTATCGT
Organism: Bacilli bacterium; assembly: GCA_045652765.1. Lineage (GTDB taxonomy): Bacteria > Bacillota_I > Bacilli_A > ML615J-28 > CAG-313 > UBA1231. Next base: position 50,339 of record JAZOLG010000031.1, read on the forward strand.
AATAAAAGAGAATTTAATAGAATGTCACTTGTAAATATTAGTGAAGCAGGTAGATTTGCTGCAGATAGAAGTATCGAAGATTATGCTAGAGATATTTGGCATATTAAAAAGATTAAGTAAATAATTTGCAAAAAAAGTCGAAAAGTAGTATAATACGTAGTGATTTTTATAAATAGGAGAATATTATGGTTAAAAAAATAGCTGTTTTAACATCTGGTGGTGATGCTCCTGGAATGAATGCTGCTATTCGTGCAGTTGTTCGTGCAGGACGTTCATTTAATTTGGAAGTTATAGGTATCCATGAAGGTTATAAAGGTTTAGTTGAAGGTGGAGATAACTATGAAGTTATGAGCCGTCGTTCAGTAACTAATATTATTTCTCGTGGAGGAACAATTTTAGGTTCAGCTCGTCTTCCAGAATTTCCACAACCAGAAGTACGTGCAAAAGGAATACAACAATTAAAAGATGCTGGTATCGATGCTTTAATAGTTATTGGTGGTGATGGTACTTATGCAGGTGCATTAAGATTACATCAACATGGTATTAAATGTATAGGTTTACCTGGTACTATTGATAATGATATTGCTGGTACTGACTATACAATTGGATTCGATACATGCGTAAATACAGTAGTAGAAGCAATTGATAAACTTCGTGATACTTGTGGATCACATAGACGTTGTGCAGTTGTTGAAGTTATGGGTAGATATTGTGGTGATATAGCTCGTGCTGCAGGTCTTGCAACTGGTGCTGAATTTATTGTCACAAATACTGAAAACAATGATTTACAAACAATTTTAGATCAAACAAAACACTTTAAAGAAGCTGGTAAACGTCACCCTGTAATTATTGTTACAGAACATTTATTTGATGTTATTGACCTAGCAAAGAAGATTGAAGAATATAGTGGAATGGAAACGCGTGCTACAATTCTTGGACATATCCAAAGAGGTGGTACTCCTTCATGTTCAGACAGAATCTTGGCATCACGTTTAGGTCTTGCAGCTGTGGAGGCAATTATGCAAGGTGTTAGTGGTGTATGCTTAGGTGTTCAATCAAACGAAATCGTAGCTACTCCATTTGAAGAAGTTATTGGAAAATCTAAAACAATTTATTCTGAATTTGACGAATTAATTAAAATTTTATCTTAATAAAAAACAAGGTTGGTTTATCCAACCTTTTTTTAGTAAAAAAATTAATAATATACTTTAAAAAATTGAGAAAAAATGTATAATATATAAGAAAGAGGTAAAATGTATGCCAGATTTGAAAAAAATAGATGTTGCCTTTAGCAACAAAGAAACTACAAATGAATTAAAATTTTATAATCCAGTCGAAACTGACAATATAAAAGTTTATGGATTAAACTGGTTTGATGAAGATAAACGATATGTTCGTTTTCCAAAATATAGCGATGAAATGATTAAAGGTTTAGCTGAAGGTCTTCATTATTTAGTGGAACAACCAAGTGGTGCAATGTTAGCTTTTAGATCTAATACATCAACTATAAAAATTAAAGTAGAACTTGGTAATTGGTTTAGTATGGCTCACATGGCTTTTACAGGTCAAGGTGGCTTTGATATTTATATTGGAACAAAAAGAGAAGATCTAAAGTTTTATCGAACTAGTTCTTTCCCAATTACTAGTAAAACTTATGAATTTACTTATTTTTCTGATTGGTCAAAAGAAGAAAGATTATTTTTATTAAATTTCCCATTGTATTCTGGTGTAAATAAAATAGAAATTGGAATTGATGAAGATGCTAAAATTCAACCAGCAAATGATTTATTCAATAAAGGACGAGTAGTTTGTTATGGAACATCGATTACTCAAGGAGGATGTGCAAGCCGTGGTGGTATGAGTTATACAAATGCACTTTCAAGAAGAACTGGGTATGAATTCTTGAATTTTGGTTTTTCAGGAAATGGACGTGGTCAAAAAGAAGTTGCAGAATTGTTAGCTAGTATTAAAGATGTTTCGATGTTTATTTTAGATTATGAAGCAAATGCCACACTTCCAATGCTACAAGATACTCTAGATAATTTTATTAATATCATTAGAAATGCTTATCCAGAAGTCCCAATTCTTGTATTAAGTAAAATTAGAATGGCTTATGAGACACATGTTGAAGAAAATTACAAAAAACAAATGAAATCTTTGAGATTCCAAAAACAAGTTGTTAAAAAACATCAAGAGTATGATAAAAATATTTATTTTTATGATGGACATAAACTTTTAGGTAAATATACTTTCGACGCAACTGTTGATGGAAGTCATCCGACAGATCTAGGGTTTATGATGATTACTGAAAATCTTGAAAAAGTTTTAAAAAAATATATTGACATAAAATAACAAATATTTCTTCAAATAGGTTATTGTCAAAAAAATTTTTATATTGTATAATTAAGAAGAAAGGCGTGATAAAATGAAAAAAATTATATTAAGCTTTTTTATCGTAGTATCATTAGTTGTTTTAGCTGGTTGTCAATTACCATCTGGACCAAATAATGGTGGTGGCGATGAAGAAGAAAATAACAAAATAAGTGTTACTTTACCAGATGTTATGTATGCGGGTGAAGAATATGTAATTGAACCAACAACTGAAGGTTATGAAGATGATACATATACTTATGAAATAAGTAATGGTGAAGTCGTAGAACTAATGGAAAATACTTTGAAACCATTAAAAGAAGGAACATTTGATTTAACTATTAAGTCAATGTTAATTCAAGGTGAAGAACTAGTTTTAACATTTAATATTGTTGATAATCGAGTATTTAAAATAGTCTATTATAAAAGCGGTGGTACATTAGAAAATCCAGTTGATCGTTTCACAACAAAGGATGTTATTGAACTTCCAATTCCAACAAAAGAAAAATATATTTTCGGTGGATGGTATTTATCACAAGAATTAACAGGTGATCCAATTACTGAAATTAATGGAACGATTGCGAAAAATGTATCTGTATATGCTAAGTGGATTTATGATGACGGATCAACTGAAGCGAGTGATGCAGCTTATGAAATGATTAGAAACTTACCTCTTGTTATTACTATCTTAAATAAAGAAGAGGTTGAAGCAGCAAGAAATGCTTACGATGCGTTAAGTGATACTGAAAAGAAATTAATCACAAATTACCAAAAGTTATTAAATGCTGAAAATAAGATAAAAATTGAAATTGCAAAATATCAATCTGTAATTGATTTAATTAATTTAATTCCTGATGATGTTAAATTGAGTGATTCTTCAAAAATAATTGACGCTGAAGAAGCATATGAAAAATTAGCTGTTTTATATCGTGAATATGTAACTAATTATCAAAAACTTGTTGATGCAAGACTAACTTTAAATGAACTATTAGAGAATGTAGATTTTAATATTCATGATTATATTCCTGAATATATTGATGGTGATATTTATGCTCCATCATCTTTAGGCGCTAGAACATTAACTTGGTCAATAATAGATTCTAATACATTAGAAATATCTAATGATTACATTAAAATTAATAAGATTTATCAAAATCACCAAGAACAAAAAGCAACAATAGCTGTATTAGTTGATGATGGTGTTGATAAAGTAAAACTTACCAAAGAAGTAATTATTGGTCCAATTGTTTATGAAAAATTGACTTCAACTCCTGTTGCGGCATATGTTAACTCAGGTGCAATGTATCATTATGTTCAATATAATGGCAGAGAAGAAGTTTTTTCAAATAATTCTAGAGAATTATTAGATATTGTTTATTATTGCTTTGTAAATCCAACTTCAACTGGTGGTGTAACAATTTCAGAAGCATTTAATAAATATTATGATGAAGCTATTGCACTTAAGAATAGTGGCGTAAGAGTAGTTGTAAGTGTTGCTGGTTCAACACAAATATTTAGTGATGTTTGCTATAGTGATTCATTACGTGAAAAATTTGCTCAAGCGCTTATTGATGTTGTAGTTGAATATAATTTCGATGGTATTGACTTAGACTGGGAATTCCCTGGTACAGGAAATCGTGATACAGCAATCGATAGAGCTAATTATACAAAACTATTTAAATCATTAAGAGAAAAACTTGATGCTTTACAAGATGATAAAGGAACAAATTATTTATTATCTTCTGCAGTTCCATCAACATCTTGGGGTACAAATAGATATGATTTCCCTGGAATGAATACATACCTAGATTATGTTAACATGATGTCATATGACTTAAATAGAACTGATAAGACTACACATCTTTCTCCATTATATACATCAGCTAAAGATGGTGGATATGGATTTAGTGTTCAATATGGAATAAATCGATTTACAAGTCTTGGACTTGATAAATCAAAGATTATTATAGGTACAGCATGTTATGGAAAATCATATAAAGTAACAGGTAGTGTTAGTTCTTCTAGTACATTGCCAGGACTAAATGTTGCTGCTTCACTTACTATAATTGATGGAGTTGTAGGGTCTCATGCAAGTGGTACGATTTATTATTATGGTATAGAACAATTAATGAAGACTGGTAAATATACAAAATATATTGAAACACTTTCAAATGGTAATATTTGTGGAAGTTACTTATATAATCCTACTGAGAAAATATTCATTTCTTATGAAAGTCCAGAAGTTATCGCTGCTAAATATAATTTTGCTTTAGCAAATGGTGTTGGTATCATGTGTTGGAGTATGCCAGAAGATGCTTCGGATGTTTATATTAATACGATTTATAATATTAAATATGGAAATTAAAAAAATAGCGTTAAGATTATCTTAACGCTATTTTATTATTTAATAAGTGTTTCGTTCAATATTAATGATAAAAACTAATTTATAAATTTTTAAATCTTTTGTAAAATTAGTAATTTTTTTAAAAAATACTTTGTATATCCTTTAAGTAAAGATTATTTATTACTACATAATGTGGATCATATTCTTGTTTATAGAGTAGAGAATGACTAATTGCTTTTGGACCATTGTAAATATAATTTTCTAATTCTTCTTCAAACAATTTGAAATTTAATGGTATTTCTTTAGATTTGACTAATTCTTTTAACAAACTTAGTTCTTCGTATAATAAAGAAACATTAGGATTATAATCTAGGTTACTTTTTATGAAAGCATTGAGAACAAGTTCTTTTTCATTATCAGTCCATAATGGATTCAAATAAACCCTAGTATAATTATTACCTATATCTTCATAATTATATTTAGGTGGTTTGGTTAAACTATTTAGTTCATTAATAAAGTTTGTTTTAATATTGTTTTGATTAATATGATGTGGTCCGTGAGAATTTTGAAAAATTAGCTTGAAAAAATCGTTTGGCAACATTGCTGGATATTTTCTAAAATGGTCAATAAAAATATTTTTATAATTCATATGTTATAAAATAAAAAAGGGTTTCCCCTTTTATTTGAATTCCTTTGCTGCTGCTTCTTTTCCGTAGTAAACGCATTTACCAGAAATGGCTAAAACAAAACCTTCAGTGTCTTCTTCATCAGCTTTTTCAAATTCTTCATTCATTTCTTCATAGAAATCTTTAGCATCAGCTTTTTCATTAAAGTATAAAACTGCTAAGAAATCAGCTTTACCAGTAGTCACTTTAAGAGCGGCTTCTACAGCATTATCTCCTTCTACGAAAAAGAATATTTTTTCACATTTGTCATTTTCTACACCGAAATCAGATGGATCAACAGCAACGTAACCAGCTTCTTTCATTTTTTCTTCAGCTTTGTCTGCACTAGGTACACAAGCAGTTAATGTGAATAATAAACCACAAGCTAATAAAAGACTAAATAATTTAAATAATTTTTTCATAGACTAATACCTCCACATATATTATATCACTTAATGAATAAAAATTTAGAAAAATAGTCCTACAAATTTGATATTATTTATGACAATTATGAAAATAATGTGTTATAATTATGTAGTTTGAGGAAATTTTATGAAAGAAATAACAAAATATAAATTATTATCTGCTATTAGATATTTAGGCGATTCATTTTATTATCCATTTGTTTCATTATATTTAGTAAGCTGTGGTTTATTAGAATCAAATATTGGCTTTATATTATCTATTACACCACTGGTTTCTATATTTACGAATCCTATTTATACTAAGCTTTGTAAAAATGCCAAAACTACAAAAAATATTTTAACAATTATTACAATATTAGAAGCAATTGTAATTTTTGCAATTAGTTTTTGTAAAGATTTTCACATAATTAGTGTTTTAGTATTATTGCTTGCGTTATTTGGAACATCGCATTATGGATTAATGGATTCCCTTTTAACGATTTTTGCTAATAAAAATGAAATACCATTTTCTAAAATTCGTATTTTTGGTTCAATTACATATGTTATTGGTACAACTGCCGGTGGCTATGCTATTAAACTAGGTGGTTATCATTTATGTTTTGGAATTGCGATGATTCTATTCATGATTAGTGGTATTTTATATTTTATCATTAAGCCAATTGAATCTGATCAAAATGAACTGGTTAGGACAAGATATCGAGATCTTCTAAAACATAAAGAATATTTATTATTTGCGTTGTTCTATGTTGTATTTGTTGGAATGATGTATGCATCAGATTATTTTTTTCCAGTTTATTTGGAAAGTAGAGGTATTACAAGCAATCAATATGGATTAATATATTCATATTATGTAATATTAGAAGTAATTGTTTTATTTGTTTTAGGTAGAACAAAGAAACAACTTAATAACAATTATTTGTTATTGTTTGCAACATTATTTATGTTATCAAGACAAATTATAAATTATTCGAATGCACCAATTGTTTTTGTAATCATCGCATCTGGATTTAGAGGTATATCATGGGCTATAATTCTTCATATATCATATAAATATGTTGTAGATCTTTTAGGTGATGCTTTAGGAACAGTAGGTATTATGACAATGACATTATTTCAATCACTGCTAATATTTGTATTAAATAATGTTGATGGAACATTGATTGAAGTTTATCATAGCTACAAACCTTTTTATATGTTAATGATTGTGTTATCAATTACTGCGGTTATAATTCAAATAATAAGAATAATGATAACTAGAAAAAGTAGAGAAAAATCTTTTTAAATAAATCTATAAGCTGATTATCTAATCAGCTTATTTTCTTTTTGTATTTATATTTGCAAAAAAACATTAAAAGTGATATAATAAGATGTTAGAAAAGTGAGGTAATTTTATGAAAGCAAGTAGAATGTTAATTGCGACTTTAAAAGAAGCACCAAATGAAGCACAAATAGCTAGTCATATTTTATTAATTAGAGCAGGTATGATTAGAAAACTTGTTGCTGGAGTATATAATTATTTGCCGTTAGGCCTTCGTACCTTACATAAAATAGAAAATGTTATTCGTGAAGAAATGGACAAAGCTGGTTCATTAGAAATATTATCATCTGCTATTCAACCTAAAGAATTATGGGAAGAATCAGGAAGATGGCAAAAATACGGTCCAGAATTAATGAGATTCCAAGACCGTCATGAAAGAGAATTTTGTTTAGGTCCAACACATGAAGAAATTTTTACTGATTTAGTAAGAACAGAAGTTAAATCTAAAAAAAGTTTACCAATGTGTATTTATCAAATCCAAACTAAATATCGTGATGAATTACGTCCAAGATTTGGTTTAATGCGCGGTAGAGAATTTATTATGAAAGATGCATATTCTTTTGATTTAGATGAAGCTGGTTTAGATAAATCATATCAAATTATGCACAAAGCTTATGAAAATATTTTTAATCGTTTTGGATTAAATTATAAAATTGTATTAGCAGATACAGGCGCAATCGGAGGAAGTGGCTCTCATCAATTTATGGCTTTAAGTGAAATTGGTGAAAGTGATATTATTTATTGTGATTGTGGATATGCTGCAGACGTTGAAAAGGCTATTTCAAAAGTTGATGAATATCGTACAAATGAAGAAATGGCTGAAATTGTAAAAGTTGATACACCAAATCAAAAAACAATTGAAGAAGTAAGCAGTTTTTTAAATAAAACTACTAAAGATGTATTTAAATCAGTTGTTTATTTTGATGAAGCAAATAAACAAGTTGTTGTTGCATTAATTAGAGGAGATAGAACTCTTAATGAAATTAAACTTGTCAATGCGTTAAATATTGCAGAACACGAATTAAGATTAGCCACTGATGAAGAAATTAAATCAATAGGTTCTATTCCTGGATTTGTAAGTCCAGTTGGATTAAAAGTAACTACTTTCGTTGATGAAGAAGTTGCAATTATGAAAAATGGAATTGCTGGTGGTAATGAAAAAGATGTACATTTACTAAATGTAAATTACGGTAGAGATTTTAATGGAACAGTAGCTGATTTAAGAAATGCAGATGTTGATGATTTATGTCCTGTATGTGGTAAACCACTTCAAAAAGAACGTGGTATTGAAGTTGGTCAAATTTTTAAACTAGGTACTAAGTATTCACTTCCTATGAATTGTACATATCAAGGTGATAATGGACAAAATATTCCAATGGTTATGGGATGTTATGGAATAGGTGTTACTAGAACTATGTCTAGTATTATTGAACAATATCATGATGATTTTGGTATTAAATGGCCACTAAATGTTGCTCCTTATCATGCTGTTATTGTACCAGTTAATTATAAGGATGAAGCAATGCGTAATCTTGCAGAAGAAATTTATCAAAAATTACAAGACTTAAATGTTGAAGTAATTTTAGATGATCGTGATGAAAGACCAGGATTCAAATTTAAAGATTGGGAATTAATTGGTATTCCTTATATGGTTATTGTTGGACGTAATGCTGCTGATGGAATTTGTGAATTCAAAGTACGTTCTACAATGGAAAAAACAGAAAAACACTATAACGAGATTATTGAAGAAATTAATAAACAAGTTAAAAGTATTAAATAATTATTAAGTGGAGGATTAGATGAAAGAAGTTGTTATTATAGGAGGAGGAGCATCTGGTTTATTTGCGGCTATTGCCCTTAAAAAAATGGTTGGTAAAACTGCAAATATAACTATAGTTGAAAGACTAGAACGTGTTGGTAAAAAAGTTCTTGCAACTGGTTCGGGTAAAGCTAACTTCTCAAATAGTCAATTAAATAGTAAAAAATATAATCATCCACACTTTGTTAATAAATTGTTTAAAGATTTTGGCTATAAAGAAACGGTTAAGTTTTTTAATGATATAGGTCTTTTGACTATTGAGGGAAGTGAAGGTAGGGCTTATCCGAAATCTGAAAGTTCTTCTAGTTTATTAGATGTAATGCGAAATCAGATTAGATCTTTAGGCATTGAAGAAAAATGTAATTTTGATGTTAAAAAAATCAATAAAGTTAAAGGACAATATATTGTAGAAAATACTAGAGGGATTCGTTTAACTGCTGATTATGTTATAATGGCAGCTGGTGGTGCATCTACAAGAGTCCTAGGATCTAATGGAACTGGGCATACTATTTTAAAGAATTTGAAAGTTAAAATAACAGATATCGAACCTGGTTTAGTAGGTATTAAAACTGATGAACAAAGTGTCAAAGGATTAGAAGGAATCAGATCTAAAGCAAAAGTTAGACTTTATGTCAAAAAAAATAAAGATCATATTTGGGAAAATGCTGGTGAAATTCAATTTAAAGTTGGCGGTATGAGTGGTATTGTTATCATGGAAATGGCATCACAAATTTCTAGAATGAATATTTTAGGAGAACAACATCCATCGCATTTTACAGTTGACTTCTGTCCTGAATATAATCAAGAACAATTAACTAAAATATTAATAAATAGACGTGATGAATTAAATGGTTATACAAATGCTAATTACTTGATTGGAATGTTCCACAAGAAATTAGCAGATAGTATATTAAAGAAAGCTAAAGTTGATGTCGTAGGTTATGTTAAAGATATGACAAATAAAGATATTGATCGAATTGTCAAATCTATTAAAGAATGTCCATTTGTTATAAAAGGGTTAGATGGTTTTGATAAATCACAAGTTACGGTCGGTGGAGTTGATTTAAAAGAAATTGTTGGTGAAACAATGGAAATTAGAAAACTACCAAACTTTTATGTTTGTGGTGAAATTGTTGATATCGATGGTGATTGTGGTGGATTTAACTTGCAATGGGCATGGACTAGTGCTTATACATCAGCAAAAGCTATTTCTAAAAAAATAAGTGCAGAAAGTATAGAATACTATGATAGATAATATTAATAAAATTTCTGATTATATTGATGAAATAGCGATGCTTTACTATGAATCTAAAGTTCTAGTAAATCCTAAGATATCTTATTTAGAATGTTTGTCTAAAAGTTTGAATGCCTTTTTAGATGAAGAACCATTTAAAGGTGAAAATTTAATTGATAGCAATGTTAAAGAAATGTTAAAGATTATTGATAAAGCAGTTCAAATTCCGATAAATGAAGAAGAACTTAGAAAAGCTTTATTACTTTTAGAAATAAAAGCTTTTAAGCATAAAAATTTATCATTTGATAATATAACACCAGATGCAGTTGCGATTATATTTACATTTTTAATTGATTTAAAAAAACTTAATGCTGTTAATAATATATTAGATGTAACAGTAGGTATAGGAAATTTATCAATGGTTATTTCGAATTATTCGAAAAATAAATGGAATTTAATAGGTATTGAACAAGATTTAGATTTATGTAATTATTTAGAGTCAAAAGCTAACTTTTTAGAAAAAAGTTTTGATATTAGATGTCAAGATGCCTTACAGTTTAATTATCGTAATGTTGATGTTATTGTAGGAGATTTACCAAATTATGAGTATGAAAATAATGAGTATCAGTCTGAATTGTATGATGCTGGTGTTCGAAATTTTCAATATCTTACAATTGAGAAACATCTATTATCAGGTAATGAAAATTCAACTAGCTATTACTTAGTTGATAATGATTTTTTTACTAATAAGGATAGTCAAAAATTTAAGGAAGTTTTTAGTAAATATGGTTATATTAAAGCAATTATTGTATTACCTACTAATTTCTTTAAAAGTAATCCTAAAATGATTTTAGTCATTGAAAAAAATAAAGAAGGTATAAGTAAAGAAACTAATATATTTACTTTACCAAATTATCAAGATCAAATAAAGTGGAACCAAACACTTATAAAAATAAAAGAATATATGGAGGAAAAATAAACATGGAAAAAATTATGGTTGTAAACACAGGTAGTTCATCTTTAAAATTCCAATTAATTGATATGCCAATGAATGAAGATACAGAGCAACCTGTAGTATTAATTGAAGGTGGATTTGAAAGAATTGGTATTGAAAATCCAGCATTAACTATTAAATGGGGACCAGCTGATGCTCGTCAAAAAGAAGAAAGATTATTAACTATTAAAAATCATAGTGATGCTGTAGTTGTATTAAAAGATTTATTATTAGAAAAAGGAATTGTTAAAGATTTACATGAAATTGCTGGTGTTGGTCATCGTTTTGTCCATGGTGGAGTAAACTTTATTGATCCAGTTGTATTAACACCAGATGTACTTGCAGAACTTGAAACTGTTATTGACTTCGCTCCTGTACATAATGATGCTCATATTAAGGGCATTAAAGGTTTCTATGAAGCTTTACCAGATGTACTTCAAGTAATCGTATTTGATACAGCATTCCACAAAACAATGCCTGATGAAGCTTATCGTTATGCTTGTCCAAAAGAATGGTATGATAATTACAAAATCAGAAAATACGGATTCCACGGAACATCTCATAAATATGTTTCACAAGAAGCTGCTAAATTATTAGGTCGTCCAGTTGAAGAATTAAAAATTGTAACTGCTCACCTTGGTAATGGTGCAAGTCTTTGTGCTGTTAAATATGGTCAATGCGTTGATACTTCAATGGGATTTACACCACTTGATGGTCTTCCAATGGGAACAAGATCTGGTGTAATTGATCCATCTTGCTTAGATTTTGTTGCACAAAAAGAAGGTAAAACAACACATGAATTAATTGAAATCTTAAATAAAAAATCTGGATATTTAGGATTTACTGGTAAATCTGATGCTCGTGATGTTCGTCAAATGCAACAAGATGGCATTTATGAAGCTGACTTAATTATCAGAATGCAAGAAAAGAAAATTGCTGACTTTGTATCAAGTTATTATGGATACATGGGCGGATGTGATGCTTTAGTATTTACTGCAGGTATTGGTGAAAAATCACCTCAAACAAGATATAATGTTTGTGAAAGATTACGTGAAGCATTTGGTATTGAAATTGACGCTGAAAAGAACCAAGTATGGGGAGAAGTAGCAGTAGTTTCTAAACCAACTTCTAAAGTTGCAGTTTTAGTTATTCCAACAAATGAAGAATTAATGATCGCAAGAGAAGTAATGAAATTTAAAAAGGAATTAAATAAATAATTAATAAAAAAATATAGGTTAACTCATAAGAGTTAACCTTTTTTTATATAATAATTTATAATTTTCGAACAAGTAAAATTAAGACTTTTTAAGTATTATACTTGTGAAGAGGTGAAAATTATGAGAATTAAAATTTTAATTATTTTAACTATTTCTTTAATGCTAATAGGAGGGTATTATTTTAGTGTAGTTGTTTTTGCAGAAGGTGATGAAAACATCTTTAAACCACTTATTGTAGAAGTAGATACAGATATTAAGGAAATCATTAATTATGAAAATTATGTAATCGTTTTTAATGATGTAAATGTAAAAAAATCTGGAACTTATAAAATTATATACAAAAATATTCATAGCAACGAAGAAGTAGAAAAAACAATTTATGTTATTGAAAGAGAACAAAAAACATTCTTTAGTGAGGAATTGATTTATCAAGAGGAAACGATAGATGATACTTATGAGGTTGGTGATGTTTTTAATTATTTAGATAATCCTAATTGCTTGTATAATTATTATTATTCTGCTTTGGGTTTTAATAATTATTTAAACGGAGAGTGGAATCAAAATATCCATTATAATCATACTGTTTCCTTAAGAACAAAAGGTCAAATTGTAGATGCCTATGTAAATGATGATCAAGTCATAATGATTGGGACAGATATTAACGATATGAATGGCAAGAAAAACACGTGCATATATACCAGAACTGCAAAAATTTCAAAACAAGTTGATATAACAGAAAATGGCTTAGATAATCCGAGTTGTGTTGCAGCAAACAATAAATATTATTTTATAGCAGGAACAACGAATGTATCCAATGAATTATTACAAGGAAAAAGAGAGGGTATTGATTCATATGTTGCGGTAGTTAATAGGGAAACTAAAGACATAATTAATGTATCAATGGTACAACAAAAAGAAGACGATTCTATTAGTGAAATGGTTTATTATAATAATTATTTATATTTGATACAAGAAAATAATACAAATACTATTAGGGTATTAAAAATGGACATTTTCGGTAATGTTATTAAAGAAAATAAAATTGAATTATTCTATGAATATCATAATCTGAAATTTAAGATGTTTAATAACAAAATGTATCTTTCTTATTCAACATATGATTATGAAAAAATGGACTATATTAATATAATAAATTCAATTAATGAAGAACTAGAAATAGTTGAAATCAATAAAGATTATCAAAATGGTAGTCAAATAGTTGATTTTGAAATAAATGATGAATTAGTTTTTGTTTTATTAACAAATAAAAATAATAAATGTTTTGAATATTTAATTTATGATCAAAATAATTCTTTACTTGGTAAATATAGTTCGACTAAAGAACTGAAAGTAGCTGGACTCGGTTCAAATAATGTGATTATTGGTACATCTTTAGATAACAAGACTTTAAAATATTATCAAATAAATAGTTTAATTAAAGTCAAAGAACCGTCGGATAAATTGTATTATAATTTATCAAAAGAGAATAATGAAAAGAAAATAAATGAATATCTTTATATAATAAATGGTAAAAAAATAAAACATGATGAAAAATCAAATTTAAATTATAATTTGAATTTATTTGGAAATTATTCACTTACTTATCATTTTAGTAGTGATATGGAACTTTATTTAAAAAGAGATATTCGGGTAATGCCATTCATTGGTGCTTTAAATGAAGAAAATTATGATATAGGATTATGTATTGTAGGAAATGGTACTCTTTATGTTAATAATATGTTAGTTGAAGGTGATTATATTTTTAATGATATTGGTGAGTATGAAATAAAGTTAGTAGGTAAAAATAATGAAATTGAACACTATAAAATATCAGTAAGTGATTTATCTGTTAAGTTTAATGAACTAGTATATGAAAAAGAAATGGAACCAGTTATTGATAAAACGACTGATCTTTCTAATATTGTTATTGATAAGACATTTACAGAAAAAACAGAAATTAATAATAATAAGAAGACGACAGCATTATTTTATTTAATTCCAGCTATCACTTTAGGGGTAGTATTATTACTATTTAAGAAAGGAGTATAATTATGAAGAAAATAATTGTTTTACTAGCAGTTTGTTTTATTATTTGTAATAGAAATCAAAGTATACAAGCAGCAACAGCCGAACAAGAAGATGTTGTATATAATAATATTGAAGAACCAGTTGATATTCATATTTTAAAAACTGGAAATCTACTTGAATACAAAGATCATATGTTATTTAAAAATAATAATTATACGGTTGAGATAAAAGGTCAATTTATAAGTTGTTGTGATGATGGTAACATAACTTACGTCATACATACAGATGAAGGGATAAATAAAATAACTAAAATTAATAAAAAAGATACGAAATCAGTTATAATTGACCAAGAGTATGAAGTACAAAAGATAAAATGTCAAAATAATAAAATATATTTGTTTGGTTTATATAATAATTTTAGTGTGATTATGGAATATACAGAGGATTTAGAATTTGAACAACATCGAATGTATTTTGAAAATGCTAATATAACTTTTTATGATGCACTATTTTATGACGATAAATGGTATGTTTTAGGTTTAAAAAACGGACATAGTGTTAATTCTCAAGTTGAGAATATTGGAAATTATAATGATACAAAAACAATCTTATTAATTATTGATAGTAATTTTAATATTCAATCTATTAAATATTTTAATCATTATTCATCTTACGAATATGCCAAGTTATTAGATGTTAATAATGAATTTATATATTATTACTTTGAAATTGTTGGTATTAAGTATTTATATAAAAGTGATTTGAATTTTACTCAAAATTATTTATTAGAAAAAAATAAAGCAGAAAATGTTTTGATTGATGTTAATGGTGATTATTTATTATTTAATAATAACAATACATTAAAAATGAAAACCCCATTTGAAGAGTTAGATCTTGGAACATATAATAGAATCTATAAATATCTAATTCAAGATGGTAAATTGAATATTTATCATTATAGTAAAACAAACTTATATGTTAAGAAAATCTCGGAATATCATATTAATAAGTTAGATCCAATAATTATTACTTATCAAAAAGGTAGTGTTGATTTTGATAAAAATTTAAATAATACAATGGAAATTGATATTAAGTCATATTTTAGTAAAGTCGATGTTTTATGCAATAGCGATTTTAGTAAAAATGTTTCTGGTAAATATAATATTGAATTATTAATAGTGCGACCAAATCATGATAATATCAAGTTATCTAGTGTAGTTGAAATTAAACCGTACTTAAATATTGTTGATGGCGGGGTTTATTGTACTGGACAAAGTTTGATTTTTCTTGGTAATGGTACATTAAATGGTACAAAAATTAATAGTGGACACAACATTTTATCTTCTGGTGAATACAAGTTAGAAATAAGTAATAATTTAGGAATAGTAGAAGAATATAATTTTATTATTGTTGATAATTATTATATTCGTAATAACGACAAAAAAGAAGCGGATTTAGTAGTATCTTTAGAAAGTCAAGTGGAAATCAAATTTGATGTAGGAGACATAATTATAACTGATATTATTGTTAATGATGAAAATGTAAATTTTATTCAAGAGGGAAAAATGCTAAATATTTTTCTTGATAAATGTGAAAGTAGTGGAATTAAAGAATATGTAATCAATAAAATTATAACAGAATCATATGAATATAAAGTAGAACAAAAAATATTAGTTAATGTTTTAAAACCTACTCCAAAAATAAATATAGTTGAAAATAATGAAGCAGAGCCATCATTTAGTATTTTTGTTGAAGATAGTGAACAAACAATAAAATATTTAGAGGTTATTGTTACTAAGGATTTGGTAGAAAACAAATATTATTACTTTTTTAATGAAAATTTTGTAATTGATAATGACAATTTAGATAATTGTTGTATTGATATTTATTTATGTTTTGAATTAGGAGATGGGATAGTAAGAAAAGAGAAGTTATTAAGTTTAGATGCAAATTTTAAGGAAGTAACTAAACTTTTTACATTTAATTCAATTATTGAAACGGAAAAGATTAAGCAAATAGATATTAAAATTAATTCAAAAAGTATTAAAAAACTAAATTCATTAGTAGTTAACGATATGAATATTGTTGGAAAATATGCTACTAAAACTTCCTACACAAATATAATTATAAGTATGTCATTAACCATTATTATTATATTATTTGTAGTTATAATTATAATTGTAAAAAAAAGAAGAATTAAAAAAGCTTAATTCTATGATAAATGCTTGCGAAAAAAGTTAAAAAATGGTATACTAAACATAAGGTGTATGTTATGTTAGCAAATTTATTATTAAGAACAGAATATTCCTTTATGCAAAGTCTTTGTAGTATAAAAGAAACCGTCATTAAAGCTAAAGAATTAGGTTATAAAGCATTAGCAATGGCTGATTTTGGTAATTTACATGGTGGATATAAGTTTTATAAAGAATGTATAAAGAATGATATTAAACCAATAATTGGTATAGAGATTGAAATAACAAAAGATGAATACAAGTGTCCAATCATTTTATATGCTATGGATAATTTTGGTTATCAAAATATTTTAAAAATCGCAAGTAGATATAAAATAAATAATCAATCGTTTGAAATTGGTTATTTACAAAAATATGGTTTAGGGGTACTTGGAATAATAAAAGGTGATTCACCAATTATTCAGAATCGTAATGATTTATACATAAGACAAATCAAAGATTCTTTAAGTAAATGTTATGTTGGAATATCTAAGAAATTATTAGATGATGACTATAGTTTATTACATCAATATTTACAAAAACTTGAGATCTTAGAAGTTGCTGTACAAGATACAAGATATTTTAACGAAGATGATATTGATAGTTATCAAGTTTTGCAAGCTGTTTCAAATAATAAAAGTGTTAAAGACTTTAACTTTGATAAAGTAGATTATAAGTTTTATTCTGTTTTAGAATATCAAGATATGTTTAAACAATATCCATATTTAGTAGATAACAATAAAATAATAGTAAATTCTTGTAGTATTTCTATTAAAAATGATCAATTGTTACTACCTGAATATGATGCTAAATTAAATGCGAATGACTATTTACAAGCTCTTTGTATGAAAGGCTTAGAGAAAAGACTTGGTATAGTAAATGATCGTTATTTAGAACGCGCCAAAAAAGAACTTGATACAATTAAAAAGATGGGATTTGCGGATTACTTTTTAATTGTTTGGGATTATGTTAAGTATGCCAAAAAGTCTGGTATTCTTGTAGGACCAGGAAGAGGATCTGCACCTGCATCGTTAGTTAGTTATGCATTAGGTATTACTGATGTTGATCCAATAAAACACCAGTTGCTATTTGAAAGATTCTTAAATATTGAAAGAATTTCTATGCCAGATATCGATATTGACTTTCCTGATAATGAAAGAGATACAGTTATTAGATATGTAGGTTCAAGATATGGTATGAATAGAGTAGCTCATATTGCTACATTCGGAACATTCCAAATTAAATCTGCCGTAAGAGATGTTGCAAAAGCTCTTGAACTATCTAATATACGTTTAGAAGAAGTTTTAAAATATTTAAAATCTGCATCTAAAGATTTAAAAAAAGCTATTAATGATTCGCCTGAATTACAAAATATGATCGATAATTATCCTGACATTGAAAAGGTGTTAAAAATTGCATGTCGTATTGAAGGTTTACCTCGTAATGTATCAACACATGCTGCGGGTATTATCATTACAAAATATGATATTGTAAATTATACACCACTCGATAATGGGTTAAATGGTATATATCAAACACAGTTTGAAGCAAGTGATTTAGAAGAACTTGGACTGTTAAAAATGGACTTTTTAGGTTTACGTAATTTATCGATTATAAAAAATTGTGTAGATATGATTAAAAAAGACATACCATCATTTGAATTACCTACGGACTATAATGATAAATTAACATTCCGAATGATTACAAATGGTGATACTACTGGCGTATTCCAGTTAGAATCAGAAGGCATGCGTCAGACTCTTCGTCAAATGGGAGTTGAAAGCTTTGAAGATATTTGCAGTGCGTTAGCCCTTTATCGTCCAGGGCCAATGGAGATGATACCTGAATTTATTAATCGTAAAAAAGGTAAGGAAAAAATAACATATTTACATAAAGATCTTGAAAATATTTTAAGACCTACACATGGAATTATTGTTTATCAAGATCAAATAATGTTAATTGCTTGGAAATTTGCTGGATATTCACTAGGTGAGGCAGATGTATTAAGAAGAGCGGTTTCCAAAAAGAAAAAAGATGTATTAATTAAAGAAAAGAATAAATTTATTTCTTCTTCGATGAAAAAAGGATATTCCAAAGAAGTTGCTGAAGAAATATATGAATATATTTTAAAATTTGCTAACTATGGTTTTAATAAAGCTCATAGTGTGGCTTATTCGGTTATTGCTTATTTAACTGCATTTTTAAAATGTCATTATCCGAGTTATTATTTTAGTGTATTATTAAACAGTGTTATCGGTACTAATAATTTATTATCTAACTATATTGGTGAAATTACGAAACGGCATATAAAGGTAAGAATACCACATATTAATGAAAGTAGTGATTCATTTAAAGTTGCAAAAAATTGTATTTTAATGCCTCTGACAGCTATTGATGGTTTAGGTCCAAGTTATGTTAATGAAATATTAAAAATACGAAACGAATTTGCTTTTACTGATTTTGAAGATTTTATAAATAGAGTTAGTGATATTCTTCCTCCACAATTAATAGAAAATATTATTTATAGTGGGGCATTAGATTCATTTGGTTTAACTAAAAAAACAATGATAGATAATTACGGAGCATTGAATAATCGTAAAAAATATTCTTTCGTTAAAAATTTAACAAGTGTAGTTTATGATACTGAAGAATTTAGTTATGGTTATTTACTAGATAAAGAATTACAAATTCTTGGAATTAATCTTAAATATAATTTTATGTATCAATATGAAGGATATTTTAGAAAGAAAATAGTTCGAAAAATTATTGATTTAAAATTAGGTAAGGTTTCTTTATTAGGAATTGTAACTAGTATAAGAGAAATCAAAACAAAAAATAATACTAAAATGTTTTTTGCAGATATCAAGGATGATACCGGCACAATTGGTTTAACTGTTTTTCCAAAATTATATTTAGATTTTGCTGAAGTGAAGGTTGGAACAGTTTTAATTGTTACTGGAAATTTAGAAGAAAGAAATTCTGAAAAACAAGTTATTGTTGAGAATTTCCGCATTATATAAAAGAAAGGTATTAAGTCGAAATAAGGAGAAGAAAATGGATTTAAAAACTTTAGAAAAAATTAACATTTGGAAGAAAGCTAAATTAGATGAAAAATTACGTCTAGAATTGGAAACTTTAAATGAAGAAGAATTAGAAGATGCTTTTTATACTGATATTGCTTTCGGTACAGGAGGATTAAGAGGGGTAATGGGTGTTGGAACAAATCGTATGAATGTACATATTATTAATAAGTGTACATACGGATTTGGACAATATTTATTAGAAAAAAATAAGGATGTAGAAAAACCTGCTGTTACAATTTCTTATGATTGTCGTCATAATTCAAAAGAATTTTCTAAATCTGCTGCTTCAGTACTTGCCGCAATGGGATTAAAAGTTTATTTATTTGAGAATTTAAGATCAACTCCAGAATTAAGTTTTACAGTTAGACATCTTAAATGTGTTGGTGGTATAATGATTACTGCTAGCCATAATCCACCTAAATATAATGGGTATAAAGTATATGATGAAAAAGGATGTCAATTGATCCCAGAACTTGCTGATATCGTAATTGATAAAATTAATGCAGTTGAAGACATTTTTGCTATTCCAGTTGGTGAATACGATGAATTTGTAAAGAATGGTCAAATTGAATTAATCGGTGAAGAAATTGATAAAGCTTATTTAGAAAAAGTATTAACTGTCAAGGTTCAAGATGTTGAAAAAGAAAATCTTTCAATTGTATTTACACCATTACATGGAACAGCATCTGTTAAACTTGTTGATTTATTAAAGGAACAAGGCTATCGCGTAACTCCAGTAGAAGAACAAATGATTCCGGATGGTAATTTTACAACATTAAAATCACCAAATCCTGAGGATTCAAGAGCATTTGAATATGCAATTGAACTTGGTAAAAAAGTTAAAGCTGACATTTTAATTGCAACAGATCCTGACGCTGATAGAATGGGTATTGCAATTTGGCACAACAATGAATATGTACTGCTTACTGGTAACCAAACAGGTGCTATTTTATTAGATTATCTAGGAAAATTTAGAAAACATGCTGCTGTTGCTAACGTGTATAATACAATTGTTACATCTAATTTTGCTAAAGCGATTTGTGACAAATATGGTTTAAATCTAATTCAAACACTAACTGGATTTAAATTTATTGGTGAACAAGCTGCTTTAATCGAAAATACAGAAGAAGAGTTTTTCTTTGGATACGAAGAATCATATGGTTATGTTATAAAAGATTTTGTTCGTGATAAAGACTCGTATCAAGCAACACTATTACTTGCAGAGGTAGCTGCTTACTACAAAAATAATGGAAAAAATTTAGTTGAAGTTCTTGAAGGTTTATATTTAGAACATGGATTCTATACAGAAGGTGTTCAAAATATTTATTTAGAAGGTAAAAGTGGAAGTGAAAGAATTGATAGAATAATGAGAACTTTCCAATCTACTAAATTTGAATCAATGAGCGGTAAGAAAATTGTTCGTATAGAAGATTATGATAAGGGATTAGCTTACGAGAAAGGCAAAGAAGAAAAACTTGTATTACCTAAATCATTTGTTTTAAAATATATCTTTGATGATGGTGGATGGTTTGTATTAAGACCATCTGGTACTGAACCAAAATTAAAGATTTATATAGCTATTGTTGAAAAGACTAAGGAACTAGCTAAAGAGTTTATTGATTCTTTACAAGTTGAATTATCTAAATTAGTGGAGGATATTAAATAATGATTAAAGTAAATTATCAAAAGGCGGTTTCATGTAATCAAATTAATGACAAGAAAGAAGCTGTTTTGAATGCTTATCAAACACTTGTTAATAAAACAGGTGCTGGAAATGATTTCCTAGGATGGTTGAGATATCCTGAAACACATGATTTAGAAGAATATGATAGAATAAAAAAAGCTGCTAAAAAGATTAAAGATGAATCTGATATTTTAGTTGTTGTTGGGATTGGTGGCTCGTATTTAGGAGCAAAAGCAGTAATTGAAGCTTTAAAACCATATTATTCTAAAGAATTAGGATTAGAAGTTATTTTTGCTGGTCACACATTGTCATCAACTTATATGAGCCAATTATTAGAATACTTACAAGATCGTGATTTTTCTGTTAATGTAATTTCAAAATCTGGTACAACTACTGAACCAGCAATTGCGTTTAGATTATTAAAACAATTATTAGAACAAAAATATGGAAGTCGTGCTGCCAGTCGAATTTATGCAACTACAGATGCTAAGAAAGGTGCATTACGTGTACAAGCTGATGAACTTGGTTATGAAACATTTATTGTTCCAGATGATATTGGTGGTAGATATTCATGGTTTACTGCTGTAGGCTTGTTACCAATTGCATGTGTAGGAATTGATATTGATCAATTATTCCAAGGTGCTACACAAGCTATGAATGATTGTTATAATTTGCCATATGAACAAAATTCAGCAATGCAATACGCTGCTGTTCGTAATATTATGTATAATCAAGAAAAATTAGTTGAAATATTGGTTTCTTATGAACCAAAACTATCATATATAAGTGAATGGTGGAAACAATTATTTGGTGAATCAGAAGGTAAAGATGGTGTAGGATTATTTCCTGCAAGTTTAGTATATTCAACAGATTTACATTCTATGGGACAATACGTTCAAGAAGGTAAGCGTATAATGTTTGAAACTATCTTGAAAATTACATCTCCAGAAGCAGATTTAGTATTAGAAAAAGCAGCTTCTGATTTAGACGGAATCAACTACTTAGCTGGAAAGAAACTAAGTGAAGTTAATAATCAAGCTCTAATGGGAACTTTACTTGCCCATGTAGATGGAAATGTTCCTAATTTGGTATTAGAACTTGAAAAAATTGATGCATACAATATTGGTTATTTATTGTATTTTATGATGTTTAGCTGTGGATTAGCTTGCTATATGCTTGATATTAATCCATTTAATCAACCAGGGGTTGAAAGTTATAAAAAGAATATGTTTGCATTATTAGGCAAACCAGGATTTGAAGAACTTGCTAAAGTATTAAAAGAGAGGGTATAATTTATGAAAAAGTTTTTAACACTAATTTTAACATTTGCATGCCTAGTTGTTTTTGGAACTCAAACAGTATTTGCAAATGGATTAAGTTTTAACAAAGGTGAAGTGAAAGATAGTTTTGCACTTATCGATGGTGTTGACTATGAAAAATTCTTAGCTACATCTACAACTGACCAAGGTGTTGCTGGTAAGCAACAAGTAAATATGGTTACAGTTAGTCCAATGAGTGGTGCTAAAGTTGTAACTTGGGCTATTCCTAATTCTAACGGAATTAAAGCTAGTACAGTTATGCAAATGGCTTTAGATTATGAAGCAAAACACCCAGAATATATGGTTATTGCTGCTATCAATGATGACTATTTTGGATCTGATTCAATTACTAAAGTATTCCAAATGAGAAATCAATCTGTTGTTGATGGTGTAGTTTATCGTGATCAATCTATGTACAATAATATGTATTGCGTAGGTGTAGATGAAAACTTTAATTACAAAATTGCAGCTAGAGGTGAAAAATTACCTACTACTGAAAAATATATTTTAGACATTTATGATGCTAATGGTCTTTCAATTATTAAATCAATTGCTGTAGATGCATTTAATGCTGCACCAAAAGATGGTGAAACTACAGTATGTTATGGATTAAGTGAAAGTATCACTGCTCCTAATGCAGAAATTTTTAATATTGATGCATCTTCAAAATCAAGATTGACTTCATATTTCTACATTGCAGGTACTGCAAAAGGTAAAGTTGAACAAACAGATTCAGAAAATCCAGCTATTTTAACTACTGACGTTGAAATTGCAAATTTACTAGATAGTGGATGTCAAGTACGCATCTCTAAAAAAATTGCTGGTGAATGGGCTCAATATTCAAGTGTATTTGGTGCTGGTGCTCAAACATTAAGAAATGGTGAAGTTTTATCAGCTGAAGAAATTGGTGACTATGGTTACGATCACGTAACACTTCGTCATCCAAGAACAACAATCGGTTTCAAAGCAGATGGTTCATGTGTATTAATGGTTATCGATGGACGTCAAGATAATATGGATGGTGTATCTGAAAGAGAAAATGCTTTAGCATTAAAACAAGCTGGATGTGTTGATGCATTTAACTTAGATGGTGGTGGATCTTCTACATTTATCATTAGAAAAAATGGTGTTTTAACAGTTGTTAACTCTCCATCAGACGGTGGTGAAAGAAGTGATGCTAACTGTGTATTAGTTGTTGCACCTAGAACAAATATTGATATTGAAGCTAAAGTTGAAGAAAATGCTGATGGTACTGCTACTATTTCTGGTACTACATCAATTGAAGCATTGAATGGATTTAGCTATGAATCAAGTGAAATTTATATTAATGGTAATCCAACTGGACAAAGTGCTGAATCATTTGAAATTTCAGGATTACAAAAAGGTAGAGAATATAGTTTATCAGTAATGTTAATTTATAAATCTGGTGCTAGTAAAGTAGGTAAGAGTTTCTATACAGAAACTGTAAAAGTTGATGGCGAATATTCTGGTCAACTTGAAGCTCCTAAAATTAATGGTGTATCTATTGAAAAACAAGAACGCGGATTTAAAGTAAATATTTCAGTTTCTGACCCTTCATTTGCAATTACAAAAATGAATGTAATATACAATGATGGCAAAACAAGTACAGTAGCTAGAAAAACAGCTGGTGGTTATACAATTACTATTTTTAATGATGCTGAAAAAGAATATTCTTTCTCATTAGAATATAGATATCGTACAGACATTAATAATATTGTCGATGAATATTTAGAAAATGCATTAGAATATCATCATGGTGTTGAGGATGTTCATGAACATGAATTCATTGATGGAGTTTGTGCATGCGGCGAAAAGGATCCTAACTTTAAAGAACCAGAACACGAACACGTATTTGTAGATGGTGAATGTGAATGTGGTGAAAAAGAACCTGAACATGAACATGAATTTGTTGACGGTGAATGTGCATGTGGTGAAAAAGAACCTGCTGCTGATAATAAACCAAATAATAATGGTGGTGGCATGAATTGTTCAATGGGATTTGTTTCTATTCTTCCATTAATTGGTGCAGCTGCATTATTATTAATTAAAAAAAGAAAATAATTAAGTAAAAAACAAAGGCCATTACTGGCCTTTGTTTTAATTTACTTGAAAAAAAATACAATTTATGATACAATATATTAAATATATATTATAGGTGAAATAAATGGTTATAAAATATGAATTAAAAAAGAAAGATCCACGTTCAATGGCAAGACTTGGTGTAGTTACTACGCCCCATTCTACATTTGAGACGCCAATCTATATGCCAGTAGGAACACAAGCTACAGTTAAAACTTTAAGTAGAGAAGAATTAATTGACTGTGGAGCTAAAATCATTTTAAGCAATACTTATCATTTATGGTGTCAACCAGGTAATGATGTTGTTGCTGAAGGTGGTGGATTGCATAAATTTATGAATTGGGAAAGATCTATTCTAACTGATTCTGGAGGATTCCAAGTTTTCTCATTAGCAAAACTTCGTGACATTAAAGAAGAAGGTGTAACATTCAAACATCACAAAAGTGGTAAAAAAATGTTTTTATCGCCTGAACTCGCTATTGAAATTCAAAATGACTTAGGCAGTGATATTATGATGTGTTTAGATGAATGTCCACCATATCCTGCTACTAAAGAATATTTAGAAAATTCTGTAGCTAGAACAATTAGATGGGCTAAAAGATGTTATGATGCTAATAGAAATCGTGAAACACAAGGTTTATTTGGAATTGTCCAAGGTGGAAATATTCCTGAATTAAGAATTCATTGTGCAGAAGAATTAAAGAAGATTCCGTTTGATGGTTATGCTATCGGTGGACTAAGTGTTGGTGAACCTAAAGAAATCCAAAACGAGGTTTTAAGTTATACAACTCCATGTTTACCAGAGGATAAACCTCGATATTTAATGGGGGTTGGTTCTCCAGGTGCTATTCTTGATGGTGTTGAGCGCGGTATTGACATGTTTGATTGCGTACTTGCGACTAGAATTGCAAGACATGGAACAGCAATGACATCTAATGGTCGTAAACTATTAAAGAACAAAGAATTTGAAAGAGATTTTACTCCACTTGATAAAGAATGCGATTGCTATTGTTGTAAAAATTATACTAGAGCTTATTTACATCACTTAATAAAAGCTGAAGAAATGTTAGGACAAAGATTAATTAGTATTCATAATACTCACTTCTTATTGAAATTAATGGAAAATATAAGACAAGCTATTAAAGAAGACAGATTCTTAGAATTTAAACAAGAATTTTATGAAAAATATGGTCTTGATAAAAGCGATAAGGATTTCTAATGAAAAAGATATTATCAATTATTAGTGTATTGTTATTCGGATTTATGCTTACAAGTTGTAAGGATAAAACAATTCAAATGGAAAATGGCGTTGTAATGACTTTAAACGAAGAATTAAAACAATCAATTACAATGAAAACGAACGCACCTCATTTATCATTTCAATATCAAGGTGTATATAATGTTTATGAAACTAGTTCCCTTTTAGGGTATATCTTCACTAAAAATGATAATTTAAAATTAAGTAGAGATTTTGAAAATCATTTGAAAAAATTTAAAGATTCTTACTATGTTGTATCGGAAATTGTTCAAGAATATGATAAACCTAATGCAGTTTTTGGTGATAAAAGAATTCCACTAGATGAGAATACAAGTTCTGTTGAATATACAATTGTTACATGGGATACAGATGGTACTCGTTATTCTTATATGTTTAGAAGTTTTATATCAGGTGGTGTTAGATATTATGCGTATACATATAATACTGGTATTACAATGAGTATTGAAGTTCCATTGTTAGTTCAAAAAGTAGATAATAAACAACAAATATTCATGGTCGCACTACCTTATAATACTGTTTATAAGCTTGGTGCTAATACTAAAGTTGATAAATTATTATCTAAAGAGGAATATTTAGAAGAAACTTATCATACATTTGATTATCCGTCAGCAATTTCTAGTTCAACAGATAAAGCTAAATCAATTCAAGATTGGTATATTAAACATTGTAATGGGCGTTTTGAAGAAAATCAATTTGTATTTGAATATTTGGGTATTAAATATAATGTTACTTTTACTAATACCAATTTTAAAATCTATGTAGCTTAAATGATGCAAAATTTTTTGCATCATTTTTATAATATTATATTTGTTGTAAAATTGTCGAAAATTTGGTATAATTAATAAAAATATAAGGAGTTAGTATGAATAATTATAGTAAATTAATCGATTCACATATGATTTCTTTTAAAGAAGTAATAGTTAAAAATTATAAGAAAATTGGTCTAAACGAAACTGAAGCCATGGTTATTATTTTGTTATATGAACAAAAAAAGACTAATAATACTTTATATGTACCGGCATTATTAGAACTAGTTACTCTATCTGAATATGATTTATCATCTTTAATTGTAAGTTTAGTTGAAAGAAATTATATAGAGTTAACAATTGATGATAATATGGAGGAACATTTCTATTTATCACCTACAATTGAAAAATTAGGAGAAGTATTAGAACAAAATGATAAAAAGCCTAAAGATCTTGATTTAGAACTTAGTAAAATTGTTTCTTATATTGAATCTGTATACCAAAAACAATTAACTATTAATGATTTTAAAGTTATTGATAAATGGTTAGAAGAAGGCTATACTTTTGAAGAAATTTCTGATGTTATTATAGAGAGTTTAAAACTTAAAAAAACAAATCTTAAATATGTTGATGCTATTCTAATTAGTAGAAGAAAACATGAGAAGGCAACTAACATAGATCCTGAATTACAAGAGGTTTTACAACAAATCAATGTTAAACGTCGATAGTTCTACTCTAATTAATGAATTAGAAAAATTGTTCCCAGATGCTAAATGTGAATTGAACTACACTAATATTTATGAATTAAGTGTTGCAGTTATGCTTAGCGCTCAAACATCAGATGCTAGTGTTAATAAAATTACTCCAAAATTATTCAGCGCTTTTCCAACTATGGAAACTTTGGCTAATGCATTATATCAAGATGTATTTGAAATTATTAGTCCGCTTGGTCTTGCGAAAAGAAAAGCTGACTATATTATAAAATTTGCTCAAGTAGTATTATCAAAGTTTCAAGGCAAAATCCCTAATTCAATTGAAGAATTAGTCACACTTCCCGGTATTGGAAGAAAAACCGCTAACGTAATTATTAGCGAGGGATATGGTTTGCCTGGTTTGGCTGTTGATGTACATGTTACGCGTGTTAGTAAACGATTAGGCCTTGCTGATGAATCATCTACTGCAGATCAAATTGAAGTTATTTTGAAAAACTTTATTCCTATGGATAAGTGGCATAATATGCATCATAAATTAATCTTTATGGGTAGATACTTATGTAAATCCCAAAAACCAGAGTGTTATAGATGCCCATTTATTAATAATTGTTTATATTATAGAACAAAATAAAACAAAAAAACCCCCTTACTTATTTTATAATAGTAAGGGGTTTTATAATGCAAATAAAAGTGTTTGATTGTGATCATGAAAAAGATTTAGAATATGAAGTCAATTTGTGGCTTAAAGATGTACCAGATGACTACATTGTTGATATTCAATATCGTGTTGGAATAATGTATGATGAGCGTAGTCAAATATATTGTTATAGTTGTATGATTATTTATCGTTCTGATTTAGAAGTGCTTTTAAATCATCGTAAGAAGGGTCGATATAAATAGTTTTCTGATTTGTGTAAGTGACAAAACAGCCTTTCATTCCTGGAACTTTTTTAATGTTTTTGATTTCAGTGTAATCAATAGGTACACTATTTGATTTATCATATTTAGAATTTAATCCAGCAAGATGGGCAGCTATTCTAATATTTCGTTCTTCTAATTTATTAGTTCTTAAAATAACATGAGCGCTAGGCATATCTTTTACATGAAACCAATAATCGGTGTTTTTTGCAAAATTGTGAGTAAGATAATTGTTTTGTAAATTATTCTTACCAACGAAGAATTCTGATCCTTCAATGGAGTATTTGGTAATATTTTTGATTGAATTTTGTTTTGTTTTAGTGATTTTTTTGTTATCTTTTAAATAGTTGTTACTTATAAGTTCTGCTTTTATATCATTCATTTCTACAGTATTTACAAATTCGATTTGTGAAATAATTGTAGTTAAATATTTAATTTCGTTTCTAGCAATTATTATTTGTTCATTAATGTGTTTTTCAGCATTTATTGATTTTTTATAATTTTTAAAATAAAGTTGCATATTTTCAGTAGGAGTTTTGAGTGGGTTTAAAGTAATAGTAAAATCCGTTGTATCATCAAAACTACGTAGCGTGATAGATGTCATACCTTTCTTTATATTATATAGTGATGACTGAAGAAGTTGTCCTTTAATTAAATCATCTTTATGATTTTTTGATTCTTCCAAATCATTTTCAAGATTGCTAATTTTAGTTGAAAGTAAGTTAATCTTGTTTTTTAAAAGTTTTTGAATTTGATGAAAATCAGGATTTTCAGCTTTAACATTTTCTTTATATTGTTCATTTAAAAGTTCAGAAATATTTTTAAATGATTTTTTATTAGCATTAATTGAAAGAAGATTGTAGGGACTAAAAATTTGTTTTTTATCTAAAAAATAAATAGTTGGACATAAATCTTGTTTAATGAATTTTTCCACAGAACCAATCATTTTTATTTCGTCTTTATGTACCTTTGAAGCTCCTTCTATTAAATTTAATTGATCAATTGAAATATCATTTTTAAAAGGATTTAATAGACCTCTTGATTCAGGAAAATGATATGTTGCTTTAGGGATCATAATTCTTGTTGTTTCATCACTTGGGAAATGTTTACGCATTACGTCAAGAATTTGAAAATTAGGAAGTGTGAGTATTAAGTTAGAAGATCTACCCATTAACTCAATAATAAGATTGTATACAATAGTATCACCTAATTCATTTTTGTTTTCTATTTTAACAATTACAATACGATCATTTTCTATTTGAATAATATCTTTTATAATACCACGTTCTAAGTATTTTCTTAATACCATACAAAAATTATATGGATTGAGCGGTGATTGCGGTTTATCATTAATTAGATAGAAACGAGGGTTATTGTAAGACATTGAAATTAAGAAATGAAATGTATTACGATTGTGTATTTGCAGTATAATATCAGTAGGATTAGGTTGAATTATTTTATTAATTCTACCATTCGTTAAATTTTCATTTAGTTCATTAACTAAATGATGTATTAGAATTCCATCAAATGCCATATAAACAATTCTCCTTTGTTATATTATAACACAAATTAGAGTAAAAAGATATTTTAATACTTGAAAAAAAGTTTATGATATGATAAAATATATAGTAAAATGGAGGCATTTATGAAACTTAATCAAAAAGGTTTATTAATTGTGTTATCTGGTCCATCAGGTGTAGGTAAAGCTACTGTTCGTAAAGCTTTATTTAAATCACCAGACCATAAATTTACTTATTCTGTATCGATGACAACTAGAAAACCAAGAGAAGGTGAAATAGAAGGTCAAGATTACTATTTTGTTTCTGAGGAAGAATTTGTTCGAAGAATAAAAGAAGGTAAATTCTTAGAATATGCAAAATTTGTAGGAAACTATTATGGTACGCCTATGGAACAAGTACAACATATGATTGATCAAGGTGATGAAGTTGTATTAGAGATTGAAGTTGAGGGAGCTATGCAGGTAAAAGCTAAGATGCCTGATGCTGTACTTGTATTTATTGCGCCTCCAACATATGGAGCATTAAAATCGCGTTTATTAGGTCGTGGTACTGAAACTGAAGAAATTATTATGGAAAGAATCAGTAAAGCACATCGTGAACTTACACTTGCTGCTGGATATGACTATATTGTAATAAATGATGATGTTGACAATGCTGCTGATAGAATTAAAGCTATTATTAGAGCTGAACATGCTAGATGTCGAAGAAGCTTAAATGGATATTTACAACTATTGGAGGAAACTAAAGATGAATAATCAAAAAGGTATGCGTTATCCATCAATTGACCAACTTGCTGATAAAACAAGTTCAAAATATCGTCTTGTTATGGCTGTTGCAAAACGTGCATTGGAAATTGATGAATCAAAAACAACTTACATGGAACATCCTTCTAACAAGAAAAGTATTGGACTTGCTTTAGAAGAAATCAAATCTGACAAGATTTTAATTAAATAGTTTATTTAACGAAAAAAACTAATTGTTCAAGCGATTAGTTTTTTTGAATAGATGGGAGTGAAAATATGAATAATATTCGAATAGATGATGAAATAATTAATCACTATTTAAATGGCGAAGATTTAACTATATATCGAAATGATGAAATATTTTCACTAGGAAACGACGAAACCGGAAATTCAATTAATGTCTTTACAGAACCTAATTATGCATTAATCGAAAAAGCTAAACTTATAACTCATGGTTTTATTGAAGAAATCAAAAAGTTAAATTTATCGAATGATGATAAAATATTAAAATACATTCCAAATGTTAAAGAACTTGAATCGCATATTATTGTAAAACTTGTTGCTGGATTACCATATAATATGCGTAGAATGTTTCGCGGTGGCGATGGAACGAACATTATCATTGTTATTGATGTAGTAAGTTCTTTACAAATGGATGACTCTAACGATTTATATATTGAAGAATTTGCTAATTATATAAAATATGCAGTTTTATTAATGATTTTAGATGTAGCTCATGGTACTGAAGATAAAAATCCAGTTAAGACTTTAGGCCATGCTATATTTACAGCAAGTTTTGCTGAATATTTGAGCGAATCTAATCAGCTAGAAAAACTTGATATGATTAATGTTGTGAAGTTTTTAGAGTCATTAGAATATCAAGTAATTAAAAAAGTATTAAAGAAGAAACGTGAATCTGATGTAAATTCCTTTATGGGTATTATGGTCAATAGTAATCCAGAAATGATTACGTTAGGTATCACGGGTAAAAGATATTTAGATTGTTTTGATGATGAAAATATCATTTTCGAAATATATCAAAAAGGTGAAATTGAGTTTCTGAAAAGTATTGTAAAAAATCCGGTTAATAAAAAAGCAATACTTTTACCAAACATTGCAACATTTATTAATCGTGCAATGATTATTTTAACAGCAGGGTATATTGCTTGGTCAATAAGTGGTATAATATTTGGTGAACATTTATATAATCAAATATTTTATATTTATCCACTTGTAATATTCGTTACATGGCTATTAAGAAGCTTAATAGCTTATAAGTTAGAAATAAAAAATATTAAACAATTTTTCATTACAGGTACAATAATTGCAATATTATCTATTGCATACATGTTAATTGTATTATAAGGAGTATAAAATGAGCAAAATAGTAATTTCAAACCATCCAGTAATTAAACATAAGTTATCAATAATTCGTGATGTTAGCACACCACACTATTTATTTAATCAACTTGTAAATGAAGTAGGTCAATTAATGGCATATGAAGCCACAAAGGATTTAGAAACTAAAAAGGTTAGTGTTGAAACACCATTACAAGTTGCTGAATTTGAAAAATTACTTGATAATGTTGTAATAGTCCCAATCTTAAGAGCCGGTTTAGGTATGGCTGATGGTGTTTCTAAAATTTTACCACATGCTAAACTTGGTCACTTAGGTCTTTACCGTGATGAAGAAACTTTGGAAACTAAAGAATATTTAAATAAATTACCACATACAATTAAAAACTCAGTTGTATTATTAGTAGATCCAATGCTTGCAACAGGTAATACTGTTGTATATGCATCAAATTTATTAAAAAAAGCTGGTGTTAAAAAAATCATTTATATTGGTTTAGTCGGCGTGGATTACGGTATTGAAAATGTATTAAAAAATCATCCTGATGTTGACATTTATTTGGCTGCAAAAGATGAAAAATTAAATGAAAAAGGATATATTTTACCTGGATTAGGTGATTGTGGCGATCGCTTATTTGGTACAAAGTAGGTATTTTATGAAATTTATAGAACAAGATGTTAAAGAAATTTTGGTATCAAATGAACAAATTGAAAAAAGATCTTTAGAACTTGCAAGAGAAATTGAAAAAGATTATGCGGAAAAAGATCCAATCTTTTTATGTTTATTAAATGGTGCATTACCATTTATGGCAACATTAATTAAAAATATTCGTACTGATATTGAGTTTGTTTGCGTAAAAGTATCTAGTTATGAAGGAACTGAATCTAGTGGTAAAGTATCTTTTGGTAACTTTAATTTTAATAATATTCAAAATCGAAATGTTGTTATTGTTGAAGACATTGTTGATACTGGTTTAACTATTAGTAAAGTAACAGAAACCTTAATTGAAAAAGGTGCTAATAGCGTTGAAGTTGTCACTTTATTAGATAAACCATCTAGAAGAGAAGTAGAGGTTACTCCTAAATATATTGGTTTTGTTGTACCTAATGTATTTGTTATTGGATTTGGCCTTGATTATAATGAAAAATATCGTAACTTGCCTTATGTAGGAGTATTAAAAGAAGAAGCAATTTAATAAGATTAAGAAATGATATTTTTTTAAAAATATCATTTTTTATATTTTCATATAAAAATCACATTTATTTCATATAAACAAAAGGTTGGTGTGGTAAAATGAAAAAAAGTTTTTTAAGTAAGTTTATTGGAACAAAAGAATTTTACAAAATGGTTCTAGTAATAGTCATTCCAATTGCATTACAACAATTGTTAACTCAATTTGTTTCATTGCTTGATAACATTATGATTGGTGTTATTGGGACTGAACAAATGTCTGGAGTTGCTATTAGTAATCAAATTTTGATGGTATTTAATTTGGCTATTTTTGGTATAATTTCTGGTGTTTCGATTTTTGCGTCACAATATCATGGATCTGAAGATATTAAAGGTATCAAGAAGACATTTCAATTTAAATGGGTAATGATATTATTAACATTAATTATTGGATTATTGATTTTCATCTTTTTTGGTGATAATTTAATTTCTACATTCATTAATTCTAATGGAGATGATACAACAAATCCAATTCTTGTACAACAATATGCATCTAGTTATTTAAAAATAATGTTAATAGGATTAGCTCCATTTGCAATAAAAGAAATATATGCTACATCTTTAAGAGAAGCGAAACAAACATTTGTACCTATGATAGCTGGTGTTGTAGCAATTTTTGTGAATTTGATTTTTAACTTTTTATTAATATTTGGTAAATTTGGTTTTCCAAAGTTAGGTGTTAATGGTGCTGCCATTGCAACTGTTATTTCTAGATTTATTGAACTTGCAATAGTAGTATTGTACATTCATATTAAAAAAGAAAGATATCCATTTATTAAAAAGGTATATTTGAAAAAATATTTAAACTTACATGATATTAAAAGATTCATACCACGTACATTGTTATTGTGTTTAAATGAAATAATGTGGTCAATGTGTATTACACTAATTTTCCAATGTTATTCGAAACGTGGATTAGATATTGTTGGTGCAATGAATATTTGTAACAATGTTAATAACTTATTTATGACGCTAGGCTTATCGCTTGGGAATGCTATATCAATTATCGTAGGCCAATTTTTAGGTGCTAAAAAATATGATGAAGCCTATGATACGGGGGTAAAATTAATTGCTTTCTCATTAGTTATAAGTATTTTTACCAGTCTGCTAATGGTTTCGAGCGGTCTTTTAATACCAAATATTTATAAGACTACTGAACAAATAAGAGACTTAGCTTTTATTTTTATTTTAATTGCATCTATAGGGATGCCTATTAATACCTTTAACACTAGTTCATATTTTACAATACGTTCTGGTGGTAAAACATTGTTAACATTTTTATTTGATAGTGTGTTCTCATGGACTATAAGATTGCCACTAGCATTTGTATTAGTAACTTATACAAATTTAGGAATTATTCCAATCTATATTATTGTTACTTTATCAGATGTAATAAAAATGCCTTTAGCAATTATGATTATAAAAACAAAAATTTGGTTAAAAACTATTATATAATAAGGTAAGGTGGTATAATGTTAGAATTACATAATATAAGAAAAGAATATGTTGTAGGTGATAATGTTACAATCGCATTAGATGATTTATGTCTAAAATTTCGTCATAATGAATTTGTTTCAATTTTAGGTCCATCTGGGTGCGGTAAAACTACATTATTAAATATTATTGGCGGATTAGATCGCTATACTAGTGGTGATTTAGTAATTAATGGGAAAAGTACAAAACAATTTAAGGATCGAGATTGGGATACATATCGTAATCACACAATTGGGTTCGTTTTCCAAACTTATAATTTAATAATGCATTTAAATGTTTATGAAAATGTTGAACTAGCATTAACTTTGTCAGGTATTAATGAAGCTGAACGTAAAGAAAGAGTTTTAAATGTTCTTTCTAGAGTTGGTTTAGATGACAAAATTTATTCTTTGCCAAATCAATTGTCTGGTGGACAAATGCAAAGAGTAGCAATAGCACGTGCGCTTGTAAATAATCCGGATATTTTATTAGCAGATGAACCAACAGGAGCATTAGATAGTGTAACTAGCATTCAAATTATGGAATTATTAAAAGAGATTGCTAAAGAAAAATTAGTAGTTATGGTTACACATAATCCTGAACTTGCAGAAGAATATTCAACAAGAATTATTAAGATAAAAGATGGACATTTAATAGATGATTCAATGCCAGTTGAAGAGTTAAAACCAGTTGAAGAAAAAGTCAATAATAAAAAAACTTCAATGTCTTTCTTTACAGCATTAAAATTAAGTTTTAGAAATCTTTTAACGAAAAAAACAAGAACATTATTAGTTGCCCTTGCAGGATCAATTGGTATAATTGGTATTGCGTTAATTATGTCAATGTCTCATGGTTTTCAAAGTTATATTGACCGAGTTCAAGAAGATGCTTTATCACAATATCCATTACGTATTGAACAACAAACAATGGATACAACAGCATTGATGGAAAAGTTAATGATTCGTGGTGAAGAAGATGTTAAAAAAGATCCTAATGTCGTTTATATTAATACTATTTTCAGTGATGTATTAAAAATCATGAATGAAAATATGGAAAAAAACGATGTTGTATCTTTTAAAAAATTCTTAGATTCTAATGAAGAAATTAAAGGTTTAGTAACTGATATTCGTTATAATTATAATGCCGACATTAATATTTATAATGACAATAGCAAAACTAATAGATTGTATCCATCTAGTAATTCTATGATGTCTATGATTGGTGGATGGCAACAATTGATTGATAATCAAGAGTTATTAGAAAACCAATATGAACTTGTATCTGGTGAGTTTCCAAATGCATATAATGAATTATTATTAATATTAGACCAAGATGGAAATTTAACAGATTTATCTTTATATATTCTTGGTATTATTTCTGAAAGTGATTTATATCAAACAATGCTTCCAAACGGAAAACCATTGCAAACTGAATACTTGCATGAACAACTTTTAGGATTAAAATATAAAGCTGTTGCGGATAGCAATTATTTTGAATTAAATGAAACTAATGACTTAATAGTTAATAATAGTACTCCGGATAAAATTTTAAGTGTAATTGAAAAATCTGGTTTTGAACTAGAAATCGTTGGTATTGTTAAAGCTAATTCAAATAGTGGTATGACAGCCATGTTTGGTGGAATAGGTTATACTAAATCATTAGTTGATAAAATAATGGAAATAAATTCATCATCTAATGTTATTAAAGCACAACTTGCTAATACTAAAATTGATATGCTTACAGGTCTTCCTTTTGAAGGAGATGTTGAAGAAGCTTATAAATCTCGATTAGAATATTTAGGATATGCTGA
Organism: Bacilli bacterium; assembly: GCA_045652765.1. Classification (GTDB taxonomy): domain Bacteria; phylum Bacillota_I; class Bacilli_A; order ML615J-28; family CAG-313; genus UBA1231. The sequence continues at coordinate 86,956 of JAZOLG010000031.1, forward strand.
TCCAGAAAATCCTGATTCTATTAATATTTATCCTAAGTCTTTTGAAGCAAAAGAAAGAATTATTGAAATTATTAAAGAATATAATTTGTCAGTTCCAGTAGAAAAACAAATTAAATACACTGATGATGTTGCATTTATGATTCAATCAGTAAATCAAATTGTTAATACAGTAAGTTATGTATTAATTGCGTTTGTTTCTGTATCTTTAGTAGTTTCTTCAATTATGATTGGTGTTATTACATACATTTCTGTACTAGAAAGAACAAAAGAAATTGGTATTTTAAGAAGTATAGGTGCAAGTAAAAAAGATATTTCACGTGTATTTAATGCTGAAACTTTAATTATTGGTTTCACTGCAGGTGTTTTAGGTATTGGCATATCATTACTATTATTAATTCCAATTAATTCAATAATTAAATACTTCACAGACATTGCCAATATGGGTAAATTGCCTGTTGTTGGTGGTATTTCGCTAATAATAATTAGTACCCTACTTACATTAATTGCTGGATTAATTCCAAGTAGAATTGCTGCTAAGAAAGATCCTGTAATTGCTTTAAGAAGTGAATAAAAGTGCCGTAATGGCACTTTTTTATTTTGTCTAAATTACCAAATTTCTTGCAAAAATTGTTTTAACATTGTATAATTTTGTAGTGAGAGGTTTTTATTATGAAAAAAGCTTTTGATAATAAGAAATATATAAAACTTCAAAGTGGTAAAATTCTTGAAAGAGTAAGTCAATTTGATGATAAACTTTATATTGAATTTGGCGGAAAAATCTTTGATGACTATCATGCAGCAAGAGTACTTCCTGGATTTGAGATTGATTCTAAAGTTAAAGCCTTAGCATCAATTAAGCAAAAAGTAGAAGTTATCATTAATATTAGCGCTGATGATATTCAAAATGGTAAAACACGCAATGATATTGGTTTAACATACGAAGATGATGTTTTAAGATTAATTGATGAGTTTGAAAATAACAAAATTAAATGTAATAATGTTGTTATAACAAAATATGCTAATCAGCCACTAGCGACAATCTTCTATGAAAAATTAAAAAATTTAAATATAAATGTTTATTTACATTATCCAATTGAAGGTTATCCACATAATATTGATTTAGTATTAAGTGATAAAGGATTTGGTAAAAATGAATATGTCATAACTACGCATCCAATTATAGTAGTTACTGGACCAGGACCAGGTAGTGGTAAAATGGCAACTTGTTTATCTCAACTTTATCATGATAATTTACAAGGGATTAGAGCTGGATATGCTAAATTTGAAACATTTCCAGTTTGGAATTTGCCATTAAAACATCCGGTAAATTTGGCGTATGAGGCAGCAACTGCAGATTTAAATGATGTTAATATGCTAGATTATTATCATTTAGAAAAATATGGTATATCATCCGTTAACTATAATCGTGATTTAGAAGTATTTCCAGTATTAAATAAAATATTTGAACGTATTTATGGTGAGAGTCCATATTCATCTCCTACAGATATGGGAGTTAATATGGTGGGAAATGCAATTATTGATGATGATGTTGCAGTAAATGCAAGTAAACAAGAAATTATTCGTCGATATTTAGATGCTTGCTGTTTAAATAAAAATGGTAAGTTTACTCAAGAAAGTGTTGATAAAATACTACTTATTATGCGTGAATTAAATATTACAGTTGATGACCGAAAAGTAGTAAAAGCAGCATTAAATAAAACTGAAAAATGCAATTGTCCATGTGTTGCGATTGAACTTACAAATGGCAAAATCATTAGCGGTAAAAAATCAGAATTGTTAACAGCATCTGCTGCAGCTGTAATAAATGCGCTTAAGTATTATGCGAAGATACCAAAAGAAATGTTGTTACTTTCATATAATGTTTTAGAACCAATCCAAAATTTAAAAACTAAACATTTATCAAAAAGTTCATCGCGTTTGCATTTAAATGATGTTTTAATTGCGTTATCTATTTCCGCAACTACATCATCAATGGCTGCGTGGGCATTAAAACAATTGCCAAAACTTGCTAAATCTCAACTTCATTCTAGTGTAATGATTAATCATGATGATTTAGAAGTTTTAAAGAAACTTAAGATTGATGTAACAACTGGAACATTCCAAGACACTAAATTGTTAAAATAATATGTTGAATTGTTAGGGGTAGAATATGTATAAAATGTTAGTTGTTAGTGACTCACATAAAAGCAGGGGAATTTTAAAGAGAATACTTATGAAGGAAGAAGCCGATACTCATTTATTTTTCCACTGCGGAGATAGTATGTTACATGGGGATCAGCTTTTTCCTTTTTCTTCTGTTAAGGGAAATTGTGATTTATTTATAGATTTACCAAAACATCTTGAAATGGTTACACCACTTGGTTTAATCTATATAACTCATGGTGAAATGGGAATTGAAAGATTTCCAAAATTAATTAGAACCGTTAGATGTGACATTTTGTTATATGGTCATACACATTGTCATCGTTATGATTATATTGAAGATTGTCATTGTTTTAATCCTGGCTCACCAGTTTTGCCGAGAGATGGCACTAATGGTACCTATCTTGTAATAGAAGGAACGTGTAAAAATGATATTAAATGGGAATTCAGAAGTGTTGATGATTTGCCAGAACTTCCAAAAAAGAAAAAGTGATAGTGGAGATTATGATGTTAAATAGAAAAGATATTAGAATTAAAGAAGAAATTATATTAAGAACAGATGAAACCTTTGAAATGTTATATAAGAAATATAGTCAACTAGTACAATATTTTGCTTATTCAATGACAGGTAATAGAAATGATGCAGACGATTTAGTCCAAGAAATATTTATGAAGATTTATACACATATTGAATCTTTTAATCCATATAAATCATCATTTAAAACTTGGTTAGTAAAGATTAGTAGAAATCATATTATTGACTTTCTAAAACAAAAGAAAGATATTATTTATGATAATGAACTAATTGATAATCTAAGTGATGAGTCTTTCTTTACTGATCGTATGGTTTATAGTATACGTAATTTAAATAAACAAGAAAGAGACGTACTGATATTAAAAACAGTATTTAGATTTACTCATAAAGAGATTGCAGAAGGTTTACATATCTCAGAAGATGTATCTAAGAAACTTTTTGCGAAAGCTAAAGTTATAACTAGAAAGGATTGGTTAGACTATGAGAAATAAATTTAACAAACAATTAACAAAAGAATTTAATCAATCATTTAAACCAACTATTGATAAAGAACTTTTAAAAGAAGAACTTAATATCAAACCAAAAGAAATAAAATGTTATTCATTTAAAAAGAAACAATTTATTGCATTTACACTTTCATGTGTACTACTAATAGTTGCTATTACTTCTATTACGACATGGGCAATAACTAAAAATCAAATGTTTAACAATAATGGAACTAATGAACAAACTGAAGATGTCGATGTAGTTAAAATGTTTGAGGAGAAATATAAAAATTTTAATATTAAAATTGTTTCGAAAATTGAAACAAACAAAAATATTAAATTTTCAGTTTTGCATGTAAAATCTAAAGAAAAAAGTTTTTTTGTAATATACTTTTTAAATATGCCAAACAATATAAGCGGTGAATATTTATTAAATGTTAATATAAATGATTGTCAGTTTTCTGATGAAATAATTCATTTGAATGACTATTTAGAATATGATGTAGAATTGTCTTCAAATTATATAATTAATCTACAAATTATTTATCAAGAACATAATATATTCGAATTTTGTACAACAGTATAATATTTATAATAACTTTCGCATAAGTGTCATTTTTTGTAAAAAAAATGGCACTTTTATTTATTTTTGATCGTATATTTCATTGGAGGGCAAAAGGAATGCGAAAAATAGTTGTTTTTTTATTAATTATAGTAAATACAGTCGTATGGGGATATAGTACTGTACAAACTAATAATTTCGACAAAATAGTTTTTGAAGGTTTTGGTAAATATGTTGATATGTCGACTAGTCAACAAGTAGAAAAAATAATAGAAGAAGAAAATATAGATATTGTAAAACTAGTTATTGTCGGAAATGCTGACTTCAAACATAGTGTCAGCAATGTAGAAAATTTAACGCAAGAAGAAGCAGATGATATTATATATAAAATTAGAAGTGAAGGTCTAGCGTATCATAAAGAAATTAATAAAAAACTACTAGAATCATTACCAGATTTTCAATATGAAAATATATACATTTCAAAATATTTTCCACAAATAGTATATGATGTTAAATATGAAGAAGTTTTTTCAAGTAAGTCATCTTTATTAGATGAACTCGCCAAAAATGAACTCATAAATACTGTTTATGTTCAAAAAAAAGATATATTCACTGAAAACATTAATTTTGCAATAGATCTAATGGATGTTTATAATGAATTAAGGTCAGGTACTTTAACAGGAGCAGGTATTAGAGTTGGGATTATTGATGGCGGTATTATTGATACTGAAAATCCTAATTTAATAAATACTAATATTACAAATAGAGATGAATGGTATTTTATTGAAACAGAATCAGATCATGCTACCACTATGGCTTCGTGTATAAGTGGAACTGATGGAATTGCAAAAAATGCATCAATTTATTGTTGTCAAGGTGCAGGAAATCCTTCAAGTGAAATTGATTGGCTTATGGAAAATGGAGTTCATGTAATCAACTGTAGTTACGGGTATGGAACAGCTGATGGTGTATATTCATCTCATTCTGCAACGTATGATTATACAGTATGGAAATATAATTTACCTGTAATTGTTGCAAGCGGAAATGAATCATCTGATGAAACTGATTATTATATTTCAAATCCGGGACTTGCTTATAACGTTGTCACAGTTGGCGGAGCATACAATAGTATATTCCCATGGGAATATACTTGTTCTAGTGAAGTAACCGATATCGATAAACCAACAATAATGAATGCTGCTGATGATATTTCTATACCAAATATAGGTTCTGGTAGCGGCACAAGTTATTCATGCGCATTTACGACTGGTTGCGCTGCCCTTCTAATGGAACATTGTGCTGATTTAAAAATTTTTCCTGCGAAATTAACAGCTTTATTATCTGGATGTTCATACAGAATGCCTGGTTATTATGCAAGTGATTCTGGTCTCGATGATATTGTTGGTTGCGGATTGATTGATTTTGCAAAATGTAAAGAATCAATTGATAACTGCTTCGCCGTAACTACTAACGCTAATTGTCAAGCTGACGATTTCTTAATAGATGAAAGATTCTATTTGGAAGCTGGTCAACAACTTCGT
>JAZOLG010000032.1:0-23084 GCA_045652765.1 Bacilli bacterium
CCATCAAAGTTTGGATCGTTAGAAATATCATGATTGAAGTCGCCACCACACACAATATAATTACCTTTATCTACTTCTTCTTTAAAGAAATTGTTTAATTGTTTCCATTGTTTTGCGCGATAAATACCGCCTTCATCATAAGCCGAAAGATGAACATTTACTAAAACTAAATACTTATCACTGCCTTCAATCGGTAAATATGAAGCACTAAATGAGCGGTCTAAATCGAAAAATTTCGTTGGAAATGACTCATCAATTTCTAATTTATAACGCACTACTTCATCAATCTTCTTATTAGCCATCGTAACAATACCTGATTCAACTTTACCATGTGGATCACTAAATGGATAAAACAAATATCCAGAATGGAAGTTTGAAGTATATATACTATTATGTTCTTTAAAACTTTCGGTTAGTTTTTGATATTGATTTATATGATAACTTCTTGTTGCGTTTTCATCCACTTCTTGAAAAAACATAAAGTCCGGATTAACATTCAAAATTGTCTCAATTGAACCAAATGTGTTTTCAACAACAACATCTTCCGATTTTGCTTTTGAACCTGTGCCATCAACTTTTGTGCCGTCAAGCATCACTCCACTATCCATAAAAAAAGAAAAATCATGATTGTATGCGCCAAAACCAATATTGTAAGTTGTAATAACATACTCTGTATCAAGTAATACTAAACTATCATTTTCTCCTAAAATATTACTTGAATAGTTCATTTCATCATCAATACGATAATATTGATTAGTTAAATAAATAACATAACCACCCACCACTAATGCTACTAAAATTAAAAGTGATACAAAAATTCTAAATAATTTTCGAAAAATCTTTTTCATTGTATCATCTCCTTTCAACTATATTTTACCACATTTTTCTAAATTTAACCATTTTTTTAAAAACAAAAAAAAGATAAACCAAACAGTTTATCTTTTTACAACAATGTTATACCAGCATTTTTACAAGTCTCTTTTGTTTCTTCATCCCAAACAGAAACTTGTACTTCGCCAATATGAGCTTTTTCTAACAATAACATTGAAAGACGTGATTGACCAATCCCACCACCTATTGTAAGTGGTAAAACATCATTTAACAACATTTGATGGAAAAATAGTTTTGTTCTTTCTAATTGATTTCTTTCTTCTAATTGTTTTAATAACGATTCTTTATTAACACGAATTCCCATTGAAGAAATTTCAAAAGCTGAGTCTAGAACTGGATTATAAACTAAAATATCACCATTTAAGTCCCAATCATCATAGTCTGGTGCACGACCATCGTGAGGTTCTCCGCTTGCAAGTTTACAACCAATTTTCATTAAGAAAGTCGTACCATGTTCTTTTACAAAAGCATTTTCTCTTTCTTTACCAGTCATATTAGGATATAATTTTTCAAGTTCAAAACTATCAACAAATGTTACTTCTTTTGGAAACACATAATCTAATTTAGGAAATAATTTTTTAAGTTCCACTGATGATTCATGAATCGCAAGACATATATTTGATACGGTATTTTTTAAATACTCTTCGCATCTTTCCTCTTTACTAATTACTTTTTCCCAATCCCATTGGTCAACGTAAATAGAATGAATGTTATCCATATCTTCATCTCTTCTAATCGCATTCATATCAGTGTATAAACCTTCACCAACATTGAATCCATATTCATATAAAGCAAGACGTTTCCATTTTGCAAGTGAATGAACTATTTGAAGTTCATCAGTATAACACTTTGCGTTAAAAGAAACTGGACGTTCGAAGCCATTTAAGTCATCATTTAAACCGCTGTTTGTTTTAACAAATAGTGGTGCAGAAACTCTTTTCAAATTTAAATATTTACAAAGTTTTTCTTCAAAAATACGCTTAAATATTCCAATTGAAGTTTGAGTTTCATAAATTGTTAATTTACTTTGATAATTTTTTGGTACAAATGTATTCATAATATCACTCTTTCTATTATTATCTATTTTACCATAAATCATTGTATTTTTCAACTTAATGTTTAAGTTGTTTTTGATAATTTATTATTTTAACTAATTTTAATAATATTTTATGTTATAATAAATTATATTAAGGAGTACTTATGGATAAATTACAAATACATTTTTTAAACACTATTTGGAGCGATGCAATTATTCTAGAGTCTAACAATCATTTTGCGTTCATAGATACTGGTAGCGCATTTTATTATCCAATGATTAAAAAACACTTGGATGATTTAAATATCACAAAAATTGACTTTATTTTAATTACTCATTTTCATAACGATCATTACGGTTGTTGTGATAAAATACTCTCAGACTATCAAGTTGAGAACCTATATATTAAAAGATATTATGGTTTAGATGGTTCTACTTCTAGTGGTTATGCGTCTAACGAAGAATACATTGAAAATGAATTCAATAACTATTACAATATCTTAAATGCTGCAAAAAACAAAAATACTTCAGTTACCTTTATTGATGAACTTGGTGCTGATAATATCCAAATCAATTTTGAAAGTCATACGCTTGATTTATTTCAAGTATCAAATCTTTTAAATGATTTATATTCAAACCCAACAAGTAATTTTTATCAACAAAAAAGATTCAATGAAAACTTTAACTGTTTAGGAATCTTTTTAAAAGTAAATAATTATAACATTTTTTTAGGAGCTGATGTTACTTGTTCTAGTACTGATATTGAAGAAGTTAAAGAATTATCAATAAAGATGATTAAAAATATTTACCAAAAATATAACATTGATAAAATTCACATTTATAAATCATGTCATCATGGAGGCGGAGGAACAAACACACTTCCACTTTGTAAACTTTTAAATCCAGATTATGTGTTTATTACAAATACGGCAAGATGGCTTGACAATTGGCCAACTTTTAATAATTTACGCGAAGCCAATCCAAATGTTCAAATTTTTACAACTGACTATCAAAAATATTTTTTACAAATCAGCAATACTATTGAAGTATCAAAAGAAATAGAAGATTCATTATTTATTACATTAAAGAAAGATTAATAACGAGGATTAATATCCTCTTTTTTTTATTTAAAAAAGGTCACATAAGTGACCTTATTTTACGTAATTTCCTTCAATGATACTTGCAAGTGTAACTTGTTCAGTTTTTCCATTATGAGTAATAGTTACAGTATAAGTTACAACTTCTGATTCATTTGTTTGTTTTACAACTCTTCCATTATTATTTAAATAGCTTGAATCAGTTGTAAATTCTAATTTTACATTATCAAGTTGTAATAATGCAAATTCAGCTCTAACAAGATCTAAAAACTCATACCAAATTTCTAAATCATTTTCAAGCATTGGTTGAGGACAATCTTTGGCGCTAAAGAAATGATGTCCTTTAACTCTTGTAATATCTAAGTTATGTCTTTCCATAATGTCAGCAACTAGTTTAGCTGTAATTTGCCATGTTAACCAAAGATCAGATCCTTGATTTACTGCAGATTCAATACCAATACTGTTTCTATTACCTCCATTAGAACAAATTCTTCCTTCCCATACTTGTGTATAACACCACCAAGCAGTTCCAAGTTGATATTTGCCATCTTTGATGTTAACAGCTAAATCCATTTTATTTAACCATTTATCATCAGTTACATATCCTTCATTACCACGTTTATCTTTATATGGTACTTTAATTCCTGTATCTTCACCATTAATTGAGAAAGTAGCATTTTTTGTAATTGATACAACTGGAATTTCAGGATCTCCATCTTTTACTAAAACTGGTGTATCTAACCATTCAAATTTAGATACTGTTTCTAATGAACCATCATCGCCCGCATGAGCAGCTCGATAAATTTCCGACATACCTTTGTAAATTCCATCATTACCTGTACAATAATGTATTGATGTATTAACTTGGCTTAGTGGTTGAGCAAAATAAGCAGCTGTTGCTTTAGCAGTTGAACCTTTAGTCATACCACCAGTATAATGGACAGTAATAAACTCAACGCTTTCTAATAAACGGTTTTGTAGTTCAGAACCATATTTGTCTTCAGTTGCTTTAGCGTATGTAGTATCAATTTCTATTTCCTTATTATATAATAGCTTACTTACGCTTCCTAAGATGTCAGCATAATAAACTGGTGTACCTGCACCAATACCTAAATCATATCTTGTAAAAATATTACTTACATGACTATCTAGAACAAGTTGTAATGCATCACTCACTTCATTATTAACAACAGTTACAATAAAGTCTTGATATTGTTTTCGATCTTTAGAATAAGCTCTTATTGTTCCGATTCCTTCAGAAATCCCTTCTACGTTTCCATCATTGTCAACACCTACAATATCAGGTGTTAAACTATCCCAAAGAACGTTTTCTTGTTGATTTAAAGGATTAATGTAAATAGCATTTAATTTAATATATGAACCAATTTCGACATATGAATTTGTCTCATAGCTAATGTTAAAATAACCTGGTGTTACTACAGATACTGTAAAACTATCAATTTGACCGCCAAGAGCTAGTGATTTAACAGTGATTGTAACAACGCCAGCTGCATATGTTGTAATTAATCCATTACGATCAATTGTTAAAATCGATTCATTACTTGATGTAAAACTTACACGTTTGTTTACGGCATCACTTGGAGTAATTTCCCAAGTTAATTGATATGTATCATAAAGATTAATTTCAGTTACTTTATTTGTTATTTCAATTTTTTCCACCTTTACACCTTCATCCCAAACTGCTGTATATTTTCCTGACTTTGTATAAGTAGATGTTTTATTACCATTTGGATCTAACCAATAACTAAAGAGATAATTTTCTTTAGTTGGTGTTGGAAGTTCTTCACCAGTTTTAACATTATAGTTTCCTACAAATTGGTATTGTAATAAATCATTTTGACGATCAATATCGCTAAAATCTGGACAGTATGCCGCAAAAGTTACATTTTGTCCACCTTTACAACCATTCATAACACCATGTAAATATCCTCTAACTAAAGTTCTAAAATTAGGACCTTTTGTAGAATCTTTTATTACTGATGTATCACCATTAACCATAAGTGGTAATAAGTCTAGTGAATCTGATACATAAGAAACACTTAGTGTACCAATTTCTTTATTATACGCTACTAGATCATTATACATATATTCAAATAACCATTTCCATTTTGCAAGCATTTCAGAATTGGATAAAGCTACTTTTACTGATGATGTAGAATCGTTAGAAAAGTTTTCAATTTTTGCAGTTGTATTACTATATTTATTATAATCACTAATGAATGCAGCAGCAAGTTCTTCAATCGTTTTATATGATTCATTCAAGAAGCCACCATTCATATCATATTGAACAACAATTTCTTTTGGAACACCAGTTGCCGGTATTACTTCTTCAATTCTATTACCACAACAACAACAAATCCTAACCTTTAAACCGTCAGTAGTTGGTGTTGCTTCTTTTTCAATCTCCCATGCTCCATAATTGTGTTCGGTTTTTTCTGTAAAGTTATCTTGATAACTTTCACCACATTCACATGTATAAAGTGTATATCCTTCTTCTTTACAACTTGGAAGAATTATATCAGCCGCATATTTATGTCCTTTGGCAGGAACTTTATTTTCAATATATGATTCAGTACATCTTATACAAGAATACTTTGTGTATCCTTCTTCTTCACAAGTAGGTTCAATAATTTCTTCTTGATATTCATGTCCTAGTGCTGGGTGAGTAATCAAGTGTTCTTCACCGCATTCACAATAAGTACCTTGTACACCATCTTCCAAACATGTTGGCGGCAACATTACCTCAATAAATTCATGTTGATGTGTAAATTGTTGTTCAATTATATGATCACAATTTAAACACTTTGCTTGTTTGATACCAGGTTTTTCTAATGTAGCTTTTTCCACTACTTCCCATTCTCCATATTGATGCGTTGGTTCAGTAATAGACCCTTTATATGAATAACCACAAGTACAAGTATATATTGTATATCCTTGTTCAGTACAAGTCGGATCAGTAACTTCTTCAACATAACTATGAATATGTCCACATCCTGTAATCATTAGAAACGTAATTATAATAATTACTATTAAACTAAATTTAATTTTTTTAATCATATTATTTTAAGTTTCATTATTTAAAAATAAGCATAAGCTTACTAACAATGAAGTTAATTCCTTTCATTAAAATTTTGTGTAAAATGTCACTAATCATAAAAACATATTTTTGAATAAATCTCTTATATAAATATGCGATACCACATGATACTAAAAATAATAGAATAACATAACAGGTAGTCCACAATAATAAAAGTTTATACCCAAAATTTATATAAATCCAGTGCCATATAATTGGTCTATAATATTGTCTAAAAATGATGTTTTCATGAAGTATATATACTAACATTGATAAACTCGAAACCAAATTAATAAATTTACTTTTTATTTTTAGATTTCTGAAAATATTAAATAAACTATATGCAATAAGTATCAGGAAAGTATTTAAATTACTATTCCATCTAATACTATTTACTGCTTCTTGGGGATGTTTCAAACCGTAATAGTTAGTCCCTACAACAAGTCCAATGTGACAAGTTAGTGCAACAATAAAAATAATTAAATTGACTATCATACTAGAATTAAACTTAGGACAGTACATTTTAAAATACGCAATTAAAACATATAAAGAAATCCATAATATAAATGTACCTTCTAGTGGAACCGATGTAAAGAAAGCTAATACACCATACATAATAAATAAGACTATTCCAATAATAAAATGCATGTTTTGTTTTATTGATTTTATTATGATATTTAAAAATGGAAAAACAAAACAAAACTTTATATAATCTGTTAAATACCAGGTATTCGAATAATAAGTCGGAAAGAATGACTTTTTAATATGTCCATCAGTTAATTTAAAATTTGTGAATGCAGCTGTAACACCTAGCCATAACACTGAAATTAAAAAGATTTCCAGAATCATTCTAAGCACTTTTTGAGTGTTAGTTTTATTTTTATCAAGTAAATACCAAGCGGACGCAATAAAAAAGAATGCATTTCCAAGTGCTCCTGAATATCTTAAAAGATATACAATTATTAACTGAATATCTTTTGTTGGCGTTCCTAATGCAACATAATAATCTCTAAATCCTATAAGGTAAGAAAAATCACTTCCTAGTGTTTGTACAACGTGTGAGATAACTACCAGTAATATCCCAATGACTTTGAATAGCTCTGCACCTGACTCTCTAGTTTTTATTGTTGGTTTTAAATCAATAACTTGTTCCATAATTTCCCTCTTTTGTATATTATAACATTTTTTAACAATTTTGTCATTTAATATTGAACTTAAAAAAGTGATTAATCAATTGATTAATCACTTTCTTTTCATATTACCAAATAACTACACGTTTGCTAGGTGCAATATACATTTGATCAGTCTTTTTAACATTAAATGTTTCATACCATTCTGGGAAATTTCTTGGTGGCATATTAGCACGTAAGATGCTTGGACCATGAACATCTAAATTTAATAATAATTGTAAATATTCAGGTTTAGCTTTTAAACACCAAACTTTAGCCCAATTTTGGAAATATTCTTCGTATGATGCATTAGGTGTTTTACCCATAATTTCAAGTGTAACTGCCATTCCGCCATTGTCGGCCATATTTTCACTTACAGTAAACTTACCATTTACTTTACCCCAAGGAAGTTCAATACCATCAAATTGTTTGATCATCGCATTAACTTTTTTCTTGAAACGTTTATTATCTTCTTTAGTCCACCAATTGTTAATATTACCATTTTCATCACATTTTGCACCATTAGAGTCAAATGCATGTGAAATTTCGTGACCAATTACGGCTCCAATTCCACCTAGATTTTCACTTCTAGTTTGATTTAATGAATAGAATGGTGGTTGAAGAATTGCAGCTGGGAATGTAATGTCATTTACAAATGGATCATAACAAGCATTTACCATATGTCCAGGCATTTGCCATCTTTCTGGGTTAGTTGGTTCATTTAATTTAGCTAAGCTATCTAATGTTTTAATTTTTGAGAAGTTATTCATGATATCATATAAAGAGTCTTCTTCATTAAATACTAACTTAGAATAGATTGCTTGAACTTTATCAGGATATCCCATTTTAACACCCATTTTAGAAAGTTTTAAGATAGCTTTTTCTTTAGTTGCTTCTTCTAAGAATTCATTGTTTTTAATTCTTGATTGATATGTTTCAATAATTTGATATACGATTTCTGTAATATCTTTCTTAGCTTCTTCACCAAAGTACTTTAATCCATAATATAAACCAACTGGTTCTGAATAAGCCTCAGATGCAAGTTGATATGCAAATCTTTCAATTGGCGTATTAGCAGGAATTCCCGCAATTGTTCTGTAATACATACTACCAATTTCACGAAGTTCTTCTGTTAATAGTGGGCATGCATTCATTAATCCATTTACATATGCCCAGTGAGTGTATTCAACAAAAGTTTCTTCATTAAACACTTCAGCAAAACCTTTGAAATATCTTGGTTCCGTAACGATTACAACTTCTGGTAATAATCCAAATAAATCTTTAAAAATAGCTTTGGCTTTAATAGTTTTTAATAAACTTGCGACTTTTCCAATTTTCATTGGATTATACATTTCAACATATTCACTCCACTCTTCACTTGTTTTTACAAGTGCTGCAAGTCTTGCGTCAAATTTTAATGTATCTTGTAAATATAAAGCTTGTTCTTCGCTTGATAAATCAGATTTAGCTAAAACCATGCTTGCAATATTACTCCAAATACCTAAAATCATTTCTTTTTGTTGTTCCATACCTGGTTTATAGTATGATGCATCTGGTAAAATTACACCAGGGCCTTGAATCATAGCACAATGAGCTTTTGTATTTTTCATGTCAGTTTCAACACCAACATTAAAAGGTAGTGGAATTTTATTTAAAAGAAGTGTTTTAAACATTTTACTAAAGTTATTAAATTCTAATGTTTTTAATACACTTAGATTATTAAGCGCTGGAGCAATACCATCTTTTTCTTTCTTTTCAGCATTTTTCGCAATCTTATATAGATTACATGCATTTTTTAAAAATTCATTTGGATATTCTCCACATTCACTCATGTCATTAAATTCTTTCATCATGATTTTTTCAACGTCATCCGCAAGAATATTAAATCCACCAGTAGCTGGTTTATCATCAGGAATTACTAATTGATCTAGTTTTTCTTGATTAACATATGTATATAAATCATCTTGTATTCTTAGTTTACTCATATTGTCCTCCCATTTTTTATAGAAATATACTATATTATAGCAAATATTATGTTATATTACAAATTTAATTAATTTATTTTTAATATGCTCTTTTTAAAATGTCGATATATAAATCTATATGCTTCAAAGTATTTAAAACTGCGTAAATTACAACTGGTATAAATAAAATAATTACAATGATTGAAATAATATTAAGTATTTTTATTTTAGTTGTACTATTATGTTCTTTAATAATAATCTTACATACAAAATAACCAATTAATCCTCCAAGTGTATTAGTTATTACATCCTTAGTCGAAAATGACCCAATTAAACTAAATAACTGAAATATTTCAAAAAAAGAACTGAATAAGAAAGATATTAATATTACTTTAACTAATCTTTGATGTTTTAGAAAATAAGTTAAATACAATCCCAAAGGAATAAACAATGCAAGATTTAATATATCATCTTGGATAATATTATCAATTTGTGAGATAAATGGTCCTTCAACATAATCTTTAAAAGGTATTAAATGAAATTCGATTCTCTCCATTATAGTAAAATCTTTGAAAAATAAATAAGTATCAGTAAATGATGTTATCAGATTACATTTAAACATAATAACCCAAAATAATAATACTATGTATATTATAAAAATAATTATTGATAACCTTTTTAGTAATTTTTCATTTCTTATCATTGTAATTGTCTCCTTTTTTTTAATTATATCAAAATACTCAATGTTTGACTATCATTTTGTTAATATATAAAAAAAGGACTGTAAAGTCCTTTTTAATTACATATTATATTGAGATATTTCTTCACCACGTGAACTTTCAATTTCAGCTTCGTTAATATCTCCAGCTTTAGTTAAGGCAATCTTAGTTAGGAATGGTCCTACAATTTCATAAACTAATACCGCAAATAATGTGATATTTCTAACAATATTTCCTTGTGGTCCAATTTCAGTTGCTTTTAACGCCATACCTAGCGCAACCCCTGCTTGAGGTAACAATGTAATACCTAAATATTTGACAATATTTGGACTACATTTTGTCGCTTTAGCTGTAACACCGGCACCTAGCAATTTACCAATTGTTCTTGATAAAATATATACAATACCAACAATTAATACTGAGAATTCTTTAAATACTGAAAGTTCTAGTTCAGCCCCACTAATTACAAAGAATAAAATCAATAGTGGTCCAACCCAACGATCAGATCTTCGCATCAATTCTTCTGATACTTCACATTTATTACAAAATACAGTTCCAAGCATCATACAAGTAAGAAGAGATGAAAATCCAATATGAATTCCCCAAACATTAAATTTCATTGTTGAAAGTCCAACTGCAAGCATTACAAAAGTAACTACAACTGACATACGTTTTGATCTTGAATGGAAATATTTTTCAGTTTCATTAAAGATAATACCTATTATAAATCCTAATAATAATGATAAGATAACCTCAAGTAATGGTTCAAATATAATATTTAATAATTCTGCATTATTACTTCCAATTGATTTTGCAATACCAAATGAAATGGCAAAAACAACAAGACCTACAGCATCGTCAAGTGCAACTACAGGTAATAAAAGTTCAGTTAATTCACCCTTAGCTTTATATTGTTTAATAACCATTAGTGTTGCGGCTGGCGCAGTAGCTGTTGCGATAGCGCCTAAAATAATTGCTGCTTCAAGTGATAAGATATCTGGACGAATCACATGTACTAATACTAACGCAACATCAACTATAACACATGTAATTATACCTTGAAATACACCAATGATTGTTGCTTTTTTACCGATTTTCTTTAGTTGACTAATTCTAAATTCATTCCCCATTGAAAAGGCAATAAATCCTAAAGCAACTTCAGAAATAATTTTTAACATACCTAATTCTTCAGTTACTATTCCAAGACCATTAATATTTAATGAACCTAAAATAAATGGTCCAATTAATACTCCCGCAACTAAATAAGCAGTTACTGCAGGTAATTTTATTAATTTTGCAAGTCTAGATAATAATAATCCTGATATTAGTGCTATTGATAAACTAATTAATATTGATCCACTTTCCATATATTTTTTCCTCTTGATAATTTTTGAAATACAGTATGATATTATACACCTAACGAACTTGAAAATCAACAAAAATGTCTTGTAAAATTAGCATTAAAATAAGGGTAGCAATAGCTACCCTAAAGTTTATTATTTTAGATTTGTGTCTCTTGAAGAATCACGTTTGCTTGCTTCTAAGAGGCGTTCATGTGTTGCTAAAATATATGTATTTCCACTAGTTCTTGTGACTGCAGTGTAAATGATTTTACGGTTTAAAAGTGGATGTCCAGGAATATCTGGAATAATAATCAAGATATTTTGGTAATCAGATCCTTGTGATTTGTGAATTGTAATTGCGTATGCCATGTCAATTTCATCCGTTGAAATCAATCTAAATGGATAGAATTTGAAATTATCAATCATAAAGATTTCATCATCTACTTTACCATAACTATCTTCTTTTCTTTTTGATTCATCAATCATAAAGTATAAAGTGTCATCATTTTCAAATGTTACTAGTATTCCAGAATCACCATTGAATAGATCTAACATTTTATTATTTTTACTAATCATCATAATCATACCTGGATAATATCCTCTAATACTTGTATGTTTAGTAAAATCAATAACGTTATTTTTGATAAATTTGTTGATTTCTTGTACTCCACGTGGACCTTTATTTTCAACACATAATATCTTACTGTATTCAGAAAGATCTGATAAATCTTTCATACGTTTGATATCATCTTTATTGATGTTTGTCGCAAGATCTTGTAATTCACTGTAAAAATGATCTGCCCATTTTTTAGTTACACTTTCAATGATTTCTTTGGATTTTGTTTTTTCATCAAAAATATTATACAAATAAACTGGATAAGCACTCGATACTTTTTCAATTACAAAATCATTATATGGTTTCCAATCAGATTCATTGATTGGAAGATCAAGACCTTCATTAACAGCAGCTGCAAGATTATATATTGTTGAACCTTTTTTAAATCTTTTTGACTCATCAAGCGTTACAACATAATCTTTTAAATATTCATTTTCTAGTAAGTCACCAAATACCTCACCAGATTCAACAGATGGTAATTGGTTTTTATCACCCAGAATATAAACATATGCGCCTGTTGGAATAGCACTTAAAAGAGAACTAAATAAACAGATGTCAATCATACTAGCCTCATCAATTACAAATAAAGAGTTTTTAGGAAATTGATGATTTTTATTATATGAAAAACCGTTTGTTTGAGAATCTATTTCTAATAAGCTATGAATTGTTGATGGTTTAACATCTATAATCTTTTGGAAAATTTCAGTATTATTTTTTCTAAATTCTTCTTTTATTTTATTTAAGCCATTATCGATACTTTGTTTCATTCTCTTGGATGCTTTACCACCAGGTGCAACCAAATAGATGTTTAAATCTTCTTTGGCATTTTTAAGTAAACTTATAAGTAAGAAAATAATTGATGTTGTTTTACCAGTTCCAGGTCCACCAGTGATAAAAAGGTTTCGATCAAGACCTTTTTCGAATGCTTCAATTTGACCTTTTGTTGGATAACTTGCATCAACAAAATCTGTATATGATGAAGTACTATTATTAGTTCTTTTAACAAATAGTCTTTTAATTGATTCAAGAATTGAATTTCTCGCATTATAATACTTCTTTAAATATATATATCCACTATCAATTTTAAACAATTTTTTGTTGCCAATAATTTCTGGAAGACTTTCATCATTAATTAATCTTAAACAATTATCAATACAAGCTTTAACATATTCATTATACTCATTAAATTCATCTTCACTGTAATCTTCTTTATCTTGCATTAAAACTTTAGTATCTTGGATTTTATTTAACCATTTATCTTTTAGTTTAGATTCGTCTAACGACATACAAACATTACCATCATTGATTAAACTAAAGTATATTGTGAAAATTGTTAAATAACTATCTTTATTTGGATGATACATAAGTTGTTCTTCAATTATATCTAATACATACTTCCAAATATTTGTAATTATTTTATTTTTTAGTAGAAATTCATAAAACGATTTACTATTAATCATCGATACTACCTCCTACTTTTAGTTTAACAATATAATCAAATGAAGCTTTTAGTTCATCCCAACTTTTCCAAGTTTGAGCATATATTCCGTTATATGAATCATTTATACATCCTCTTAAGAAAACATAATAGACTCCACCAAAATGTTGTTCAAAGATTTCTTCACAAGTCTTATTTGGCATTATTGATTGAAGCCATTTAATTAAACAATATGAATAAAGAGTTCTTTGAATTGAGTAACAAGAATCAACATGACTCTTAATACTATTTGTAGAACAATAATTAATAAACTGTTCATTTAAGCGATCTGATTTCCAGTCAAGGATCGAATAGTAATCACCATTTTTAAAGATTAAGTCAACAAAACCATTACAGTAATCTTTTAAAGATGTTTTATGAATGTTAAAGTTAAACTCAACTTCATCAAGTTTATTGTCAAAGCTGATTCCTTTTAATTTTAAGAAATCATCCATAATATTAGATCCTTTGATTAAAGGAAGTTTCGCATTTAAAACATTGCGTACCATATTTTTAGTTGGCTCTAACCATTCTTCTTTGAATTTGATTCCCTGACGCATAAATGTTAGTTTGATCTTTTCTTCTAAACCATCTTCGTAATTTACAAAATCTAATCCCTCAAATATTTCATGAAGAGCAGTACCAAGTTTTGATCCAGCTGGATAATTTGATGGCAAAGTAAGTGGTTCTTTTGATTCATCATATAAAAGATTTACTGGAATTGCATTTTTATCAAATTTCGAAAGTCCAACTGGTTGGACACCTTCTTTGTTTTCTTCATCATCTTCCAAAATATCTGGACCATGTAATGAACTATACGAATGTTTAGAAACCTTAATTTCGGCTGTATGTTTTTTTATTTTTGCAATTTTTTCAAATTGATGTTTAGTATTTTCATCATCTTTTGTTTCGTTACTTGCTAAAATTTGATTAGTTTTTATTCTTAAAACTTCATAGTTTTCTTTAGTTGATTCAATAATACGATAATCATCTTTATAATTATTCATATATTCAACAAATGATTCTTTTAAGAATTCATGTGTATAACTTTCATAGTATGGTAACATCAAAATATATTTTGGTCTAGTATACGCAACATAGATTAGTCTTTTGAATTCTTCAGCTCTATTATCGTCATAATGTTCTGGTTTTTCAAATGACAATTTGTTTTTACCATAATCATCAGGACACTGATAAATTTTAATCTGATTATATTCACCCTTAAATCCACCAGATGCAATAACTACTGAACGTTCAAGACCTTTTGATGCATGCATCGTCATAATTTGTACACAATCAAAGTTTGTACTTTTTTCTACGATTGTGCCATTTAAATCATCCATGTCATCGTGTCCACCAATTGATAAGTTTTGTAAGTTTCTTACTAGTTCATCAAGTGATTTTCCACTTGAAAGAAATTCAATACAGTATTTTGCAATTTGTTTAAAAATAGCAAGAGATTGAAGTTCTTTTAGTGATTTCATATTTTTTGTTAATTTTGAATTAACAATAATGTCATCAAACAACGTTTTCCAATTTTGGTTTTCAGCCATTCTTCGCCATAAACTTATTTGTTTAACTTGTTCTGTATCATCTTTTGATACATATTTACTATTAATTACTTCAAGTGATAAACCAAAGAATTTTGTGTATAAAGCTCTTTTTAAGACTTTTCGTTTATATCCTGTAAAGTCAACTGTCATTAAGGCTTTAAGAAGCGCAATCCAGTGTGCACATTCCATTCCTAAAAAAACCTGAGTATCTTTATATCTAACATACGGAATACCAGCATTTTTTAAAGCTGTTTCAACTAAAGTCATTTCTGTTTTTGATTTTGTTAAAAATGTAAAGTCTTTAAAAGAAACATCTCTAAAGTCTTCTTCTTTTGGTTTAATTTGAAGTTTTGTTTTTCCATTTACTTTTGTACAGCAATCTATTATTTGTTGAACAGCAATTAACGCAAATTGTTCAGGTGTAACAACATCATTTTCTTCGTCTTTCGCAATCCAAAATGCTTTTGTTTCTTGACCATTATATGTTGCGTCAAAGAAGTTGCTTTTAGGTTCATTTTTTTGAAGAGCAAGACTTGGATTAAACTTTGTGCCAAAAAAAGAACTACTTTCAAAGAACTTATTACAGCTATCTACCATTTTAGCGGTTGAACGGAAGTTTTTACTTAAACTATTATGATCATCTTCGATTTCAATAATTGCTTTAGAATAAACATTAACATCAGCACCTTGGAAAGAGTAAATTGATTGTTTAGGGTCACCAACAACTATTAATTTATGTAGATCATCTTCCATAAAAATACTCTTAAAAATATCAAATTGTTTTTGATTAGTATCTTGGAACTCATCAATTATAGCATAAGTGTATGTTTTCTTTAGTGCTTCTTTTAACAAAGAATCATTAATTAAAGCTTCTCTTACTGATCTAATCATATCATCAAATGTTTGATTTTTATTAAGTTCTTTTTCTTTTTGCCATGCTACATAAAAATCTTTTAGATAAACTGCACCTAATAACTTATGATCCTTAATTCCCATTCTTCTCATTTTCAAATCATAAAAATAATTGAATGCTTGTTTTACTTCATTAGGCGCTTTCTCAAAATAGTTGCTTTTAAAAGAACCACCACTAAATTTGAAATTATCATGATATGTTTCTTTAATATTTTGAGCCATTTTATTAGCTCTTTCAAAATTACTATTTAGTAAGACATTATAATGGTAATCATATTTTGGACATCTCATTAAAAATTCATCAAATGTATCTGTTAAAAAGACACTTTGTTTAAGCTTGATTATTTCTTTATAATCTTCAAGATCCGTTAGAGATATAATTTTTGACTCTTCATTATAGTCTTTATCTAAATAGTATTTTTGAGCACCATCAACCAATGTATCAATAAGAGAGTCAACATTAAATTCTTGTTGATATCCATATAAATAAGTAATATCTTCACATATTTTATCTTCACGAACATATCTTTTCGCAAAATTCTCAATTGCAATTGTATCAACAACATTTAAGTTAAGTGGAAGATTAGCTGACTTACCAAATCTTTTAATAGTATTTTGACAAAATGAGTGTATTGTATATATCGCTGCGTTGTCAACATCAGCATCAGGTAGTTTTTCTCTAATTCTGTCTTTTAATTCTCCCGCAGCTTTTTCAGTGTATGTAACAATTAAAATGTCTTCAAGTTTTACAACTTTATTTGTTAATTCGTTTTTTGATCCAACAAGTTTTGAAACAATTTCTACAATGTTATATGTTTTACCAGTTCCTGCTGATGCTTCTATAACATAGTTTTTGTCACTTTGAAAGTTATCTAATTGAAAATTATTAGTTGCCATTTTCATCACCTTCATTCTTTATTGGATCTAAATATGTAATTAACTCAATATGCTCATTACGTTTTTGGTGATACACATCTTTAAAGTTTTCGAATGTATATCCTAAATCACTATAATAATTAAATAGTTTTTTATCCTCAAAGAAGCCCCATACGCTACCGTTTTCAGCAACTATATCTTGAACCATTTCGTAAAGTGTTTTGTATTTACCTGTATAGAATTTTTCCAGTGGTAAATAGTAATTTTCATGATAATTGATACTTGCAAGAAAGATCTTTGTAAGTAAGTCTTTAGCTTTACTTGATGTCATTTGAAATGTTCTAGTACCTAGACTATTAAGGGTAATTTCATATTCTTCTTCAGTATTTAAATTCATGATATCCATTAACGCATAAACGTAAGAATATACAAAGTTTCTTTCTTTATTTTTATCCGCATTTTTAGGTAATTTTTTAATTTGAAAATAAGTTCTTTCGTTACCATTAATACTAACATAACATTCATCACTACAAATTAGTGTGATATTACCATATTTTGTATTTAACACAGCATCATCTAGTGTTTTAATTTGTTTTGTCGATGTAGAATTTTTTCTAATGTGTTCTACTAAATCTTTACTGAGATCAAAAGCTTTCTTAAAGTTAAGATCTATTAAAGTATCATTTAAGTTTGGTAGTTCATTTTCTAACATAAACTTTCTTTTAACATCCTCAAAATCTGATTCTATCATTTCTAAATCTTCTTTTAAGGCTTTAATGCTAATTGTTTTAACAAGATTATATGAAGTAAGGGCGTTAATCACAATTGGTTCAAATTCATCACGCATTTCTTCATCGTTTGAATAATCCGATCCAAATAAAGCTTTTGATTTATACATAAATGGCTCTTCTAAAAAATCAGCTAAGTTTTTAAGTTTTACTTTAGTTGGAACATCAAATTCTAATGATTCCTTTGGTTCTTCTTTTTTTGGTTCTTCTTTTAATAGTCCAGCATAGTATTTTTTGTTTTCACTAGCACTTTTTGTGAATAACTGATCCCAATCACGTTTTTCATCTAAACTTACTTCAATTTCTTTAACTGAAGTATTTTTACATAGTTTTACAACAAATGATGATGGGTACAGTTTTTCATCATTTTTTAAGTCTTTGTTAACAAAGCTGATATGCAGTTTTTCTAAAGCATTTTGATACTGAATAAAGAATGCATCTTCCAAAGCTTTACTGTCAAGTACTTTATCTTTTCTTTCGTCTAGTTCACTTTGGACTATAGTTTTTGGAAGATCAGTACTAGATGCATTAAGGAAGAATACATGTTTTGCCGGTAATACCGCTACTTCATCAAATTCAGTAAATGTAATTCCTTTTAAGAAATAATCGCCTCTTGTTGATTTAGTATTTTTACTAACATCTTCTAATTGATAAAATAAAGTATTTAATGGAATCAAGTTTTCTTTTAAATCTAATTTTCTTAAAAAATTTAAATCAAATATAATATTTTTATAATAGTTATTTGTCTCAAATCCATTTTGATCTTTTATAGAAAACCATTTATCTAATTCTTTTAAAATTACATTGATATTATCATTTGTTAAATAATTAGTATTTGATGTAACATCAATCCAGCTATTTAAGTCATCAATAACACTTATAAAACGACTAATGGATTCATCATTAAAACCAATTCTTGAAAATGGTATATAATCACCACTTGTAAGTTCAACTAAGTTATCATCGAAATCAGCTATGTCAACTACTTTGGAAAGTGCTAGTCTTTTTTTCGCATAATCCCAGTCATTGTGTGATTTACCATTACGATAGACATTTGTATCGACAATATAATTTGTCCAGTGTTCAATATCTTCTTTAGTTATTTGTCTAGATGATGAAATGTCTTGATTATTAATTAAAGTAAAGAAATCAAGTCTTGTAAAGAAACCTTTACTGTGAATTTCCATTAGTTTTTTAATACCATTCGAAAGATTTGTTTCTACTATTCTTTTAGTATTAATAACATACGGGATATTTGGATATTTATCATCAACTTGTTTAAATACTCTTTCAATGGCGTTTTCATACTGACTTAAGTTTGGTGATACAACTAAGAAATCATTATAATCATAATCATTGATTAAATTACAAATTGTAGAATGTAGTACTTCAATTTCTCTTAAAATAGATGGAGCTTTTACAAGTTCTACTTCTTTTTGATAAGAATTATTTCTTTCTAGTTTATATGTAACAACAAAATTATTTTGACTTAATGTTTCGATAAAATCTTCTTGTAATTTATTAAATTTAATAAACCCTAAAAAATAAATTAAAGAATCAGTTGTTTTTAGATTATGCTTTTTAAATAAGTAGGAAATTGTAGAATAGTTGATATTTTGAGCAATTTCCATAATTGATTTATATAAAGTGCCTTGCCATGAAGTTATTTCAATTTGATCTTCTTCATATTCCATAAATAAGCTGGCAAGTTGATTTGATAAATCAAAAAGTTTAATCGGATCTAATTTGTTATCATTTACAATATAATCTTTGATTTCTTGATAAACATCATTACTATATTCTTTAGATAAAGTATTAATAATTAATGTTCTAAACTCTTCTTTAGAAAGCATTTGATATTTTATATTTGTATCAATAAATTCAGCTAAAATATTATTAATTGTTTCAAATCTTACATTCATTAAAACACTAGATTCATTTTTTAACCAATAAGCTTTGAACCACTGTGCGACTTTATTGTGTGGTACAACAATAATTACTTTTTGAAAAGGATTGTTTCTATTTTTAATCTCATCTATTAACATCTGTCCAAGATGATCTAATTGATAAGGTTTTAAGACATCACTCATAATGATATCCTCCTTCTACAAATTTATTTTTCTTTTGTAATAGGTTCATCGAATAAAGCAAGTTCTAAAACTGCATCTTCTTTCCAGTTCTTTTTAACGTATTCGTAAGCATCATTAATATTTTCAAAGAAAATGTATCTTGCGCCATTTTCAATTGATTTTAATTCATCATTGAATTTATTAATAAAAGCTTTTAATACTTCAAAATCATCATTTTCAATAATATTAAATAAATCATTACGTAGTCTTGTTAAAGACTTAGTTAAAGGATCTTGTTCACCTCTTAAGTTACAAACAGTATCAATAAATCCTTCTAAATTCTTATCTTGGATTAAATCATATTGAAAATCATCATAATCATCATGATAATATAAATGTAGTTCTTCAAATACTAATTGTTGGCCAAGAGCCTTAGCGCTATCACTATAATTAAATAAAATGTATTTTTTACCTAAGAAATTAATTTCTGATGCTAAAAATTTCAAATTTTGTAAGTTTTTCATATTGTTTTTCTCCTTTAGTTTAAGTGATAATTTAATTTTTGATTTTTATTATGTCATCAATAATCATATGTTACTGCTATTAATGCATTTATATTACTTTGAAATTTTAATGAAACTTAAGCTTATTAATTTAAATTTATAATTGTCTTAGCATTTTTACGCATACCTTGACAAAATGATGTTTTTAATTGTGATGATAATACTAATTCACAATTTAATTTTTCTTTATTTTTTAGTAAAAATTTAATTTGTTTTTTACATGTTTCATTAATAACCATTTCTGAGGCTTCATCAATAAAAATGTAAACTTTTTTATTGATATTTTGATTTACAACTTGAGAATATACTGTTTTAGTAAATTCATCACATGTATTAAGATATATTACATTATTTCGATTTTTGTATTCAAATAACTCAACCATTTTAGGATCAACTAAATAAAGTAATACATTTTCTTCATCAATTACTTCATTAATATATTTTTTAATAAAGTGTGTTTTTCCGGTTCCTATTCCACCTGTTATTATTGTTGTTTTAAAATCTTTAAGCATAATATTTCTCCTTTAGT
This sequence comes from Bacilli bacterium, assembly GCA_045652765.1. Classification (GTDB taxonomy): domain Bacteria; phylum Bacillota_I; class Bacilli_A; order ML615J-28; family CAG-313; genus UBA1231. The sequence continues at coordinate 20,700 of JAZOLG010000032.1, forward strand.
TTAATTATTTTTTCATTTTACTAAGTAGTTCATTTAGTTTATATTGAATGTTCATTCCATCTTTAATTGCTAGATCGTAATACTCTTTAGCTTTATTGTAGTCTTTTTCAACCCCCTGACCTTGTTGATACATATCACCAAGTTTTTCATAGGCAAGCATTGTGAAATTAAACTCTACAGCTTTTTGAAAGCCCATTATAGCTTTGGTATAATTTCTTTTAGTATAATAAAGCATTCCTACAAAAAAATATGCTTCACCACTTCCTGCTAAACACGCTTTTTTAAACCAGTCAAATGATGTTTGAAAATCTTGGACGCCATATTGACTATTATAATATATTTTTCCTAAATTAATATACGAATCAACATTGTTATAAATTGCTGAACGTTCAAACCAATAAATTGCGAAATCCAAATACTCTTTGTTAGTTTTCTTAGAGTAACGTCCTATTTCATATTTTCTTAAATAACATGTTCCTAAAAGATTTTCAGCATTACCATATTTATTTATAGTTATTTTTTTTAGCCATGAAATAGCTTCATCTAGATATTCTTCTTCTTGATTAAATGATTTTAATTGTTTAGATTCATTGACTAAGATTTCGCCTAATAAATATTGAGCTTCTTGATGGTTATTTTTAGAAGCTGCAGTCAAGTACTTTTTCCCAAGTTCTTTATTTTGTTCAACAAAATTACCGTCATAATATTCACGGCCTAAAATAAATTGTGATTCTCCGTGTTCAAGATTTGAAGCTTTGGTTAAAAAATAAATGTAGTTAGCTTTTCTCTTTTCTTCACTCCACTTTTTATATCGCCCAATGTATCCAGCGATACATAACAATCCGTGGATATAGTAAACTTCTGCTAAATCACTTTCAATTAAAATATATTCAATGTCATCTGATGGATGTTCCATACTACCAACATATTTAACGCTATATTTATATACTTTATCAATATCAAATTTGACATCTTTACTTTCAAAATAAATAATAGCTAAACGAATACTACAATATGCTGATGAATTTTCAGCTCCTAAAGTGTAGTATTTAATAGCTTCATCAAGATCTTTAATTCCTTGGAAGCCATTTTCATATATGTTTCCTAAACGTTCATATGATTGAACAATACAATTTATATTTTTTAGATCATTGATTTCGATTACTTTCTTGTAATATTCAATTGCTTTATCGTAATCTGTTTTAATTAACAAACAAGTCTCATATGTATCAGCTGCTAAAAAATAGGCTTTAGCATAATTTTGTTTACAAGCTTCTTCGAAACATTTTAATGCCATTTCTGCATCTTGTTTAATATCAGCTTTTCCGTTTAAATAAAGTAAGCCAAGGTCAGTTAAAGCATCAGGATACTTTAATTTAGCGGAGTTTAGTAAATATTCTAAACGAAGTGAAACAGGACGATGAAGATCTCTAACAAATTTCTTATAATATTTATAATATAGATACATCGCTCCTGGATGGTTCAATGATATAGCTTTTAGTAAATATTGTTTAACTCTTTTTATATTATGATAAGTTTTGTCTTTATTTAATAAAAGGTATTGTGCTAATATGAAAGTTGCATGTGGATATTTCAATTCATCTAAACCATCAAGAACTTTTATTAATAAAGTTTCATTGGTTGGTTTTTGTAATAATTCATCATATATATCATCAACCATTTTATTTAGATCAATTTTTTCATCTATAAAAGCTTGATAGTTATAAATTTTATTTTCATCAAGTTTTAGTACAAATTTACTGTTTATATAATTCACTAAATCTGTTTTGCTCATGTTATCATCCTATCTTATTTGTTTTCTTTTTCGTATATTAATTTTGTATGTTGACATAATTGACCAGAAAAATAACGATCCAAATTCTTTTTAAAAATATCATGTTTAAGATCAATTAGATAGAATAATGTCATACACGATTTAAATTTATATACATCAGGATAACCAAATATATCTTCAATATCTTTATTTAAGTTATAAACGATATTTGAAAGTTCCAATAATCTTTCTCTTAACACATCATTCTTAAAATATTCTTTAGCTTTCGCGATACTTTTAAATTCATATTTGATTGCGGTAGCAGATGATGCTAAACCATATATTTGAGGAAAGATAAACCACATCCAATGAGTTTTCTTTTTACCTTCTTTTAGTTCTTGTAGTGCCTCTTCATACTTATTACTTTGCGCTTTAAGAAATCTATTCATATCAAACTCCTTTAATTTTTGTAAAACAATTTTATCACATTAATAAGTATTTGTTAAGTCAATTTTGACAAATTTATTATTTTTTTATAAATTAGATATCTTAAAAACTTTTAAAAGATTTATATACTTATTATACCAAAAAATTAATTTTATTTCAATCTT
>JAZOLG010000033.1:0-12161 GCA_045652765.1 Bacilli bacterium
CATAATAATCTATTTCGTTATATAAACTACACTTTTTTATTTTACTTATATTTAAATAATCATTATCTTTTTTATTGGAGTAAATCGTTAATTCTAATTCTGGATATTGATCAGACAAAATAGAATAATGTTTTTTTACAGAATAAAATGATGTTTTATTATTATTTGTTAATGCTAAAACAACTATAAAAATTGTAATTATTAAAATTACACTTATAGGAATTATTATTTTAAATTTCTTCTTCATAGTAATCGTAGTATTCGCTTATAACATCTACATATTCCCATGCACCTTTCTTAAAACGAATTCCAAGAAAGTAATAACATGCTACTCCAGTATTTAAATAAGCTTCTCCTTTACTAACTATTGATAGTTTTCTGTTTGCAGGAATTATTAATGTTGTACGAGTAGTTTCAATAGATGTAATTTGAGTTTTAGAACCTATTTCTTTTCTAATTTTTGCATCCAAACCACCAGAAACAGTTTTAATTTTTCCACTAATATCAAGTCCTAAGTCTCCCTCCACTGTAACACTTGATTCAACAAACTTTTCTTCTTCAAAAGTGTATACAAATGATAATTCTTGATTAGTATTATTGGCCTTAGCAAAAAGAGTATTACCAATAAATTTAACCCTTATATCATCATTCATTTGTCTAATACTCCATCCAAAGGCTTTCCTTTTTACGTGCTTATATTCATTTTTTAGTTCTGATTCACTATATTCTTCAAGCATCTTAGAAAATGAATGCGTTGGTAATGTTATTTCCTGAAAATCAGGATGTCCCGCTGCACTTACTTTAAACGGAGCACTAATAACTAACAGTGACATTGTCACAAATAAAATTTTTTTAAAAATAAAAAACACCTTCTTTCGATAACATTATAAACTAATTATATAGCAATATCAATTAGTTTATTTTTCGAAAAAAGATGCTTTTTCAAAATTTAAATTTAGTTAAGTTTTTCGAAAAAATCTTCGATTTCTTCTACTTCTTTAATAATATTTTTAGATAAATTTACTGATTTTTCTAAACCAATTTGGATGTTGTCTTCAATACGAATTCCAATGTTTTCTTCTTCTATATAAAGACCTGGTTCAATTGTTATAACCATACCTTCTACAAGACCTAAATTTCTAAGTGATGGATCGTGTACATCAAGTCCTAATGAATGACCAATAGAATGATAATAATATTTGATTAATTCTGAATCTTCTTTAATTAATCCCAATTTTTTACAGCCTTCTGCTAAAATTTTCTTAGCGTAATCGTTAATTTCATTCCATGTAATGCCAGCTTTTGCAAATTCAATACACTTTTTGTTACATTCAAGAACAACTTCATATACTTCTTTTTGACGTTTAGTAAATTTTCCGCTAACTGGGAAAGTTCTACTTATATCACTTGAGTAATGTTTTGTATAACAGCCTACATCCATTAACAATAAACTATTGTTTTCAATTTTAGAATTATTATCAACATAGTGTAAAACCGTAGCATTTTTACCGCTTGCTACTATGCTAGTAAATGATGCTTTTTTACCTTCACTACGATTAATGTAATCATAATGAGCTTCAGCTTGCATTTCATTATCTAGTTTTTGATGATTTTTCATTACTTCTAAAATAGCATTATTAGTTGTTTTAATACTTTCTTTTATTAATTCAACCTCTTTATCATCTTTCATCATACGAAGTTCAATAATGTCTTTATAAATATCTTTAATAATTAGTGCTGGAAACTTTTCTTTTGTAGATTTAGCAAAAGAAAGACCAAAAGTATCATAAAAAGGTATTTCATGTCTTTCTAAATCTAAATATAGATTTTCAGCAATCTCATCTGCATAACGTAAAATTTGGAAATGATTGTTAATATAATCATTAAATCTACCATTATATAAGATATCTTCTACTTTAAAACCTGATATATTCGATGCTTCTTCCTTGGATAACTTAGCACCTATCCATTTTGCTTTAAGTGCATCATATTCTTCGATAAATAATTTTTCATAATATTTACCTTTTGCTTTTCCAATAACTAATGTTACATCTTCTTGATCAATACCTGCTAAATAATAGAAATTATGATTTACATTAAATTCATAAGAAGCATCAGCAGTTTTAAAAGGCGCAAAGCCTGAATGTAGCACTAGTATAGAATTATCTTCTAATAAATTAAATATTTTTTTTCTTCTTTTTATCAATTGGTTTTTCATAATTCTTTTCCTTTGGATCAAAGTAATTTTCTAATGTTCTTTTAATTTGAGTCATAACTTTAGTTGCGTCACGAATAGTAACACCATCTAATATTCCATATAAAATATCTTCATGGAAACGATCATGAAGTTTAAGGACCTTTTTGGCTTTTTGAGTTGTACTTATTTTCATTACACGATGGTCTTCTTGATCTCTTTCTCTATATAAATACTCTTTTTTAACAAGACGATTTACACAAGTAGTTAATGAACCAACAGTAATTTTTAATTCATTTGCTATTTTTGTCATAGGCATTACAGCTTCTCTATCAACTACTTCTAATACGTGAATTTCACCAAGTGTTAAATCTGTAATTTGTTTTTTATCTAGTAAGCGTTCTTCCATCACCATTGTTAAGTTAGCAACATAACTAAATGCTTCGTCTAAACGTTTATACAACACTTTTTCTTCTTTTGTAAAAGTCTTGGCTTTACGTTCTGGACGTTTAATTTCAGATGGTTTTGGTTTTTTCGCCGAACTTTTAGTAGTTTCTTTTGTTTTTGATGCAGTATTTTTTCCAGATCCCTTTTTCGTAGTTTCTTTTGGTGCTGCCTCCGCATCAGTAACACTTAAAACGCTTAATAAGTCATCAACTTCATTAGAACCTTTTACACTAAATCCTTCAGTTGTTACTTTTTTCTGAGTAACTTTTTTCTTTTCTTCAACAGCTTTTTTAGTTACAGTTTTTTTAGCAGCTGTTTTAGTTGAAGCTTTTTTATCAGTAGCTTTTGTAGTCGCTTTTTTAGTTGTTTCTTTCTTAGCAGCAGCTTTCGCAGTAGTCTTTTTAGCAGTTGAAGCTACTTTGGCAGTGCTTTTTGCAGGAGTTTTCTTTGCAGTAGCAGTTGTTTTTTTCTTAGTTTCTTTAGTATCTTGTTCAGTTTTTTTAGTCGTAGCCATATTCATTCTCCTTTTTTACTATTATAAATCAAATTTATTTTTATGTCAAATACTTTGATTCTAAAAGTTTTTTTATAAACAAAAAATAACCTTGCATATGACATGCAAGGTTATTATAAAACTATTTATTAGATTCAATATATGATACTAAATCGCTAACTTTACGAACATTTTGAGCTGCTTCGTCATCTAATTCAATACCAAATTCATCTTCAATTGCCATAATTAAATCTACAGCATCAAGTGAATCAGCACCTAAATCATCTACTAAATGAGTTTCAAGTGTAATTAATTCAGCATCTTTGTTTAATTGATTAGCGATAATTTCTCTAACTTTTTCGAACACCATAATTATTCTCCTTTTTTAAATCCTTTTTTATTTTGTTGTTTTTGCTTATTATTTGGTCTTTTCACTTCAGTCTTATCATTTGGATCAATCATTGTTAATTGTAAACGTCCTTTTTGAACATCAACATCTAATACCCATACTTTAACAATTTGACCAACACTAACAGCTTCAAGTGGATGTTTAATATATTTTTTAGACATTTTTGAAACGTGTACTAGACCATCATCATGGACACCACAGTCTACGAATGCACCAAAGTCAACTACGTTACGTACAGTACCTTGAAGTTCCATACCTGGTTTTAGATCAGCTAAATCAATAGCATCACTTCTTAATACTGGAGCATCAATTTCATCACGAGGGTCACGCGTTGGAGCTTGGAAAGCATCTAAAATATCATTAAGAGTATATTCACCAACACCTAATTCTTCAATTAACTTAGCGCGATCAGCATTTTGAATAGCTTCCGCAAGTTCTGGTTTTCCTAGATCTGCTTTACTAAAACCTAATTTTTCAAGGATTTTATTAGCAATTTCGTAACTTTCTGGGTGAATTGATGTCATATCTAGTGGTTCTTCACCATCCATAATTCTTAAGAAACCAATGGCTTGTTCCATAACTTTTGGACCAATACCTTTTACTTTGATAGATTCACGAGATGTAAATTTACCAAATTCATCACGATGTGCAACTAATTTTTTAGCAGTACCTGCATTTAAACCAGCAACATATTTTAATAAAGATGGAGATGCAGTGTTAATATTAACACCAACTTGGTTAACTGCAGTTTCAACAACAAAATCTAAAGCACTAGTTAATTTAGATTGTGTTACGTCATGTTGATATTGACCAACGCCGATAGCTTTTGGTTCAATTTTAACAAGTTCTGATAATGGATCTTGTAGACGTCTAGCAATTGATACTGCTGAACGTTCTTCTACTTCATAATCTGGGAATTCTTCACGAGCTAAATCAGATGCTGAATAAACAGATGCACCAGCTTCACTTACAATTACATAAGGGATTTTAGTTGGAAGTTTCTTTAAGCAACTTGCAACAAACGCTTCTGTTTCGCGGCTTGCTGTACCATTACCGATTGCAACAATTTCAACATTATTATCATTAATAATTGATAAGAAAATGTTAATAGCATTTTCAATTCTTCCTTCAGGAACAATTTCAGTTTTATTCTTTTGGTGTGGATACATAACACTCTTTTCAAGAACTTTACCTGTTGCATCAACAACGGCTAGTTTACAACCAGTTCTAAATGCAGGGTCAACACCTAATACTACACGATCCTTCATTGGAGGAGTTAATAAGTAATTTCTTAAATTTTCACCAAAGATATGAATTGCTTGATCTTCAGCTTTATCTTTTAATTCTGAACGAATTTCTCTTTCGATAGATGGTTTGATTAAACGCTTATAAGCATCTTCAATAGCCATAGTAACATGAGGAGCTGTGAAGCTTTCAGCTACTTTAATCATATCAGTATAGATATAGCTTAAAACGAATGCAGTATTTTCATCAATAGAAACTTTTAATACTTTTTCGTTTTCACCACGATTAATAGCTAAAACACGGTGAAGTTTAATTGTTTTTAAAGGTTCTGAATATTCATAATACATTTCATAAACGCCTTTTTCATCAAGAGTAGCATCTTTAACTTCACATTTTAAGTTAGCTTCTTGCATAAAATAGTTTCTAATCCATGTACGATATCTAGGTTCGTCAGATGCAATTTCTGCAATGATGTCTCTAGCACCTTGTAATGCTTCTTCAACATTTTTAACAACAGTACCTTCTTTTTTCATTTCTTCAGTAACTTCAACAGTAACATATTTAGCAGCTTCTTCTTCTAAATTTCCTTCTGTTGGGAAAGAAAGCATATACAACGCAAGTGGTTCTAAACCTTTTTTCTTCGCATCTGTTGCTCTTGTTTTTTTCTTTTCCTTAAATGGACGATATATGTCTTCAATAACAGCAAGTTTTGTTGCATTGATAATTTGATTTCTAATTTCTTCTGTTAATTTACCTTTTTCTTCGATAAGGCGCATAACATCTTCTTTTCTTTGAGCAAGTTTTTGACCATATTCCCATTCAGTATAAATTGCACGAATTTGTTCTTCATCTAAATTACCAGTAATTTCTTTACGATAACGTGCAATAAATGGAACTGTAGCACCTTGTTCAATAAGTCCAAGCACTGCATGAATTTGACCAATTCTTACATTTTGTTCTTTCGCAATTTGTTTAAGCAGTACTTCATTTATGTAATTATTTTCCATGTTGTAACCTCCAATTTGACTTATATATTATACCATAAAACGACTATTATTTCAAGTAATTGACTATTTGTTAACATAAGTACTGTTTTCCTTTTTTCTTGACATTTTGTGTGTTTTTTGATATATTAATTACGTATATAAAATAGGAGATAACAATGAAAAAATATTTTTTATTATTAGTAATGACATTTTTTAGTTTATGTTTAATTGGATGCAACAATGATGATAAAGACGATGATCACGAACATGATTTTATTAAAGGTGTTTGTGAATGTGGTGAAACTGATCCAGATTATAAGGATCCATCAAAAAATCCATCTTTAGATCTTGAATTTGATTATGAAATGTATGAAATCTTTGAAAAAACAAATCCTTATACTGAAGATGTTGAATTCTTTATGTATTTTGGATACTATCCACAAAGAGAAATTACTGACGAGGCTATAGTTAACGTCTTATCAACGATAAATACTACAAATGAACGTGGTTACATTGAATATGACGGACACGAGTTTGCCAAAGTAACAGTTATTAATAATCATTATTTTGGTGAAGACGTTGGTAACAATGATTTATTCTTCCAAGGAACTCAATATAAAGTAGGAAGTACACACTACTTCTTAGTTGAGCCTATTTGTTGGCGCATTCTTAATAATCCAACTTCAGAACAATTATTTTTAGTTACTGAAAACATTATTGATTCCAGAGCTTTTCACAACATCTCTTCTTCAATCGTTGAAGGTGGAATTTCAATTAGACCATCAGATTATGAATATAGTATCATTCGTGAATGGTTAAATGGTTTCTTCTTTGAAAATGCTTTTAATGAAGAACAACAAAGTTTTATCCAAGAATCTTATAACAAAAATGAATATACATACATTGGTTTAGAACCTGAACAACCTGTTAGAGATACGATAGATAAAGTATTTTTACTAAGTTATAAAGAAGTTGTTAGTACATTATATGGATTCTTTAATAGTGATTGTCGTATTGCTAAAGCATCTGATTACGCTAGAGCTCATGGTCTAGTAAGCGTACCTAATGATATAAGCAGTTCTAGTAACTGGTGGACACGAACAGGATTTGAATATACTCCATTATATCCAGCAATGGTTAAATATGATGGTACTGCTGATAAACCTTATTATCCACAAGGAGAAAATATTGGTGTAAGACCAGCAATTAAAATTATTTTAAATAAATAAAAACAAGGACTTTCTTAAGAAAGTCCTTTTATTTCATCATATAATCTATTTAAAATGTGTTTAGTTTGTTTTTTACGACAAACATTTCTACTACCAGATACTTTTACAGATTCTAAAATTATTTTATCATTAATTTTAATAGCATAGAAACATAATCCATCAGTTGGAAGTTTACCACTTCCTCCAGCAAAACCAGTTACGCTTATACATACTTCGCTATTTGTAATACTCTGAAGTCCACATGCCATTTCATTCGCTACTTCTAATGATTCAACTTGATATTTTTCAATTGTTTCTTGATTTACACCAAGTATTTTTATCTTAGTTTCATTACTGTATGTTACATAACTTTCTTTGATAACATGTGAAGCACCAGATACACCAATTAAAGTAGATATAATCATACCACCAGTACAGGACTCTGCGCATGATAATCGATAATTTAGTTTACTCAATTTACTAATAATTAATTTTTCTATTTTCATATGATCACCAATTAATTCTTTCATAATATTTTAACATATAATTTAGTCTTTTTCAAACAAAAGAAATGATTCTTGTTGAAATTTTTTCATAATTTTAGTATAATACATTTAGGTGAAATTTATGCGTACAATTAACAAAGATTCTAAAATAACAATTGAAATTACAAAAAGCATATTCCATTCCATTATGCGTCATGTCGATAATGTTGATGACGCAAAAACATTTTTTCAAGAAATTAGAGTCGAGTATCCAAACGCTACCCACTATTGTACAGCCTATGTAATTGGCAAAAATGGTGAATATGGTCATTATAATGACGATGGAGAGCCAAGTGGGACTGCTGGTATGCCAATGTTTGATGTTTTAAGAAAAAATGATTTAACAAATATTGCTGTTGTTGTTGTAAGATATTTTGGTGGAATCAAACTTGGTGCTGGCGGTTTAGTTAGAGCTTACAGTAAAAGTGTAAGTGAGAACTTAAGAGTAGCTGAAGTAATTGATATTATCGAATACAAATTTATTAAACTTTCTTTTGACTATTCTTTATTAAAATTAATCGAAAGAAACCTAGAAGATGCCGAAATTGTATCTCGTCACTTCGATTTAGATGTAACTTTATTTATTAAAACTCCAAGTTCAAATGTTGAAAGAATCATTGCTAGAATGGTTAATTTGACTGCAAATCTTGCGAAAATCAGTATTTTAGATAAGATAGAAACAAATGGCTAACCTAAGGTTAGCCATTTGTTATTTTAGTAATTTTCTTTTCTTACTTCGAAGAAACTTTTTGGATGAGCACATACTGGGCATAATTCAGGAGCTTTTTTACCCATTACTAAATGTCCACAGTTACGGCATTCCCACATAGTCATTTCAGCTTTTTCGAAAACTTGTTGCATTTCAACATTATTTTATAATTTACGATAACGTTCTTCATGAGACTTTTCGATTTCAGCAACTGCTCTAAATTGATAAGCAAGTTTTGTGAAACCTTCTTCTTCTGCAACTTTTGCGAATTCTGCATACATATCAGTCCATTCATAGTTTCCACCTTCTGCAGCAGCAAGTAAGTTTTGAGCAGTATTTCCAAGTTCGCCTAAAGCTTTAAACCAAAGTTTAGCATGTTCTTTTTCATTATCAGCTGTTTGTTGGAAAATAGCAGCGATTTGTTCATATCCTTCTTTTTTAGCAACACTTGCGAAATAAGTATATTTATTTCTAGCTTGTGATTCACCAGCAAAAGCTGTCATTAAGTTTTGTTCTGTTCTTGATCCTTTTAATTCCATTGTTCTTTTCTCCTCTTTTTTTATTTTTGACAATTTTTACATACACCATACAAAATAACATTTTGTTTATCGACTTTAAAACCATACTTTTCTGTTAAATAGTCTAAATCAATAAAATTTACTGTTGGTATATCCATAATTTCATGGCACTTTGTACATACCAAATGACAATGATCATCTCTATTATAATCATAATGTGTTATGTTATCTTTCGTAATAATCGTCGTAAGTTTTCCGCTTTCAACTTGCGAATTTAAATTACGATAAACTGTTGCAATACCAATTTCAGGATTATTAACTACTAAACTTTCAAAAACCATTTGAGCAGTTGGATGATCATATCTATTCATCACATCACTTAGTACCAATTCTTTTTGATAAGTGTTTCTGATTGTTCTCATATTTCTCCTTATTGATAATCATTATCAATAAGATTATACACTTTTTCAATTAAATTTGCAACTAATATGATTATTTTTTATATATTTTATTAAATCAGTAGGTTGATCGATAACATCAAATCCAAATGATGACAATACTTCTTTACTTCTTGATCCCCAACTAACCATTAATCCATCAACTTTAGCATTAATTGCAGTTTGGCAATCAACCTCTGAATCACCTATATATAATATGGAAGCATTAGATATTTCATTTCTAATATAATTAATCATATCAGTTGATGGTTTACTATTAACATCACTTCTTGTACCAATAACAACATCTAGTAAATCACCAAAGAAATGATCACAAAGCATTTTCACCGCAAAATAATCCTTATTTGAAGCAACACATAATTTATAGCCATCTTGTTTTAATGATTTCAAAACATCAATTACACCATCATATACTTTAGTGTAATCCATAATATGTTCACTATAATATTTTCTAAACAGTTCTATTCCATTGTTATAAATTTCATCTGAAACGTTATTTGGCATTGCTCTTTTTATCAGCATTTTTATTCCATTACCAATAAAACTATTAATTTCTTCTTTTGTTCTTTCCTTAAAACCATTAAATCTTAACACATAATTCATAGTAGCACACAAGTCATCTAATGTATCTAAAAGTGTTAAGTCTAAATCAAATATAATTGTATTATACATATTACCTCTTAAAAAAAGGCATCAATGATGCCTTATTTTATTATTTATTTAAAGCTTGGCTAACAGCAACAGCTACAGCTACAGTAGCTCCAACCATTGGGTTGTTACCCATACCGATTAATCCCATCATTTCTACGTGAGCAGGAACTGAAGATGAACCAGCAAATTGAGCATCAGAGTGCATTCTTCCCATAGTATCAGTCATACCATAAGAAGCTGGACCAGCTGCCATGTTATCTGGGTGAAGAGTACGACCTGTTCCACCACCAGATGCAACTGAGAAGTATTTCTTACCTTGTTCAATACATTCTTTTTTATAAGTACCAGCTACTGGATGTTGGAAACGAGTAGGGTTAGTTGAGTTACCAGTAATAGATACATCAACACCTTCTAAATGCATAATTGCAACACCTTCACGAACATCATCAGCACCATAGCAACGTACTTTAGAACGATCACCGTCAGAGTAAGCATGTTCACTAACGATAGCTACTTTACCTGTTGAATAGTCAAAAGCAGTTTCAACATGAGTGAATCCATTAATACGAGAAATAATTTTAGCAGCGTCTTTTCCAAGACCATTTAAGATAACACGTAAAGGTTCTTTACGTACTTTGTTAGCAGTTTTAGCGATACCAATAGCACCTTCAGCAGCTGCGAAACTTTCGTGACCAGCTAAGAAAGCAAAACATTTTGTATCTTCAGTTAATAACATCGCACCTAAGTTACCATGTCCTAAACCTACTTTTCTGTCATCAGCAACACTTCCTGGAATACAGAAAGATTGAAGACCAACACCAATTAATTTTGCAGCATCAGCAGCGTTAGCAGCATTTTCTTTTAATGCAATAGCAGCACCAGCTGTATAAGCCCAACATGCATTTTCGAAGCAAATTGGTTGAATTGATTTAACTAATTCATAAACGTTAATACCATAGCTATCACAAACAGCTTTTGCATCTTCTAAAGACGCAATTCCATGTTCATTTAAAGCTTTGTTAATTTGATTAATACGACGTTCATAGTTTTCAAATAATGCCATGGTGAACCTCCTATTCATGACGTGGGTCAATATATTTTACACCGTCATCAAAACGACCATATTGACCTTTTGCCTTTTCTAATGCTTCTTCGGCTGGAATTCCTTTTTTAAGGAAATCCATAAATCTACCTAAACTTAAATATTGGTAACCAATAATTTCGTTATTAGCATCTAATGCCATTTTAGTAATATATCCTTCAGTTAATTCAAGATATCTAGGACCTTTTTCAAGAGTTGCATAACTTGTACCAACTTGGCTTCTTAATCCTTTACCTAAGTCTTCAAGACCAGCACCAATTGTTAATCCACCTTCAGAGAAAGCTGATTGAGTACGTCCATAAACGATTTGTAAGAATAATTCACGCATAGCAGTGTTGATAGCATCACATACTAAGTCAGTATTTAATGCTTCAAGTAATGTTTTACCAACGATAGCTTCACTTGCCATAGCAGCTGAGTGAGTCATCCCTGAACATCCTAAAGTTTCGATTAAAGCTTCTTGAATAATTCCTTCTTTAACATTTAATGTTAATTTGCAAGCACCTTGTTGAGGAGCACACCATCCAATACCATGAGTTAATCCATTAATGTCTTTGATTTCTTTTGAATAAACCCATTTTCCTTCAGAAGGAATAGGTGCGCAACCATGGTTTGCACCACAAGTTACTTTACACATGTTTTTTACTTCATTTGTGTATTCCATTTCATTTCTCCTTTTTTTAATTTAAAATCGATTTATTATACCACAAATACTCTAAAAAATCTACTAATTAATCAAACTTTTATTACAAATAAAAAAATCATAGTTCTATTTCTAGAACTATGATCCCACATTTTGCTTAATCCAGAGGCCAAAGGCTGTAATGAATATAAATATTGGTTGGATCAGTGTGTACTAAGTCACCTTCTTGTATCAATACAACTCGATAATTACCCGTGTATTCTGTTTCGCATTGAATAAGAAGGACATTGTTGTATAGGCTATAAGAACAAGCTATTTGAGCCCCTGAAGGTCTAAATAAGCAAAGTGTGTAATTGTTTAATTGCCATGAACTGACGGTATCTTCAGACTTACCGCACCATGCGACAGCCATACGAAGTTGTTGACCAGCTTCCAAATAGAATCTTTCATCTATTAAGAAATCGTCAGCTTGACAATTAGCGTTAGTAGTTACGGCGAAGCAGTTATCAATTGATTCTTTACATTTTGCAAAATCAATCAATCCGCAACCAAC
>JAZOLG010000034.1:0-25895 GCA_045652765.1 Bacilli bacterium
TAATAATTTCTTCAGGATAAGATTTATTCTTTGGTAATAATATTCTAAATCTATTTTTATTTAAAATTTTTTCACCATATTCTAATTCTTCAAAATAGTATTTTCTCTCAATTAAAAATATTTTTAATCTTTCTTTGTCACCGCTTTTCTCTAGAAAATACTCTTGAAGATCACATAGTGATAACCTGTAATTTCTAACATAAAAATCTTCTAAATAATCTTTTACTTGTATAGATTTATTAATTCTTTTATGTAACTCGTCTATATCTAAAGTACATTCAACATTATAAATTCTTGATAGAGTAAATGCGTCTTTTGGTCTTCTTACATGGAACGTCTTTGGTGATCTATCTTGTTTTTCAATAAATTGACAATAACTTGCGATTAATTTATCATCTTCTTTTATACATGAATTTAATAATACATAAAATTTAAATGTACTAAATAATTCAATATAACACCACATTTTTTTCTTCGATATAAAAAGTATTAGTGAATGATATATTTCATCTTCAGTCCCAGCTTCTATATATTGGTCTATATATGTAAGGGGAACAAAAGGTATAACCATTTGATTTAATTCTAATTGCTCATCGCTTATATTTAAATTTTGAATAATACTTTTGTCAATATTATTGTTTAAAGCAAAATTTATTGCAATTTTCCTTATTCCGTTATAAAAGGTATTATTTTGAATATTAAATTTTATACCAATGATTTTAAATTTGCTTATTATCTCATCAGTTATATTTTGCCTTAACTTTTTTTTTAGCTTTACACAATCTACAAAAGTATTCCCCTTATATATTGCAGTATATTTTTTCCCTTCGTACTCAATTAAAACCTCATAAGAGGGCTTTGAATTTTTTCCGTGGCTTTTATTTAAATTAAGAATTGAAGAGAATGGACTAAAAATTTTGCAAAAACCATCATCTATTTTTTTTGATACCATATTATTACAATCATGACAACATATTTTATCTGATGTTAGTAGTCCCCCTATAGCGTTGTGTACAATATGTTCCTCACTGCCTTTTTCAAATTCTTTATTACAATATAAACATCTCATTATTTTGTCCTTTAATTTAAATCCTCATAATTAATGTTTATTATCACTTAATTGCTTGAATCAATATTTACAATTTGTGCTTCTAACTTAATATATTCTTCTTTTTGCTTTTTCCAAAATTCTTTAAACTGAGCACCATCTTTTGTCTCTTCATCCATTTTTTTAAACAACTGAAATATTTGATTCTTATCATCACCTTCAATATTAACGTTTCCTTTAAGCATTTGAATAAAAATTCCATATAAAAAATCTGTGTTTACATTTTCAACATTTTGATTATTATATGTAATTTTACCTTCTTCAGTTATTATTAATTTATTCATTTTTCATGCCTCCATATATTTGATTTCTTAGTTTAATAGCATCATGTGAACCATCTATAATTTCTGCAATTTCCTTCACAACGTTGTCCTTAGATGTTTTAGTTATAAAACTTAAATTATTATAGACTATTGAATTTTTACCACCTACAATTTTTTCATTAACTGCTTGTATAATGGTATTTGAATCAGCATTAACTACAAGTAATGGTTCATGTGTTGTAATAAATATTTGATACGATTTTTTTAACTCAACTAATTTATCACATAAAATATCCAATATAAATTTCTTTTCTAGATTATTATCTGGTTGATCGTAGACAATTATTGCATTATTTTCATATAATTTCATTTTATTATCAATTAATGACTTAATATATATTTTACTTAATTGTCCAGCGCTTAAAGATGCGATATTTTGAAATGCTCCATCAAGATTTTTTATTTCTATATCATAATTAATAATATCTTTTTTAATAGGTTCTATAAAGTTATAAATATTATTTTCTAAATTTTCTAGAAAGACTTCAAGAATCATTTTAATGTCTTCTTTTTTAGTTATATTAATTTTCTTATCATTCTCAAATATTTTTTTGAATTGTGACTTATTTACTTTTAACTGTGAACTCCCAACAGATGGATTAAATAAATATTGAAGTTCATCATATCCATATTCACTTTTAATTTTAATATTCGATAAACGTGAATTATCATTTTCATTTAATTCAATACTACTAAATAAATCATCATAATTAATGAATGGTACTCTTAATTGAAGATCAAGAATCGTTAATTTTTTCAAACATTTTATAATTTCTTCTGTTGCATTTTCTACGTTTTGTTTTGATTCTAGAACAGATTTATGTTTATTACCTACCGTACTATTATATAGCCCAACAATTTCGTACATTTTATTATCTATTTCAGATTTCGTATTATGTTTAATTAAATTTTGCTTTTCATTTAATGTTTTTAATGTATTTTGCTTGATAAACTCCTTACATATTTTTTCTAATTCAACTATATTGTTTACACCATATTTTTCTAATAAAGTCTTTAATATTTTAAATGAAGAATCAAAATTTTTAAAATCATTTTCATATTCAGCAATAAACTCTTCAGTTTTTTGAATTTTTGTATTAATAATTGAACTTTTTATATATTCTACATATTTTTCAGACACTTTATTGACTTTAAGAAATTCTATAGATGAGCTAAAAAGTTTTATTTGTTTTTCTAACTTACTCTCACATTCTCTCTTTTCTAATCTATTGCTAATAAAATTCTTAATCTCATTATTCAAAGTTTCGAATATTTTATCAAATTTTGTAAAATTAGGATGCACATCTAGTAACTCAAGTAACTCTGCTTTATCAGAAGATAATGTAGAAATAATTTGCTTATATAGATTTTCACCTTCAAAAACATTTACATCTTTTTCGTTAATCTCTTTATCTTCATTATCATATATTCTTATTTCACTATTTTCATATAAATCATCATAATTGCATTTACTAGAACTAACTGCAGATGTTAAATTATTCCCTGTTAATTTCTTATTAATTAAGTTCAATAATAATGTTTTACCACTTCCTGAGTTACCTATTATTGTATTTAAACCATGAGAACATTCTAAAGCACAATCTTGCAGTGTGCCTCCTTTATTTATTATTTCAATTCTCTTAATATATTTTACTTTAGTATTCAAATCAGCATCTCTCATTATTCTCGTTTGACCCATAATAGATGCAAAATATAATGAATCAAATGACTTTTCGCCCCATAAAAAAGTCGGCTCTTTTATTTCGGAAAAATCCAGTCTATCAGCAGCAGATACAGATGGTACATTTACATATATATATTTATAATTTTCCTCACTCAATTCATCAGTTAATTGGGCTTTTAAAATCTTTGTATGTATCTTTTTATTATCCTCAATCATAATCGGAATATAATATGCCATATCAGAAAGTTGTTTAAATTGTGATATATTATCTTTGATGCCTCTTTCCTTCTTTTGTTGTTTCTCTCCATGAGGAATAATTATACATTTTTTTTGTAGAATATCATCTACTAAATCATCGATGGTTATTGCGTTGATTTTGTTATTACAAATACATTTATCAATTTTCGATTCTAATTCATTCAAATCTATATCAGGAGAAAAAACTACAACAGTATGTAAAAATTTTTGATCCTTTGCTTCTAATTTTAAATCATTTACTAAATCAAATTCGACACCTGGAAGTAATAAGATATCTTTTGAGTCGCAATAAGTTTTTAAATTGCCATAATCTTTTGCAGAAAATTTATTTTTATTTGTTAAGCCGATTATTTCAAAACCATTAGTTTTAGCAGAATTTATCTGCGACTTTGCATATGCTAAATCAAAAGAATATTGTGTTGTAGAGTTCAATTCTCTATCCGCACCTTTACCTCCAAAATGATTATGTAAACTAATTTTTATAAATTCATCATATTGCATATTTGTTCTCCTTCTTTTAAAAGCCAATTTTACTTTATTAAACAACTTTTATTCTTCAATTTAAGTTGTCTCATCACAGACTTTTCATCGTGATGTTCTAAATTCACATTAACTAAATATCTCGATGATTTTCTTAATAAAAGATTATAGATTTTTAATTAATCTCACTTATTGTTCTTATGTTTTAACTTGCTTTTTACATATTTTTCATTGTTTTTAATCATTTTCATCAACTTTTGCTCACTTTTTCGTAGAGACAAAAGTGTAAACTCACGTGATATAAATTTACAATGTTTAACCTTTGCTTTGACTTAATGATATTTTAAAAATACAAGTTTTGTAAAACCTTGTTAACTTCGTTTCAAACCAAAAACAACATTTGTTAACGACTCAATGAATGTCATTAAAATATTTAGTAGCAGAAATAGAACTATTGTAAAATATATTAAATTTGAACGAAATACAAAAAAATATCCTAAAATTTCAATTAACAATAATACTATTAAATTCAAATTTATAAATGAAAACTTATATATCAAGGCTTCATATAATGATATCTTATATTTGTTACCAAGCATTGTTGATTTTAATTTATTTATTGCATTTCCTTCAATAGAATATAACATTATTAAAATTGATGAACAAAATCCTATTAAAATAGAACTTATAGTAAATAAATCAATTTCAATTATTTTAAATTTTTTACGATAACACAACATATATGTCATACTAACAAGTATTGGTATTAAAACATTTGTAATATATGTTTGGAATTTAATGGTTTTCAAATATCGTATCCAAATAATTATTGGTTCAAAGTATAATAATTTACCTATGTGCTTGAATATCCATCTCATATTAATTCACTCATCTTTTGAAAAATATCTTCAGATATTACTTCACCATTATCATTTTTATTAACATAAATATAAATTTGTTTTGCAAAAACATCTGAATTAATTATTCTTTTATTGTTTTCTTCATCATCTACATCAACTGTTACTTTGGAAACTTCTTTGTTTATAAATAATCCTTCTATTTTATCTAACAGAGGTTGTTTCTCAATAGATTGTCTTTTTTTAGCCTTATATTCTATACAATAAGTTTCATGCATTGTTTTTTCATTATATAAATTATAATAATCTGATCCACTGTTTGTGCAAAATACATCAAATTTTACATTTTTGATTCTCTTAGATTTCTTGATAATATCAAAAAAGTTCTTTTCAAGTATTTGTTTCAATACTATTCTTTTAATATTAGAATCATACTTTGCTCTAATACTATTCCATATTTCATTTAAAATCATATTAAACACTGATATACTTGTTCCGCTTCTTCTATATTCAAACGCAACTAAATTATTCTTAATTAATGCATGTGTGCTCTCTTTATCTCCTTCATCTGCACTCTTAGGAGAAGCCCTTTCAATTTTTGTTCTAATATCTATTAAATTCGGTCTATAATTATACTTACAGTTTATTAATTTAATTTCCGTATAATCGTTATTAAAGTTCATCCGTTCTATTGAGTACCATCTATTTGTAGAAACATGCTTTTTTAGCGTATCTATTTGATTATTCATTTCTTCTAATAATTCATTCAAATATGAAAAATCAGAACACTTTTCTTCATCATTTTTTTCGCATAGTATTTCATATATATAAATTTTCTTCTGTACTATATTATCAATTTTTTGTAATGTTAAATTCATAACTTTCTCCTTAAATTTTAAAGTATTTTTTTACATTGTCTTAAACTAATGTAATTGTAATTAGGATTGTTTGCTTTTAATAGCATTAGTTGCACACTAACTAAATATTGTCTAATTTTCCCCAAGCAAACAAAAAAAGGGCCCCAATAATCCGGGCCCATTATTTCATTTTTCCCCTTGAATTGTTAAAAAATCGTGCTAAGATTAAAATTACATACTCCCACATATAATAATATTTAATCCAACCATAACCATTATATCACCAAATTTTGACAAAGTCAAAATATTTAAACTACTTTTTTCTAAAATGGATTGAATTAAGATTTAAAAACATATATATAATTATTATATTTTCGAAAACATTTTTTATTTGTTTATTACATACATTTTATTATAAATAATAGCTGTATAATATTCTTTATATACACCTGGTTCTATTTCAGTGAAGTAAATACTAATACCTGTTGTAAGATTTCCCATAGTATCGTATTCATTATCATTTAACCACTCTTTAGTTAGTGTGACATTTGATAATGTTTCAAATTCATCAATGACACAAGTAAAATCATATGACAAATTACTTTCAAATATAAATTCTTTAAATTCACCGTTTAACTGTTTAATAAAAACATAATCTTTTTGATTATCGATTATTAAATAAAAATTACAATAAACGCTATAATCAAGTACATCTTTTTTTAAATTAAATTCATTAATCAATTCATTTTTATCTTCTTCTTTTAATAAATCAGTTAATAATATTTTTGATAGTGGAATGTAATTTGTTCCTGCCGCATATCTTCCAGAAAACGCAACACATAAATCATATTCTTTTAACATCATTGATTCAAATGATACTTTACTTGATGATATTAATCCTTGTTCACCACCTGGTTCAGATACGCCTGGATCTTGTTTATTACAGATGGCACAATTAGATGAATGCGATTCATGATTTGCTATAATATATTTTTTGCATGTAAAAATTGTAGAAAATAAAGTTATTCCAAAAAGAACAAATATTGATAAACTCATATATAAAGCCTTATTAAAATAAATTCTTTTAGGTTTTACTGTTTTAATATTACTTTCAATATTACCATTTATTTCATTTCTAATCTTGTTATAATCAAGATTGATAAAATTATCATTTTTAATTTTAGAGTTAATCATTTGTTATCCTCCTTTTATTATATTTATCGATTGCTCTATGATATATAGAGTTAATCGAAGATGCTGGTTTTTGATACTTAACCCCAAGTTCTTTATAAGAATACTCATAAACTGAATGAAGAATAATAATATTTATTTCAAATAAAGATAAATACTTTTCCATATCATGTATAAGTTCATAATACTTAGTGTTATCACTTATAGATTCATTTGTATTTATAACATACTCTTCATTATATTCTACTAAGAGTTTATTATCTTTTCTTTTTAAGAAATTAATAGCAGCATTTTTAGCACAAGTAACAAGATAGTATTTTATATTTTCTAGTTTTATATTAAATAAAACTTTTGAAAACTGTAAGAATACATCATTTACTAATTCTTCAACATCTTCTTTTCTGCTTACATACTTTGTGATAACAAATCCTATTAACTTCCCATAATCTAGATACAACTTTTCAAATAGTTCTTCTATTTTTTCAACATCATTTCTTTTTATTGCTTTTGTAAATTCTTTTTCATAATTCATATTAAACTCCAACATCTTATAGGATATCCTCACTTAATAAAACAAAATATTTTTTGTTTTTAACGCAAAACGATTAACTTTTTTGCCAATAAATATTATTACAATTTATTATAAATAATCAAAGTTTTAGAATATTATTTAGAACAAAAAATGGGCCCGAATAAACCGGGTCCACAATTTCATATTTTACAATAATTTAACAAAAAATTTCGATAAGATTAAAAACACACACCTACATTGACACACATTAAACCAACCATTAATATTATAACATCAAATTTTGATAAAGTCAAAATAATTAAATAACTTTTTTCAAAATTTCATTTGTTATATATATCATTAGATATTTAAAATATTTTACTAATAGTTATTTGTTTAAAACATATACTTGATCATTAATTATGACTTTATAATAAGGAATATTAACGCCATTTTCATCTTGATTAAAATCAAGTATTATTCCTGCGACTTGTTTACCATTTTCATATTTTGCGTCTTGTAAAAACTCATCAGTAATTGTTGTATTAGTCATTTGTTCTAAATCACTTATAATTGATTCAAAACGATAATTTAGGTTGCTTTCAAAATAAAATGATTTAGCACCATTATTAATAGGTGAAACATCAACTAATAATATTATGTCTTTATCATCTTTTATGCCAAAGTAAACAACAAAGTAATTTATATGTCCTGCTTTTTCATTTTGTTGATTTAAAAGATATTCTTTTAAAGCAACTTTATCGTTTTCACTTATCATATTACTATTTAATATAGTATCTGCTTGATATAAATTAAGATAAACTTCCGGACCAAAACATATTAACTTATCAAATATTCCACTTTGTACAATATTTTTTGCTTTCCCTGGATAAACACTACCAACTTGGTGATTTAAATCATCATCTTTTTTACCAGTATCTAAAATGTCTGGATCTGTATTATCTTTGATAAGATTATGAATTACGATAGTTGAAAAAGAAGTTACTAATATTACTGACACAGTATATAATACAAGTTTTAATTTACGATACTTCATTTTCTTATTCTCAAATTTTGCAAGTATACTTTGATATTTTTCATTATCTCTAATCTTCGAAAAATTTGACTCAAAGTTATTTTCTCTTGTTAATAGATTATTTACTTTCATCTTTATTTGATCCTTTCTTAAATTTCTTAAGAGCCTTATTATATGTAGCAGCAACCGTTGATATAGGTTTATGATATTTATCAGACAATTCTTTAAATGTATAGTTATATACTAAATGTAAAATTATAATGTTTATCTCTTCTTCTGTTAAGAATTTCTTCATTTCATTTAGTAAATCTCCATATATTGAATCTCTACTCTCAACATAATCAAATACATTTTCTTCGTTATAACAAACATCTAATTTATTAGCTTTCTTTCGGTAAAAATCAATTGACTTATTTTTAGCAGAAGTAACTAAATAATATTTAATATCTTTGATTTCTTTTTGTGTAGAAGCATTATAAAAAGAAATAAAAACATCATTGACTATTTCTTCTATATCTTCAATTCTTTCTACATATCTACTAATAATATAAGCTACTAATTTTGAATACTCATAATAGATCATTTCAAATACATTATCAATTGTTTCTTTATTATTAGATTTTATTGCATGCAACAGTTTTTTCTCTAAAGGCATATTTACTCTCCTTTATAATTTAAAAGATCTTTCACTTAATAAGACGAAATTTTTATTTATTTTTACACATAATTTAAATTTTATTATTAAAAAACATATAAATAGCAAAAAAGGGCTCTATAGTTCGAACCCTTTTTTTCCCCATTAATTATAGTAAATACAGCCAAATTGGAATATAATACCGTACTTTTAATATACCAATCCAACCTCTAACATTATAACACCAAATGTTACAAATGTCAAAATATTTATATATGTTTTTTATAATTTACTTATTTTTTTAATTATTTAGGTTTTAATATTTTACTTTCAGCATCATTTATATCTAAACTTTAACATATATTAGTTTGTCATAATAAATTATCTATTTTTAATATATGTACATCTAGGATAGTTCATACATCCATAAAAAGAACCATACTTACCTTTTTTTAGTTTAAGTGGTGCACCACATTTAGGACAAATCAGAGTATTAGAATCTACACCAAAAGTATTTCTTTCAATATAGTTTGATTTTTGTTGATTACATGACCTACATAAAGTTTGTAAATTATCATAAGTCGATTTACCACCTTTAGAAATTGGTATAATATGATCAATTTCTAAATCATTAGTAAACCTACCACATTTTCTGCAGCGATGTCCATCTCGATCATATATCGAAAAACGCATTTTGTTCGAAACTTTACCTCTTTCTACTTTACATAATGAATTCCAAATTTCATGATCATTAAATCGGTCATAAGTTTTATCATTTAATCTTGCAATTATATCTTCTATTTCTAGAACATCAAATACAGCTTTTTTTAAAGCGACTGGATGTCCATTAATTGTCGTTTGTTGTACTATAACAACAATTTTAAATTCAATAGTAGGTTTTAATACTAGTGCTTGAAATTTCTTTTCAATAATCTTTTTTGTTAACAATACAATATATTTATTATTTGGTTGATCAAATGGATCTAGCTTTTTTAACTCTTCAAGATCGTATGTATACATTTCATACATATGTAAGTTATCAATTGTTTTAACAATATCTTCTTTTACTTTATTTTTTTCATACATTAATTGATATATCAAATAATCTTTAGGTGATATTTCATTATACGAATGTTCATTATCATAAAGGTGGATGTATTTATACTCTAAGATATCATAAAACTTATATTTTTCATTAAGATACTTTACCTCTTTTAATATCGTGCTATGTTCATCAACATATAAACATAACATTTTATATAATACTAATCCAACAATTAATAAAAACAAAACTACCAAAATAAACATAGTTGACTCCTATTAAAATATTTCAATACATTATAGCATTATAAAATTTATTAGTCAATTTATTGTTAACTATATTCTTTTATTAAACAACAAATTTAATTTTAAATGTGATATAATATACAAGATATTTTATAGAGGTAGTTATATGGAAAATATAATAATAAATAAAAAAAGTGCACGTAATAGTAGTTTCGAATTACTTAGAATTATATCGATGTTATTAATCATTTTTCATCATTTTTCTGTTCATGGAAAATTTATATTTCTTGGAACTGATTCTAGTCTTAACCGTTTTTGGTTAGACTTTATGTTACTAGGTGGAAAACTTGGCGTAAATCTATTTGTATTAATATCGGGATATTTTTTGATTAATACAGAAGGTCCACTTTTCAATATTAAAAAATTATTAAAATTATGGGGCCAAATGTTTTTTTATTCAGTTCTGATTTATTTTATTTTTGTACTTTTTTTAGATGTCCCATTTAGTTTTTCATCGCTTTTTCCACATCTTATTCCAGTATTATCAAAGAGTTGGTGGTTCGCAAGCACATATTTTGTATTGTTCTTGTTACATCCATTTATTAATATGTTACTTACTAAAATAAATAAATCAACATATCAAATAATCTTATTGTTATTAGTTATTATTTGGTCAATTATACCAACTATTTTATCAAGAGATTTTGAAGGCAATAATTTGACTTGGTTTATTACATTATATGTTGTAGCTGGATATATTAGATTATACGGATTTAATCCAAAGTTTAAACGTCATCATTTTCTTTTAATGTTTGTAATTGTTACTTCTATTACATTCTTATCAACAATTGTTATGGTATTACTAAGTAACAAAATTCCTGTATTACAGTATTATTCAACATATTTATATAGCCAAAACAAACTAAGTATTTTTTTAATGTCAGTAACCCTTTTTATGGTATTTGTTCATACTAATATTAAAACTAATAAATTGATTAATCTTGTATCTTCTACTACATTTGGTAGATATTTAATACATGAGAGTAATTTTATACGTCCGTTTCTTTGGGAAACCTTATTTAAAAATGCAACACTACAATATTCTTATTGGTTAATTCCATATTCTATAGGTGTTTGTTTATTAGTATTTATGATATGTTTTCTAATTGATTTAATAAGAATCAAAACCATTAATAAAGTTTATCTAAGATTCTTAGATAAATATATAGATACTCTAACTAAACCTTTTAGAGTCATTATTTCTAAAGTAACTACTTTATTGTTTGGTAAAGAATAAAAGGCTGGTAAAACCAGCCTTTTTTTATTATCTAAATAAGTGTGTTACATAAGTTTCAATATCATTTGGATTATTTTCATCAAAGATAAATATTCTACTACCCATCATATAAGAATCATGATAAGTAAGTGTACTAACATTTGGTGAATAACACAGTTTGATTCCTTTATATTTAACCATATAATCATTAATATGATCATGACCGTTAACGACTGCTAAAACATCTTGTCTTTCAACTAAAGCATCAAATAGGCCTGAATTAAATCTAGATGCGGCGACACTTTCGTTTTTTTCACCATTCCATTCTTCTAAAGAATCTCTTTGACACCAAGCATAGTATGTTTCTTGGAGTGGAATATGAAAAGCCATTAATGATGGAATTTTGTGGCCAAATTGTTGTTCTAGCTTCATAGATGTTGTTTTGTACCAGTCGATTTGATCTTTTTGAATATAAGCATATGGTGAATCAACTAAATCAGGATAAAGAACATCAGGACTCTTTTTAGCATCTTCACTATTTAAATAGGTACCAGAATCTAAACACCAAACAAGAGATAACACTTCATCACTATTATGTTTGTATATTGGTAAAACGTAATTACCAACACCACTTAATTCTTCATTACTACTTTTTGATATACAATATTTAAATGATTCATATATACCTTGTTGAATCTCTTTTGAAATGCCTGATTCATCATCATGATTACCATATACATGACACCAAGGTATTTGTAATGATTCAATATATTGTGTCATTGATTTAAGTGATTGTTGAAGCTGAATAGTTGAACTACAAATCGTATTATCACCAGTAAAAATAATTAAATTTGGTTTTTCTTTATCAACTAATACTTTTATATTATTTAAAACAACATCTGGTAGTTTTCCATGGGCATGGACATCCGCAAGCACCATTACTTTGAACTTACCATTTTCATCACATTGTAATTTGATTTTACTATATAATAAATCTTTTTCAGGTTCTTTATCAAACTCAATAATATCTAAAATGGTATTTGTTAGTAATAAACCAATTACAAGTGATACTATAATCAATATAACGAATCTTACTTTTTTAATCATTTTATACCTCTTATCAATACATTAAAAAATTAAAGTTTTAATAATTATTACTTGATAAAACCGTATTTTCTTTTGTATATTGTTTTAACTTTTCGATGTCGGAATTAACCAAATCCATATCAACTCTAGATATAACATAAAAATATTTCATCTGAAGATTTGGTTTAAATAAATTATGATAAATATCAGCTTTAGTCTTCACATAATCAATTTGAAAAGTATTAATATTAAAATATATTTCTTTTACAAATTTGCCATTTGGTTTAATTGCTTCCGTTGGTAAATATGATTCTGGAAAACCATATGGTTGTTTAACTTTAAATATAATGTAATTTTTCGTTAAAATAAATTTATATTCAAAGTTCTCACATAAATTTTCATTATATAATCCACCGAGTAAACCTTCTTTTATAGACAACTGTTGAACATTGTCCGCATATAGTAAATAATCACATATTTTTTTAGAATCTTTTTCTGTCATATTCACATTAGACGGAAATGTACTTCTTACTTCTTCGCCATTATTTATAAATGCATAACGCAAGTTATTTTCACTTGCAGAACCATATAATGGTTGATCTTTTAATGTATACAAATTAATATTGAAAAAATTTAATTTATCTGCATTATATTTTTTTTCATAATAGTGATAATTATTTATTTTTTTAAACTTATTAATAGTAGTACTGTATTCTAAGTTATCATGACGAACAACTAGACCTTTACTTCTATTGCTTGGCATATCGTCTTCTTTTATTTTATAACTTCCATAATATTCAAAACAAAATTCATTTTTATAAAGTTCTTCTATGGTTTGATATACTATTATAGGATCTGTTTTCTTATTTATAGTAACTATTTCATTATTTAATTTAGTAAGAGTAATTTCCCTTACTCTTCTTCCTGTTTTAGGTTTGGAAACGCCACCATTGAAACAAGATGTTAAGCTAAATAAACAAATAAATAATGTTAAGATAGATATAAATTTTTTCATATTTACACTCCTCTTAATTTAGTAAATCACTATTAATTAACTTCTCACAACCGATAAAAATATTTTCACCTTTGATTTCTAAACTCTTAGGTAAATTTACACTTAATAACTTAGTACAGTTTTCAAAAGCATTTTTTCTAATTTCTTTGATTCCTTCTTCGAATGTAACATATATAAATACTTGATTATTCATATATGCATATTGACCAATAATTTCAACATTATATGTAATGCCATCATAAACAATTGTTGATAATACTGTATGACGGTAATCATTGCCGTTATATTTAATCAAAAGCGCTTTTTTTGTTTTATCAGATACTAAATATTTTGAATCAAAAACATTAATAATTCGGTCAAATTCATTATTATAACATATATTAACATTACCTAATGTATTACTCCAACCGCTTGACGGACTAGCTGCATCAACGATTACGTAAGTATAAATTTCATCACCAAAAGCATATGATCCAACTTGTTCGACATTTGATTTAACTTTGACAAGTTCAAGCCATGAACATTCATCAAAAGCATTATTGCCAATACTTATTAAACTATTTGGTAAATCGACATTTATAAGTCTTTCACATCCTTTAAATGCACTCTCATCAATATTTTCAAGTCCTTCGCTAAACTCTACAGTTTTTAGCAGTTTCAAATAAGAAAATTGATAAGCACCAATTGTTTTTACACTACTTGGTATCACAAGATTTTTTATTAAATAAGACTCATTTTCTGAATTTGTGAAATATACTTGGTCAACATTTTCAAACATTGAGTTAGCTAAAGTTATCTTACACCAATCTTGAACATCACCTTTATAATAGAGTTTTTCAATATAACCAATTCCAAGTTTTTTACTATCAATAGATTGGATTGATTTTGGTAGTGTTAAAGACTTAAGGTTTTTTAAACCATAAAATTGATGTATATTAAGATTTTTGATTGTTTCTGGAATAACTAAGTCTACTACTTCATTCATTTGTCCATTTTGATCAAGTACATGTAGGCTATCACAATTAATAAGTGGATTTGATAATTCGTCAGTAAAATAAATTTTCATCCAATCTTCTAGTGTACCTTCATACTTTAAAGTATTACACGTACAACTATTTAAAAAATTTAGTTTTCTAATTCTTGTAATTGATTTAGGTATTGTTAATGTTAAAATATCAGAATTAAGATACATATCTGCATTTATTTCTTGAACTGGTAATCCATTATAAGTAGATGGTATTATAATATGGTAGTTAAAATTGTTATTTTGATTTACAATTTTTGTGACAATATAATAAGTTTTATTTTTAGAAAGCGTATATGTAATATAAACATTTTCTAAATTATCATTAGATGTAGATTCTCTAAAAATTGGTCTTACAACGATATTGCGTGTCACAACATCAATTGGTTGATCCCACTTTACAAAAATTGATCCATACTTAGTTGGTTTAAAAGGAATATAAGCACTTGTATTTTCTTCAACATACATTCTATGGAATATTTCACCTGAATCGTTTAAATATGTTACTAAATATACTTTGCTGGCAACATAGCCGCACTCACAATTTCCATTAACATCAAATTGATGAAAATGTATTTGGGTATGACCACACTTACAATAACCATATTCATCATATTCATGGATATGTCCACCTTCGAATTCACTTTTTGTTATTCCACAGTCGCACCAACCATTTTCATTAAAGACATGATTATGATCGTTTAAGACAGTTCCACATTCACATTTGCCATCAATGAAATTATGTGTATGATCCTTGCTTGGGCAACCGGTTAATAATACTAATGATAAAACAAGAACTATAATGTGTTTAATCTTTTTCATATAGACCTTCCTAATATATTATTGTTTTTAATTATTATATCACTTTTTAAAAATTTTTACAATAGTTTATTAAACTTTGATTAAAAGTAAAAAAGATCTAAATTAGTTTATCTAATTTAGATCTTTTATTTATAATGTAAAATTTAAAATTTCTGTTTGACCTTTTTTAGAAACTTCTATTTGAAATTTAATTGGTTGATCAAAGTTAGTTATACGACCTAGTTCATTTACATTATCACTAAGTGGTATTAGCTTAAATTTAAATCCTTTTGATAGTAGTTTACAAAACTCATATTCTGTAATGACTAAACTCATAAAATGTTCCCACATTTTATTTTCACGCATTGTCTCAGGACAATTTTTACCACTATAATAATGATGTTGACGAACATCTTCAAAATTTAAATTGTATTTATATAGAAGGTTTGCGACAAGCTTAGCAGTTTTTTGCCATGTGTAATATAAATCAGTACCTCCATTTACACAAGACTCAATACCAATCGAATTATTGTTGCCACCTCTATTCGCAATAAGCTCGTACGTTTCATTAAAATATACTTCACCTAAATAATAAACACCATCAATTAGTTTACACAAAATACTTTGATCGTTAAGATCTTCGGTTCTAGCTAATCTATCTAATAAGACAACGCCATCTTTTTCTTTATAAATACGTGGTGCTAAAATGTTCGATTTAACTTGATCAATTTCAAAGTATCCATCACTAGATATTGTAATTTTAGGATTTTTATTTGTGCCTAAAATATTAGTTGGATATAATTTATAATCAAACTTAGTAGTATCTCCTGCATGCCACGCAACTTCATTATCAGGAATTTGTTGATATATACCATCGTTACCAACTACATATTGATAACTACATGCATACTTACCTTGTTCCCAATACTCATCGCGGACAGTATTTGACCAAAATTTAGCCGTATGACATGGATTTGTATCTCCTGTATCATGGACTGTAATATAATATTTGGGTTTAATATTACCAGGACGATTTTCATTATCTATACTTGCAAGATTTGAAATAACCTCAAAATCTTCAAACAAATATTTACATACACTTTGAATTAATGTATGATCAAAATCATTTTGCCAGCCATATACTTTAATTTCTTTTTTAAAAGGTAATTGATTAATACTTTCTTTTAATAATTTAATTGCTTGTTCCATTTTATTTACTCTTTCTTGGATTTTCAACGCTCCAAACAAGTGTATCATATCCTCTTGCCCAATTTTGATGCCAACCATCGGGTATTGGTTCAGCTTCACATTTAATATTTAAGACTGGACAGTTATAAATTGCGTAACGTGCAATTGACTGAACTGATATAGGAATATAAAGATTTGTTAATTTAATACATCCTGAGAAGACATATGATCCAATTGATCTTAAATTGTTTGATAAGATGATATTTTCTAAAAGACGACAATTTCTAAATGCTGAATTGCCGATTGATTTAATACTATCAGGCATTAAAACTGTTTTTAAAGAAGTACAGTTATAAAAAAGTGATGTTGCGATCTCTTCCATCTTACTAGATAATGTTACACTTATCAAGCCTGTACATCCATAAAAGGAATTTGGACCAATAACAGTTACTGAATTAGGAATAACAATATTTTCAATAAGTTTTGAGCCATAAAAACTGTATTGTTCAATAATTTCAAGGGATTCTGGTAATACAAAATCAAGTAATGCCTCACAACCATAAAAAGCATATTCACCAATTGATTTTAAGTTCTTAGAAAATACAATTGTCTTTACTGGATTATTATAAAATGCACATTTTTCAATACGTTCTACACTATCTAATAATTCAAAATTAGTATTTGAGATTGATTTGTTTGCGAAAAACAAAGTTTTTCCATCTTTTGAATAAATGTTACCATTATGTGACATTAAGTATTGATTATTACTAGATACTTCAAATTCTTGAATTAATGGACATAAATGAAAAGCATCATAATAAATTGTTTCCACACTATCACCAATATAAACAGATTCTAAAGCTTTACAACTTCTAAATGTTGATACTGGAAGTTCTTTTACTTTATTAGAAATAACAATTCTTTTTAAATCACCGAAATGTGCAAACTGATAATCATGAATCACAGATACTCGATCTGTTAATACGATTTCTTCTACTAGTTCATAATCATTGTTTTCATTTAAAAAGTAAACTGTTTGACTATAATAATTTGGTAAAGCGGCTGTATCACCAAATGAAATGTTACACCATTCATCCGCATTTCCCGCAAAATATGTCTTTTTTAAATTAGTACATCCAATAAAGGCTGATACACCAACTTCTCTTAAAGTCTTGGGAAGATATATTTCTTTTAAACTTTTACAATAGTAAAACGCAAAAGAATTAATTTTTACTTCATTTGAAATTGTAACACTTACTAAAGTTGAAGGAATGTCAACTTCTTGACTACTATATTGTGTAGAGCCAAAGAAATATCCAAAATGTGCATTTGATGTGCTATCAACCTCAGGTCCAATAAATGGAATAGCTAATTTTTGTAAAGATTGACAGTTTTGAATAAAACCAGTTCCAATTTTTTTAACATTTTTAGGCACATTCATTTCTTTTAATTTTATACAACCATAAAATGCTGATGCACCAA
Organism: Bacilli bacterium; assembly: GCA_045652765.1. GTDB lineage: Bacteria > Bacillota_I > Bacilli_A > ML615J-28 > CAG-313 > UBA1231. The sequence continues at coordinate 18,099 of JAZOLG010000034.1, forward strand.
TTTCTTCTAAAGTATTTGGAAGTTCAATTGTTTCTAAACTAGGACAATTATAAAATGCATTCTCATCAATTAATTCTAAATTTTTGGAAAGTACTACCTCTTTTAAATTAATACAATTAATAAATACACTATGGCCTAACTTTGTAACATTACTTGGAATATTAATTTTTTCTAAGCTAGTACAGCTATAAAATGCACCTGCGCCTATACTTACTAAAGTAACAGGTAATTGAATTTCTTTAAGACTTGTACATCCGGCAAAAGCTCCATCACCAATTGATCTTAACCCTTTACCAATTTCTAGTGTTTGTATCATCGTGCAGTCTTTGAAAGCATCTCGATATATAATTTTTACATTTTCTGGTAAAACAACATTTTCTTGTGTTAATTCATTTGCACTTAATAATATTAAATATGGATTAGTATCGTTACCAATATAAGATATTCCATCAAGATTTGTATACTCAATATTTTCACATTGGTAGATTGCATTTGATTTTATTTCGTAAAGATTATTGGAAATATTAATCTTTTTTAAGTTAACTGCATTATCAAACGCAAACTCCGAAATTACCTCAACACTATCAGGCATCATAAATACTTCATCTTTTTTACCAGTAGCATATTTAATTAACGTTTTTCCATCTTTCGAATATAAATTACCATCGATTGATTGATAATACGGGTTATCATCACTTACAATAATTTCTTCAAGTGAATGCATACCATAAAAAGTTTCTCCACAAATATCTTCAATATTAGAACCAATCTCAATTGTTTTTAAATTTTCACAATCACTAAAGGCATATTTCCCAATAGAAACAACCGTATCTGGTAAACTAATTGAAGTTAAATTTTTACATAATGAGAATGCATTATCACCAATAGAAACAAGTGAATTTGGTAGATCAATTGATGTTAGTGATGTACAACCATTAAAAGCAGAATTACCGATAGAATACATTCCATCAGGCAGAGTTATTGAATTCATTCTATTACAATTTAAGAATGCACCATCTTTTACCCCTAGTACTCTTCGTTCTTGATAATAAGCACTAACGTAAATATCACCAGTAATACTATCAAATGCACCACTAACTAAAGAAAAGTTCCCATTCCAATGAACTTCGAACTCGAGTCCAAATGTTGATTCATGGTCCCATAAAGCATAAATTACTTTATCTTCCGTAATCGTAGTAAAGTCATCACTCCATTCTAAGAATATTTCACCATCTTTTGTTACAATAGGAGGTATAGCATTATTACCAAAACGAATAGTTTGTTCTAAATTTCCACTAATTAAGACACCACCATTTAAGTCAAAACGAACTTTGTAATAATCTTTGGTATGAGAAAAAGTTATCAATACTACAGCTAATAAAATTAAAAAATCTACCGCAATAAATATCATTATCCCTAATCTTTTTTTCATAACTACTCCTCCTTTCATATTTATTGTATTATATCATATAAAGTCATTTTTGTAAACGATAATTAAATAATTGGTAAATAAAACAACAAACTTGTAAAGAAAATACCTCTTCTTTAAAGAAGAGGTATTATTTTATTATTGTCCAAAGTATTCTTTTTTAGCCCAATCAGGTAAATATTGAACATAATCTCTAAAGATAAATACTTTAGTTTCATGAAGACGTTTATTTTCTTCACCTGTAACTTTGTTGTTGAAATCATTGATTTCAGGATTCCATACACCTACACCACCTGTAAGTGATAGGTCATAATAACCTTTCATTGTAGGACTACCACTAAATGTAAAGTCATCTTCACCATATGTTGTGAATTTCATTGTACCGTTAACAGCATTCCAGAAAACATTTAAGTTTTGAGAGATTCTTGGAGCTTTGTAGAATCTTCCGATTGCTTCAGCGGCTGGGTGACCAGATGCAGCATTTAAGTTATATGTATTGTTTTCAGATGGTGCACCAGGTTTTGCTTGGTATTGATTAGCACGAGATGCTGAAATTGCAATAGCTTTTGGATTTAATGTATCTAATAATTCTTGTGAGTTAGATCCATGTGATCCATGGTGATGTGCTTTAAATAATGTAACTTCTGGTAAATCTTCATTTGCTAGAAGATCTTTTTCACTAGCAGTTGTTAAGTCTCCACCTGTAAAGAATGTGAAATCTTTATAGTAGAAAATTACTGCAAGTGATTTACCATTACCAGCGCTTGTTTCAGTATTCTTAATATAGTTACCAGTGTTTAATACTTCAAAGTATAATTCTTCTGTTAAATAGTAAACATCTGATGCTCCATTAAGTTTATTTACTGAATCATATGCTGAATGATATTGCATTCCAAGTGGAACATATTTATTTCTTGCAAGTAAAGCATTGCCAGTACCACTTCCACCATAGTCAACCATTAACGAAATATTATCAACTGTACTAAGTGCATTTGCTAAACCATCAATATGGTCATCATCACTATGTGATAACATTAATAAGTCAAGACGATTATCAGCACAATGTTCTGTAATAACTTTGTTTACAAATGTTCCATCATATTCATATCCTGAGTCAATTAAAATTTCAACATTACCTTTTTTGATAAAAATTGAATCAGCATAAATATGTTGCATTTCAATAAAGTAAATTTCAAGTGGTTCATCTTCACCTTCATTACCAATGAAGATTGGATCATCTTTAGAAAGACCTGAACCTACACCTAATTGTTCAATTTTTCTTGTAGAATCAATGAAAATTGAATCATTAACATATGGTGTATCTTTAACGAAAGCTGAAATAATTACTGTTCCTTTTTGATGAACAGTTACTAAACCTTCTTCATCAACACTAGCAATTTTTGGATTTGAACTTTCCCATACAATTTTTTCTTTAGCATTATCACTAATTTTTGTATCTAATTCAACTTCATCACCAACAAAACAATCAATTTCATCAACGATAGTTAAATCTTTTATGATTTCAAGAGTTTGAACACCTTTATTACCACCAGGAGTTGTAGTACAACCAGTGATAAATAAGATTAATAAAACATTTAATGCAATTATTAGTTTTTTCATTATACTATTCCTCCTATTTTAATAACTTGATTTCGTCGATGTTTACACGGCGTCCTGTGTTTTCTACAACAACGATTGCGATACGTTTAACACCTTCTGGTAAAACAAATTGATATGTTTCAAGTGATGTAGTTTCAATTGTAACTGATTCAGTTGATGACCATGAAGAACCACCATCAAATGAGTATTCAACTTTAACTTTAATTCCAGCTGCATCACTTCCATAGATTGCGGCTAAGAATTCTACACAATTATATTCACCATCTTGTTGAATTTCAATACGTGCAGTAGCATCAGCACTTGCACCTGATTGAGCACGAATTGAGAATTTATCTTGATATTTATCTCCACTTGTTGCAGCAATCAACGCATTTCTTAATAACCATTTATAAGCTGGTGTTCCAAGTTCTACAACACCTTCTTTGTAAGATGGTTTAGAATCAGAGTTTCCATAAGAACTTGCATCAAGTGCATCATCTAAATCAAATGAAACAACTACTTGATATTCTTTATTATTAATAGCACCTACTAATACGTTAAATTCTTTTGATACTTCAATACCGGCATATGATAAAGTAACTTTAAGTGTTACATTAGTATCAACATCTGTGTGTGATACAGCACCTGTATTAACTTCTATTAAATTACTATTTGATTCCCATAAAATATTGATTTGATCAAATCCAGGAATTACTTGTGGAATAGTAATTTGATCTTTTAAGTATGATACAGATTCTGAAATTTGAATCTTAGCAAGTGCAGCATCTAATAATTCTTTAGGTGAAACATCACCGAATTTAAGATATATGCTATTAGTTATTTGAATTTGTGGTGCAGCTTTACCATAACCAAATGCAGTTACAAGACCAACAAAATCAAATTCAGTACCAGGAATTGCAGCTGATAAAATATTTGAAATTGCTTCAAATTCTTCAGCATCCATATAAGCAGGGTCTACTCTAAATGTTGCAGATTTACCATTTAAAGTTGCATAGAAGTTATAAGCTTTTGTGCTAACTGTTACACTTTCAAATACAGCTTTACCGCTTACAAATGAAGTATGATATTCATTCATAGCATCTAAGTTAGTTGGATCAACATCACCTAAAGGTTCTGTGTTAGCAACAATTGTTTCATCTAATTCTTTGAAATATTCAACGTCAACTAATTCGCAAAGTCCATTATAATTTTTCTTGAATCCACCAATTTCATAAACTTTACCAAGTTCTACTGGGAATACTAAATTATCTTGGGCATATATATAATATCCACGATTACCATTATGAATTATGTAATTAACTTTACCATTTTTTTCTGGACTAATGTGGACAACAATACCTTTAATTTTAAGTGGGGCATCATCACTTGCGCTTACATATTCAGCATGTGATGCATATTCCATATTTGGCCAATCTTTTGTTAAAATCGGATCATCAGCTTTTTCGAATGTTAATTCGATTGTAGCATATACATCTTCATAACCTTTGGCATTTGCTGTAATTGTTACTGTACCTTCTTTGGCAGGTGTAACAATACCACGTATTACAGTTGCAATACTTGGATCACTACTTGTCCATTCTACTTTTTGTGAAGCATTGCTTGGATTAACAACAGCAACTAAATTAATCTTTTCACCAACTTTACAAGTAGTTATATTGCCTAAAGATGTAAGTTCAATGCTTGTTGGAGCAATTTCATCAATTGGCTTTTCTTCAACAATTAACGCATACTTTTGTGAGACTTTTTTATGATTAACGCTAGTCGCAACAATTTCTACTTTACCTGCTTTTTTTGCAGTAACATTACCTTCGTTATCAACAATTGCTACTTCTTCATCGCTTGATGTCCAATTAACTTTTTGATCAAAAGTTTCTGGATAAATTTTAGCAGTTAGTTGTAACTTTTCATTTACATATAAAATACGAGTTTCAGACTCATTAATGATTTCGATTCCTTCAATCGAACTAGATCCACCTTCTGGTGTTGTACATCCAGCAAGACCAAAGATCAAAAACATACTAAAAATTAAAAGTATTTTTTTCATGTTTATCTTCCTTTCTCCTTAAAGATGTAATTATTATAACATTATTGTCGAACTTTGTCTATAGTAATAAAAAAATAGTTAACCCGAAGGGTTAACTATTGAATTATTTGGCTCTTATAACTGCATAATTACCATCATTTCTTAAATAAATTGTTGTAGGTTTGTGATCTTCTTCATTTATAAACATATAGAAGTCATGACCTAGAAGTTCAAGTTGAATAATTGCCTCATCAACTGTCATTACAGTTAGATCAACATGTTTTTCTTTGACAACTTTCTTTTCTTCAACTGGTGCTTGATTTTCTATTTCACTAAAGTAATTTCCAATTCCATCGCGTTTTTTAATAAATGTGTTAATTTTCTTCTTATGTCTTTGTAATTGTTTTTCTAATTTGTCAATCGCAACATCTAGAGCTTTAAACATATCATCAGATTCTGCTTCAGCTCTCATGATGAGGTATTTTGTTGGGATAGTCACCTCAACAATCTTAGCATCACCATACTCTTTACATACAACATTTGCTGTAACGCTTTCGGCTAATCTAAACATTTCGCCGATTGGCTTAATTTGTTTTTCAATGTACTCTCTTAAAGCTGGCTTAACAACAAATTTGTTTTTCCCGTGAATGTTAACTTTCATATAAATACCTCCTAAATATACTTGTCAAATAAATCTTTCTTTGACACTTATATTATACCATAAAAACGTTTTCATTAGTCAAGCTTTTGCAACATTTATTTAAAAAAAATAATAAAACCATTACTTAAATTAAATATTTCTTCATCATACATATATATGTCACTTAATTGATCGACAATTAATACTATGTAATTCATATGTTTTGCATATGTAAGTAATGCTGTCAAAGTTTTAATACAAGGTATTTTAGTTAAAATCAATTTAGTCATTCCAATTAAGATTACTTCGATTTCTGAGTAGTTCTTGATTTTAAACAAATTAGTAAATGTACGCACAATATCACCTAAGGTATTATAACATATAATTGATAAAATATTTTTTCGAAAAAAAAGTAAAGCCCAAGCTTTACTTTAATTAAATACCTAAGAATTCATGTTCCTCAGTTTTTTCTTTGTTTTTAATATGATTAATCATAAATACGTATTTTAAACTATTAAAATTATTTCTTAATTTTTTATGATCCCTGATTTTAAATGCGACATCTTGTACTCTAAATAGTACACCGCTTTTACCAGCAACCGCAACACCTTCCATATCATCGATAAAGAATTTGTGTCTTTCCTTACCAGTTAAAAATTCAATTCGATCTTTTAATAATTTAATAGTACCAACACCAATAAGTGTTTTATTTTTACCTGATGTAAATGAATATATTTCTACATTTTGATCTTCAAAAATGACTTCATTAGTTTCAATATCAAAATCTAAAATGTATTTAACTTGTTCATTATACCAATCTTTTATATAAGGTAGTTTATAAAGTTCACCATCTTTAGTAATTGATAAGTTTTCATGATATTGCCAAGTAGTATTACATTTAGTACATTTAAACTCATTCTTATGTGATTCAATAGTATTAATACTATTACATTCAGGACATTTAAAGATAACTCTTTCAATACATTCTGCTTTTTCTTTCGATTTAAATAAATAACCACTTTCCATATCATTAACATTAAGTTCATTCAATATTAAATTGTGTAGTTCATCATCAGTTAAATCTTTATATTCACTAGGCTCTAAAATTCTTTTTAAATTTACAGCTAAATGACCTTTACGTTTTTTTAAAGACCATCTAGGATCGACACCATATCCACCATTAATGTTATAAATTAAAATTGGAACGTTAGTTTTTTTAAAAAACTTAGTGATTGCTGGTGATATATAACAAAGTTCACCCGTATATGTTCTATTACCCTCAGGAAATACCGCAACTGTTCCACCTTCTTTAATAACTTTTAACATCGTTTTAACAGTTTGTATATCACTTTTTCCTTTACTTTTTGGAATAATACCAGTAATAAATTGTAACCACCATGATAAATATTTAATGTTGAATAAATCATCACTACCAACAAAATATAACATTTTATTAAATGCTAGATTTAAAAAAATTGGATCTAGTGTTGTAACATGATTACATACAACAATATAATTTTGATTTTTCTTGATTTTGAATTTGTCTCTTTTAAAATGATACTTAATTTTTAAAGGTATTAACAATATTAAATGTAAAAACTTTTTAAAAAAAGTATGACGTTTTTTTACCCATTGTTTCTTTTTAGCCATAATAATCACCCTTATTAGATTATATTAATCATAATTACTATTATTATATCATTTTAAGACAATTTTATCAACTAATTAATTATTGCTTTAATTTTAGAAATATTTTATATAAAAATTAAAAAGTGAACAATAGTTCACTTTTACTTTAATATATTTATCTGATCTTGAACATAGATTTCTTCAGCTTCGACATTTTCAGCATGTTCGTTTTGTGTTAAGTTTAATTCTTTTCTTAATTTTTGAATCGTTTACCTAAATTCATGATTTTATCCTTTCATTAATAACTATTACAATAAAATTTTAACAAATTATTACATAATTATCAATAAAGCATTTATTGAATTTACTAAATATTTACTCAAGCATTACTTGAGTTATTGTTTTTTAAAAAAGACAACTATTGTTGTCTTCTAAGTTCTGCAATTTCAAATATTA
>JAZOLG010000035.1:0-5064 GCA_045652765.1 Bacilli bacterium
ATACTTTATTTTTACCTTTTTTATAACTCACTATTCCTATTAATAAACCAATAAAATAGCTAAGATTATATATATATTTTATACGAACAAAATATAGAAACAACGAAACAACACTAATTACTAAACCCAAACATATTCTTATAAAACTTGTTCTTTCACCGTTTAAATAACCAATTGATACTATAAACAAATAATTCACAAGAATTGTTGATAAAATAACTAAGTCTAAATAAACAAGTACTAAAAACATAATTTAATTAAACATATATAAAACAACAATAAATGTAGAATTTTAGTAAAATAAAAACTTGTTAGAAAAATTCTAACAAGTTCATTTTATTATTTTATACAAGTTACTTTTAAACTATATTTTTCTATTAAAGAATTAATAGTTTTTATTCTTGATTTATTTTCATCACTTGATTTCATCTTATCTGTTAAGATTCCATCATAATCACATTTTAAGATAATCTTTTTCTTAGTTAGGTTGTTATCAACTATAACTTTAAGTCCTTTAAAGATTCCTTTTAAAACAGCTGTTTGATATTCTGTTTCATTGTTTAAATAAATTCCACCGCTATTTTTTACACCTTTATCAACAAGTTCATAACTCCAACTAAATGTTTTATTAACCGAATCAAAGATTGGATTGACATCAATTACAATTTCTACTTTACTATCAATTAATGTTTTTTCAGATTCTGTTTGAACAGCTTTTGATAAAGCTTTTCTTAGTTTTCTATATTCATTAAGTTTTACTTCACTAATTGTTTCAAATAAATTAGAGTTATTTACTAAATCTAATAAAACATATTTTTTATTGTTACTCATATCATCAAGTGATTTAATTAGTAAACTTAAATATTTATAGTATTTATTTTCAATGTCACCTTCTAGTGATTTGAATAATAGATTTATGATTACTTTATAATCAAGATCTTTAATTTCTTCTTCTTTCTCAAAGAAATTAATTAATTTTAAAGTGTTATGAAGGAGAGTATATTTAGAAGCCACTTCATCAAATTTCTTAACTAATTGTTTTGTATATTCAACTGGTGTAACTTCTTCCACTTTTAATTCTAATATATATGTATACTCTTCATCACTAAATTTAATAAAGTTTAATGTTCTTTCAATTTTAGTAAAATTTGAAAGTATTAAAGCATTTTCAAATGCATTAAATATTAATTGATTATTTTTAATGTTTTCTACATCAACTGCTATATATATAACATCAGGATTATAACTAATACCAAATGCTATATAACTAGATACTACATGATCTTTTATTTTAATTTGTTGATGTAAGTTATTATTAATTTTTTCAATTACATTATTTGTTAGTTCAGCAACTTTTTGTTTATTTAAAGAAACATTATCGATATCGGTAATTATTTTTTTAAATTCTTTTTCTGTCACTTAAATTACCCCCAAATAATATCAGCAAGTTCTGGATGATCGATAAATGGATTACGGTTTCCTTGAATCTTAGCAGTTTCATTATTTCTTTCCATTTCCCATTCATCAACTGGATCAAGTCTATTCCATTCAAGTAACATCGCTAAGCTTTGTGCAACAACAGTAAAGTTATAACTATCAGCTTGACTATATCTTGTAAATAAATAGAATAAAATTCTTGCTGTATCACCTTTTGCACAATCTTGTGGTTCAAAGTATCCACCACCACTATAGCATCCTGATTTAACACCAAGTGATGATAAAACTTCAGTTCCACCATTTACTTCACCAAATTTATCGTTATTACGAACTGAATTTACACGGTTATCTTCAGGTCTAATGTGGTGTAAGTCTGCACCTGCACCTCTATCAGAGTTTCCGACATTTGGGAACCATGCTAAAGATTTAGGCCATACGTGTTCTCTATTCCAAGTATTTCCGCCGTCCCATGTACCACTATACTTAATTCTTGAATATAAACATAATACTTTAGATTCATCATCTTCAGCACCATCAGTGTCATCTAACATATATCTCAAATCACCATATGATACTTCTCTTGTGTGAGTATTAGTAATTAACTTACGAAGTTCTAAAAGTAATGCACGATCATCAAGTTCAAGATTTGCAGCATCATAATATGTTCCAACATATTCAACACCACCATGGCTTGGATCTTTCCAGTTTGGATCAACTTCGCCACAAGTACATTTACCATTAATAAATACGTGAGTATGTTCTACGTAATTAGGATCTTTTTCACCACATGAACATTTACCTTCAACAAAGATATGTACATGTTCTACATAGTTTGGATCTTTTTCTCCACATTCACAATATCCATCAACATATACGTGAACATGTTGAACACCTTCAACAATAACTTCATATTCTTTTTCAATAGATTCTGAATAATATGAGAAAGTTGCAGTTAAACGTACAACAACATCATTTTCAGTATCATTAGAAACTACTGCGTTATTTTTATTAATAACGATTGAATCACTATTACTAGTCCATGAAATTTCTACACCATCAGAATAAGTTGTTAAACCAAAATTTGCAGAAACTTTTGTAGGAATAACAATTTTATTTACAATAACATTAATCTTGTCTAAAATATTTTCTTGGCTAGGTTCTTTAATTGTAAGTTCAAATTCACAAGTTTTACCTTTATACGTAAATGTTAAGTTGTGTGTACCAACTAAAGAAAGTTTAGCAATGTCTTCTCCTGTTAACATATCCCATGAGAAATCTACATATTTAAATCCACCATCAGCATAAACTTCTTTTAATTTCCATTCACGAATATTAAAGTCATTAATTACTACTTCACTTTGGAATGTTTCTTCATCAATTTCTAATCCAACCATTTTGTTTGTATTATTTCCTCCAGTAGTACAACCTACTAGTAACATGAATAAAAATACAAAACAAAGCATTGATATATATTTTTTCATTTGCATAAAATCACCTCATTGACTATTATACCATATATGTCCATTTTAAGCAAATGTTATATAAGAAAGAAAAAAAGAGTTAGGATAAATCCTAACTCTTAAATTTTGATTAATTAGTTAGTTTGTAAATACAAACGTCTCCTTGACCTGAACTATAACATGCAAATAAACTACTTTGGCTATTATATCTTAACCAATTTCTTGTATTTGATCCTTGTGCTTTAATAGTTGCTACACCAGCAGAAGAAATAGTAATAGTCCATGATGCATTAGCATCTAACTTACTTTGAGTTCTTAAATAATTACTACTTGAACTTGCAGCATATAAATATCCAGCTCCAGTATAGAACGCAAATGTTCCACTAGTTGAGCCTACTTTTAATGTTAGGATTTGTACATCACTACCAAAAGTAATTGCATTTCCTGTTTTTGTTACAGATGCTTGTCCTCTATTATTAGATTTTTGATTTGTGCTTAAAGCATAACTAGAAGATTTTGCTGCAATTACGATTTGATCACCAGCTTGAAGTGTAGTTACGTCAGTAACAAGTTGCCATGTAGGTTCACTACTACCCGTATCACCCCAAACTGCATATAAAGTAACGTTTTCAAAGAAAGTAGTAACATCTCCACTACCAAAAGTTGGATTAGCTGCATTTTGATCTAAACTCCAACCTTTAAACTCTTTACCAGTAGGAGCTGTTAAACTAGTACCATCAGCTAAATCAATATTTTGACCAGCAGTTATAGTCATAGGTACGATACTTCCAGAACCACCATTTGCGTTATAAGAAACAGTTATTTCTAAAACACCATTAATTACAGCTGTTGCGCCTGCAGCAAGTTGTCTAATACCATTATATGTATCCATTACTCCAGTAACTGTAATTAAATCACCAACATTAACATTTGTTGCCAATCTATATAATTGAATTGTACCTGTTTCATCTTTGATTGTTACTGTAATATTTTCAAATGTTGAATTCCATGCAGTGTCAATACTTTGAACAACACCACTTAAGATTACATTAAATCCATCTTGTTGATCTTTTGCTTCTTGAATTGTCAATTCTACTGGAGGATTATCAATCCAAATTGCATATAAAACTAAATCTTCTGTTAAAGTAACTATATCACCAGCTTGATAAGATGTTCCAGTTCCATCAGCTGCTGTATTCCATGAATCGAACATTTTATTTGTAGGAGCTGTTAACCCATCCCATGATGGTAATTCTATTTTAGAGTCTAATACATTTTCAATAGCTGAAATTGAACCTGTTCCACCATTTGAATTAAATGAAATTTGAGCTTTTTGTAATTCCTTGCGGCTCATGAAGATTTCATCAATCATACATCTATAACCACCACTTAATGTTGTAAATGAAATAGTTTTTGTAGATGTTGTATCAATAATAATTGATGTATATTCACCGTTGTCTGATGGTGTAGCTATTGTATAAGTAACATCATTTACTTTAATCTTTGTCGTATTAGCTTTGTATTGAGCTACTTTAATAATAACATATTGTACGTCTTCAGGAACAGTGAATGCAAATGAACCTGCAGCTGAGCTTGTACCTAGTTTAAGTGCACTATTTCCTTTTGCATCTCTAGCACCACCATAAACTTTTGACAAAGCTGTAAAAGTTATTTTTGTAGCACTATCTTCAGCTGAATTATATGATTTAGGCGCAGATATAGCTGTTCCATCATTATGAGAAGCAGAGCCATTAGCACCGAATGTATAAGTGTATGTCCAACTCTTCCATAGAGCTTCGATAACTAAATCAGTTGCTGGAACTGTTGTAGGTAAATCAACAGACCAACCAATAAATTCATATCCTTCTTTAGTTGGATTAGCAATTGCATTGATTGTTGTTCCATAATCTAAAGTTTCTTCGCTTAATACATCGCTACCATTTTTGAAAGTAACTTTATATTGATTAATTGTATATACAGCATTAACTTCAATATTACCACTTGTTAATGTATAAGATTCCCATACACCAGAGTATCCAACTTTTGTAGGAACTGCAGGTTCTTCAATTGTTGGATTTTCTACTGTATATGTTTTTACGATGTCTTCAGCAACTTCTGATTTGAAAGTTACTGTGTATTCTACTGGAATAAATTTAGCATAAAGATT
>JAZOLG010000036.1:0-2871 GCA_045652765.1 Bacilli bacterium
AGAGATGCAATCTCCTTCATGATAAGTTTTACCAGCTAAAGTAAATTTCTTGTTTTCTTCATCCATTGAAATTTCTGAGCATCCAGATACACAGCAAGTACCCATACCACGTGCAACAACGGCAGCGTGAGATGTCATACCACCACGAACTGTTAAGATACCTTGAGCAGCTTTCATACCTTCGATATCTTCTGGAGAAGTTTCAAGACGTACTAATACAACTTTTTCACCTTTAGCGGCCCAAGCTTTAGCGTCTTCTGCAGTAAACACGATTTTACCACATGCAGCACCAGGAGATGCAGGTAAAGCTTTACCAATAGGTTCAGCAGCTTTTAATGCTTTTGCATCAAATGTTGGGTGTAATAAAGCGTCTAAGTTACGAGGATCGATCATTAAAACAGCTTCTTTTTCAGTGATCATACCTTCATCAACTAAATCACAAGCAATTTTAATTGCAGCAGCAGCTGTTCTCTTACCATTTCTTGTTTGTAACATGTATAATTTTTGATCTTCAATAGTGAATTCCATATCTTGCATATCACGATAGTGATTTTCAAGAATATGACAAATTTCAATAAATTGATCATAAACATGAGGCATAACTTGTTTTAATTGGTCAATGTGTTGAGGAGTTCTTACACCAGCAACAACGTCTTCACCTTGTGCATTCATTAAGAATTCACCCATTAATTTCTTTTCACCAGTAGCTGGATCTCTTGTGAAGGCAACACCAGTACCTGAAGTTTCTCCCATGTTACCGAATGCCATCATTTGTACGTTAACAGCTGTACCCCAAGAATAAGGAATATCATTGTCACGACGATAAACGTTAGCACGTGGGTTATCCCATGATCTAAATACGGCTTTAACAGCACCCATTAATTGTTCAGTTGGATCGCTAGGGAAATCTTGACCGATTTTAGCTTTATATTCGGCTTTGAATTGATTTGCTAATTCTTTTAAATCTTCAGCAGTTAAATCAACGTCTTTTTCAACGCCTTTTTCTTCTTTCATTTTGTCGATTAATTGTTCAAAGTATTTTTTACCAACTTCCATTACAACGTCAGAATACATTTGAATAAATCTTCTATAGCAGTCCCAAGCCCATCTTGCATTTCCTGATTTTTTAGCAAGCGCTTCAACTACTTCTTCATTTAAACCAAGGTTTAAAATTGTATCCATCATACCAGGCATTGATGCTCTAGCACCTGAACGAACTGATACTAATAATGGATTTTCTTTATCACCGAATTTTTTACCAGCGATTTCTTCTAATTTTGCGATGTTTTCAAAAATTTCATTTTGAATATCAGCATTAATTTGTTTGCCGTCCTCATAATATTGAGTACAAGCTTCAGTAGTAACTGTAAAACCTTGAGGAACTGGTAGACCAAGTTTAGTCATTTCCGCTAAGTTTGCACCTTTACCACCTAAAAGGTTACGCATTGTAGCATTACCTTCTTTGAATAAGTAAACATACTTGCTCATCTATTATATCTCCTTTTATAAATTTGTCTAAATTAAAAAAATAACGATTTTTCTAGGTATAGACTTACGTTGCTCATTATACCACATATCGTTATTTTTTGCAAAAAATATGAAAATATTTATTTTAATTCGCTTCTTTAATTTTATTTAAGATTTCCATTAAATAATCTAAACTTCTAAACCCTAGTTCTTTGAAAATCAAATTACCATTTTTAAAGAATAATAAAGTTGGGATACTTGTAATATTAAATTGACCACAAAGTTCAGGATTGTCATCAACATCTACTTTAAAAATTTCTACTTCTCCAGATGTTTTTTCTTCAAATTGTTCTAAGATTGGCGTTAACATTTTACATGGTCCGCACCAATTTGCATAAAAGTCAACTAAAATTATTCCTTCTTTTTTTGTTAATACATTAAATTCATCATTATTAATTTTTCTCATTATTATCACCTCGACAATATTTTATCACATATTTGTCTTATTAAACAGTAATTTGCTTTAAATTGATAGTTTTAAATAATTTTTTAGGTAATAATATTTTTTTAATTGTTTGTATTTTATTAATTGATAGTATAGAAATAATGACAAGCAAATCATAAAATATATTTTAAATAAAAGAGTAAATATAAAAATTATTGTATTAATTAACATACCTATGTAAAACATTAAATCAAGAATATATTCTTCATCATAATATTTTGATAAAAATGAATGAATTATTTGATATCCATCTAGCGGATTTATCGGTATAAGATTAACAAAAATTAACAAAGTACTAAATCTTAAAAAAATACTATTTTTAAAGACAAATAAAGATACTATATTAAATATTATTCCGCCTGAATAAATGAGAACGCTTTTTACTAAACTAAATTTATTATTTGTGATATTAATAAAACATCCGATTGCGGTAATTTCAATTGAACTTATTTTTTCATTTGTAATTAAAATCATTATAATATGACCAATTTCATGTATTAGAATAGCAAAAAAAATAATAGATATTTCTTTAATTAATCCACTATATAAACATATAATCAGAAATAAGATGAATGATAACTTAAATTTAATCATACTTCTTCTAAAGAATAATATTTGTTATTTTTATATATTGATATTAAATAAGTGAAGGCATCGTTTTGAATTGCACTTGTTCCCAATTGATCATTTAAATTTATATATTCATATAAATAACAATCAATTGTTTCTAAATCTTTATAAGTCCATATAAAATCATCAATTGTTTGGATTTTTATAGTATATTTATTATTAACTTTTTTAATATCAATTATTGTCCCTTCAGATAAGCAATTTACACCATTATAAGACGTATTACAAATAATGTTTTGGTTATTATAATATTGATATTGTTCAATTAC
>JAZOLG010000037.1:0-9893 GCA_045652765.1 Bacilli bacterium
ATTAATTCAATTATTAGTTTTGCCATTTATTATTACAATTAATCCTGATTTAAATTTGATTAGTATTATTATAAATCCCTTTTTTATTATATTTGTTACTTACATATATTTACCAATATCGTTCATAACATTAATAATTCCTATTATTTTGCCATTATATGGATATATTACTATTATATTTGAATATTTGGTCGAAAATACAGCCAAAATCGAATTTTTACTAGTTAGTTTAGGAAATATTCATACTATTTTAAAAGTAGTGTATTATGGGGTATTTTATTTATTGTTAATTGGGATAGAAAATAAAAAATTTAAATTAATAACTATTTTTATTGTATTTATGTGTTGTTGGTACTATAAAGGAATATTTAAACTAACAGATCAAATTTATTTTTTAGATGTTGCAGAAGGGGACGCAACAGTAATAGTTTCGAAGTTTAGCAATAATGTTATAGTTATTGACACTGGTGAAATAACTAAAAAAAATGATTTTACGAAAATCATCAAGAATATGGGGATAAAAAAGATTGATTATTTAATAATTAGTCATAGTGATAGTGATCATATTGGAGGTGCATTAAACCTCGTAAAATATGTCAAAGTAGAAAATCTTATATTAAATTATTATGATAAAACTAGTTCTACAAAGTATCTTACAAGTTATTGTAAAAAAACATACTATTTAAAACAAGGAAATAAAATAAAGAATAAGTATTTTATTTTAAATGTCTTATCACCAAGTAAAGACTATCAAAACATTAATGATAATAGCTTAGTATTTACTTTAAAAATTAAAAATACGACATTTTTATTTACGGGTGATATTTCATCAAAAGTAGAACAAGATATTATAAAGCATAATAAAATAGTTGTTGATTTTTTAAAAATTGCCCATCACGGTTCAAAAACATCTACAAGTAATGAATTTTTATCAAGTATAGATTATAAGTATGCTGTTGTAATGAGTGGATATTATAATCCTTTTGGATTTCCAATCGAATTTGTTATGAATAGAATTCCTAAATATAAACAACTAAGGACAGATCAAAAAGGTACAATTATTGTAAATATTAAGAAAAAAGGTTTTAAAATAAAAAACTAATTTAATATCTTGGATAAAATAAAATTTTATGATATAATATGAAAAAATAAGGAGGTATTATCATGTATTTAGAAGAAGTCTATTTATTTACTGGTACAGAACAAGTTATCAAAAAGAGTAAAATGGATCGCATTTTAGAAAACGTAAAACCAGATGAAACAGATATTATTAAATATGATTTAGATACTATTAGTATTCAAGAAGTTATTGCGGATTGCATGACAATACCATTTCTTAAAAAAAATAAAGTTGTAATTGTTAAAAATCCAAAATTTTTACAATCACAAAAGACGCACATTAAACATGATACTAAAGTATTAATCAAATATTTACAAAACCCATCAGAAACAACAATTTTAATTGTTGATGCCGTAGGGATCAATATTGATAAAAATAGTGAAATATTTAAAAATTTTCAAAAGTTTTCCTATATTATTGATATAAAAGAACTGGATATTATTGAATGCAAAGCTTGGGTTAAAAGAAGCTTCGCTAAAGAAAATGTTACAATTGGAGATGAAGCTTTAAATCTATTACTTGAATATTTACATGGTGATTTACTTAGAATGGAACAAGAAATAGACAAGTTAGCAAGTTATAAGAAAAATGATCGTGTTACAGAATCAGATATAAAATTATTAGTTTCAAAAAACTATGATGCAGATATTTATAATTTGATTAAAGCAATTATTCAAAAGGATCGAAAACAAATTAACGAAATTTACTCAAATTTAGTCACAACACTAAATGATGTCTCAAGCATCATGAGTCTTGTATCTAAATCATTTATGGAACTTTATACAACGCTTAAACTTTTACAATCTGGTTATTCACAAAATGATATTGCGAATGTATTCAATATTAAGAGTGGAAGAGCATATTATTTAATAAAAGATGCTCAAACTTTTAGTTTAGCTACTTTAGAAGAATATGTTAATCAAATCGCCAAACTAGATTATCAAGTAAAAAAAGGTTTAATTGACAAATCATTTGGTTTTGAAATGTTTTTATTATCAATATAAAATTAAGGTCTAACATTTGTTAGGCCTTTTATTTAGACAAAATCCTACAAAATTTGTAAAATTAATTATGTAGGGTTAGTGTTATAAGAGGGGGAAAGAAGTCTTGCACTAATGCAGGACTTTTTTTATTTTTAAGTTGTAAAAATCGGCTCTTTTGGCGTGTTAGAAATTAGAAATTCTAATCCTACAAAGGAGTATAAAATGAATAAATTAATTAAGTTAACAATTCAATATCAAAAAGAAAATAGCAACGAATTATTTAACGATATTATCGAAATAATAATTCCAATCATTAGACATAGGATTAGGGACATTCCATCAATGTATCAAGAAGATGTTCTACAAGAAATATTGATGAAGGTCGATAGAATGTTAAAAAAGTTTAAAATTACAAATCATAATGTTTCCGACAAATTTGTTAATAATTTTTTGACTAAATATCAAGATATCATAAATGAGTTTGAAAGTGAATATGAAATGTTTTGTGCAGAAAATCAACTTTTAACTTACATAGTAAAAATTTGTAATTCCAGTGTTAATGATTATTATCGCCAACATAAGAATAACACTGTAAGTCTTAATCAAAAAGATAAAAATGAAATTGAATTAATAGAAATGATTCAGGATAAAAATGCTGATTTTATGACTTTTTGTAACAGGATAGATTTATCTAATGATGAACATAAAATAATGGATTTGATTATGAAAGAAGAAAGAATAAGCCAAAAAGAAATAGGTAAGATATTAGGAATTTCACAACAAGCAGTTAGTAAGAGATTAAAAAAAATAAAAAATAAATTTAGATAGGTTGTGAAAGACGATTTATAAACGTGTTAATAGTGAAGGAGGTAAATATATGGAAATTGTTACAATTATAGCATCAATAATAGGGATTCTTGGAACTGGATCATCCATTTATTTTGCGTATCTTGCAGTTAAGAAAAACATAATTACTGAAGAAAAAAATAACGCTAAACATTCCGCAACAATTGTTACAGATATAAGTTATATTAAGGAATGTGTAAATCGTGTAGAACAAAATTTAACATTAGTTGATGAGCGTAATCGCAATTGCATGGAAAGATTAGTTAAACTTGAAGTATCACTAATTAATTTGACTAAAAGAGTAGATGAGATATTTAAAATTGAAGGAGGATAAATAAAGTGAAAACCACGATAATTTATTATATAGTAATATGTTGCTATATTATAGGCGAAGTCTATAAAAAGATATTTAAAAAAGAAACATATAAGTATATTCCAATTGTTTTATCAATTTGTGGATCATTATTTGGATTATTTGTTTATTTGTATAATCCAAAACTAATAAATGATAGTAGTATATTTGATGCAATAATAATTGGAATATTAAGTGGTACAAGTTCCACTGGTTATAATCAAATCATTAAAAAAATAATAAAAAAGGAGTAAAAAATGGAAATTAAAAATAGAAGAGTAGAATATCCTAACAGAGTTAGACTAAATATTTTACAAATTAATCGTAATCCAGAAGGAGAAATTATTTCAATTCAAGCTGAATTAATGAGGGATGAAGGTGAAGTTTATGAACAAGGATTCGCGTTAAATGAAAAAAACTTAAATCTTTTGTTGAATAAATATTATGTAGAAACATTAAATGATATTTGGGAACAAGGAAATAATACATCAGTTTTTTATATTGATACAACACAATTATTTGATGTAGAATGTTATTTAGATGGGAAACCAAATAATTCAAGTTTAAATTTTACTTATGAATATGTTAATAACCAAATTATATTAACTGTGACGCCAAATATTAATTTAGACGTTTTCTTGCCAAATGCGCAAGTTGAATATGTTTATCATGTATTATTAAAATATCCTAATACGAGTAATGTATTAGTAGAACTTACAGGTAGTATTTTGTATATTCCAAATTCAACTAATCCAATTGATTAATGGTGAATTTATGAAGTTGGATAAATTGTATAAAAAAATAAATAAAAATCATAGCCATTCTACAATTAAATATCAATTTTACAAAACACGAAAAAAAGATCCAATTATTATTGGTATAACTGGAAGTAGAGGAAAATCGACAGTAGCGTATCTATTGCATAATTATCTAAAAAATAGTGGATATAAATCCATTTTATATAGTAGTTTGGGCTTTGATTCGCCAGGTACAATTAATGTATGCAATGAGCCTTATGAAACGGTTTTGGCTAACGATCAAGTTATTAAAAATTTAATTGAAGAAGCAAAAAATTATAATCCTGATTTCATTGTTTTAGAAGTACATGAATATGCATTAGAAAATGATAATGTATGTAGTATTCCTTTTGATATTCGAGTGCTTACGAATTTAAATCCACTTCACAATGAGGAAATGTATAGTGAAGAAGAGTATGTAAACTTAAAATTTAAATTTTTCCAAAATATTGATAGTGAGTGTAAGTGTATATTTGGATTTCAAGATTTTGATAAAACAATGTTAGAACGATTATTAAATATAAATAGTTGTAAAAAAGAAATATACAGCAGTAAATATGTTGCTGAAATAAAAGGAGTAGATACTTGTAGTATTTCTGGTTTATTAACTGAACTAGAATCATCAATTGATGGATTAGATTTTCAAATTGAAGTGAGCAACAAAGTTTATAATTTGAAAACTAATTTGATTATGCCTTATAATGCACTAAATATTTTAGGTGTAATAACAATTTTAAATTGTTTAAATATATTTAATGTTAATAAATTTAAGGATTTTATAAGAAACGTAGAAATTCCAGGAAGATGTTTTAAAATTAAAGTTAAAAACCGATATATTATCATAGACTACTTCTTAAACCCTATGCTTGAAAATTTAAAAATATATCAAAAACAAGGGAAAATTAATGATATTAGAGTTGTAACTGGATCTATAGGGACAGGGTTCGATACTTGGAATGAAAAATTTAAAACTGAACGTTTTATTAATAGTAGAAGAAATTCTCGAAAATTTGCAATGGATATTTTAAACAAAAACGCTGATTACATTTATTTAACAGAAAATGATAATGCAAATGAAAATATTAATGCTATTTGCCAGGAATTAGTAGAATATTTAGATTGTAGTAAAATTGTTACAATATTTCCGCTACGTGAAGAGGCAATTAGAAATGCAATTATTAATTCAAAAGAAAATGATGTAATTTTTATTTCAGGACGAGGTGATAGAAGAATTTTGTGCTGTAATAATAATAAAATTAGAAAAGTTAAAGATAGTGATATTATTAGAAAAGTATTAGGTGAACTGGAGTGGTATTATCATGGATTTAAGTAGAGTTTGGCAAACTGAATTAAATTATCAACTTGTTAATGATCAATTGTTTGTTAATACATATACTAGAAGATTGCTTTATCAAAAAAATATTTATAAAATAGGACTAGGTAATTTTGAAATTCCGATTTCATTAAATTATAATAGTAATTCATTAGAAGATGATTTTCAGGATATAAAAATTGGATTTTCTAATGGTTGGAAACTTAATGTTGAGCAATATATCATACACTATGAGCAAACAATCGATTCAATCAAACCTGACGTTGTTGATTATTTATATATTGATGCTAATTGGTGCATTCATAGTTTTGTTAAATATTCGTCATGTTTAATCGATAATCAATTAGTAGATTATTATTATGGATACAATGACACATCTTTAAGATTATATATTTATGAAGATGGTAAAAAGGAAGTTGTTGATACAACTGGTAATACATTATTTTTTAATGCTGATGGAAAATTAGTAAAAATGAGGAGTGCGTTAAATGATAATATTGAAAAGATAATCGAGTATTCCAATAATCATATAAGTAAAATATATGATGCTAGAGAACCAAATCATTATATTTCATTTGTTTACGATAATGATTTATTAAGGTATATTACGAACAGTGAAGACAATAATAGTCTAACATTTATGTATGATGAAAATTCAAGATTAAAAGAGATTAAACAACAGTTTAATGGATTAAATAGAAAGTTAGTAGACTTTGATTATTTTAGTTATAATAAATTAAAAGAAGTATTTGACAATATCTCATATACTGCGTTTCATGTAGACTATCAAATTACTAATACAGAAACGTTTGTTCAAGAGATAAAAGAATTATCATATGAAGATAAGTATAGTTCAATAATCGAATCTAATATGATATATTGTTCAGAAGGAGTATATTGTGATAATGCACTTTTATTATTAGAAAATAAGCATAGATTTTATAAAAAAACATTAGAAACAAGTGAATCAAGGCTTATTAAGGATATAGTATTTTCAATTAATGGTAATAATGTTTTAACTGTTCAAACATTGGGGGATAGCGAGTGTAGGTATTATTTTGATGAGGATGGAAAAAATATTTCAGTTTTGGAAAATAGAGGAAACTTGTCTCATTACACATTGTTTAAGACAAATGGTTGGTTAATATCTGAAAATACTAATAATGATACATCAATTAACGGAAATGCAGTAACTGTGTTAAATTCAAATGAACTATGTATAAATAAAAATACCAATGATGGAGATAATCAATTTAATAAATTTATGAATGATTTCGAACACGATTATGAGGTCGTTGAAAATCCCAATGTAGAGGATTTCTATGTTACTTTTTGGGTTAAATTTACAGAAATTATAAGTGAAAAAGCTTCCGGTAAAATATCATTTGTTTTTCATTATGAAGAAGATGGTGAAGAAAAAACTCGTACTTCTAGTGAGGAATTTAGACTTCTTAAAGCACAAAAGCATCATTGGCAATTTATATCAGTGCCAATTGTATTAACAAGAGATGTGAAAGATGTTCAAGAACTAAAGATTAGTTTTTACAATATGGCTGAAAATTCGGTAATTTCAATTGCTGATGTTCGAATAGGAGTTGCACCAAATAATAGAGTATATATTGGCAAAAGTACACACTTAGACCAAGTACGTAAAATAATTTATAATGATGAATTTGACGACCAAAAAGAAATTGAAATTGATAACAATGATTATCTAGTACAATATGATATAGAGGAAACATATAAAAGTTTATATTTAATGAATAAAACTAAATATAATAGTGGATTATTTGACATGGTATATTGTAATGGGAAAAAGGTAAAAAGAGTTAAAAATATAAAATTAAAAAAATTACTATTATGTAGTGATGATTTTGAAATTGACGATAAAGGAATTCCTAATTTTAGGGTTCAATCGTGCTTGAAAATTGGCATAGATTCATATAATATTACGGATCAACAACATGTATATACTCCAGATGTTAAAAATAATAGATTTATTCATGAAATTAAAACTTCATATGATAATGTTAATGAAAGAAATGATGAAGCCGTTGAGTTATTTTCTAAAAGGTATTATATAAGAAAATCATTTGATGGATTGTTGTATAGTGAACAAGATAATTATGATATTATTACAGATTATGTATATGATGCTTATGGAAACATCGAACAAATAATTAAAACAAATAAAGATGATGATGCAATCATTACAAATTATTTATATGATACATCTGACACAAAAATGAGAAAACAACCTCAAGAAATATCAGATCCAATAAACAATAATGTATTTACTTATAATGATATTTATGGGTTTGTAATTTCCACTGTTAAAAATGGTGTTAAAGAAGAATATGAGTATGATTCTTTTCTTGATCATATTAAAAAAATAAAGTTTTACGATAAAAATGGACAATATGTTGGTTGTAACAACTTTATTTATAATTATGATAAATTAATATTATTGTCAAATGCAGCATCGCAAAGATATGAATATTATTATAACAAAGATGGTGAAATTCAAGAAATATACACTAATACAAGAAAGTTGTTAGATATAGAAAAAATTAAAAATATTGTAAATACTACATATGTAGTTAAAAGAAAAAAACACGATTCAAATAATGATATTGTCGATAATGATCTTCAACTTATATATAATTTAGATGGACAATTAACTAATATAATAAATGGTAATGAAAATGTAAATATTTATTATCAAGGTGAAATGAATCCATATAGTAAGAATTTATCTGAAATATCTAAATATAGTGAATATTGTTGGAAACATAAAGAAAGCCCTAAAGTTCAAAAACCAGTAATGTATATAGATCCATATAGAAATTGTCAAGTAGTGTATTATCATGGTTCAAATAATGAAGTGGTTGGCTTTTGTGACAAAAATATGGGACATAATACAAGTAATAGTAAGTTAGTTAGAAAAGAAATTGTAAATGATAAAATTAAGTATAAGTTATTTGATTATAAATTAGACTTGATTAATTATAATTTTACATTTGACATAGAGTATGATTGTAGTAATTCAAGAATTAAAACGCCAGATAAAAGAATTATAAAAACTTCGTATTTTACATTAAATATTTTAGACTCATACGAATATAAAGAATTATCAGATTTCGAATATGACTATGATTCATTTGGCAGACTAAAAGAAAAAGAAACGAATAGTAATGGTTTACAATATAAATATAATTATACGTATAATAACGATTGTAAGGAAATGAGTAAAGATTTATCAGTTACTTTTTTTAATGATTACACTTTAGAAAAATATGATTTGACTGAAACTATTAAATATGATACAATTAATAACGAAGAAACAATTGAGATTGCAGAAAGTGGAACACTTTGTAAATCTGATTTAACTGGACCATTATTTGTTGATATTGACAGAAGTACGAAATATATTTTTGATTCCTTTAAACAATTATCAAGAGAAGAAGATTATTTAAATAATCATACTGACTATGTGTATGACCAATTTGGTAATCTTGTTGAAGTTAAAGTTAATAATAATATTGAAAAGATTTTTACTTATAATTATGATAAACTAATGTCGTATAAACATAATAATGTTCAAATACCAATTGAGTATGATGTTAATGCTAATATTTCAAGAATTGGATCAAAAGTATTCAAGTATAATAGTAACAACTTAATTAGTACATTTATAGATACAAATACTAACAAACTAACTGAATATAAATATAGTTATGATGGTATACTTTATCAAAAAAACAAACATATTAGTGATGATCCAAATTCTGACTTAGAATATCAAATAAATTATTATATGGATAATGGACGTATTTTAGCTGAAGAACGAGTTGAACAAAATGATACAAAAAAATTATTTTATTTTTATGATCTAGAAGGTATTACAACTATAGGGTATAATGATGAAATGTATCACTTACAAAAAGATATTTTGGGAAACATTAAAAAGATTATTCATAATGGTCAAGCCATTTGTGAATACAATTATGATGCTTGGGGAAATACAACAATAAATTATTATGATAATAGTATAGAAGATTATCAATTTATAATTGACAATAATCCTTTTAGATATAGAGGATATTATTATGATGTCGAAACTCAGTTATTCTATTGCAACTCTAGATATTATTCACCTGAACTTTGTCGTTGGATTTCACCTGATAGCATTGAGTATTTAGATTCTGAAAGTATCAATGGATTGAATTTATACTGCTACTGCTTTAATAATCCGATCATGTACGTAGATCCTGATGGACATATGCCTAAATGGTTAGAGAACACATTAAAAATTGGTGGAGCAGTTTTGTTAACTGCAGCTTTAGTAGCTGGAAGTATATTTATTGCTGGTCCCGCTTCAATAATATTGGCTGGAGCAGCATTAGGAGCCGCTGGTGGATTAATTGGTGGTGGAATAAGTAGTGGAATTTCTTCTGTAATG
>JAZOLG010000038.1:0-8179 GCA_045652765.1 Bacilli bacterium
ACTCTCTCCCCAATGTCAACCCCTATTTTCATTTTTCATTTTTTATTTTAGGGAACTTTTATCTGTAATATAAAATACATTATTCCCTATTTTTAATTTTCAATTTTTATTTCCATTTTCAATTCTCGATAACATATCAAATTTCATTCTTATTTTCGATTTTCAGACCTTAAATATAATTACAGGATAATTTATATACCTATATACATATAATTGAAATATGAGCCATTTAAATGAGTTTTAAGACTATATACCCATTGAGTGTATTTGATTATAGATTATCGGCAATTTTTGGATTTTTTGCCGATTGAACATACGTTCTATCCCGTGACTCCCGCATAAAAATATTATAATATTTTTCACTTTACCCTTTCGCAGATTACCCAACAAGTAATCTTAATTATGTTTCACGGAATGTTTCACGCAAAATAATGTGGGTAATTAATTGATTTTATCACATTTTATGAGTGAGTTTTATAATATTTTAATATTCAAAGTTATTCAGTTGAATTTAAGTTATTCTAGGTAAAACTTTAACTTTTACCTATGTTTACCAAACTAGTCAACATATATTAACCTAATTAGTCAATATATGTTATATCTGAATAACATGTATATATACTATGATTGATACCATGTATCTAAATATTATACATATATACTACGACAGATACCATACATACTATATATAATACATTATAGCCCCGTATATTTGCGCCCGTGTTATATAGACTAGACGGGTCAAATTCGGTTTTTAATTTCGACTTCTGCGGTCAATCGTAAAATATTATAATATTTCTCACCCGTGATTTATTCAAAAATATTATAATATTTTACAATTTTAATTTTTAAAATTTATATTTGATATTTATTGACATTTAATTTGAAATATGATATTATATCTGTGTAGCAAATAGAATACCCATAGGAGGATTAAAAAATGAAAACACAAAAGAAACAGAATGCAGATTATCTTAAACTTATGAAAGCCATGGTAAAATTAAGCAAGGGCAACAGATTATTTACAGAATATGATTCTAAAAATGAAATTGTATATCTATCAGATGGTCATATTATAATGCCTATACCAAAAAGTCATTATGTTAAAAATAGTGATGTGGCTAAATGTCCATCATTTGATGTGGTTTGCAATTCCAAAATGGAATTAAAGAAATTTATAATGGAAAATTGGAATAATAAAAATAAGATTCAATGCAAGAAAACTAGTATAATTCTTAATTTGTCAAGAATTGATGAAAGATTGGCTAATGTTTATAAGTGCAGAGATACTTTTGGAGTAGTCGATAAGAGATTTGTTGACTTAATTGATTTACTGCCCGATTGGCTTAGTAGTGAGTACTCTCCTTATGCACTTGATACAAAGTCACCTTTGGTTTTTTATTCTGACATAATGTCTATGGGTTATGCAATTTTACCCATATATTGCAATGTTGAAGAGATTTTTGACCGACTCGGTTTTACTAAAAAGACCACAGACTAAAACGGTCAACGGGAGAGTAAAACAAATGTTCTCCCGTTTTTATTATTCATATTCAAAAATATTATAATAATTTATAGCCGCCAAGAAAATATTATAATATTTTTAATATTAATTTAAACTTGACATTTTATTGGGGGTGTGATATCATATCCGCAGGAGGTGAATACAAATGTTTGATGCGGTATATTTTAACACAAAAGAAAAAATGATGCGGTGTTTTAATATTTTAATAAAGGATAGTAAAAGATACGCACATACTTTTCATTTAATAGAACCCATTGAAGATAACAGATACTACATATATTATATAAGAAAAATATAAAAAACTGTTGACAAATGATTTCTATTATGATATTATAATTACAGAACAAAGACATACAAGTTATTGGGCTATTCAAGTGGTGCGGATATTGTTATTGAAAATACAAGGCTACCGCAAGCCCCTTAACAATACATTTGAATAGTCGAATAACTTGTATGTTTAAAACACGCCAAACAAGGAGGGCAAAATTATGTATGTAAAGAAAGATTTAGATTTCAGAAACTTAGAGGATAATTGTTGGTGTTGTGATGATGTACTTGAAAAAATCGCAGATGCTAATATGGAAGATGCGCTCATGGATTTGCTTGAAGAGGTCTTTTTTAGTGAAGTTCCTACAATGACAGAAGTTAATGATTTTATTCGTTTTGATTATGAATATATATATGAAAATCTCGGAATATCTGATGATGATGAGGAGGAAGAGGACGATGATTAAAAAGAATGCCGACAAACTGAAACGCAAACAGAAGCGTGAAACCTTTGTTGGTTTTAGACCTTCGGTTATAGACCACAAGAAAATTTATAACCGAAAGGTTAAGCATAAAAGAGCCTATTCCGCAGAGGATTAGGCTTTTTTTATTTTTGATTTTAGTTATAAAATATTATAATATTTTCTAGAAGACTATAAAAATATTATAATATTTTTAATTAAATAAAATTTTAAATTAGGATTGACATTTAGTTTTATATATGATAATATAAATATATAAATAATATAAAAATAAAGGAGATATAATATTATGAATTACGATGATATAACCACAAGAGCAATAGTTAAACAGTTGCTAGAAAAAACTTTTGATATGGATTATATGGATTATGCAGATGATTTACTTGAGACTATAGATAATCTTACAAAAGAACTTGATGCAATTAAAAACAGTTCGATTTATGAATTACTACATAATGTAGTATACATGACTTATTCAGAAACACCTTTGCTTAATAAAATATTAAAAAGTCAATTGACATTTGATATTGAATATGATACAATAGGTTGTAACTATTAATAAACTAACAACGGAGGTAAAAAAAATATGAAAAAAGAAATTAATTTTGAAAACGTAAAAGATTTACGCAATAGAATATCAAATTATTTGATTGAAATACAAAATGATATTGATAAAAATATAGAATATGACAATGAGCATTTGCCTTTGCTTATACATGACCGAATAAATACAATGTTTGCTAATACTTTTGGTGATGAAATTTTATTTAGTAAAAAGTATTGACAATTGAGATAAAGTATGATATAATATAAGTAGAACATATCCTTAATGAGAGGTATGACGTTCAATTCGTTAGGCTTTGGAAGTAGACAGTTCGATTCTGTATATGTTCGAGAGAGGTAAAACCACAAAACGTAGTAGGGTATTAGAGGGTTGATTCAATCAAATAATATCCGAACCAAATGCAGGTTACAAATTCGTTAATGAATGTCTTTTCATTTTTTTGTCCTCCTTTTGTCAAAAGGCAAGTCTGAAAAATGGCTTGCCTTTTTATTATTATATAGTTAAAAATATTATAATATTTTGCATATATAAATGCCGTACTATACAGAAAATATTATAATATTATTATATAAACTGAAAAGTATTATAATATTTTTGTACCCAAATTATACAATATATTATAATATAATGTCAAAAACAGGTGCAAAAATTATTTCAAAAAACTATTGACATTATTATATAATAGTGATATAGTATATACAGGAGGTAGAAACAAATGGCACTTATTGAGAAACTTGAACAGGCTTTTGATTCACAAGATTGGGAAACTGTAAATGAAATACTTGATGCATTAGTAGAACAGGAGGATTAAAAATGAAGGGTTATAATATTGATATTGGTTATGTTGGTTATATCAATGGCAAATATTATTTATTTGCTAGTGAGGCAGAATATGTTGAAATGTATCTTGAATATAACGTGGAGGAATAATCATGGAAATACTTAATTTAAATAATCTTTTTTATGTATCAACTAATAAAAATTTTAGTGGTGTTGTTCATGCAAATAGTATATTTGAAATAAAAGATTATATCAATCATAAATATCCCTATGGTTGTGAATATGAAATATCGCAATTAACAGTTGATAGAGTACCAACTTCAAAAGGTTACACACACATACATATATCTTAACGGAGGATTAAATTATGTCATATGTTTTTATAGTTTTATTTGCTCTTATTTCGCTTTTAAATCCATTTGTTGATGTTTCAGTTGGGCGGTGTATAGATAACGCAGGAAACGGCAAAGAATACAATGGTGAGCCGTATTATAATTATATTCATTATGATGAAAATACGATTCATGAAAATGATATTGTGGTTACAGGTTTTATTCTTAATGAATATGGTGAGTGTGAAGTGCGTGTGTTTGATAAAGTAATTTTAAAAGATACAAAAGGGGGAGATGTATATGCTTATTAATGGTTTTGAGTGTTGCTATAATTGTGGTGATGAATTTTATTTTGTTATTAACCCAAAGCAAGATGTATTTGTAACTTGTCCTCATTGTGGTACTATACAACACGCTTGCAGTTTATGTGATAATCCTACTGATTGTAGTGGTTTGTATTGTAAAAGTAGTATTTTAAAATCATTAGGAATGAAGGGTTGATTATGAATTATAGTTTTTAATTTTTAAAAGGTAAACTATTTTAGTTTACCTTTTTATTTTTAGATTAATAAAAATATTATAATATTTTTAATATCTATATATTGTATAATTGATTTTTATTTTTTAATTACAAATACTATATATAGTAATTCATCAATGATAGCTGCAACGGGCAGCAGGCGCAGATATTTATGAATATTATAATATTTTTTGATATTAAAACTTAAAAATTATTTTTGAATTTCTATTGACATTTTTGATTTTCTATGTTAATATATAACTGTCGAAAGACAAAGAACACTAAAACCTAAACAGAAAGGAAAGGTAAAAGATTATGAGAAAGACAGAAGATTATTTACAGGTATCAGTTGAGCAGATGATTAACGACAGAGGAAATGGTGCAATGAATCAGTTTGTTATTCATGATGGAAATCTACTGATGTTTCAGAGTTACAATTCATTAATCGCAGTTGTTAATTATGATACAAGAGAAATTATACTTGGTTCAGATTGGGATTATTCAGTTACCACAGGTAAACACAGAAATATATTCTTTAGAGATTATGCTAACATACCCGATTTGGGGTCTAAAAAGGGCATAGAAAAGGCTTTAAAAAGTGGATTATGCAACAGGTGGACAATAAAACTTGGCGCATAAAGTTCAGATAAAACCTCCTATCTTGAAAGAGTCACGGCAAATGTCGTGGCTTTTTCATTTTGCGTTTTATAATCTTGAATGTATATGGTATCTAAATAATATAATATTTTTACTACTACAGATACCATACAACATAAATATTATAATATTATTAGCCAGTATGCGTATATATTATAATATTATAAGACAGGACGGCGTGAAGTTTTGAAAACATTATAATATTTAAATGTTAAAGTTAAAAATATTATAATATTTTTGAGTGTAGCAGGTATAACCGTATGAAAATATTATAATATTTTTAATATAAAAAAATAAAAAAAAACTATTGACTTTTATTTTTAAATATGATATATTTATTACAGAACAAAACAGATGCACTACATAGGAGGTAGTAATTATGTTAAACAAAATCAAGTTTTCTTTTAAGGTAGCAGATAAGCAGGTAGGACTTTTCACACCTAATCACACACTTTTTAAATGCAAAATTAAAGTTGATGGTTGTCAGTTTACATTTAATTATCAATGCAACACGGCACATAACACGCCTAATCTTTTAGATTGTATGTATGCAATCATTAGTGATATGGATTGTTACGACATGAGCCGTGACATTGTAGATTTTTATGATGAGTTTGGTTATAGTGACGCAAAAGGCATTAAGGCTTATAAGGCTTGTAAGAAAACAAGTAAGGCACTACACCGCCTGTTTACTGATGAGGAACTCGCAGAAATAGGTGACGAACTTATGCAAGAGGGCTATTAAGCCCTCTTTTTTATTTTTATAATTAGAAAAATATTATAATATTTTTAGATAATAAGAAAATATTATAATATTTTTAGATAGTCAAATAAAAAAATAAAAAATTTTCAAAAAAGGTATTGACATTTTCTATTATATAATATATAATAGAATTATCAAAGGAACACAAACAAAGGAGGTAATTAAAATGACAAAAGCACAGATACTTGAACTCAAGGACATCGAAGCACAGATTGCAGAACTTAAAAAGAAAGCAGATACAATCAAGAACGAAATGAAAGCCGAGATGGGAAACGATGAGCATCGTGAAGTCGAGGGATTCAAAGTTAACTACACAATAGTTATTAGCACTACCCTTGATAGTACAAAACTCAAAAAAGAACTCCCCGACTTGTGGAAAAAGTATTCAAAGGAAGGCATTACAAGAAGGTTTTCTATTACGTAATCCATGATAAAAAGAGGACGGCAGAAATGCCGTTCTTTTTTATTTTGAAATTTTTGAAGTTATTTAAGAGTTGAAAATATTATAATATTTTTTATTATATAGTATTTAATTAAAATAATTAAAATATTACAATAATTCTATATACACACAAAATATTACAATAATTTTTAATTACAAAAATAAGTTTTAAAAAAGACTTGACATTTTAAAACAATAGTGATATAATATCAATGTAAACAAAAATAGCATATAGAAAGGCGGTGTAATCATGTGTGTTATAGCGTTCCAAACTAAAGAACAGCCATTCCTTACATATGATGAAGTCAAAGAAATGGCTCTGACTAATCCTCATGGGATGGGTCTTATGTGGCAAGATGGAAAAACAATTCAGTACAGAAAAGGATTTTTTAATGTCAATAAGTTTTATGATTTTTATTGTGAAGTTAAAAATAATCCTAAAACAGGCGACATTGCTTTGCATTTTAGAATTGGTACAGGTTCTAATATTGATGTTGCTAACTGTCATCCATTCCCTATCACAAGCGTTCCTAAACGTATTAAAAGTGCAAAGGGTAGTTGTGATGTTGGGGTGATGATGAACGGCATAATTGGTTCATCTACAAAAGAATTTTCCGATACTGCGATTTATGTGATGCGCAACTTAAAAGAATACTATGATATTGATAGAAGATTCTTTTTACATTTTTCAAAACGTGCAGAACAGTTGTTCGAAAATGAAATTCATGGTTGTCGTTTTGTTCTTATGAGCAAAGAAGCAACAAAGTTATTCGGTGTTGGTTGGAGTGATTATGAAGGTAAAGCAATGGTTTCTAATCGTTATTGGATTCCAAAGCCTATAACTACATCGTATTATAGAAATCTGTACCTAGACAAGTGGTATGATGATTATTGTGATACATCTTATGTATATGATAGTTATGACTCATACTATAGACAGAAGAATGCAAAAAGATTTTCTAAAAAGAAAAACGAAGAGCGACACAGAAGTTATATTGATGAACTAATGGATGAAGTGGTGTAATGCCACTTCATTTTTTTTGTCACGGCAGCGGGCGCACAGAAATATTATAATATTTTTATTTAATAGAATTATAAAAAAAAGTATTGACATTTATTTTTGTCGGTGATATAATTATATATATAAAGGAGGTAGCACTATGAAGAACTTAGAAAGAACAATTATAATTTTGAAATCGGTTTTTGTTACTATGTTGGTTATTGGGTTGTTATTCTTTGTTGCTTACAATGAAACCCACTATTCTAAGACGGGAACTGTAACTCAATGTGATGGAATTAGCACATTCAAAGACCACCATGGAAATCAATATGATTTTTATGCGGATGAAATCATTCCTATTAATGCAAATGTACAGGTTAAGTTTTACACCAATAACACACTTGATAATATTAAAGATGATGAACTTATTGATTATAAGATTATTGGTTATGTAGATGAAGTCAATTTGAGTTTTTAAAAACGAAAATCAAAAACACATTTCATTTTTAAAACAGAAAACAAAAATTGTTTTCTGTTTTTTATTATTGTTATAAAATAATTTCTATTTTTATTTTTTAATTTTCAAAAATATTATAATAGTTCATATATAATATTATAATATATACATACACACAAGATAAACATTACAATATTTATGTTGATATAATACAAATTATTATAATATTGTTAGAGATTGAAAACAAATATTATAATATGTTATTTTATAGCACCCGACTGTTTTATATTTTTATGTCTTGGTTTGCTTTAAAATATTACAATATTTTTTAATTTATATTTTTGTTTTTCATTTTTCTAATTTCAAACTTATGTTCGGTTATTAATTTT
>JAZOLG010000039.1:0-12925 GCA_045652765.1 Bacilli bacterium
GTTAATATCATAATTAATCTGATTCATAACAATATCATTATTGTATCCATTAAATTCTTCAGTACCAATATTAGTTTTTAAATAGTTAATTGTATATTGACTTATATCATTACTTTCGTCATTTTGTTTTTGAACAGTACAAGATTTTTGTATTATATCATTTTGATTATAAACAAATGTATTTGTTTTAGTAATTATAGATTCGTCATCACTAGTTACTGTTAAACATTCACTTGATACTTGGTTATTTTCATTATAACAAATATCGATTGTTTTGTTATCTTTTATTATTTTTGTAACATTTTCTTTAATTGTATTATCATATATATATTCAGTGACGTCACTTAGTTGTTTAGGATTATGTAATGTTTTTCGAACTATTCTATCATACTGGTCATATTCACTAATTGTTTTAGTTCCATTCATATAATTGTATTCTACTGTTCTATCTAAGTTTTTATCAACTATATAATAATCTCCACAAGAACTTTTATATCCTATTACGATGTTATCCTTATAAATATATTCGATAATATTGTTTGCGGCTTCTGTAGTTTGAATATTATTATATTCATCATATTTATTTGTAACAGAAACTCTTGCCTTATAAAAAAATGTTTTACCAACCCAAATGTCAATTACATCATTAGTAATAATTTCAATAATTACTTTTGAGTATCTTCTTTTTGCTGTAAATGTTTCGTCAAAAACTTGATAATAATAATATGCTGAATGAATTGGCTTTTCGATTATAAAATCATATTCTGATGATATAGGCGAACAAAATGTTACTTTAACACTTGCATCACTACCATTTGCAATATAAGCCTTATATGATAACGCAATTCGCCATGACTCTTTTGGTAGAATATGACAATCGATTGTTTTTCTTAATATCTTTTTTGAATATGTTTTATCATGTAGTTGTAATTTATCTGTACCTACCGTGTTAGCAAATTCAGTATTCCTTATATATTCAAAATCTATTGATACTTCGTTTACAACATCTCCTTCTGTCACAATACCATAGGCATTCCAAGAAGTGTTATCGGCTCTAAAATCATTTGGTAATATTTCAAACATTTGATCAACAAATAATCGATTCCCATACATATCAGTTTTAGGATAAAGTAACTTATTAAAGCCATCTTTAACATCTATTATTTCTTTTATTTCCATATTACTATCGTAAGAAAAAGATACACTATTCCCGTTTTCATCTTCAGTTATGAAAGTTGAGGCTTGATACAAATCATCTTCTGGAATATATTTTATTTTTAAAAATTTTGTTTTTCCACTTACGTACTTCAAGGCTAAATTACTTTCAAAGTCACTTTTATTTTCTACATCGGGAACATAGCTTTCTATTTTATAATTATTTACTTTTTCTTCATATATATTATTTAGTAGTAAATGTTTAACTAAAACATTATATTGATAAGTTTTTATTTCGCCCATACTACATTCAATATAATTTGTACTATTTAAATGGTATGTAACTTTTCCGTTACTATTGCTTATACCAATTTCATCAATTATTATCTCTTCTTCTGTGTCACTTTTTAATTTTTTAATAGTTATATTATTTGTTCCAAATTGTAATTTAATACCATTTTCATATTCTATTAAATAAACATCTCCATATGAATTAATATAGATTTTTTTATCACCATCATAGCATAAACAATAAAAATCTTGTTGTTCACAATACAAAATATATGAAGCATCTAAGGAGTTACGATATACCTTCTCTTGAAAATCACCACTAGTTCTTGAATCAACATAAAAATAATTCATAGTTTCTTGTAAATAATTTGTTATAACTAAAACTAAATCATTATCATGTTTTGATATAACATATTGCGTATTTAATAAATCATAATTTTCTCCTTTATATCGTCTTAGAGAAAAATTTATATTTTCTTTGTTTATACTAAATATTTCATAATCACATTCAATACTCATTTCTGAATACTGTTGTAATGATCCGAACTCATGGCCCCAATATTTAGTATTTATTAATATCCGGTCATTATTAATTTCATCAAATAATATTGTTTTATGATTATATTTTCCAGTTTTTACATAACATGCAAAATGGTTTTCTTGATATTCTTCGAGTGCTGGATTGTTAAGGTTTAGAACCTTTAATTCATCGGTATTTTCAACATGTATTTCTATTCCTCTTTTATGTGCATTAAAGAAATTAAATTCTTTTGTCATATCAACAATAATTATATTGTTTTTTAAGGTTTTTTCATTTATGCGGATGATATCTTCATTGTCATCATTATATACTACCCTTAATACAGTATTGGGACTGACGCTATCTGTAAACATCATGAATAACATTTTTTCAACTTCAATATAATTTAGTGAAAAGTTATTAATTTTAATTTTAATACAATCACCTGGCAATAAACTAATATATTCCTCATTTTCATTAAGATTTCTAGGACCTAGTGGTATTTTAGATCCATCATCATTTATCAAATACTCTACCCGTGGTAAGTACTCAATTTCACAATCAAAATTCACATTTGTTTTTAGTTCATCTAATCCAAATATCATATTACACCTCTTTCTTTAATAAATCTAACACCACATCTTTATCAAGATGTTTGGTTATTTTATTGTTTTCGCACATTAATAGTTTGTTTCCTCTTCCAGATATAAAGATTATTTCTTTATTTTGAATATTGTCCAGTGCATATTGAATAGCTGATGCTCTTGATTTAATTATTTTATAGTCAATTTTATTTTTAATCAAACTTTCCTGCTGCTTTAGTAATTCTTCTATGTTGTTATTTCCTGGATCATTAGATGTAATAATAATTTGGTCTACATACTTAACTGCATATTCATACGCAAATTTCATGTCATAATCTCTTTGTTTTAAGTATTTTTCTGTTTGATACTTCTTATCCCAAGTTGGAAATTCATAGCCAGTCGTACCTGTAATTAAGGTTATTTTTTTAATTTCATTTTTTCTTTTATATTCATTTAAAACCTCTAATTGGGGTACACTGCCTGTACTAATCATTACAAATCCTTTTTTGTATGGTATTATTTCGTCTCTTCCTGGTATAATAATATCTTTAATAAATTCTTTAAATAATTTTTTATCAAAAACATTTAATTCATTTATAATTGAATATAAACAAGTTATATTTAAACCATGAAAAGGCATGTTAAGATTTGTTTTTACTTTATATGATTTTGATGAATTAATTATTTCAAATTCTAAACCGTTAAACGAATGATATTTATTATTATAAGGTTTTAAATAATAATCAACATCGTTTATTTCCAAGTTTTTATTTTCAATAAAATACTCTGTAGTATAGCTTATAATATTACTATTTTTTAATTCGTTATATATATTAATGGTTAAATCACTTACTAATCCAATAATCGTTTTATGATTGCCATTCGCAATAAATGATTTTTTTAAACCTACATAATCTTCATACATTTGATTTTCCAATTCTTCGATATTTGTTAAAACTTTGATATCAAATTCTAAATCATCACATATTTTCTTATCTATTGTTGAATCGTTAATTTCTAATATCAAAAAATCACTATTTGACACTACAGCTTCAGTTAGAGCATGATATAGCATTAAGTCACTATCTAGTGGAACTTCAACAGCAGTATTATTGATATATTTAGAATTTTTAGAATCAATCTTTATACTAGAGTACAGTACTGTTTGAAATCCTATCATTTTTAAATATTCATTTAACAAATAACATACTGTTGACTTTCCATGGCTTCCAGTAACTCCTATAATTTTTAACTTGTCATTATTGTCTAATGGCATTTTTCTTTTGATTTTATTCTTATTCTTTTCATATAGTTTTTTTATAAGTTGTTCTTTTTTCATGTTTAGTCCCCCGATGGATTATTTGAAGATACAATATTTAATGTAAAATCTATATTTCCTATTAATTCTTTTCTAGCTAAATCACTATATATTTCTAAATTAATATTAACTACACTATTCAATATACTTTCTATATTGTAAATTCTTATATCAATTCCTTTTTGTTTATATATTTTGTAGTCATCTCGATAAGGCAATACTAATCTTACGTTAGTATTGTCTGAATATGCATTTTTAACATAAATTGGAAATTCAACATCATAAAACATTATTGGAACATCCATATATGATGCTGTTTCATGCACTATATATTCTTTTGCCATTTGAGCTTTAAAAGATCCTTTACAAGCATTAAAGGTGGTCGCTTGTTTATCTAAAACATTTATTGGATGTTTGTTGGTCATATCTGTTAACCAACATTTAAAATACGTATATTGTTTTTGTACATATTCTCCATCAGTTACGTTATCTAATGTAAAGTAACTGTACTTTGGATAAATTATTTTATCGTTAATTACTTGATAATTTTGATAAACGATTCTGTTTTCATCTTGAAATATTAATTTTGAATAATTTTGATTGTTTTGCATGTTTCCTCCTCTTATATAGTCTTTCTTTAAAATGTTTGTTAATTGTTCATTTTACACCTCCAGATACAAAAAGAGGGCTTTCTGGGTAGAAAGTCCTCTTTATTTATTTTGTTTTAAAAATTTATACACATATCTACCCAATACGATTATACCTTATTGAGAATAAAATGTCAATAATTTCCACTAATATTTTATATCACATCTATTTGACACATTTTCATTGTATTTAGTGCTTCTGCATGAGATTTTGGTGTTACACCTGCACAACAAAGAGAGTCTACAATAATTCTTTTTGTTGGGAAGGTAGCTTTAGCAAGTAATACATTACTTACAACACAAATATCCGTACAAAGACCAACAAATTGAATTTCATCAAATTCAATTGTTTTTAAATATTCGATTAATTCAACAGAACCAAATGTTTCTTTTTCAAATACTAATTTATCTTCTAAATAAATATTATTTGGGATGTTCCATCCATTTGATCCTTTAATACAATGTTTCACAGGGAGTTTAATTCCTTCTGGTGTTGTTAAATAATCTTCATAATGGGTATCTTTTGTATAAATTATTAAATCATTATTATTTTCAAACTCTTTTATTTTATTAATTACATTAGGAACAATTTGTACAGCTTCATATGTTCCTAAAGATCCATCAATAAAATCATTTTGCATATCAACAACTACTAATACTTTCATTTTATTTTCCTTCGATCTTTACTCTATAATTTACACTTTCTTTTAAATGTTTTAAGTAAACTTCATCTTTACACATTGTCTTACCTTCAACATCTGATAATTTCGCAACTGGTTTACCATTAACATATTGAAGTTTGATAACAATATTAAGAGGTGTCGCAAAAGTATCATTAGAACAATATGTCCCAATACCAAATGTAACTTTACATTTACCTTTAAAATATTGATAAATTTGTTCTGCTTTATCAAAATCTAAACTATCACTAAACAAAAGTGTTTTTGTTTTAGAATCAATTCCTAGTTTTTTATAATGATTTAATATTTTGTCTCCCCAAACAAATGGATCACCTGAATCATGTCTTAATCCACTATAAGTAGATGCTTGTAAATAGTCAAAATCTAGCAAGAATAAATCTGTTGTTAGTGTATCAGTAAGCGCAGTTCCATTATCTCCATTATATTCATTAAACCAGTCTTTCATAGCATAATAGTTAGTGTATGCTAGGGGGATTTTTGATATACCTTGATACATTTGAACAAATTCATGAGCATACGTACCAATTGGTTTAATATTGTGTTTCATCGCAAGATAAACATTTGATGTACCAATGCAGTATCCTGTTTCGGTAAATCTTTTTACCACTGTATCTTGCCATGTTCTTGATAGTCTTCTGCGACATCCGAATTCTGCAAATCTAAAATTATATTTTTTGTTTTTAAAATCTTCTATTTTTTGATCTAACTTGATTTTTGCGGATTCCAATAATTCTTCATAATCATAAGTAAATCTAAAATATACTTCATTAACAATTTCTAATAAATATATTTCAAATTGCATTGCACTAAAAAGTGGGCCATGAACATTAATAAATAATTCGCCCTCATTACTTAATGATGTTTTGACATAATCTCTTAATGGATGCCAAAGTCTTAAAAATTCAACATAGTCATCTTTAATAAAACGAATACTTCTTAAATAATCAAGTTCTTCTTTTGTAAATTTTAAAGTACATAAATAATCAATTTGAGCGTTAATTTCATCAAGCATTTCATTTGTAAATTTAACATCTTCATTACGACATTTAAAATCATATTCACCAATTAAGTCTGTATGTTTATGAAACATTACTTGATTCATATTAAACTTATATAAATCTGTATCTAATAAAGATTTTATAATAGGTTCTAGTTTCATGTTATTTACCTCTTATTTTTTTATATTAGCATTTTTTTTGCTTAATAAAACTAAATTTTTATATTAATTTTTTATCATTACTGTTATATTTTCAACATGATTAGTATGCGGGAACATATCCACGGGTTGAACATAATTTGGTTGATAGCCAAGATTAATTAAATATTTTATATCTCTTGCTAAAGTGGCTGGATCACATGAAATATATAAAATCTTTTTAATATCCATTTCATTAATCGTATCCATTAAAATAGTGTCTAAACCTTTTCTTGGTGGGTCCACAATAATTGCGTCAATTTGTAGTCCTTGTTTTTTCCACTTAACAATTTGTTCAGTAGCATTACCAACAACAAATTCAATGTTTTTTACTTTGTTCGCTTTCGCGTTTTCTTTAGCATTTTTAATTGCTTCTTTAACAATTTCAACAGAATATACATGATTTACTTTAGATGATGCACAAATACCAATTGTACCGATTCCACAATATGCATCAATAATATTATCAGTTGATTTAAAATCAGCCATTTCAATTGCTTTTGAATATAGTAATTCTGTAGTTTCTGGATTTACTTGATAAAAAGATGTAGTACCAATTTTAAACTTATATCCAAGTAAAATATCTTCTATATAATCTTTACCATATAAATTAATAGTTTCTTCACCTAAAATTACATTTGTTTGAGCACTATTAATATTTTGCATAATTGATACAATATTTGGATGTCTACTTACTAACTTCTTAACAAATTCATCAATGTTTCTAATATCTTTCTTAAGTGTTACTAAAACAACCATAATTTGATTAGTTTTTTTACTTTCACGAACTAAAACATGTCTTATATCGCCAGTATGTTTTTCTTCATTATACCCTCTAATTTTAAATTCGTTGCATAAGTTTCTGATGAATTTTACAATTTCAGTCATTTCATCACTTTGAATATAACATGATTCTAGTGGAATTATTTCATGCGATGCGTTTTTATAAAATCCACAAACTGTTTTATTATTTTTTGTGCCAAATGGGATTTGTACTTTGTTACGATATTTGTTTTGTTCGACAGATGCTAAAACATTTTTAATTTTCAAATCATTTAATCCGCCAATTTTTTCCATTGTTTGTTTAACCATACTTTTTTTAAAAGCAAGTTGTCCTTCATATGATAGATGCATTAAATGACATCCTCCACAATTTTCATATATTGGACAGATTGGTTCAATTCTATATTTAGATGTTTTATCTTTAAAAAGTTTTATTATTTTACCATTTCCAAGTGTTTTTTTCAAACTTGTAATTTCAATAATACCTTCTTCTTGTGTTACAGCATTATTAACAAATATAGGAAAATTTTCAGCAATACTTTCATTTTTTAACATTCCACTGATCTTACATACACCTTTTCCATCATGTGTCATTGATACAAATTTTACTTTAAACTTTTCACCAACTTGTATTTTTTTAATAAATTCTTCCATAATTACCTACTTATCTTTTGCTTTATCTTCGCTAATAATTTGAGCAACTCTTGTTGATGCTGCAGCTGCAATAGACCCTACAATATCATCTAAGAAAGTATGACATTTTCCTTTTAAGTCTTTACCTTCTTCATTAAGTCTATTTACTACACTTGGTTTATTTACATCGATATCACCAAAATTAGTTTGTCCAATCGAACCATAAAGTCTTGCAATGTCAATACCTAAGATTTCATCAACTCCAAATACACCAAGATCATATCTTATAATATCTTGAATTGGACCTTTTAGTAATCCTTCTTCAGCAAGACGGTCAATTTCAACACCTAGTTGTAATATATGAAAAACATCGCGAAGTGAAAGTATTTTTTCCACACTTTCTATACAATCAGAATATTTTACATTATCAGAATATTTAGCTTGTTGATTATATGCGATGTCCGCAATATCTTCTAATTTTACACCACGTTCTTTTAAAGTGTTTATATTTAAATCTAACATTTCTTTTCTTGAATAATATAATTTAACGTCACTCATAAAATTACTCTTTTCTATATTTCTTTAATCCGCCATTAATAAAATCAATAGCTTTCATTCTTTTCTTACCAACTGGTTGTACTTCGTATATATCAATTGTCGTGTTATTTCCACAAGCCATTGTAAAATATTTCTTATTAATACTTACAATTTCACCTAGTTCAAGATTATGAGTTAAACTACCTACTTTTAAATCATAAACTTTAATTCGGTCATTTGGATCATTAAATCCATTAAAGTAAAAATACATTCCTGG
Source organism: Bacilli bacterium (assembly GCA_045652765.1). GTDB lineage: Bacteria > Bacillota_I > Bacilli_A > ML615J-28 > CAG-313 > UBA1231. The sequence continues at coordinate 8,642 of JAZOLG010000039.1, forward strand.
TTCATCAAGAAGCGCTCTAAGTGTTCTTTCAATAACTGTAGCTTCTTTTGTAAAATCAATTTGTTCTTCTGTACTTTCAATATTATATGAGAAAGTTGCATAAGCTTCTTCTTGTTTAACTGGGGTGATTTTACCTTCTATTAAAGCTGGAATAGTTTCCATTAATAAGTCACGGCCTAAAAGACTCATTTTTTGAAATAAAGTAGTAGAAGTATCTGTATCTTCTATGATTAATTCTTTTTGCGATAAGATATCTCCTGCATCCATCTTTTTAGCCATATACATAATCGTAATACCAGTTACTTTATCACCATTCATGATAGCACGTTGAATTGGTGCTCCACCTCTGTGTTTTGGTAATAGTGAACCGTGAACATTAATGCTTTTAAAGCGAGGACTATTCAAAAGTTTCATTCCAACAATTTGGCCATAAGCAGCTGTTATGATTAAATCAGGATTTAACGCAATTATATCTTCATAATCTTCTCTGATTTTAATTGGTTGAAATACCTTTAATCCTTTTTCTAACGCAAACTTTTTCACAGGACTCATTTGAAGTTCTTTTTTTCTTCCTACTATTTTGTCAGGTTGAGTTACCACACCTACTACATCATATGTGTTATAAAGAGCTTCTAGGATTGGAACACTAAATTCTGGTGTTCCCATAAATACTATTTTTAACATAATGTCTCCTAACTAATTGATTTTGAGTATCTATCAAAAATTACCATTGTATTTTTATTTTGAAACATTTCATATATATGCATATAAATCTTTTTAATATTTGGATCTTTATGTTTAACAATTAATTGAACTTTCTTTTCTTTATAATTGTAGCTTGGTCCAATAACAACAATACTTGGATTTAATTTTAAAATTGTTTTTTTAATATTATATGCATTTATAAAAACTTCTTTAAAATCACCTTTAACTAAAATACGATTAACTTCATAAAGCGGTTCAACTTGTAAAGCCTCTCTTATTTTTAGTTCTTCATAAAAATATTCATCATAATCATTTAAAATAAAATTCTTTAATACAATATTTTTGATATCATTTGTTTGAATAATCATTGTACCACTATTAAGTAGTTTTTTCGCATGTTGTAACATACTATAAGCCAAGTGGTTAGCATTATATGATGGAGTATTTAAAACGACATCTAAATTAATAATGCCAACTACTGTTATGTTTTTAACATCAATTGATCTTGAAAAAGTATCACTAGTAATTAAAATATCAAGTTCATCTTGATTGAAATTATCTATAACTTCTTCTAGAAGGTCTTCTTTAGAATCTTTTAATACTTGAACTTTTGCAGTATCAAATAAAGATTTAACTGTTTCTTCTAATTTTTCCATGCCTATTCCATCAAAAGATAATTTGTTTGTCTTACAAATTGGACACACTTTTGGTTCTACAGTTTTTTTGTAACATACAGGACAATAAAGTTCATGTTTATCTTTATGATATTGGAAAGGAACCTTACAATTTAAACATTTTAATGTTTTTCCACAACTTCTACAAGTTACACTAGTTGAATAACCTTTGTTATTTAAAATAAGAATTATTTTTTCACCTTTTTTTAAAGCATCATTTATTTGCATATAAAGTGTTGGACTAATAATTGTTGATTGGTGTTCTCTTGCTAGAGTTGTTAAATTTACTACTTCATATTTGATATTGTCTATAGTTTTATTTGTTAATAATTTTATATGTCCTAACATTGCTTCTTTATATGTATTAAGAAGCGGTGCTGTAGAATGTAAAACTAATTTAATATCAACATTATTAATCGAATGTTCTAATTCTATTAAATCTAACATTACTAAATTTAAATCATATCTTGGAGACTGATCGTTTCGATAATTTAGTGATTCTTGATCTAACATTATAATAGTTTTAATATTAGGATAGTTCCATAAACTAAATGCTTGTGTTGTTACAAATACAGAGTACTTATTAAGTTCATAAAAGTAATCATAGATGGCCGCTTCACTAATAGTTGAATTTAAACAAGCAACTTTGATTTTTAAATATTTTCTTATTTTTGATGCTATTTCAAAACTTTGTAAAATATCACTACATAAAATTAAAGTATTTTGTTTATTATTTAAGTTATCATTAATAATCTTTATTATGAAATCTAGTTCTTCATTTTTACTTGAAGGTATATATAAAAACTTATTACTTTCTTTATACTTATCCATATAATTGTTATCAATATCACTACTTAAAACTTCATTAACTTGATAACTAATATTTGATGCTTTAATTCTTACATATGGTTCATATGATTCTTTTAAAAACCCTTGCTTAACCATTTTCGTAACTAAATATCTTGGTACACCAATATTTGATTCTAATTCTTCGTAAGTTTTACCTTTTGGATATTCTTTTAAGAAAAACATTAGTTCTTTTCTAATATCTGATTTTTGATTTAATAAATGATATTCAAAATCATCTTGATAAACAGAATATTTTTTAATCCATTTAGGTTGTGTTCTTTGGATTGCGTCATAACGAATAGCTATATCACCAAGTAAAATAGCTTGTTTTATTTGTCTTTCAAATGGTTTAAACTTAGGTGTTACTTTAACTAGCCTTTCACCATTAAATAAATCTAGTAGATTAGCATCTAGATTTGACCCATTAATTATTTCGTAATATTTAATAGTTTGAAGTCTTAATCCTTGAGGCATCATTAGATTTAATATTCTAGACATCGGACTAATAGTCTCAAGTCTTATTTTTTTGGCTAGTTCTATTTGAACATTTGTAAGAATTGGAGTTTCATCTAAAACTTCCAAAATTGGCTTAATTTCGCCCAAATATTCACTTTTATCACTAATATCTAAAACAATACCTAAAGTAGGACGATTTGATGGACCAAATGGTACTTTAACTCTCATTCCTTTAGAAACTATCATATTATCAGGAATGATATAGTCAAACTGATAATCAACTTGTGATGATGGGTTATCGATAATAATATTTGCGTAAGACATATTAGTCACTCCTTTCTTAACTTATTATACCATACTTATTTAATTTTTAAATAAGATTTACAAAAAAACTAATATATATTTCAATTTATAAAAAATATAATAAATAAGCTTGCTATCTAAAAGTAGCAAGCTTATTTAATTTATATATATTCAAGAAGAAACAATATATTGATTAATCCCTAATATATTGCTTTGTTATTGTATTAATATTTTCTAAATCACGATTGTCTATTTCAATAACAACCAATTTTGAATACAACCAATCCTGTCCAGAACAAATTGCTGGACGTAAACCAATTGTCAGTGTGTCATTTTCAACAACTTTAACAATTTCAGTCACAAAATATTTAGTATCAATTCTAAACCCTAAAAGAATTAAAGACTTATTCTCAAAATCATAATTTCTATAATAATCAAAGAAACGTCCAAAAAGAGAATTTTTAATTAATTCTGACCAATCGCTTACAACAACTGGTGTAGAGTAACTTGATAAATCTATTATGCCTGAATAATTATAATCACGATATGTTAATACATCATAATTATTAATTACTTCTACTTCATTTAAAACAACCTTAATATTATTAGTCTCATTGATATATTTATTATCTACTTCTACAATACATAAATAACCATGCTCAAATGAATTGGTTTCTAAACTATCAACATTTAATAATAAACGATTACCTTCCGTTCCAATGCTAACAGAAAATTCATCTTCGTTACATTTTGTATTAACATAAAAATAAACTAATGAATTGAGGTGAAAATATTCTTGATTATATTTAGAATTTTTAGGTAATTGATTTTGAAGTTGTTTTATAAAATAAAGATAATCTTCTTCGTTATTAATGATTTTAGCATAACCATCATAATATAAATACAGTGCATTCTGATCTTTAACATAAAAGTTAGGACGTTCATTATTATTTGTTATATCTTGATTATTCAAATTGATTTGAATATTATTAAATTTTTCTAAATAAGAATTATCAAATTCGATCAAAAATAATTTAGTTGAATCATAATCTAAACTGCTTTCACTAGTTACAAAATCCAATATTAAATTTTTATTATTTATTAAGAAATTAGTACATTTTATATCGCTATTATATGTTGCAGGTAAATAAGCAACAACTAAAAATTCATTTTCAAAATAATCTAAAGTATATTCTTCTTTTATTTCATGTTCTAAAATAAAATTACTATATGTTTCATATGACATAATAATTTCATTTGAACCAGACAAATCATTGTTATAATCTAAATCATATAA
>JAZOLG010000040.1:0-16091 GCA_045652765.1 Bacilli bacterium
TGTTATAATCTAAATCATATAATTTATGTTCAATATTTCTAGTATTACTACAAGAAGATAGTAAAAAGAATATAAATACAACTAAAATTGTCTTTATTAGTTTCTTCATATTAGTTTACCTCCAAAAAAATATAAAATATATACTTTGTTTATGATATATTCCAATTATATTATATGCTGGAAATATATTTAAATTTATTTTACTTTATAAGTTGTTACATCAATGACTTTTTCTCCATCAATATGAAGAGTAAGAGGGATGTTACTTGTTACTTCAATTAATTTACCAGTATAAACAATAAAAGATTCATTGTTTTTTAAATGTGTCTTTTTAAAAATTTGAGAAAAAAGTTTTAGTGCTTTTAGTTTTGATTTTTGTGTAAATACAACTAAAGAAACTTCATCAGTTGTTCTATCTTGAACTGGTGCAAGCATCATTCCACTACCATTATATCTACCTTTCATAGTCGACGCAAACCAAACATTTGAATGAACATAAGTTTTACCATCAACAATAATTGTTGCGTTAAATGGTTTAGTTTTTAAAATACCACGTCGACCAATCTTTTTATAATCAACATGTTTATTTTCTTTTTTTAGTTTATCTTCCATTAAACAACAATAGCCATCAAGTCCAAATCCAATTCCATTAATAAAATATTTATCTAATTCTTTTACCTCAACTTTAGGCAAATTATTAATATAAGGGTTTAATAATATTTCATCATCGTATATTTCAATATCATTTATAAAGTCATTTGCGTGACCATTAACTCTTAAATATACATTATTTTTAAGTTCAATGCCTTCTATTGCGTTAACAAAATAATTAACCGTTCCATCTCCACCAACAAGCACAATTTCATCATCTTCTTTTAAAGATAAAACAAATTCCTTATGTTTGAATACATCTGTTTCTATAACTTCACATGTAGTAGGATCTAACTTTTCTAAAAATTCTGGTCTATTTTTACTTTTTGATAATGGGTTATATAAATAGTACTTCATATATTTCTCCTTCTTACATACCACTTTACATTATTATACCATTTTGTCATGTTGTTTTACAAGAAAAATATCTTTTAAACAAAAAAGGGTCAGTATACTGACCCTTAATTATTATTCTTCATTTTTTGGAAAACGAACTTTTCCAGAATATGTAGTATGTAATAATTCATGAGCTTTATGAGAATTTGGTTTACCTAAGAATTCTTTATATAAAGCTTGAATTTGTGTGTTATTATGAGATTGACGTAAAGCTTGTCTTTCATCTTCTGAATATAAAGCTTGAGCACGTAATTCTTTATAAGTATCTAAGATGTTAGTATCTTCATTTGGTAAGAACATTGGTTTAACAAATGGTTGTCCACCACCGTTGATACATCCACCAGGGCATCCCATGATTTCGATAAATGTATATGGACTATTTCCTTCACGGATTTGGTCTAATAATACTTTAGCGTTTTTCATACCACTAGCGATAGCAACTTTTAATTCTTTACCAGCGATTTCAAGACTAGCTTCTTTTAATCCTTTCATACCACGAACAGCTTCAAATTTGATAGCTTCGTGTTCTTTACCAGTAAGTACATAGTAAGCAGTTCTTAAAGCAGCTTCCATAACACCACCAGTTGTACCGAAGATTACACCAGCACCTGTGTATTCACCCATGATGTCTTGGTCGAATTCTTCATCAGGAAGTTTGTTGAAGTTAATACCAGAACGTTTAATAAGTTTTGCAAGTTCACGAGTAGTTAAAACTGCATCAACATCTCTGATTCCATCAACTTCCATTTCTTTACGATCTTTTTCATATTTTTTAGCTGTACAAGGCATGATTGATACAACGAAGATATTCTTTGGATCAATACCTTGTTTTTCAGCAAAGTATGATTTGATAATAGCACCTTGCATTTGGTGAGGAGATTTACAACTTGATAAGAGATCTAATTGATCTCCATAATAATATTCAGCATAGTTAACCCAACCTGGTGAACAAGAAGTGATCATTGGTAATACACCATTGTTTTCAATTCTTGATAGAAGTTCAGTTGCTTCTTCCATGATTGTTAAGTCAGCAGCGAAGTTAGTATCATAAACTCTATCAAATCCAAGTCTCTTTAATGCTGCAACCATTTTACCAGTTACAGGAGTACCGATTTTCATACCAAATTCTTCACCTAAAGCAGCACGAACAGCAGGAGCTGTTTGGACAACTAAATATTTACCAGCTTTTTTAGCTTCGTCAATTAAGCTGATTTCTGATTTTTCCATTAATGCACCTGTTGGACAAACGTTAACACATTGACCACATAAGATACATGGACTTTCACCAAATGATCTATTTTCAGCTGGAGATACGATAGTATTGAAACCACGTTTTTCAAATCCTAAAATACCAGTTCCGTGAGCAGATACGCATCTTGCAACACATCTACCACAAAGGATACATTTAGAAGTATCACGAACGATTGATGGAGTTAATTGATCAATTGTAACTGGTGTTTTAGCACCTTGGAATTTACCTTCTCTTGCACCTGTAATTTGTGCAACATATAATAATTCACAGTGACCGTTTTTGTCACATTGTTGACAGTTTTGATTATGGTTAGAAAGTAATAATTCAACACTTGCACGACGAGCTGCAGTTGCTTTTGGAGTAGAAATTTTAATTTCCATTCCTTCTGCTACAGGATATACACAAGATGCAACAAGTCCTCTTGCACCTGTAACTTCAACTAAACATACACGACAAGATGCTAAACTACATTCACCATGATTGAAAGCACAAAGAGATGGAATTTCATAACCACATTCTCTTGCGGCTTCAAGAATTGTTAAGCCTTCTTCAACTTGATAAGAATGACCTTCGATTTTAATATTTACTAATGCCATATTATGATTCCTCCCTTATTATTTCTTAATGATTGCTTTAAATCTACATGCAGATTCACATAGACCACACTTGATACACTTGTTTTGATCGATAACGTATACTTCTTTACCAGGTGTTCCTGAAATAGCATTTACTGGACAGTTACGTGCACATAATGAACATTTCTTACAAAGTTCTGGAACAACATAGTATTGAGTTAATTTCTTACAAATATGAGCAGGACAAGTTTTATCAACGATGTGTGCAATATATTCATCTTTAAATTGTTTCATTGTAGATACAACTGGGTTAGCAGCAGTTTGTCCTAAACCACAAAGTGAGTTAGCTTGAACAGTATAAGATAATTCTTCAAGTTCAGCTAAATCTTCCATAGTACCTTTACCTTCAGTAATCTTATCTAAGATTTCTAACATACGTTTAGTACCGATACGACATGGAGAACATTTACCACATGATTCATCACAAATAAATTCCATATAGAATTTAGCAACGTCAACCATACAGTTGTCTTCATCCATTACGATAGCTCCACCAGAACCCATCATTGATCCAAGTGCTACTAAGTTATCATAATCGATTGGAGTATCTAAGTCTTTTGCTGTTAAGCATCCACCTGATGGACCACCAGTTTGAATAGCCTTAAATTCTTTACCATTTGGAATACCTCCACCGATATCATAGATTAATTCGCGAAGAGTTGTTCCCATTGGAATTTCAACAAGACCTACGTTATTAACTTTACCACCAAGGGCAAATACTTTTGTACCTTTAGATTTTTCAGTACCAACAGATGCAAATTCTTCTGCACCATTTCTTAAAATGTATGGAACACAAGCAAGTGTTTCTACGTTATTAATAATTGTTGGTTGTCCCCATAAACCTTTAACAGCTGGAAATGGTGGACGAGGACGAGGCATACCACGTTTACCTTCAATTGAGTTTAATAATGCTGTTTCTTCACCACAAACGAATGCACCAGCACCTAAACGAATATGAACGTCAAAATTGAATCCTGATCCTAAAATATTTTCACCAAGAAGACCTAATTCTCTAGCTTGTTTAATAGCCATTTTTAAACGATCTACAGCGATTGGATATTCAGCACGTACATAGAAGTAACCATTTTGAGCACCAATTGCATATCCGGCAATAGCCATACCTTCAATAACAGCAAGTGGGTTACCTTCTAAGATAGAACGGTCCATGAATGCACCTGGGTCACCTTCGTCACCGTTACAAACAACATATTTTTCGTCACTCTTAGAGTTTAACGCAAATTGCCATTTTCTACCAGTAGGGAAACCACCGCCTCCACGACCACGAAGACCTGATTTTAATACTTCATCAATAACTTCTTGTTGAGTCATTTTTAAAGCTTTTTGAAGACCAACATATGCTCCATCACCTAAAGCTTCTTCAATGTCTTCTGGATTAATTGTTCCACATCCATGAAGTGATACACGTTTTTGTTTTTTATAGAAGTTAATATCTTCTTGTTTTTGTACTTTTTCACCAGTAGCTGGATCAACGTATAATAATCTTTCTACGATTTGTCCACCTAAGATATCAGTATTGAAAATTTCTTCAACATCTTTAGGTTCAACACCACGATATAGTGTATCTTCTGGGAAAATTTTAACAAATGGTCCTTGGCTACAGAAACCAAAGCATCCAACTTTGTTTACAGTTACTTTATCTTGTAAATTATTTTCTTCAATTAAAGCTTCAAATTTATCTAAAATTTCTAATGAGTTACTTGAAATACATCCAGTACCACCACAAATAATAATAGCACGTTTTCCGCCTTCACCATTAAATTTCTTTTCTAAGCATGACTTACATGCAGAAATCTTTGTTGCTAATTCTTGTTCAGTTCTAATCATTAGTTAGCTCCTCCTAATTTGCGATATTCTTCAACAATTTTTGGTACATCTGCAATTGCAACTTTTGGATAAACTTTACCATTAATTGTAAGAGCAGGTGCAATACCACAAGCACCGATACAACGAAGTGCATCTAGTGTGAATAGACCGTCTTCAGATGTTTCACCTGGTTTAATATTTAAAAGTTCTGAGAATTTGTCAATAACTTGTTGAGAACCTTTAACGTAACATGCAGTTCCTAAACATACTCCAATAACGTATTTTCCTTTTGGAGTTAATGAGAAAAATGAATAGAATGTTACTACACCATAAATTTCCGCAACAGGAATTCCTGTTTTTTCAGAAATTAATTCTTGAACATCAAGTGGAATATATCCAAATTCTTTTTGAATCGCACTAAGGATCATCATTAGTGGAGTTCTTTCATCTTGATATCTTTCAATGATTTCATTAATTTGCTTTACAGCATTTGCACTTAAATGAGCCATACTTACCTCCATATTTACTATAAATTCATTTGCATAAATTGCTCGTCTATTATTATACCAAAATATCCTTTTTTTTGCAAGTCGATTATTAAATGTTTTTACATTTGGTAAAATTTACATCTTAAAAAAATAAAAAAACAAAACTATAAAAGTTTTGTTTTAGGAAATTTTCATTTATTAAAATTTGGATTTCATTGCGATATAATCATAAAAAATATCTTGATGAATAGGTGTTAATCTTAACTTACATATTTCATCAATTGTATAAAATCCTGCCTTACGACTTTTAGGAATTTTATATCCAGGTTCTATCTTGCATATATATGCATGAGTTACAACTTCGATTGAAAGTTGTTCATATGGTACTTCTACAAACTCTTCTATTTCGGTAATTTCAACGTGTAGTTTTTCTCTCACTTTAGCCTTTAAAAGTTCAATTGCTTGATCCATATTAAATGCTGGAAAACTAATAAAATTCCAAAGATCATATATATTATCTTTGTTATCATATTCACAATAAATCTTATCACCGTCAATAATAATACCACATATCACATTAATTTGATTTTCCATGTTATCTTATTTTGTCTATAGCTGCTTGATAATCACTACTTGAAAACACGTAACTCCCCGCAACAACTACTTCACAGCCGACCCCTTTCACTAATTTTGCTGTTTGTTCGTTAATTCCACCATCTACTTCTACTAGATATTTGTATCCTTTTTTCTTCTTTTCAGATACCAAATATTCTATTTTAGATAATGCAGAATCCATAAATTTTTGTCCACCTTTACCTGGTTCTACACTCATTACAAGCACTAAATCAAGATATGGTAACAATTCATCAAGTACATTTACTTCAGTACCTGGTTTAATAGATAGTCCAATCAGACAATCATCTTTTTTGTTTTTAAGATATTCTAAAATATCCTCTTTAGTTTCGGCTTCATAATGAAATGTTAAATACTTAGTGTATGGAACATATTTATGAAGCTCTTTTAATGGCTCTTTAATCATTAAATGTACATCAAAGATTTTATTACTTTTAATCGTTTTAATAAATTGCTCATCAAATGTTTTATGACTTACAAAGTATCCATCCATTACATCAAGATGAATGAATTCTGCATCTGTTTGATTTAATTTATTAATTTCTTCTTCTTTTTTTGAAAAATCCATTGATAAAATTGAAGGAGACACTATCATTTAAATCACCACTTTCTAAGTTTTTTACATTCTTCAATAAATTGTAAATAGTTTGTGTAACGTGTTTTTAATATTTCACCAGAGTCAAGTTTTGTTTTAACCATACAATGAGGTTCCTTAATATGCATACAACCATTGTATTTACAATCTTTAGAATACTCAAAAAATTCTCTAAAGCTATGCATGATATCGATTTCTTCAAATCCATTAAAATCCATTGTTCCAAAACCAGGTGTATCCGCGATTAAACCATTATTTAGTTCTAATAATTCAACATGTCTTGTCGTATGTTTACCCCGCCCTAAAGCCTTAGATATTTCATTTGTTTTAAGCGTCAGTTCAGGATATAAGTAATTTAGTAAACTACTTTTACCAACACCACTTTGACCGGTCAATACACTTACCTTTCCTTCAATTAATCCGTTTAATTGATCGTTATCGAGTGTATTAAGTTTAGTTGAAACTTTTAAACATTTGTAACCTAAATTTTGGTAGTAATTAAATACTTTAGAAATTTCTTCGACATCTTCTAACAAATCCCATTTTGAAAATAAAATAATCGGCTCTATATTGTTAAATTCCAGTATAGTTAGAAATCGATCTAATAAGTTATCATTAAAAACAGGTTCTAATACACTCATTACAACTATTGCTTGATCAATATTCGCAATAGAAGGACGAACTAAATCATTACGTCTTTTATGAATTTTAGTAATATAGATTTGATTATCAGGAAGTTTATCATATTCAACAACGTCGCCAACTTTTGGACTCATCTTTTTATATCGAAAAAGACCAGTTGCCTTACCTGACAATACTTCTTTAGATTCTAAATCTTGAATCTTATATAAATCAGCAAGCAAAGATATTATTCTTGCAGTCATTATTTAATCTTCCCTTTAATAGCTTGAGCTCTTAATTGTCCACATGCCGCTGCAACATCATTACCATGTTCCATTCTTAATGTTGCGTTGACACCATGTTTTCTTAAGATTTCAAAAAATTCTTCGCATCTTGCGTGTGATGATGCTTTATATGGATTTGTTATAACTTCGTTGTATGGAATTAAATTCACATAACAATTAATATCTTTAACTAATTTAATTAAATCAAATGCATCTTGATCTTTATCATTGACATCTTTAATTAGAATATACTCAAAAGTAATTCTTCGATTTGTTTTGTCAAGATAATATTTAAGTGCTTCTATTAATTCTTCAATCTTATACACTTTATTAATCTTCATCATTTTTGATCTTAATTCATTAGTTGGTGCATGCAAGCTTACAGCTAAATTAATTTGTAGTGGGAAATCAGCAAATTCATAAATTTTAGGAACTATTCCACATGTTGAAACTGTTATGTGTCTAGCACCTATTTCTAATCCCTTTGGATAATTAACAACTGTCAAAAACTTCAGTAACGTTTCATAATTATCGAATGGTTCGCCAATACCCATTACTACAATATTAGATACTCTTTGATTTTCTAAACTTAAATAATTATCAACATATAACACTTGTAATGCCATTTCTGCAAGTGTTAGGTTTCGAACCTTTCCAAGTTCACCACTTGCACAAAAAGAGCATCCCATGTTACATCCAACTTGACTTGTTACACATACACTATTACCATAATTGTGACGCATTAATACTGTTTCGATTAAATTGCCATCGTATAGTTCAAATAAAAACTTTATTGTTCCATCCGAAGAAACAAACTTCGTTTTTAAATTTAAACCCTCAATAATAAAGTTATCTTTCAAATTTTGAATCGCAAGCTTTGAAAGATTCGTCATTTCATCAAATGATGTGACTTTTTTTCGATATAACCATTCTAGAATTTGTACTGCACGAAACTTTTTATCACCAATTGATTCGAAATAATTCTCTAGTTCTTCTTTTGATAAATCATATATATTTCTCATATTAACTCTCTCTTATTAATTTTGCAATATAAAAGCCATCATTCTTATTTGTTGGCAACAATTTATGATCTTCTAACAGTTTAAATTCTTTATGTTTTTTTAAGAAATATTTAATCATCTCTTCATTTTCCATTTTGTTAATCGTACAAGTACTATAGACTAAAATACCACCAACTTTAACATTCCTTGATGCTCTTCCTAGTAATGCTTTTTGTAACACTACAATGTCTTCGACATCTTTCATATTAAATTGATATTTTAAATCAACCTTATGTTTCATTACTCCAAGTCCTGAACATGGCGCATCTAACAAAACATAATCAAATGGTTTTTCATAAGTTTGCATTACACTATCTGTGACTAATGGCTTTAAACAAGTAACACCTAAATTTTTAGCCATATCGTTAATTAACTTAATTTTGTGTTCATATATATCACAACAAGTAATTTCAGCTGAATTGTTAGTCAGTGCAGCCATATGAAAAGCTTTTGAACCAGGTGCAGAACACATATCAAGAATTGTTGAATTCTCTTTTGGATCCATAACTTCACTTACCATTTGACTTGATAAATCTTGATACACTATGTAACCTTTTTTAAACACATTCAAATTAGTCAAATTAGCTTTAGTAATAATAGCATTATTAACTATTTCAATATCATAATCTTTTAAATCCTCTTTAATGTACTCTACTGTAGTTTTTAAAGTATTAATTCGGTAAACATTATAAGTTTCACTATCATGTTTCAAAATACTATCTATTTCATCTGGATACTGTTTTTTAAGTAGACTTATTAAACTAATTGGATAACTATATTTAACACTTAAAGTACGATTATAATCATCAAAATATACTTCCTGTTCACCATTTCTAGTGATATTTCTAAGAATTCCGTTAAATAAACTTGTATAATTTGGTGATAACTTTTTAACCATTTCTACTATTTCTAATACAACATGATGATTAGATATATTCATATATAAAACCATGTATGTTGCCATTCTTAATAGATTCTTTAATTCTTTTGAAAGTGAATCTTTTTCTAAATAAAAACTTATTTGATAATCAAGTAAGATCTTATTTTCTACTGTACCATAGACAATTCGCGTAAATAAAGCTTTTCTTTTTAAATCTAATTTTGATTCTTTTAAAACATCATTAATCACAATATTAATAAAACCTTTATTTATTAATATCTTATTTATTGCTGTAAGTTCTAATGTATACATTTATTCACCTACCATTACTAAAAAATAGGCGTATTCAAATTTTATTTGTTTTGTTAATAAGTCTTTGTATTCTGCATTTTTATTTTCTATTGACTTAATCGCAAATTTAGTCAACTTATTAACTTGACGCCAATCATTTGAAGTTATTAAATAATGTTCTAAAATAGAATCGATATAATTTATATTTAAAATACTTTGAACTTTTGGTGATTCGTATTTTTCTAAATAGCTTTGAATATCTTTAACATAGTCAGATATTAAAGTTTTTGCATATTCTTTAATTTTACGAATAGCATTAAAAATTGTTCCTTCACTCTCTAAGACTATTTCATAATATGCTAGCATATTATAAAGTTCTTCTGTTTGTTTATTTTGTAAGTATACATAAGTATCTATTTTAATAAAGCGATCAAGTTCAACTTTTAAATCCTCTAATAGTTGTTCCATTTCAAAACAATTATTATCAATATAATTAAACTTCATATCTTGTTTATTATCTACATATTCATGTAGTAATGTTTTAGATTCAGCTAATAGTTTAACTAGACGATCTATTATTTTTTCAAATTTTATTTCATCATGAACAAGTAATAGTAATTTAGATTGTAAAATTCTAGATTCAATTGATTTAATATTTTTTGTAAGTTTGTTTATTTTTTCCATAAAGTCACCAAAGTATTTTTTATATTCATATTATATCAAATTTTAAATAATAAAGTAAAGAATAAACAAACATTTTGACTTTTTTTACTCTTTATTATATAATTATATAAAGAGGTGAACATATGTTTTACAAAGAAAGCAGTATTTTGTTTCCTTTACTTGTAGTATTAGGAGCGATACTTGGTGTAACATTTATTTTAAGAAAAACGAAATCTTTAAACTTTTCCAAAAAGTCCCAAGATCGATTTATTATCATTTTATGTTATGGTGGGATTTTCTTTTATCTAGGTGCAAGATTCTTCGATGATTTATTCCACTATATTAAAGGTGAAGGTTGGGGAAATGGCGGAATTACATTTCTTGCTGGATGCTTAACAGGATTAGTAGTTTTTGTATTATTGGTATTCTTCTTTTTAAAAGATGAAAGAAAACATATTTTTAAAATATTTAATATTGTAGTGATGGGAATTGTATTAGGACATGCCATTGGTCGACTAGGATGTTTTACAGCAGGATGTTGTTATGGTAAAATCACTGATTCTGCCATTGGTGTTAACTTTCCTGGTGATGGTTATGAATACGATGGCAATTCAGTAACTGTTTTTGGCAGTGATGCTTATAAGCAACTATTCCATGAGTATCTTGATACATCTGAAAGTTATCTTGAGGGTGTTATGAAACAAGATCATTCACTTATTTCTAAAGCTTTAGTTTCTGCTAATTATTATGCAAAAACTACCAAAGTAATTCCAACACAACTAATTGAAGCCCTTTTCTTAATTATTTTATTTGTTGTATTGTTAAAGATAAATAAATTGCAATTTCCAATTTATTTAATGGCTTATTCAATTTACCGCTTCTTTGCAGAATTCATGCGTTATGATAATCGTGGTGCAACTTCACTTGGCATTAGTCCATCTCAACTTATGAGTATTATTGGATTATTATTTGGCGTCGGTGTACTTATTACTTATATATATTTTAATAAGAAAAAACAAATTGAAATATAAAACACATTGGTTTCCCAATGTGTTTTTTTATCTTTTAATATTATAATATGAACCTATTCCTTCAAACTTTGCAGAACCAGAAAGTTCATCTTCAATTCTGATCAATTTATTATATTTAGCAATACGATCAGTTCTAGAAAGAGATCCAGTTTTTATTTGTCCAGCATTTAAACCCACCGCAATATCGGCAATAGTTGTGTCTTCTGTTTCACCACTTCTATGAGATATTACAGCTGCATAGCCAGCTTTTTTCGCCATTTCGATTGCTGCAAAAGTTTCAGTCAAAGTACCAATTTGATTTACTTTAATTAAAATAGCATTTGCTGTGTTATTAATAATCCCTTTATGTAAACGTTCTGTATTTGTTACAAATAGATCATCGCCAACAAGTTGTACACGATTACCAAGTCGTAAAGTTAAATATTTCCAACCTTCCCAATCATCTTCAGCAAGTCCATCTTCAATTGAAACAATTGGATGTTTTGAACAAATTGATTCATAAAAACTTACAAGTTCTTTTGCAGTCAATTGTTTGTTTTCACTTTTTAATTCATATTTTTTTGTCTCTGCATTATAGAATTCACTAGAAGCAACATCAAGTGCTAAGAAAATATCAACACCTGGCTTATAACCAGCTTGTTTAATAGCTTTAATAACTAGTTGAATTGCTTCTTCGTTTGAAGAAAGTTTTGGGGCATATCCACCTTCATCTCCAACAGATGTATTTAATCCTTTTTGTTTTAACACTTCTTTTAAAGTATGAAATACTTCTGATCCCATTCTAACTGCATCAGCAAAAGTTTTAGCTTTTGATGGAACAATCATGATTTCTTGGAAGTCGATACACCAATCAGCATGAGCTCCACCATTTAAAATATTCATCATTGGTGTTGGCATTAAATGTGCACTAAAACCACCAAAATATTGATATAGTGGCATTCCGTAATAATCTGCAGCAGCTTTCGCAACTGCCATTGAAACACCTAAAATAGCATTAGCCCCAAGACGTGATTTATTTGGTGTTCCGTCTAGTTTGATCATTAAATTATCAATAAGCATTTGTGCTGTAACGTCATATCCAATTATTTCAGGTGCAATTTCATCAATTACATTATTAACTGCTTTTAATACACCTTTACCTTTGAATCTTTTAGAATCTTTATCACGAAGTTCTAAAGCTTCGTGAACGCCAGTTGAAGCACCACTTGGAACCATCGCGCGACCTTTCGCACCACTTTCAGTTTCTACTTCAACCTCAATTGTCGGGTTTCCTCTTGAGTCTAGTACTTCTCTTGCGTAAACCTCTTTAATATATGGCATATATATTCTCCTTTATTTTTTAATCATACTCTTACCAGTCATATCTTTAGGAATTTCAACACCAAGTAATTCTAACATTGTAGGCGCAACATCACCAAGATTTCCTGTTTCATGAAGAGTTAATCCTTCTTTTAAAATACAAAATGGTACAGGATTAGTTGTATGAGCAGTATGAGGTAGTCCTAATTCATTAACAAGCATATCAGCATTACCATGGTCAGCTGTAATAATTAAAGTTCCACCAACTTTTTTAACTGCTTCTTCAATTTTACCAATACATTCATCAACAACTTCAACTGCTTTAATTGTTGCGTCCATAATAGCTGTATGACCAACCATATCACAGTTTGCAAAGTTTAAGATAATTGTATCGTATTCTTCGCTTTCAATTTCTTTTAAAACTCTATCACATATTGAATATGCGCTCATCTCTGGCATCATATCAAATGTTTCAATTTTTGGTGAATCAATTAAAATTCTACTAGATCCACTAATTTCTTTATCTGCTCCACCATCAAAGAAATATGTAACGTGAGCATATTTTTGTGTTTCAGCAATTCTTAATTGTTTTAAACCATTTTGGCTAATTACTTCACCATATAAGTTATCTAAAGTTTGAAGACCAAAACATACATCACCTTTTACATCTTCAGCATACAACATCATTTGTACAAAACAAATATTCTTAAATTCTTTAGTATTTACTAAAGTAGTTTTTGATGGATTTGTAATACCAAGAGAAATTTGAATTGCTCTATCTGGTCTAAAGTTAGCAAAAATTACTGAATCATTTTCCTTAATATAAGCATTAGCATCAACTAAATATGGTACAACAAATTCATCTGTTACACCTTTAGCATATGATTCATCAATACCTTCTAATAAATCCTTAACTGGAGCTTTACCGTAAACTAAAGCATCATAAGCAAGTTGTACTCTTTCATAGATTTTATCTCTATCCATAGCATAGTATCTACCACTTACAACACCAGCACTAATACCTTCTGTTAAATTATCTTTAATAACTTGTAAAAATTCTTTAGCTGATTGTGGTGGTACGTCACGTCCATCTAGGAATGAATGAACATATACTTGTTTAACACCATATTCTTTGGCTTTCTTCATTAAATAAATAATATGATCAATGTGTGAGTGTACACCACCATCACTCATAAGACCCATGATATGTACTGCACCATCATTAACTTTAGCATGTTTAAATGCTTTTTCGATTGCTGGCATTGATGCTAATTTATCATCTCTAACCGCAATGTTTACTCTTGTTAATGATTGATATACAATACGACCAGCACCTAGGTTCATGTGACCTACTTCTGAGTTACCCATTTGTCCGTCAGGTAAACCTACATCTTCACCTGATGCACCAATTTCTGTATATGGATAAGTTTTAAAAATACGATCTAAGTTTGGTTTTTTAGCATGATGAATAGCATTACCACTTTCATTTGTGTTAATTCCATAACCATCTAAAATTGCTAACATTACTAAATTCTTTTTGCTCATTTTTATTACCTCTAATTTTTCTATTTTTTTCCTTTATTATTATACTAAAAAACTTCCAAATTCTCAAATAGTTTGCTAATTAATAAGATTTAGTTTTTTAATTACTCTTTCATACAATAATTTAACTACAAATACAGATAGGGGGAACTTTAATACAAGAATCAAATACTTTTGTAATAAATCTACAAATGCTGTATGTGTACCATAAAGCCATAGTGTCATTAAAACATTCGTATGAGTTTCTAAAAGTGATGTAATTAATATACCCAAAATAATATATAATAGTGGTAGTTTATTTTTCTTCATCACAATGATATGAAATATTCCACCGATTATACCCCAATATAATGCGCTTAACGCAAAACCAATATTATACGGATATGGATTTAAAAACAAACCATAAATCAAATCAGTCCCAAATGCTGTTATTAAACCCATTGGTATTCCACCAATTAATCCTGATAGTATTAATGGTATTGCGAAAAAGCTTATTCTCAAAGTTGGTGGTATTGTAATACTAAAATATTTAAGTATTACACCAAGTGCCATAAGAATAGCTGATAATGCTATATTTCTAATTACTTTATTTTGCATGATGTTTACCTCATGCATATTATATCATATTTTAATTTTTATTTTTCGTCAAAGATAATTTTTAAAGCATTCTTTTCAAGACGTGATACTTGAGCTTGACTAATTCCAATTTCTTCAGCAATTTCCATTTGGGTTTTATTATTATAATATCTATCATATATAATGTTTTTTAGTCTTGGTGTAAGTTTCGCAATTCCTTCTTCAATAATCATTTTATTAATTCTTTCGTTACTATCATAACTATCATCTTTAATTTGGTCAATTAAGTATATTTCATCACTACCATTATTATATATTGGCATATATATTGAAAGTGGTTCTTGAACTGCTTCTAATGCCATTATAACATCAATTTCGTCACACAATAATTCTTTACTAATTTCTTCAATTGTTGGTTCTTTATAATATTTTTGAATATATTGTTCTTTAAATTGTAATGCTTTATATGCAATATCTTTTAATGATCTTGAAATTCTAATCTTTGAGTTATCTCTTAAATATCTTCTAATCTCACCTATAATCATTGGTACTGCATATGTTGAAAACTTCACACCATGCGATAAATCAAAATTATCGATTGCTTTAATTAAGCCCATAGAGCCAACTTGAAAAAGGTCATCTAAATTATCGACTCTCGATGAAAACTTCTTACAAACGCTTAAAACAAGCTTTAAATTACCTTCTACAAGTAAATTTCTCGATTCAATACAACCTTCCTTGACTTTCTCTAAAAGTTTAATACTTTCTTCACTTTTTAAGACTTTTAAAGTAGCTGTATTAACTCCTGTTATTTCTACTTTACCTTTCATAACAAATCACCCCACACTATAATTATGGGGTGATTTATTATAATTTATTCACAACTTTATGAAACTTTTACCATATTTATAATATCTTGTCTCATCTTATCAATAATTCTTTTTTCAAGTCTTGATATATATGACTGACTTATACCAAGCTTATCAGCAACTTCTTTTTGAGTTAGTTCAACACTACCTTCTAAACCAAATCTTAAGACAATAATCTCTTTTTCTCTTTTTTTAAGTTTATTAAGGGCTTTATATAAATTCTCTGTATCTTCACACTCTAAAAGTCTTGACAAACTAGATGGTGTATTATCACCAAGTACATCAAAAAGCATCATCTCATTACCTTCTTGGTCTATGCTTAAAACTTCATCAAGTGATACTACTTGACGCTGTTTTTGAGTTTTTCTTAAATACATCAAAATTTCGTTTTCAATGCAGCGTGATGCGTAAGTCGCAAGCTTAATATTTTTATCAAGCTTAAAAGTACCTACCGCTTTAATTAAACCCATTGAACCAATACTCACCAAATCTTCAATATT
>JAZOLG010000041.1:0-72354 GCA_045652765.1 Bacilli bacterium
CATAGATACGAACAATTTGAATAATTTTATTACCTTGTTCATCATAAGTAATAACTTTACGTTTTTTAGCTTTACGTTGTGGTGAACGAATACGTCCTTTTCTTAAAAAGTTATAGATTGTACTACGTGATGCTTGAACCCCATATTCTTCTTGAATGATTCTTGCAAATTCACTAAAGTTAGTACCACGATAACTTTTACGATAAATTTTACAAACAAATACACCAATTTCTTCATCGTATGTATTGTAAGGTTTGTAGTTCTTATTCTTATGAATAACACCATCACGTCCTTCATTTAATACTTGACGTTTTAAATTGCGAACTTGACGTGTTGTTATACCTAATTTTTTTGCAGCTTCTGTACCATTAATTTCGCCTTCGATTAATTTTGTAATAATACGCATTTTCTTTCTTTCAATTTTTGAAAGTTTTTTCTTAGGCTTTTTTTCTTCTACAGCTGGATTGTTAGTAGTAGTGTTAGTTTGATATTGAAGATTTGTGTTTTCCATAATACACCTCTTTTGATTAATGAATTGTTCCTATATAAATAATACCATAAAACGGCAAAAAACGCAAATAAAATGATGTTAAAAAAAGTGAAAAAATCTTTTAACAAAAAAACTAATTATTTGAATTAATTTACTTTTTTTGATATAATTTAAGAGGTGATAAATATGAAATACAATTTTAGTGAAATGATTATGTATGAAGATAATCATTTATTAGTTGTCCATAAACCAACTAATTTGCTGTCACAAGCTGATAATACTCATGATTTAGATTTAGTGACTCTAGCGAAGAGCTTTTTGAAAATAAAATATAATAAACCTGGCAATGTATATGTTGGACTTGTACATCGATTGGATAGAATGACTGAAGGTATTATCGTTTTAGCAAAAACTTCTAAAGCTGCTAGTAGATTATCTGAACAAATTAGAAATCAAGAATGGATAAAAGAATATGTTGCGGTTGTAGAAGGAGAAGTTAAAGAAACAAAAAAACTTACACATTATTTGAAACATATTGATAATACAAAAAAAATGACAGAAGCAAAATTAGGTGAAGGTCAAAAAGCGGAATTGTATTTTAATACAATTGTTCAAAATAGTAAATATAGTGTTGTAAACGTTAAATTGATTACTGGGCGTCATCATCAAATTAGAGTACAGTTCTCACTATTTGGTCATCCATTAATTGGTGATTTACTTTATGGAAAGGGAAAAAAACATGATTTGATGCTTTGCTGTCATAAATTAACAATGAAACACCCAATTACTAATGAAATTTTAACATTTAAATCGGAACCTAAAAATAAATTATGGAAAAAATATTTTGATATAACATTATTAAATGGCTAAATGCTTGTAAAAAAAAACAAAATAATGTATAATAAGTAAGATTAAAGAGGTGAAATGATATGCGAAATAGAATATTTACATCTGAAGCTGTAACTGAAGGACATCCTGATAAAATATGTGATCAAATTAGTGATGCAGTTCTTGATGATATTTTGAGTCAAGATCCAATGTCTCGCGTTGCCTGTGAAACTTGTGTAACTACTGGTTTGGTATTAGTAATGGGCGAAATCACTACTAATGGGTATTGTGATGTTCAAAAAGTAGTTAGAAATGTAGTAAATGAAATAGGATATAATCGTGGTAAATATGGTTTTGATGCTGAAAATCTAGCAGTTATTGTGTCAATCAATGAACAATCACAAGATATTGCACTTGGTGTTGATAAAGATGGTGCTGGAGACCAAGGGATGATGTTTGGTTATGCATGTAAAGAAACTCCTGAACTTATGCCTATGCCAATTGTATTAGCCCAAAAATTAGCTAGAAGATTAACTGAGGTTCGTAAAAACAATATTTTAAATTGTTTAAGACCTGATGGAAAAACACAAGTAAGTGTTGAATATGATGAAAATGGAAAACCTTCAAGAATTGATGCCATTGTTGTTTCTACTCAACATGATGAAAATGTCTCACAAGATGAGTTGTTTGAATTAATTAAAAAATATGTAATTTTAGAAGTTATTCCAAGTGAATTAATTGATGAAAATACAAAAATTTTGGTAAATCCAACTGGCCGATTTGTTGTTGGTGGACCAAAAGGTGATACTGGTTTAACTGGTCGTAAGATTATTGTAGACACTTACGGAGGTTACGCTAGACATGGTGGTGGAGCTTTCAGTGGTAAAGATCCAACTAAAGTTGATAGAAGTGCAAGTTATATGATGAGATATGTTGCGAAAAATATTGTTGCAGCTGGTCTTGCTGAAAAAATTGAAATCCAAATTTCATATGCTATTGGTGTTGTTGAACCAACTTCAATTTATGTTGATACATATGGAACATCTAAACTTAATGACTCAGAATTAATTGATATTATTAAGAAACATTTTGATTTAACTCCAAGAGGTATTATTCGTGATCTTGATTTAAGAAGACCAATATATCGTCAAACTTCAAATTATGGTCATTTTGGTAGAACAGATATTGATTTACCATGGGAAAAATTAGATAAGGTTGAAATTTTAAAACAATACAATAAATAATAGAGGTGAAGGAAATGAAAATTTGTATTATTGGTGCTGGTAGTACTTATACTCCAGAATTAGTTGAAGGTATCATTAATAAAAGAGATACTCTTCCTGTTACAGACTTAGTATTTATGGACATTGATGAAAGAAAATTAAACATTGTTGGTAGTCTTTGCCAAAGAATGATTAAAGCTGCTGGACTTCCATGTAAAACAGAACTTGTTTTAAATGATTATGCTTATGCATTAAAAGATGCTGACTTTGTATTATGCCAAATTCGTGTTGGTAAACTTCCTGCACGTGTTAAAGATGAAAAAATTCCACTAAAATATAATTTAATTGGTCAAGAAACTTGTGGTATTGGTGGTATGTTCAAAGGTTTAAGAACAATTCCTGTAATGATGAATATTGTTAAACTTATGGAACAACATTGTCCAAATGCATGGTTAATTAATTTCTCTAATCCATCTGGTATGATTGCGGAAGCATTACTTAACCATACAAATGTAAAAATGATGGGTCTTTGTAATGTTCCAATTAATACTATTGATGGTATTAAACGCAATATGAATTTACCAAATGCAAATATTGAATATATGGGTCTTAACCATTTTGCGTTCATTACTAAAATAGAACAAGATGGTAAAGATTATTTACAAGAAGCTTTAGAAGCTGGTTTAAATAGTGAATCTATGAAAAATATACCTGCAAGTGGTTTCACAAAAGAACAAGTTGCTACTATTGGTGCAATCCCAACTTGTTATTTAGAATATTATTATTTTCAAGATAGCAAATTAGAACATTTAAAACATGCTGAACGTTCACGTGGTGAATCATGTATGATTATTGAAGAAGAATTACTTGAAATTTATCAAAATGCTGAACTTCATGTAAAACCTGAACAATTATCTAAACGTGGTGGTGCTCGTTATTCTGAAGTAGCAATCAACCTTGTTAATTCAATTTGGAATGATGTTGGTGACATTCAAGTTGTTAATGTATTAAACAAAGGTGCAATCGATTTCTTAGATGATAATGATGCTGTAGAAATTTGTGCTCGTATCGGTAAGAATGGTGCAGAACCTATTAAAGTATCTGGACATGTTAATGATCATTTAAAAGAATACATTCGTCAAGTTAAAGCATATGAAAAACATGCTGTTAAAGCTGCTTTAAATGGTGATAAAGTAGAAGCAATGCGTGCTTTAGTTATGAATCCTTTATGTGGTGATTTAAAAACTGCATCAGCTTGTTTTGATGAACTTTTAGAAGCTCACAAAGAATTCTTACCTCAATTTGTGAAAAACGAAAAATAAGCCTATGAAATATGTATTAGGTGTTGATGGAGGTAATACAAAAACTGATTACTTTTTATTTGATTTAATGGGTAATCATGTAGATAGTATTCGAAAAGGAACATGTAGTCATGAAGCTTTAAGAGATAGCTTTGCTGGAACAAAAAGAGTTATGACTGAACATTTAAATGAATTATTTAATCGAAATAATATTTCGGTTGATGATATTGCAGGTGCTGCTTTTGGATTAGCTGGCGCAGATGTTGTGTCACAAAAGATTGAACTTAATCGAGTTATTAAAGAAATTGGATTTAAAAATTTTGCTCTTGATAATGATGGAATTTTAGGTGTAAAAGCAGGATCAATATCTGGTTACGGTGTTTGTTCAATTAATGGTACTGGAACAGTCGTTGTTGGTGTTGATGATCATAATGAGTTTTTACAAGTAGGTGGCGTTGGATATATTTCCGGAGATGAAGCTGGAGGAGCATACTTAGTAAGAAGAACTTTCCAAGCTGTTTATGATAGCCTTTATCGAATGGGTGAACAAACTGTTCTTAAAGACGAAATCTTTAATTTATATGGAATTAAAGAAAATCGCTTATTTTTAGATAAAATCGTTGAATTAACAGAAAAGCGTTTGATTGACAGAACAACAGTTATTAAAATATTATTTAAATCAGCTGCTTCAAATGATGCAGTTGCTGTTAGTATTTTAGAACAAGCAGGTATTTGTATGGGACTTGCTGTTGCGGGTTGTATCAATAATTTGAATTTTACATCAACAGTTCCTATTGTTTTAGCAGGATCTGTTTGGGTAAAAGCTACAACTGATCATATGTTAAATGCATTTAAAAATATAATCAGTCATCATGTACACAAAGAATGTGAATTTATTATTTTAAATTCTACACCTGCTAGTGGTGCTGTTATATGGGCACTAGAAATTGCTAATGGAACTGTTCCAAATCAAGAATTAAGAACTAAAGTATTAAATACTGTTGAAGAAGTTCAAAAAGAATTGCCTACAACTTAAAATCATAAAATATAAACCTCGTTACTACAATGTAATGAGGTTTTTTATGATTGTTTTTATGATTTTATTTTTTATAGTATCACTTGTTATTACAATTTATTTGAAATTCCCACAAATTAGAGTATTTCGGGAAATTAAAAAATGTCAAAGTAAGAAAACAAAGCAAACATTTTATTTAAGTCTTGCAACAAATCTTGGTGTTGGTAACTTGATTGGTGTTTCAACTGCTATATATATTGGTGGTAGCGGCGTAATATTTTGGATGGCTATATTCTCGTTATTTTCTAGTGCTTTAGCATATTTAGAAAATTATTATGCGATAACTGCACAAATACAAACAAAACATGGAAAATTTGCGGGTACATGTTATACATTCATTAAATATTTAAATGGACATACGGGAAAAACTTTAGCATTAATTTTTTCAATTGTGCTTATTTTGACTAATACATTATTTTTTCCTCCTATTCAGATTAATGCAATAGCCTCGACATTTTCAAATAAGTATAAAGTTTTATTTAGTATAATTCTTGTTATATCAATTATCGTTATTATATTTGGTGGAATTAAATCAATTTTAAAAATAACTGATAAATATGTTAGTGTATTTGCTGTATTATATTTTATTGTTTTATTAATCGGTATTTTAACTAAATTTAATGATTTAGGTGTGGTACTTAATGACATTATTGATTCTGCATTTAATTTCAAAACTATTGGAGTAAGCAGCTTTTTTACAATGTTAAAAACAGGTATCAGTAAAAGTTTGTTTTCTAATGAAGCAGGTCTTGGAACTATGCCTTCGATGAATGGCGTATCTGATCAAAGAGAAATAGAATGTACAAGTTATTTCCAATTATTAGGTGTGCTAATTGATACTTTTGTATTGTGTACATTAACAGGTATTTTTATAGAATTATATGGTATTGGGTTTCAAGGTAATATTACGGATATGTTAAAGTTTTGTTTTATACAATTTTTAGGAAATTTTGGCTTAACATTATACTCGATTTTTATTGTTTTTTTTGGTTTCGTGTCGGTATTGGGACTATACTATTTAGGTGAAAATAATTTAATGTATTTAGTAATATATCATAATTTGTCATTTAAAATAATGAAAATTATTTATCAAAGTTTATTTATAATAGGTATTGTAATAGGTATTTTTGGATCATTTAATTCCATAATGTGGCTAGTAGATATTAGTATAATTATGCTAGGTACAATAAATATTTTTTCGTTAATAAAAATAGAATTTTGTCAAAAATTGTTAAAAAATAATCATAAAATTACTTGAAGAAATTTTATTATAGTGTTATAATAACATTGCCTGGAGAGTTCGTGTTTCATTTATTTGCTGCCCGAACGTTAAACATTAGGTTGTTGAGGATAATTTGGTGTTGAATGCCTGCTACGAGTAGGAATCCTAAAAAATTATCAATACGGAGACGACCCCCCTATTAGAATGCGGATTGCGCATTGTGATAACGGCTCATCTGGGTTATTTTTTTATGTGAGGTTAATATGATCAATATTAAAAAATATCTAAGTGACCCATGCAATTCATTGTCAATACCTTATTGGAAAGCCAAAAAAACATCTATGCGCTCTGATACAATGATTGTGCATTCAAGTAAATATGATGAAGTATTGTATCGTGATTGGCAAGATACTAAATATTTTCGTTTAAAACATAATTTATTAAATCTAACAAGTAAAAATATTAATGATCATTTCTTTTATGAAACATATAATGATAACAAAATAGATGATTTACTTAGCGTAATGAATCAAAGTGATATTGAAAAACAGTATACAAAAGAAGATATCAAAAATTTAATGCGTGAAGATACTTTTTGTCCAGATTTATGTATTTTAGTATATTATAAAAAAATATATCAAAAGTTAAAAGAACCTATAATCGTATATGATGAATATGGTGAAAAGACAAAAATTACTAAACGTTACTTGCCTGTTGCAATGATAATGTCTAACTTTGATAGCGAAACAAAAGAAGTATCAATTGAATGTATCCATGTAATTCCATCTTATAATAAATTTAATTTAGTTGAAAGCATGTTAAGGGAATCATTACTTAGAATTAGTTGTATAGCGGATTTTGCTACTATTACTGGTAAGATAGATGATGAAAATAATCATTATGAATTATTAAAAAAAGTCGGATTTAGTGAAGAATCTATATGGCATATACTAAAAAAAGATTAAAAGTTTTGAAGATAAATTCTTTAAAACTTTTTTTATTTTGTTTTGATTTTAAATATCTTTGACAATTTTAAATAAAAATGATATAATAAGTAGTAAAATTGTACAAATGGAGTAAATTATGATTAATAAATTTTTAGATAATATTAAAATTGCAGTTGCATCTGCAATTAAAGAACTAGGAATTGAAAATCCTGATAATGAAATTGTATTAGAAGTACCAAAAGATCAATCTAATGGCGATTATGCTACAAATATTGCCATGAGACTAGCAAGAATTGCTAGAAAAGCACCTGTGATGATTGCAAAAGATATTGTTGAGAAACTAGATAAAAAAGATCTTCATCTTGAAAAAATCGAAGTTGCTGGTGCAGGATTTATTAATTTTACAATTGATGTTGATTATTTACTAGAAGTAATTGCTAAAGTTAATAATGATCCAACATATGGTTGTAATAATATTGGTGAAGGAAAAACAATTGACTTAGAATTCGTATCTGCTAATCCGACTGGATATTTACATGTTGGTCATGGACGAGGCGCGGCATACGGAGATAGTTTAGCTAATTTATTAAGTAAAAGTGGTTATAAAGTTACACGTGAACATTATGTAAATGACGCTGGTAATCAAATTACTAATATGGCTCTAAGTGTTTATGAAAGATACAAAGAACTATTTGGATTATCAATTGAAATGAAAGATGATTATTATCATGGTAAAGAAATCATCACTATTGCAGAAATGTTAAAATGCGAATATCAAGATAAATTTTTAAATGAATTTGATCTTAATTTCTTTAAAGAATATGGTACAAAAGTTTTACTAGCTAATTTGAAGAAAGACTTAGAAAGATTTAACGTTAATTTTGATGTTTGGTTTAGTGAAAAAAGCTTATATGCATCTAATTCTGTTGAAAAAGTATTGAAAACATTGAATGAATTAGGTTATTTATATGAAAGTGAAGATGCTAAATGGTTAAAAACATCTCTTCTAGGTGATGAAAAAGATCGTGTAGTTGTTAAGAGTGATGGAAGTTATACTTATTTATTACCGGATATTGCATATCATGCTAATAAGCTATCACGTGGTTTTGACCATTTGATTAATGTTTTAGGCGCAGACCATCATGGTTATGTTAACAGATTAAAAGCTGCTGTTACAATGCTTGGTGGTAATGCCAATTTGATTGACGTTGAACTTTTACAAATGGTAAGAGTAATGGAAGATGGTCAAGAAGTAAAAATGAGTAAAAGAAGCGGTAAAGCTATTACACTGATTGATTTAATAGATGAAGTTGGAAGTGATGCTTTGAGATATTTCTACGTTTCTAAAGCGTTGAACACTCATATGGATTTAGATTTAGATGTTATGCGTAAAAAATCTAATGAAAATCCTGTTTTCTATGCTCAATATGCGTATGCACGTGTGGCTAGTGTATTTAGAAAGTTTAATGAAGCAGGTAACGTTTTTGAAGCATCTACTCAATTTAGTAATATTGATAAATCAAAAGTTAAGAATATTTGTTTAACTCTTTTAAAATATCCTGTAGTAATTGAAGAAGCTGCAAGTAAACATTTAGTACATAAAGTATGTCACTATATTGATGAACTTGCATATCAACTACATAGTTTTTATAATGAAGAAAAAATTATTACTGATAATATAAGTGAAACAACAGAAAAATTAACTATCTTAAAAGCACTACAAACTGTACTTAAAGATGCCTTAAATACATTAGGTATCAATACATATGAACAAATGTAATTTTTTCGATGAATGAGCTGACAACTCAGGAGAAAAACGTACCGAAAACGTTAAAATGGATTCTAAGAGCAAATAAACTTGAAATAAGGTGGTACCGCGGAATAAAATTCGTCCTTATAGTTTTTTTGCTCGTTTTTTTTAGGAGGAAATAATGAAAATTAGTAAATTAAAAGGAACTTTAGATTATTTTGGTGACTCTATAAAAAGATTTCATGTAGTATGCAATGCTTCAAGAAAAATATGTGAGGCATTTGGATATGAAGAAGTTATCACACCCGTTATTGAGTCAATTGATGTATTTGTAAGATCAGCTGGTGAGAATTCAGATATCGTTGGAAAAGAAATGTATACTTTCAACGATCGAGGAAACAGAATGATTGCTTTAAAACCAGAATCTACTGCTAGTGTTATGAGAATGGTTGTAGAAAATAAAATTTATGCAAATCCTGGTGTAAAAAAGTATTATTATTTGTCACCTAATTTCCGTTATGAAAGACCACAAGCAGGAAGATACCGTCAATTCTATCAATTTGGGGTTGAAACTTTATGTGAAGAAAGTCCTTATCTTGATGCAGAAGTTATCTTAGTTGCTTATAGAATATTAGAAGAATTAAAAATTAATAATGCTAAGGTCTATTTAAATACTCTTGGAAGCGACGAAACTAGAAAAAATTATACAAAAGCTTTAAAAGAGTATTTTGAACCATTCGTTTCAGATCTATGCGATGATTGTAAACGTCGTTTTGAAAAGAATCCACTTCGTATGCTTGATTGTAAGGTTGATGCTCATAGTGATATTATGAAGAACGCACCAAAAATTAGTGATTATTTAAGTGAAGAAGATGATTCTTATTTTAAAGAATTATGCAAAACACTTGAATCATTAAATGTCCCTTATGTTATTAATAGCCGTTTAGTACGTGGTCTAGACTATTATACTAATGATATTTTTGAAATAATTTATGAAAAAGATGGTAGTCCATATAATGGCTTAGCTTTAATTGCCGGTGGAAGATATAATAATTTAGGACAAGAATTTGATGGTCCTCAAATTCCAAGTATTGGTTTTGGAATGGGTGTAGAAAGAATGATCGGCGTAATTGAAGAAAATGGATATAGTGATAATTCTAATTTAAAAACAAAAGTTGCGGTTATTACAATGAGTAATGCATGTAAAATTGAAGGAATTAGATTGGCTGATTATCTAAGAAGAAATAATATGGAAGTATTTATTGACTATAAAAATAACAATTTAAAACCACAATTTAAACTTTGTGATCGTGAAAATGTTGAATTTATTTTAATAATGGGTGATGATGAAGTTGCAAATGGGACAATTAGGGTAAAAAATGTCAAAGAAAATACACAAGAAGATATAAAAATCGAAGATTTAAATAAATATTTTAATTTAAAAGAGGAAGAAATTTATGCGTACAAACACTAATGGTGAATTAAGATTATCAGATGTAAATAAAATTGTTACTTTAACAGGTTGGGTTAGTAAAAAACGTGACTTAGGTGGATTAGTATTTGTTGATTTACGTGACCGTTATGGTATTACACAATTAATAGTAGAACCTGAAAATAAATGTTATGATTTAGCTGTTAGCTTAAAAATGGAATATGTAATTAAAGTGACAGGAAAAGTTGTTGAAAGAAGTAGTAAAAATCCTAACATGTCAACTGGTGATATAGAAGTTTTGGTTGATGAATTAACTATTTTAAATGAAGCTGAACTTCCACCACTACTTGTTCAAGATCAAACAGATGCGCTTGAAGAAACAAGAATGCGTTATCGTTATTTAGATTTAAGAAGACCAACAATGCAAAATAATTTAGTGTTACGTCATAAAACTTGTATGGCTATTCGTAATTATTTTGATGAACTTAATTTTGTTGAAGTTGAAACACCAATCCTAGGTAAATCTACTCCAGAAGGTGCTCGTGACTTCTTAGTGCCTTCTCGTGTGCATCAAGGTTCGTTTTATGCATTACCACAGTCTCCACAATTATATAAACAATTATTAATGGTTTCAGGTATGGACCGCTACTTCCAAATTGTTAAATGCTTCCGTGATGAAGATTTAAGAGCGGATAGACAACTTGAATTTACACAAGTTGACCTTGAAATGAGTTTTGTTGATGAGATAGATGTTCAAACAGTTACTGAAGGATGTTTAAAACGCGTTTGGAAAGAAGTTTTAGGACAAGATATTGTTACACCTTTCCCTCGCATGGCATATGATGATGCTATGAATAATTATGGTAGTGATAAACCTGATACTCGTTTTGAAATGTTATTACAAAATATTACAGAATGGGCTAGTAAATTAGATTTTTCTATTTTCAAAGATAATATTGCTGCAGGTGGTGTTGTAAAAGTTGTTGTTGCTAAAGGAGCTGCATCAAAATATTCTCGTAAAGAAATTGATCGTTTAACGTTAATTGCAAAAAAATACCATGCCAAGGGTCTTGCATGGGTTAAATATGAAGATGCAATTAGCGGTTCAATTGCTAAATTTATTACAGAAGAATTACAAAATGAACTTGTTTCAACTTTAAATCTTGAAAAAGGAGACTTAGTGTTAATTGTATCTGATACATTAGAAAATGCCAATACTAGTTTAGGTGCATTACGTTTAACTCTTGGTCATGAATTAGATTTAATTGATAATGATAAATTTAATTTCTTATGGGTTGTTGATTGGCCATTATTTGAATATAGCGAAGAAGATGGAAGATATGTTGCTGCACATCATCCATTTACTTCTCCTAAAGATGGACATGAGGAACTAATGTTAGAACATCCAGAGCTAACAAAAGCTAAAGCATATGACGTCGTTCTTAATGGTTATGAACTTGGTGGTGGAAGTATTCGTATTTTCAATCAAGAAACACAATCAAAAATGTTTAAAGCTATTGGTTTAACTGATGAAGAGGTTAAAGTTAAATTCTCATATTTTGTTGATGCGCTTAGATATGGTACACCTCCACATGGTGGTTTAGCTTTAGGTCTTGATAGACTTGTAATGTTAATTACAAAAAATAATAATTTACGCGAAGTTATTGCTTTCCCTAAAGCTGCTAGTGCAAAATGCTTAATGAGTAACTGCCCAACTCCAGTTGCTGATAGTCAATTAGATGAATTAAAAATAAAGGTAAATGAATAATATGAAAGATCTAAATTATATTTCATGGGATAAATATTTCATGGGTGTTGCGAAACTTTCTAGTATGCGAAGTAAAGATCCAAGTACTAAGGTTGGCGCATGTATTGTAAATAGTGAAAAAAGAATTATCGGTATTGGTTATAATGGTTTTCCATATGGTTGTGATGATGATTTATTCCCTTGGGGACGAGAAGGAGATTATTTAGACTGTAAATATCCTTATGTTGTTCACGCTGAACCTAATGCAATTTTAAATTCTACAAACAATTTACAAGGAGCTACAATTTATGTAACTTTATTCCCATGTAATGAATGTACAAAATTGTTAATTCAAGCTGGAATCAAAGAGGTTGTGTATATGGATGATAAATATTCAGGTACACCATCTGATTTAGCTGCTAAAAAAATGTTAGAAGCTGCAGGCGTTAAAACTAGAAAAATTGACAAATTTGATGTGAAGTTTGAATAATGAAGAAATTTATAAAACAAAATTTATTTATTGTTATTCCATCACTTTTTGTCATGCTTGTCTTACTTGCATTTTCGATTATTCGTTTAGATTATGAAATTACATCTCCTGGGATGATTAATAAGGTACAAAATGTCATAAATGTAGATAATTCATACGAATCAAAAGGTTCATTTTATACTACATCGGTATATGTTAATGAAAAGTGTACAATCTTACAATATATTTTGGCTCATTTTTCTAATGCTGTCATTATTGAGCCAGTCAGTGAAATTGTTGATGGAACAAGTATTAGAAATAGTAAGTCAGGACAAATTCAAAAAAATAATAGTATTAATAATTCAGTAATTTGTGCTTATGAAAAAGCTGGTTTTGATATTGAATATAATTATGTCGGTGTAATTGTTCATACATTGGCCGTCAATGCAACTTTAGATATAGAAGTTGGCGACATTATTTCAGCAGTTTGTGGAATTGAATTTGATTCAATGAATGAATTTTACAGTTTATTCAATGCTGCAAGACTTAGTGAACAATTTTTTAATGTTGAAACATTAACATGCAATCTTCCTCTTACTGTAAATGGTGAAGAACGTATTATTAGTACAACGACAGTTGACTATACAGAAGATGGCGAACCTTATCCAGTATTTGGATTTTATATCTATGATCAATTTGAGATTGAAAAAAATTCTGCTATGCCACAATATACAATTTCTCAAACTAATACTGGTGGACCTAGTGGTGGTTTAATGCAAACATTAGCTGTTTATGATAGTTTAACTTATGATGATTTGACCCATGGATTAACGATAGCAGGAACAGGTACTATTGATATTGAAGGGAAAGTTGGTGCTATTGGAGGAATGTATTCGAAAATATTTACAGCATATTATTCAGGTTGTGATATTTTTTTTGTACCATATTATGAAAGTAGTGCTGGAGAAACAAATTATCAAGAAGCGTTAAGAGCTTATGATGCTTTAGGAAGACCAGATGATTTCATTATTATTCCTGTTTCGACTTTTCAACAAGCGGTCGATTATTTAGAAAGTTTAGGTGAAAATCATGCTTAAACTATATAAAAAATATTTTGAAATATCAAAAATATTTGAAAGTGATATTTTAGATAAAAAAACAACTAGAAAAATAAGTTTGATTGCAATACTATTTAGTTTGCCAATTATGATTATTTATGCACTAATTTTATTTAATGCATGTACAATTTTTGTTGGCAATGTGCCAATTTTGAACGTATTCATTTTAATAATGCCTATTTTTGTTTGTTTGTTTTTTGGCCTAGTATCTTTATTTACTATTCAATTATATAAAATGTATTTACCTGATCATGATTTACTATGTAAAGTTAAGAATTGGCAATTTTTTGTTGCTGGATTATTAAATCCATATATTATTGTCTTTTCGATAGTTATTTCAGTTATTATGTGCTTTATTTTATAGGAGGCAGTATGATTATATACGGAATTTTATTAACAGTTATTCTTGTATTTTTAGACCAAATATCAAAGTATGTCATTTTTGCAACAATAGGACTTGGAAAAGGTGTGCCTGTAGTTGATGGTTTTTTTAGATTATATGGTGTATATAATACTGGTGCTGCATTTAGCATTTTAAATGATCATTCTTGGATCTTGCTAGTTATTAGCATTTTAGCAACTATTTTAATATCATATTTTATGAAAGATTTTTCACTTAAAAGAAGACCACTTTATGGCATTTCCCTTGTTTTAATATTGAGTGGTTGTATCGGTAATATGATAGATCGTATGTTTAATAATTTTAAAGTATATGATTTCATTGATTTGCAATTTATGAACTTTGCCATTTTTAATATTGCTGATTGTTATTTAACTGTTGGTGTAATATTAATGGGTATATTTCTAGTTTTCTTTGAACAAAAAGATCCTATAAACTTTAAACTAAAAAATAATAAAGAGGAAAAAATCGATGAATAAAATTATACTTATTTGTCAAGAAGGACCTATTCGTGTTGACAAATTTGTTGCAGTTAGCATGGAAAAAAGTCGTAGTGAAGTTCAAAAGTATTTTGATGAATCAGGCGTTTATGTTAATGGTAAATTAGCTAAATCAAGTTTAAATATTAATAGTGGTGATAAAGTTGAATTTGATGTCCCAGAAGTACAAGAAGCGAAAATTGAAAAACAAAATATTCAACTTGACGTAGTTTATGAGGATTCTGATGTTATCGTAGTTAATAAACCTTCAGGAATGGTAGTACATCCCGCTAATGGTCATTTTAATGATACGCTAGTAAATGCTTTAATGTATCATTGTACTGATTTGTCAACTATTAATGGTGAAATTAGACCAGGAATAGTACATAGAATTGATAAAGATACTTCAGGATTATTAGTTGCTTGTAAAAATGATTTAGCTCACAATTCAATTGCAGCACAATTGAAAGCAAAAACATCTACTAGAAAGTATATTGCTATTGTATACGGAAATTTTGATCATAATTTTGGAAAAATTGAAGCTCCAATTGCCAGAGATCCTCAAAATCGCTTAAAAATGGCAGTTGTAAAAGGTGGTAAAGAATCTATTACAACATTTAAGGTTTTAGAGCGTTTTGGTGATTATACATTATTAGAATTAAAATTAGAAACAGGAAGAACTCATCAAATTAGAGTGCATATGGCATACATTGGTCATCCGGTTTTAGGTGATCCTTTATATGGCCCAAAAAAGATTATTGGTAAAAACGGTCAATATTTGCATGCCAAAACATTAGGATTTGTTCATCCTAGAACTAATGAATATATGGAGTTTACTTCAGAATTACCAGATTTCTTTTTAGAAATGATAGAAGAATTAAAAAAATAAGCACTCATTTGAGTGCTTATTATTCGTTATAGTCTTTAAGTTTTATATTATTTGATTTAGCATATTCAACAATACGTTGTGTATTTACAAATTTCTTTTTAGCAATTTGGTTTAAGATGCCAAAACCATATGATTTTATAATACCAACAGCTTGACGATCAACTGCGCCTCCAGCTCCTTTAAGTAGTTCTACTTTGACTAATTTTGAAAGTTCATGCATTTCTTTTAAAAAGGCTGCACGAGCTAAAATTGATGCAGCTGCAATGCTAACATGAACTCTTTCTCCTTTAGGAATTAGAATAACATCTTTTTCAACATTTTGTAGTTTGCGTAAATAGTGAAGATATTTTTCTTTTGGTGTAAATTCATCAATTAAAATTGCGTCGGGCTTTACATTATCAAGTTTTTTTAGTATACTATTAATAGCATTATTATGTAAGCATGCTTTAATGAAGTTCATGTTATCATCTTCAGTCTTATATAAAGAATTAAATTTTTCAGGTGATAATACTAAAATAGAACAAGTAACAATGTTTTTAAGTTTTAAGGCTAAGTCGATAATTACATCGTCCATTAATAATTTTGAGTCTTTAACACCTAAACGTTTAAGAGTTTCTATTTGATCACTACGAACATAACAACTACATACGACAATTGGTCCAAAATAATCGCCTGTACCAACTTCATCACAACCTATTGCGCTGATGTTTTGATACATTGCGTAGTTTGATTCAATCTCTTTTTCGATTGGTAAATTGAATTTTTTGGCCCAAATGTTGTATTCGCCATCTTCAGATTTCCCTTGGAATAGTACTGTATTTGTAGTATAGAAAGTTACACTAACATTTTCCATTTTGGCTCTTGCGATGGTATGGGCATTTTCACCTTTAATTAGGTATCCATCATAATATTCTAACATTTCTTTAATTTGGGCTGCTGTAGCATTAATTGTGTGACTCATATTATCCTCCCATGTTAGTAATTTACACTACATTATAACACATAATTAAAATTTTTTTATACAAAGAGGTAAAAAAATGAATAAATTTGAAAAAAAATTAGAAATAGATGTTATTTTAAATGAATTAAAAGAACATTGTATTATTGATAAAACAAAATTAATTGTCTCAAAACTAAAACCAAGTTCTGATTTATTATATTTAAATAATGAACTTGATAAGATAGATGAAGCTCTTCAAATTGTTGAAAGAATGGACAGAGCTCCAATAATGATGACAGAAGAATATGAATCTGCTATCAAACTTGCGGAAAAAGGTGGTGTTTTATCGGGAAATGAATTATACACTACTATTAAACTGTATAATACAATAAAATACAATATTTTATTTTTGAACTCTTTGAAAAAAGAAAATATTAATTGTACTTATTATGAAGAATATGTTAATAATTTATATATTAATGAGTATTTATATAGCAGTTTAAAGAAAAGTGTTGACGAAGATGGTACAATTTTAGATAATGCTACGCAACAATTAGCAAGTATTCGTCATCGTTTACATACTATTGATGCAAGAATTAAACAAAAATTACAAGAAATACTAGGTAAAGAAGCATCTAAACTGTCACAAAATACCATATCTATTCGTGATGGACATTATGTTTTACCTGTTAGAGCAGAATACAAAAATAGTTTTAAGGGATCTATATTAGATGTTTCTGGTAGTCAACAGACTGTTTATATTGAACCTCAACAAATTATTGAATTGACTAGTAAAAAAGCAGAACTTATACAAGAAGAAAAAGTTGAAATTGAAAGAATTCTTCGTTTCTTAAGTAAGGATGTAGGTAATGAAGCTACAATTTTACTTGAAAACTATAGCATAATAGTCAATATAGATTTGATGTTTGCAAAAGCAGTTCTAGCTAAGAAACAAGCAGCTGAAAGACCAAAAATTAATAATGAATTGATTTTAGATTTAGTAGATGCTCGTCATCCATTGTTGAAGGTAAAGAAAGTTATTCCTAATAACATTTCATTTGATAAATATCAAGGTATAGTTATTACTGGGCCTAATACGGGTGGTAAAACAGTTTTGTTAAAGACAGTTGGCCTTTTGACAATGATGGTTAAATATGGCCTTCTAATTCCAGCATCTAAAAAAAGTAATGTAATGATTTATGATAATATTTATTGTGATATAGGTGATGATCAAAGTATTGAATCGAATTTATCAACATTCTCGGCACATATGACTAATATTGTTAATATTATTGAAAGTGTTACTCCTAATTCATTAGTACTTTTTGATGAAATTGGTGGTGGAACTGACCCAACTGAAGGATCAAATCTTGCTATTGCTATTTTAGAATATCTTGTAAATAATAAAATTAGTTTTATTACAACTACGCATTATTCGGAATTAAAGACATATGCATATTCATCAACATTAATTGTTAATGCGTCTATGGAATTTAATAGAGATACACTTTCTCCTACATATCATTTAAAACTTGGGATTCCTGGGTCATCTAATGCCTTTGAAATTGCAAAAAAGCTAGGATTAAAGAGTGATATAATCGAAAATGCACGTTTGAGAACAATTGAAAATAGTAACGATGTATCTGAATTAATTAAAAAGTTGGAGCATACTTCTACAAAATTAGAAGAAAAACTTCAAGAAACTTTATTTGAAAAAACAGAATATATTAAACTTAATAAAGAACTAGAGCTAAAACTAAAAAAGTTGGAAAAAGATAAAGAAAATATTTTAAACAAAATACAACAATCTGCTCTTGAAGAGGTTGAAAAAGTTAAAAATAATGCATTAGAACTTTTAGATGAAATTAAAAGTCAAAAATCAAACAATCTTAAATTACATGAGGCTATTGCATTACAAAAAATGGTTGATGATATAGAAGTTAAGACAAATAAACCTAAGAAAACTACTAAAAAAGTAAATACTAGACCTTTAAAAGAAGGCGATGATGTTTATTCTAAAGATTATGATCAATATGGTGTAATTGTTAAGAAATTAAAAAATGGTGACTTTAACGTTAATTTTGGTAACTTTGTTATTAAAATGGAATCAAGTGAATTAGAATTAGTTACAAAAGATGAAACACCTAAACCAAAGGTAAATGTCACAAGAAGTGTTGTTTCAAAAGCAAGAGTAGGTTTATCACTTGATTTAAGAGGTGAACGTTATGAAGACGCTAAAGAAAAACTTGATAGATATTTTGATGATGCATTGTTTTCAGGTATTAAGCAATTTACTATTATTCACGGATATGGTACAGGTACAATAAGAACACTAGTTCAAAATTATGTTAAAAATAGCAAATTAGTTGATTCTTATCGTTATGGTGGCCAAGGCGAAGGAGGCATGGGTTCAACTGTTGTAACTTTAAAGTAATATTTTCTTGCAAAAACTATTAATAAAATGTTATAATATAGATGGGAGGTTTTTATGATAAAAAGAAAACAAAATAAATCATTAAGTCATGAAAGATTTAATAGTTTATTTAGTAAGAGTAAGACTTATCGACCTTTGTTTATTGATGTAGAATCATTTGATGATTTAAATGCTAGAAACAAAGACACTGAAAAAGAAAATAGAGATAATGTCATTACTACAAAAGTAGTAAAAAAACCTTCTAAATTAACTATTATTGAACCTACTTTTACTAATTTTTTACATCAATTAAATCCTGATATGAAGTATTTGTATAATGAAATTAAAAATTTACTATTAAGTTATAATGAAATGATTTCAAATATAGGAATATACGCTGAAACTTTTATGATTAATAAAAAGTTACAATTTACTTTGTCTTTTGTTGGTAATTATGTTCAACTAAAATATAACAAAGTAATATATAATATTGATGCAGTGAATAAAATTAAATTACTAGATGATGAAATAAAACTTTTGATGCATGAAAACAATGTTAATAAAAAAGCTGATTATCAAAAGGTTGATTATATTAGCGAATTTCCTCAACTAGATAAATGTGTAATTATGGATGAAGAAATAGTAGGAAATCTACCATTTAAAACAATAAAAAAATAAAGGAGAGGATTATTATGAATTTATTAGAAAAAAAAGAGTATGTTTTACAAAACATTGGTGTTGTACCTATTGAAGAATTAGATGCTTACAACGAAAACTTTGCACATGTATTTACAAAAAACTCATCTTCATTTGAAGGTGAAAGAGTAACTCTTGCTCAAGTAATTCAAGTAGTTAAAGGTAGTAAGTTTAGTGGAGATGAAATTCTTGATCGTACAATTTATAATAACTATGTAACATTCCAAGAAGTTATGGAAGACGCAAAGTTAAAAAAACCACTTACTGAAGAATATTTGAAAGATATTCATGAAAAATTAATGGCTGGTATTCAAAATGGTGGTTTATATCGTAATGTTGATATTAAAATCAAAGGCAGCAATCATACTCCATGCAGCTATTTAAAAGTTTATGACAGAATGGCTAAATTCTTTTATGATATTAATGCTGGAGAAAAATCTGATTTAGAACTAGTTGCATATACTCATTTACAAATTGCAAAAGTTCATCCATTCCTAGATGGTAACGGACGTTTAGCAAGATTAATGCTTAATTATCAATTAGTTGCAGCAGGATATTTACCTGTTTCATTTAAAGCAAAAGTTAAAGAAAGATATTTTAACGCCTTAGAAGAATTTAAAGTAAATAAAACAGAAGAACCATTTATGGCTCTTTTAGATAAAGTATTAAATCGTGAATATGATCGTATGATCGAATTAATCGATAAATATAAAAAATAATAATCAAAATAACTAAAAACACTAACGAACGTTAGTGTTTTTTATTATATTACTTTAAAAAAATATCAAAAAATGATATAATATCAGTGAGAAAAGAGGTCATTATGAATAACAAAATAGAAATTATTAGTTATAAACATAATGGTGACCTGCATCGTGTCTGGCATAATGCTAATGTTGTTCGACATAATGAAAAAGAATTTGTAGTAGTAAATGATCACGCTAACGTTATTGATGGCGACGGAAGACGTTGGAAAACAAAAGAACCGGCAGTATGCTATTTTTATAAAGATTATTGGTTTAATGTAATATGCATGCTAAGAAATGGTTCAATATATTATTACTGCAATCTAAGTTCACCTTATGTTGTCGATAGTGAAGGTATTAAGTACATTGATTACGAGTTAGATGTTAAAGTATTCCCAAGTGGAGATCGATTGATTTTGGACCGAGATGAATTTGAATTCAATCAAATTCATTACAATTATTCACAAGAATTAATTAATATTATTGAAAAACAGCTTAAGGTTTTGCTGGAAATGATTGATTCTAAAGAAGGACCATTTTCATCTGAATTA
Source organism: Bacilli bacterium (assembly GCA_045652765.1). GTDB lineage: Bacteria > Bacillota_I > Bacilli_A > ML615J-28 > CAG-313 > UBA1231. The sequence goes on from JAZOLG010000041.1 coordinate 20,717, forward strand.
GTTTTTGGTGATTACGACCTATACACTATGAAGAAAAAAACAAAAGTAAAAAAATAAAATGGATATTTCCATTTTATTTTTTTATTTATTGGTCATATTTTAAATATTTATTCATAAAATTTATTGACATAATAATATCGGGATAAATTATGACGAAAGAGAGTGAAGAAAATTAGAAAAGTTATCCCCCCAATTTTGGGCTTTTCTAACAATGATATGAGTGATAGTGTAATTAAAGATGTTGCGACTCGTACTAATGGAGAAATCTACTTAGGCGTAGTTGGTTCAGTTAGAAGTGGGAAAAGTACTTTTATTCGTCGTTTTATCGAAAGAAAAGTACTACCTTTAGTGGATGAAGAAAGCGTGAAACAAAAAATAATTGATGAACTTCCACAAAGTGGTGATGGTAAAACAATAATGACAGTTGAACCTAAATTTATACCAAGTAATCAAACGTTTATCAATTTTGAAGATATAGGTTTTAACGTCAGACTTGTAGATTGTGTAGGATATGTTATTCCGTCATCAAAAGGTTATTTAAATGAGGATGGTTCTAATAGAATGGTGAAAACACCTTGGTTTACCGAAGAGGTTAGTTTTCAAGAAGCAGCAACAATTGGAACAAAGAAAGTTATTGATGCTCATTCACATGTAGGAATTATTATTACAAGTGATGGAAGTTTTGGCGAATTTACGGAAAATGAATATGACAATGTTTTAGAAAAAGTAGTTGGTGAATTACAAAATGCTGACAAACCATTTGTAATAGTATTAAATACAATATCACCTAATAGTGATTATGTAAAAGATAAGGTAGAAAATTTAAAAGAACAATATGGTACTGCAGTAATAGCATTAAATGTCAACGAAATGACGGAAAATGATATTGATAATCTTCTTAAAGAAGCATTAAGTGAATTTAAAATCAATGATTTATCAATTGATTTGCCAGAATGGGTTAGTAATTTAAGTTCAACTATTTCATATAAATCTCAACTTAATCAAGTTTTAAATGATTTAAAAAAATATGAAAGAATGAAAGAAGCATACTCTTTACAAGATACTCTAGTACAATCAGGATTATTTGAATCTGCTAAAATTACAGAAATTGACTCTGGAACAGGTAATGTAACAATTAGTTTGGAAGTGAATGATGATATTTATAGTTCTTGTATTGAAGAAATAATTGGTGATAAATTAGATGATAAAGCAAAACTTATAGAAATTTTACAAGACTATCAAGAAAATAAAATCATGTGCAACAAAATTAAACCAGCTTTAAAAGGTTTAGAAACGCAAGGATATGGTATAGCTTTGCCAGAAATCACTGATATGCAATTGTCAAACCCGGAATTATCTAAACAAGGTGGAAGATACGGCATTAAAATAAACGCTACTGCACCGGCTATTTTTATGGTTAAAATAGATGTCGAATCTTCATTTGAACCAATTATTGGATCAAAAGAGCAGGCTGAAGTGTTAGTTGAACATATGACTAAAGATAGTAATGAAAATATTTGGAATAGTGAAATTTTTGGAAGAAAATTGTGCGATGTTATTAATGATGGTGTAAGAGCTAAAATTAATGCTATTCCAGAAGTTGTTCAGTACAAATATAAAGATGCAATTAATAAAGTTGTTAATAAAACTAAAGGCGGAGTAATAGCAATTGTATTATAAAAAAAGTGGCTTTTTACCTATATTTTTTGACAAATGATTCAAAAAATGATATAATTGTTATGAGGTAATAAGACATGAAGAAAAAAGATATTATTGAAGCTATTTTCCAAAATAATGAATATTATAAACAAGATATTGAAAATGTAGTAAATCAAGTATTTGAAATTTTAACAAAAGGATTAGAGACTGAAGATAAGGTAATGATTAGTAATTTTGGAACTTTTGAAAAAGTTTTGCAAGAAGATTACTATGGTGTTAATCCTATTACTGGTGAAAGACAACTTGTCAAAGGTGGCTATAGAATTCGCTTTACTTCCAGCAAACATTTAAAAGAATGTATAAACAAAAAATAAGGCTTATTTCAAGAACAATTGTTCTTAAAAATAAGCCTTTTTTTATATAAATTTAATAAGTAATAAATTTATTATTACTGATGCTGCATTGTTGAACATGTGAACAAGAGTAGGTACAACGAAGTTTTCATCAGAATCTGCATAAATGTATCCTAATACACATCCCATGACACAATATGGAATACCAAGTAAAAATTCTGTAATGATTAATTTAAATGATGAACCATCTAAAATCATAATTAATATAGCGGTAGCAACATGGATTCCTCCAAATAGTATACCAGTAATTAAAATTTTTAAATTTTTTGAAAGATTATATCGTTTTAAATAACTAAACATTGATTTTCTAAAAATTAATTCTTCAACAATAGGAGCTGCAATTATTAATATACCACAGTATAATATAACAGCAAAAGTTTGTGATGAATGTAACATATCAACAATTTGTGTTTGATTTTCAGATTCATCAACGATTCTAAGTAGCATTAAAACTAAATTGCATATGTAAGAGGCAATGTAAACAAAACAAATCCCTTTGCCAGCTTTTTTAAAAGTGCTTTTAAGATTAATTTTAGTTCTTAGTAAATCGTTCTGGATAGCTTTACGTAATAATAATACTAAAACTATAAATATAGCAAGATATACACTTATTTGTGTCCATAAATTAACAAAATCTGAAAAATGCTGTGTATATACCAATTCACCGTTAGTGTTTTGATATCCACTTGGCATATCAAATATTAATTTATATAATGCCATTATGATTGTTTGAGCAACAGATGATGCGAAATACATGCATATAAAGTAAATAATAATTGTTTTTAGATAATGGTTCGATGGATATTCAATATCAACAGATGAGGTAGATATTGAATCACTATTAATATCGATTGTTTTATTTTGATTATTCATTAAATCACCTTCTTTATTATAATATAACATTTTTACAAAAAAAATACAAATGTTATTATAAAAATTGGAATAAAACATAATTATATAGCGTAGTATTAATGAGGTGTTTTATGAAGAAAAGAATAATAATAATTGTTGCTTGTATATTAGGTGTTGTAGCAATTACAGCATTAATTATACCTAAAGATGTTTATGCAAAATGGTTTGGTAAAAATAATGTCAATGAAAATCAAAGTGCATACAATTTATTAGTATATACTAAAAGTGATAAAAACCAAGTTGTTGGCGTTAATGTTGGAGTGGAAACATTAGAAGAAGATCAAATAAGACAAAAATGGGATATTTTGACTTCCAATTCTGATTTATTACCAGAAGGTTATGCTAGTTTATTGACTAAAGATATTGTATTAAATGATTATCAAATTGATGAAAGAACATTAAAATTAGATGTTTCGGAAAATATCATAGATATAAATCGACAAGCATTGGAAGCTTTGGTGTGGACATATGTAAATGATGATATTGATAATTTAGAAATTTATGTCAATGGTAAAATAATTAATGAAGTTAGTGATTATACATTTTATGAATTAAATAAGAATATGGGTATTAATTTAACATATGAAACATTATATTTATACGAGTCAACTGCAACAACAGTTGTATATCATGAAGACAATTGCATACGTCCAGTTACATATTTTCATTTGAATGATGATTTATGTGATTATATTGTTATGAAAATATTAGATAATATTGATTTAAATGAATATGATTATACATTAGAAGACAGTGTATTAACCCTTGATTTTGTTGATGCAAGTATTCTATCAACTAATCAAATAGCATCAATTTCTGAAACGGTTGCATTAAATTTTGATTTAAATAGTTTAAACATTAACAATAATGAAAATGTGTTTTATCAAAGAGTATTTAATGAAATTGTAGAAAACGAATAAAAAAGTGAAGAAATTCACTTTTTTATTTTATTGACTTGAAAATTTATGAAAATAAGCGTATAATAAGTAAATGTAAAAGGTAAAAAAATAGAGATTGTATAAATGAGGTATTTATGAAAGTATTAATTGCATCGCATAATAAAGGTAAAATTAATGAATTTAAAGATATATTAAAAAATTTAAATTTTGAATTTGTGACATTAAATGATTTTCCAAATATTGAAGAACCGGAAGAAAATGGTTTAACATTAAACGAAAATTCTTTAATAAAAGCTAAATATTATTATGATCATTTTAAAATTCCTGTTATTGCAGATGACACAGGCTTATTTATTGATGATTTAGGTGGTGAACCAGGAATTAAATCAGCAAGATACTCTGGAATTAGTGAAAAAGCAAATAGAGAATTAGTACTGCAAAAACTAAAAGGTAAAATGAGTAATGCTTATTTTGAAACAGTATTAACTTTTTATGATGGTTCTAATGTTATTACAGCTAATGGTATTATGCAAGGTATTATAAGTAATCAGGAAAAAGGAATCCATGGATTTGGATATGATTCTATCTTTTATTTACCTCAATATGAAAAAACGCTAGCTGAATTAGGCACTGAAATAAAGAATAGTTTAAGCCATAGATATCATGCAACTAACAATTTAAAAAGAAAAATTACTTTTTTTAATAATCTGAATGATGAAATTGAATATATTAAAACATTAATAACTAATAATTTATTTGAAGATGTTGTTTCAATTGAAAAAATCATTGGTGGAATGAGCAATAATACTTATTTAGTAGAAACAAATAAAGGTCAATATACAGCTAGAATCCCAGGAATAAACGCTGAATTGTTTGTTGGCAGAATGAAAGAACTAGGAAGTTTGAATCTTGTAAGAAATAAACCATCATTTGTTCAATATACTTATTTTGATTTGCAATCAGGTTTTAAACTTTCTCCTTATATTATAAGAGAACAAAATGATTATAGCGAAGAAGCAATTGCAGAAGTACTAGATGAACTTCACAATTTAAGTAGATTCGAAAATGACTATAAACCATTTGATCGCTTTTTATACTACGAAAGACTTGTTGAAATATTTGGTATGAAGCTTGATGATGATTATTTTGTATTGAAAAACAAGATTTTATCATATCGTAATTATTTGGAACAAAGACCAAAAGTTCCATGTCATAATGATGCTCAATTATCTAATCATATTTTTAACAATAATAAGCACATTTTGATTGATTTTGAATTTACAGGAAATAATGATCCTTTGTTTGATTTTGCATGTTTAGGGAATGATGATTTAAATATCGGAAAAAATGCTTATAGTAAATTAGTACAAAGAGAATTAAGTGAAGAAGAAAATAAAGTAATTGAACTATGGTATAGTTTACAAGCATTAAGCTGGTATTTAGTAGCAATGTTTAAATATGCTACAGGAATGAATAAGACGGCAGGATTAGATTTTAGTAATATTGCGACTTATTTCCTTAAAAAAGCAGATGATTTGCTAAAGAATTATTAAATAATTTAATTTAGTAATTAAAACAACGTTTTTCTTGACTTTTTTTCGAAAATAATATATAATATAGAAGATTTTATGGTGCGGAAGGAGGGACCAAAGAATGCCAAAGACTATCGTTCGCGAAAATGATACACTTGATGAAGCACTAAAAAGATTCAAACGTGATGTTTCTAGATCGGGTACCCTTGTTGAAGCCCGCAAACGTCAACATTACATGAAACCAAGTGATATCCGCAAAGAAAAAAGACGTGCTGCACGTAAAAATGGACATCGTTAATCATTAAAGTAAAATGGGCATTTTTATGCCTTTTTTCTTTCTAAAAGTATTATTTTGGTCATATAATAATATGGTGATATTTTGAAAAAAATATTTAAAGAGTTTTATGACCAAAATGTTTATATTAAAAATCAAAAAAGTGTACATATTGATAATTATAAAAAACTTTCTTATATTAGTGAACAATTAATCATAATTGATAATATTCAAATAAAAGGCAGCAATTTATATGTTTATGAACTTGATTCTTTTCAAATTCAGGTAGAAGGTGCAATAAATGAAATTTCATTTATTTAAAAGATATTTTATTTCTACTTCTTTCGAATGTTATAATAACAATTTAACGTATATTCAAAATATTGAAAGTAGACATGTCAAGATAAAAAATGGAATTGTAACTTTTTACTCCAATAATTTTATAGATATTGAAGGTTTTAAATGCGAAAAAAAATTTAAACTTTTTATTAAAAATAAAATGGAGTATTATTTAATATTTATAGTTTTAATTATTAGCATTCTATTAATTATGTTTGTTTCTCCTTATTATATAAAAGAAGTTGAATATCAAAATGGTAGTATTGAAGATGAGATTATCTTTAATGAGACATCTGATTTAGTAAAAAAACACAAACAAGTTGACTTAAATGATTTGTCAAAACAATTTATGTTAAAATATCCTCATTATTCGTGGATTAGTTTAAAGAAAAAAGGGAATATAGTTTTATTAAATATTGAATTAAATGAATTATCAAGCTTAAATTATTTAACTAATAATATACAAGGAGATTTTATAAGTGGATATGATGCTTATATTAAGCATATTATTGTAACTCAAGGAAAAGTTAATGTTGATATAAATCAAACAGTAAAAAAAGGTGATTTATTAATTCTTGGCAATTTGCCTAAACAAAAAATCTCTCCATGTGGTATAATAATAGGAGAAATAGTTTATTCTAAAGAGATAACAATTTACAAAAATAATATGATTAAATCATACACCGGAAATCTTATAAACTATCAGTATGTTAAACTTAAAGATAAACAAATTCATAAGAATAATAATACATATTTAGTATATAAAACAAGAACGAATAATATTTTTAGTTTATTTAATTTTATTAGTTATGTTGATGAAACAATTTATGAAATTGGTGATTTTTTAGTTCAATATGGTAAAGAAGATGCTATAATATATGGAAAAAGTATCATTTATTATGAACTGGAAAAACAAAGAACATCAAATAAAGAGAGTATTTTAAGTATTGATGTCTTGAGTATTACCGAAAAAGAAGATCGATATGTTATTAAATTCTTAGTAAAAGCGGATAAAAATATTGTTTTGTTGAAACAATAATAAAAAATATTAATTGAATTCTTTGAAAAAATAACTTTATAGATTATAATATAGTTATAAGAGGAACTTTATGGCGGAAAAATTAATTTATACTTTTAATAATCCTGATGTTGAAATGGCAATATTAGGACCAATGAATAAACATTTAAAACTCATTGAACATGCTTATAATACACATATTTTGCTTACTACTAATGATTTAATAGGCGATGAAGCAATAGAATCGAATTTATTAAAAATTATAAGAGTAATTGAAATTTATATTAATAAAGGTATCCAAGTTAAAGAAAGAGATATTCTAAGTATTATTTCAATGATAGATAATTATAAAATTGAAGATGTTGAAGCGTTTTTTAATAAAAATGTTGTATTTGTTAATACATATGATGGAAGACAAATTGTTGCGAAAAGTATTAATCAAAAGAAATATTTTGAAGCATTACAATCTTCTGATATTGTGTTTGCAGTTGGCGCTGCAGGTAGTGGGAAAACATTTTTGACTGTTGCTTATGCAATGAATCTTTTAAAAAAGAATAAAATCAAAAAAATTATTATTACTCGTCCTGTTGTAGAAGCTGGTGAAAAGTTGGGATTTTTACCAGGAGATTTAAAAGAAAAGATTGATCCATATTTAATACCGATTTATGATGCTATTAATGATATTTTAGGCAATGAACAAGCCGAAAAATTAATTGAAAAAGGTATAATTGAAATTGCACCACTTGCATATATGCGTGGTAGAACTTTAGACAATGCATTTATTATTTTAGATGAGGCTCAAAATACTACTGAAAATCAAATGAAGATGTTTTTGACTAGACTCGGTTTTAATTCTAAAATGGTTATTACTGGTGATACTACACAAATTGATTTACATAAAAGTATTACATCGGGTTTAATACATGCAATTAAGTTATTAAAAGATATTGAAGAAATCAAATTTGTTAATTTTTCTACTATTGACGTTATGCGTCATCCTTTAGTTTCTAAAATTATAAATAAATACGAAGGTAATACAAATGATTAAAGTTAACTTATGCAATAATTATGAATTTCTATTTAATGAGAAAAAACTAGTAAAAAAAATCGCAAAGAAAATTTATAAAGAAGAAAAGCTTAAAGGGAAATATTTCTTAAGCATTATCATATTAAATAATGAAGAAATCCATAAAATGAATTATCAATATCGCGATATTGATGCACCAACAGACGTAATAAGTTTTGCTGCAATCGATGGTGAAGATGAATTGCCTGCTGAAATGGGAGACATTTTTATTTGCTATGAAAAAATCATCGAACAAGCTAAAAATTATGGTCATTCAGAGTATCGTGAATTTGCATTTTTAGTGACACATGGTATTTATCATTTGCTTGGATATGATCATATGACTAAAGAAGAAGAAACAGTTATGTTTTCTAAACAAGAAAAAATATTAGAAATTTTGAAAATAGGTCGATAGTATGGAAAAACAATATGAATTAGCTTTAAAAGCGCGAGAAAATGCATATGCGCCATATTCAAATTACAAAGTTGGTGCGTGTTTAGTTTTAAAAGATGGTAATTATATTATCGGCTCAAATGTTGAAAATGCCTCTTTTGGATTAACAAATTGTGCTGAAAGAAGTGCACTTTTTGCAGCTGTTTCTCAAGGCTACCAAAAAGAAGACTTTAATGAAATTGTAATTGCAACAATTAATGATGTGCCTGGATCTCCATGTGGAGCCTGCCGTCAAGTAATTTCTGAATTAATGGATTTAAATGCCAAAGTGACATTAATTAATCCTAAACTTACTAATACAATCAGCTTGAGAGTAAAAGATCTGCTACCATATGCTTTTTCAGGAGAAGAATTAAATGAAAAGAAAAACATTTAAATCAGGATTTGTATCTATTGTTGGTAGACCAAATGTTGGTAAAAGTACTTTAATGAACCAAATATTAGATACTAAAGTTGCAATAGTAACTCCAAAAGCCCAAACAACAAGAAACAAAATTCAAGGAATTTATACAACAGAAAATGAACAAATAATTTTTATTGATACACCAGGAATCCATAAATCCTTTAATGAACTTGGTGAAAACATGAATCAAGCTGCATATGACAGTTTAGATGGCATTGATGCTGTTTTGTTGATGGTGGATTCAACTAAAGAATTTAGTGATTTGGATCAAGAAATTGTTGAGCGATTTACGAAACTTCGAGAACCTAAATTTTTGGTGTTGAATAAAATTGATTTAATAAAAGATGAGCAAAAGTTGAATGAATTAATTGCACATTATAATTCAATTAATTTTGTTAAGATACTAAAAATTAGTGCTTCAAATAATTTAGGTGTTGATCAATTGGTATCTAGCATTGTCGATGCTTTAGATGAAGGTCCACAATATTATCCAAGCGATCAGTTAATGGATCAACCAGAAAGATTTATGGTTAAAGAGATTATTCGTGAAAAAGTGTTATTACTTACATCACAAGAAATTCCATATTCTGTTGCTGTCGAAATTGAAAGCTTTAAAAATGATGAAAAAAATCCTAATTTAATAAACATTAATGCTACTATTATAGTGGAAAGACAATCACAAAAAAAGATTGTCATTGGCGAAAAAGGTTCTAAAATCAAAGAAATTGGTAGATTATCAAGAATAGATATTGCTAAATTTTTAGGGAATAAAGTTTATTTGGAATTATTTGTTAAAGTAGAAGCTGATTGGCGTAATCGTAAACATTATTTGAAACAATTTGGTTATCAAAATAAATAAGTATAATTATTTAAAAAATATCCATCCTAATTGTGGGAGGGATATTTTTGAACTTAAAAACAAAAGAACAAATTAGAAATGAATATTGGATGAAATTCTTAAAAAGTGGTCGAATTGAAGATTATATAATGTATAATCGATATAATAATTTAAGCGAAGAAATTGCAGAAATTGGAGTAATTGATGATAACAATAAACAAGAAGAAAATCGAAGGGGTAGTAATAAGAGCAACTGATTATAAAGAAAATAATAGTAAAATTTCGATACTGACAACTAATGGATTGGAGAATTTTATAGTTAGAGGTACAAGAAAAATTACTTCTAAACTTTCATTATTGGCTCAACCTATCACTAAAGTTGAATTATTTGTAACTAGTGATAAAATCTTAAATACTGTGACTGAAGGTATAGTATCAGAAAACTATACTAGCATAAAAGAAAATCAAGCAAAACAACTAGTTGCATTGTCTATGCTTGAGTCGATATATTACTTTAATAAGCATGTTTTAGATACCAATTTGCTATATAAATTTTTCCTAGATTCATTAGATGTATTAAAAAATACCGAATATCCATTGGAGTTATTAAATTATTTTGATATAAAATTATGGTATTTAGTAGGAATTATGCCTACATTCAATAAATGTATTAATTGTGGTTCAGATAATTCTTCATATTTTACTATTTCTCAAGGTGGTAATTTATGTAAAAAATGTAAAACACATGAATCTTATGATGAATATGTATCTAATTTGCTGAAAATTACATTTCTTCTAAAAATTGAAAAGTTAAATGAAGAATTTTTAAAACTGTTAAGTGAATATACTGATATATTTAATAAAATTATTAAAATTTATTACAAACAATACTTAGATTTTTCTAATTTCAATCGTTCATTAATTGAAAAAATATTGTAAAGATAGAAAACTATTTATCTTTACTTTTTTATTTTGTCAAAACTATTTACAAAATAACAATAAAATGATATAATAAGAAGATGAAAATGGAAAAATTTACATTTATTATAGACATAAAGTAAAACAATGTTAGTTTAAGGAGGAATTTATGGAAATTACAATGGAAAAACTAGTTGCATTTTTAAAAGACAAGGGTTTTGTATACCAAGGTAGCGAAATCTATGGCGGTCTTGCAAACTCATGGGACTATGGACCATTAGGTGTTGAGCTTTTAAATAATGTTAAGAAATTATGGTGGAAATTTTTTGTTCAAGATTCAGAATATAATGTTGGATTAGATGCTGGTATTTTAATGAATCCTGAAACTTGGGTTGCCAGTGGACATGTTGGTGGATTCAGTGATCCGCTAATTGACTGTAAAGAATGTCATGCTAGATTTAGAGCTGATAAATTAATTGAAGATCATACTCATGGTGAAATTACTGGTGATGGTATGAGTAATGAACAATTAATGAATTATATTCGTGATAACAACATTGTTTGTCCTACATGTGGAAAGCATAACTTTACTGATATTCGTCAATTCAATCTTATGTTTAAAACTAATCAAGGTGTAATTGAAGAAGCTAAAAATACAATTTACCTACGTCCTGAAACAGCACAAGGTATTTTTGTTAATTTTAAAAATGTTCAAAGAACTACAAGAAAAAAAGTTCCTTTTGGAATTGGTCAAATTGGTAAAAGTTTTAGAAATGAAATTACTCCTGGTAATTTTATTTTCCGTACACGTGAATTTGAACAAATGGAATTAGAATTCTTCTGTAAACCAGGTACTGATATGGAATGGTTTAACTATTGGAAATCATTCTGTCATGACTTCTTAAAATATTTAGGTCTTAAAGAAGAATCACTTCGTCTTCGTGATCATGAAAAAGAAGAATTATCACATTATTCAACTGCAACTACAGATTTTGAATTTAAATTCCCATTTGGTTGGGGTGAATTATGGGGAATAGCAGATCGTACTAATTTTGACTTAAGAGTTCACCAAGAACATTCTAAAGTAAACCTAGAATATTTAGATCCTGAAACTAATGAAAAATATTTGCCTTATGTTATTGAACCAAGTGTTGGTGCTGGACGTTTATTTTTAGCGGTTTTATCTGATGGGTTTGAAATTGAACAATTAGGTGATGGTGAAGAAAGGGAAGTATTACATTTAATTCCTGAACTTGCTCCTTTTAAAGTTGCTGTTTTACCACTTGTAAATAAGCTAAATGAAAAAGCTAAAGAAGTTTATCATTCTTTGAGAAAAATTATGCCAACTGATTTTGATGCATCAGGTAAAATTGGTAAGAGATATCGCCGTCAAGATAGCATTGGTACACCATTCTGTGTAACTGTTGACTTCGATACATTAGAAAAAGGAACAGTTACTGTTCGTGATCGTGATACAATGGAACAAGAAGTAGTTCAAATTGATGATTTAAGAGGTTATTTAGTAAATAAAATTTATAAATAATTTTCTAGAAAGGATGGATTAAATGATTCCGCAAGATATAATTAATCAAATCATTGAAAAAGTAAATATTGCAGAAGTGATTGCTGAATATATACCGGTACTTCCTGATGGAACTGGTTTTAAATCGGTTTGTCCTTTTCATAATGATACTAATCCTTCAATGAAAATTAGTCCATCTAAAAAAATATTTAAATGCTTTAGCTGTGGTGCTGGTGGAAATGTTATTCAATTTGTTTCTAGATATGAAAATATTAGTTTTATTGATGCGTGTGTTAAATTAGCGCGTAAGATTGGAATTACAATTGAGAATAATACTGATCCTAATTATGAAGCGAAGAAAAAACTCTATGATATTTTAAATGAAAGTTCAGAATTTTATAAATTTTACTTACATAATTCTGATGAAGGTAAGATTGCACTTAAATATTTAGAAGATCGTGGGATAGACAAAGAAATAATAGATAAATTTAATATAGGATTAGCACCTAGTGAAAAAGATTATTTAAATCAAGCTTTGAATGCTAAAAATTTTGGTGTTATTGATCAAATTGAATCTGGGATGATTCGAAAAGAAAAGAATGATTCATTTATTGATACATTTAGAAGTAGAATCATGTTTCCTATTAAAGATCTTAATAATCGAGTAGTAGGCTTCAGTGGTCGTATTTATTTGCCGGGTGATCGATCACCAAAATATATTAATTCAAATGAAAATTTAATTTTCCATAAGAGTGAATTACTATATAATTATTCAAATGCTAATGAACATGCTAGACGTGATGATTATGTTTTTGTGTTTGAAGGATTTATGGATGTTATTGCAGCTTATAAAGCAGGTGTTAAGTCTGCGGTTGCTACAATGGGAACAGCCTTTACTAAACAACATTTGAAAGCTTTAAACGCTTTAACAAATAAAGTAATACTTTGTTTTGATGGTGACCAAGCTGGAATAAATGCAACATCGAAAGCAGCAGCTGTATTTTCTGGAGAAAACAAGATACCGTATGCAGTTCAAATACCTGAAGGATTGGATCCTGATGAATTTTTAAAAAAATATGGTAGTGATAAATTACGTTCTCATTTATTAGAAAATCAAGTTAATGTTTATGAATATATTTACAATATTGCTAAACAAGACTTAATATTAGATGACGTTGTTAGTGTTCAAAGATTTAAAGATAAAGTATTTAGTTTCTTAAAAAATACTAATAATACAGTTAAGGAATTTTATTTAAACAAGTTAAGTGGTGATTTAGGACTTGATCCAACAATGATAATTTCTGATTTTGGTTTTAGTTTAACCGAAAAACCAAAATCTATTGAAGTTGAACAAGTAAAATCAATTACAACTACTATTAAAAAGAAAATTCCTACTAAGATATATCGTGCATTAGATATTATTGTTATGCACACAATAAATTCAAAGGAAAAGTTTAAATTATTTTTCTGCGATCATAATTCTAAACTTAGTATTGCGGATTTTTCTGATTATTTTGATATTTTCACACGAATCGCAGAAATTTATAGTATAAAAGATAAAATAGATATAAACGAATTAAAGAGTATGTTTTTAGAAGGGTCTTCAACCATTAGTTTACTAGAAAAGATTTTGGATAATAAGATGAATGATGTAAATAATGTGTTAGAGTTTAAACAATGTGTTGAGACAATTGATAACTATTCTTTAAAAGAATATGCAAGAGCAAAATTATTAGGTGCGTTAGAAGATGATAAATTAATTAATGATTATCTTGCAATTCTGAAAACCTGGATTACTATTCAGTAGGAGGTATAGATGGAAGAGTTATATAAAAATGAGTTACAAATTTTAAAGGATTTTGCTAATAAAGAACAATATGTACCACTTAGCAAGATTATGGAAGTATTTCAAAACCCAAGTGAAGAATTACTTGATGATATTGTTAAGTATTTAGAAAATGAAGGTATTGAAATTACTCGTGAAAGCGAAGAATTACCTGATGATGAACTATTGGTGGAAAAAGTAGATGATGATTTTGAAGGATTTGGTGATGAAATCGAATTTGATGAAGAATTAGTTGAATTAGCTGCAGTGGTTGAAAGTGAAATCAAAGTAGCTGACTTTGATGATTTTGTTTCTTCATCACATCAAGCTGATGATCCGGTAAAAATGTATTTACGTGATATAGGTCAAGTAGAATTACTTACTATAACACAAGAATCAGAATTTGCAAGAACAGTTCAAGAAGGGATAGCCTCTAAAGAAAAAATTGAAGCTTTTCAAAAAATGAATAAACCAATTTCATATGAAGAAATGATGAAGTTACAAGAGAAAATCGAACAAGGTGATCAAGCTCGTGATATTTTAATTGAATCTAATCTTCGCTTAGTAGTTTCAATTGCAAAAAGATATTTAGGACGTGGTTTGCCACTACTTGATTTAATTCAAGAAGGTAATATGGGTCTTATTAAAGCTGTTTACAAATTTGATCCTACTAAAGGTTTCAAATTTTCAACATATGCAACTTGGTGGATTCGTCAATCAATTACTCGTGCGATAGCTGACCAAGGTAGAACTATTCGTATTCCTGTACATATGGTTGAAACTATTAATAAATTAATGAGAATTACTCGTAAATTAACACAAGAAAAACATCGTGAACCTACACCAGAAGAAATTGCTGCTGAAATGAAGATTAGCGTTGAAAAAGTTCAACAAATTCAAAAAATTAATCAAGAACCATCTTCTTTAGACGCAACAGTTGGTGAAGAAGAAGATACAAATCTTGGGGACTTTATTGCTGATACTGAAATTCAAAATCCTCTTGAGTTTACTCAAGATCAAATTTATCGCGAAGAAATTGAAGCTGTATTACAAACATTAACTCCTCGTGAAGAAAAAGTAATTCGTTTAAGATATGGCTTAGATGATAATCGTGCAAGAACTCTTGAAGAAGTTGGTAAAGCTTTTAATGTTACGCGTGAACGTATTCGTCAAATTGAAGCTAAAGCTCTTAGAAGATTACGTCATCCTACTAGATTAAAAAGACTTCAACAACATCGTAATAAATAATGATTTTATCTAAAAGATTACAAAAGGTTCTTGAATTTGTTGATGCATCTGATAAAGTTGCTGATATAGGTGCAGATCATGGATATTTAACAATTGCTATGCGAGAAAAAGGTGTTGATTTTCTTCAAGTAGTAGAAAATAAAATAGGTCCATTAAATCGTGCTAAACAAAATTTAATGGACTATGATAATATTATATTTAGTTTGTCTGATGGTATAAGTGATTTGAATTCATCTATTGATACAGTAACTATTTGCGGTATGGGTGGATTGAATATTGTGGAAATATTAGAAAATCATCTAGATGTTGCAAAAAAACTTCATAAGATAATTATGCAAGCTAATTCGAAAACATTTGAATTACGAGAATTCTTAACTTCAAATGGCTTTGAAATTATTGATGAAGACATTGTAGATGATGGAGATAAGTATTATGAAATTATAGTTTCAAAGTATACTGGTAATAATAGTTCACTTTTGTATCATGAATTACTATTTGGTCCGATATTGTTAAATAAAAAAACTGATACTTTTATTTCATATTATTTCGGATTAAAACAAAATATCTTAGACATTCTATCAAAAAATGAAAATCGTGAAATGTTAGAACTTTATAAAAAACTACAATTAATCGAAAAATATGTATTGGGGTGAAAATGATGCTATTAGTTAAAGATATTTTAAATTATATTAATCAATTATATCCTCTTGTAAATTCTCATAGTTTTGATAATGGTAAAGTAGGTTTACAATTTGGTAATCCTGACAAAGTTGTCAATAAAATTATGTTATGTTTAGATACAACTGAAGAAGTAATTGATAAAGCAATTAAAGAACATGTTAATTTAATTATTTCACATCATCCATTTATGTTTTCACCACTTTTAAATTTGGATTATCGTACTAATTTTGGTAGAAAATTACAAAAAGTAATAAAAAATGATATTAATATTATGGCATTCCATACTAATTTTGATGTTGGTTTAGATGGAATGAATGACGTGCTAGCTAAAAAATTAGAACTTTCTAATATTCATTTTTTAACTGAGGAGATTTGTCAAGATTCTTTAATTCGTGTAGGAAATGTTAAACCGATGAAATTATTAGAATTTTGTTATTATGTTAAAGAAAAATTTGAAATTGATAATTTGCGAGTTGTTGGAAATTTAGATAAAGTTATTGAAACAGTTTCTATTGTAGGTGGATCAGGTTCTAGTGAATTTAATGATGCTTTAAGAGTATCTGATGTATTTATTACTGGGCAAATACCTCATCATTTGGGAATTGAAGCAATAGAAAATGATTTTTGTTTAATTGAAGTTTCACATGCTATTGAGTTTTACGGTTTAAAAATGATTAAGTCAAAATTAGAAGAAAAGTTTAATGTTGAAATTGAAATATCAACAACTAATTTTGATCCATTTAAGACTATATAAAATAATAAAAGGTTAGCTTTAAGCTAACCTTTTATTATTATTCTTCTTCAATAGCTGCAACTGGGCAGTTTTCTTCGCAAACACCACAATCGATGCAAGCGTCAGCATCAATAACGTAGATATCGCCTTCTTTGATGCATTCAACTGGGCAAGTAGAAGCACAACTTCCGCAAGCGATGCAGTTTTCATTAATTTTTCTTGGCATGTTGTAATTCCTCCTATGACTTATACATTTTACATCTAAATTATTTTTTTTTCAATTATATTGCGAATATTTTTTAATTTACTTGAAAAAAAACACCTTTTCGTGTATAATGTTAATAAGTATATATAATAATGAAAGGAGTAACTAATATGCCTTGGTGGGTAGGTTTAATTATTGGTATAGTTTGTTTAATAGGAGGAGCTATCGCAGGATTTTTTATTGCTCGTAAGATTTTTGCAAAGCAACTTGAAAAAAATCCTCCAATTACACGTGATATGATTCGTGCGATGTTCATGCAAATGGGACGTAAACCATCTGAATCAGATATCAATCGTGTTATGGCGTCTATGAAAACTTCAAAATAAAATAGTAGGATGAACTTTGGTTCAACCTACTATTTTTTATTTTTAATATTATTTTTTTCTAATTCTGTTTTGTTTATTCTAGATTCTGTCCCATTTATTAGTCTTTTAATGTTTTTACCATGATCTATAAAAATGATAATCATAACTATTCCACTAAAAATAGTAAAAATCATATCTGGAACCTTTGTAATTAATGGTCCAATAAAAAAAGAACTAATAAAAACACATGTAATTGATATTATAGATGAAAGGGAAACTATTTTAGTAGATAAGAATACTATTAAGAAAACAGCAAGTTCAATTAAAAAGCAAATTGGTGAAAAAGATAGTAAAATACCTGTTGTACAAGCAACACCTTTACCACCTTTGAAATTAGCAAAAATTGGAAAAATGTGCCCAATGATTGCGGCTAGACCAAAGTAAAGTGGGTGTAAATGTGGTATTATTGAACAATCTATAATGTTATAAGTAAATAAAATTACTAATACACTCGCTTTTAAGGCATCAAGAAGGAAAACAAGTGCAGCATAACGTACACCTAGAACTCGTAAAGTGTTTGTCGCACCCATGTTTTTGCTGCCATAGTTTCTGATGTCTTTTTTAAAAAACACTTTGCTGATAATTAATGCATTAGGAATCGAACCTAATAAATAAGCCAAAACTAATAATAAAATTTCACATATAATGGTCATAAAATACCTCACTTGTATAGTATATCATAATTCAAATAAAAATTAAAATCAAATGATAATCAAAAACATAAAGTGACAATTATATAGGCAATAAGGACATTTTTTTAAAAAAATAAGTTTTTTTATTTGCCAAATTTTAACAAATATGATATAATAAGAATAATAAGAGAAAAAATAAAATAGGAGGAAGGTAAAATGGCTGGAAAAACACCTGTTTATGATGAGTCATCGATTCAAGTCTTAGAGGGACTAGAGGCAGTAAGAAAAAGACCAGGGATGTATATTGGATCAACAGATTCAAGAGGTTTGCATCATTTAGTATGGGAAATTGTCGATAATGCTATTGACGAAGCACTTGCAGGATTTGGAACTCAAGTAGTTGTTCAAATTAATCCGGATAATTCAGTTGTCGTTGTTGATAATGGCCGTGGTATTCCTACTGGTAAACATAAAAGTAATGGTTTGCCAACTCCACAAGTTATTTTTAACACACTACATGCTGGGGGTAAATTTGACGAATCTGGTGGTTATAAAGTTTCTGGGGGGTTACACGGTGTAGGTTCATCTGTAGTTAATGCACTTAGTGAATATTTGGAAGTAACAATTCACCGTGATGGAAAAATCTATTATCAACGTTTTTTAAATGGTGGTAAAACAATTGAGAAACCAAAATGGATGGGCGATACTAGACGTACTGGTACGATTATTAAATTTAAACCAGATAGTAGAATCTTTTCTACGACTATTTTTGATTATAAAACAATAGCTAAAAGATTAAAAGAATCTGCATTCTTAATTAAAGGCTTAAGAATTGACTTAGTAGATAAAAGAACAGATAAAAGTGAAACATTCAAATATGAAGATGGAATTGTAGAATTTGTTAAAACTTTAACTGCAGGTAAGGAAGTAATTCATCAACCAACATTCTTTGTAGGTGAAAACACGGGTATTTATATTGAAGCTTCAATTCAATATTCTTCAAAAACATATCAAGAAAATATATTGTCATTTGTTAATAATATTAGAACTAACGATGGTGGTACACATGAAATTGGATTTAGAACGGCTATTACTAAAGCAGTAAATGACCATGCCAGATTGATTGGGGCATTAAAAGAAAAAGATCCAAACTTAGAAGGTGCCGATATTCGTGAAGGTTTAACTGGTGTAATTTCTGTTCGTATTCCAGAAGCAATTTTACAATTTGAAGGACAAACAAAAAATAAATTAGGTTCACCTCAGGCCAAAACTGCTGTTGAAACAGTAATTGGTGAAAAAATGAAGTTTTTCCTTTCTGAAAATGGTGATATTGCACAAATAATTGTAAATAACGCGATCAAAGCTTCAAAAGCACGTGAAGCTGCACGTAAAGCACGTGATGATATGCGTAAAGTTAAACAAATTATTTCTAAACCTACTAACTTATTAGGAAAGCTTACTCCAGCACAAGGAAATAATTCTAAAATAAATGAATTATTCTTAGTTGAAGGGGATTCTGCCGGTGGTTCTGCAAAACAAGGACGTGACAGAATGTTCCAAGCAGTGCTTCCTTTAAGAGGTAAAGTAATTAATTCTGAAAAAACTAGATTAGAAGAATTAATGAAAAATGAAGAAATTGCAATGATTGTTAGTGCATTAGGTGCTGGAGTCGGCGATGATTTCGATATTACAAAGTTGAATTACAATCGTGTTATTATTATGACTGACGCTGATACCGATGGAGCACACATTCAAGTTTTATTATTAACATTCTTCTATCGTTTTATGACAGAATTAGTCGAACAAGGTCATGTTTATATCGCAACTCCACCGCTTTATAAAATTTCTTATAAAAATACTGTTGAATACGCATGGACTGATTCAGAACTTCGTGATAAAATTGGTAACCAAAGAAATGTTACAATTCAACGTTATAAAGGGTTAGGTGAAATGAACGCAGACCAATTGTGGGAAACAACAATGAATCCTGCTAAACGTACTTTAATCCAAGTTTCTATAGGTGAGGCAGCAGCTGCTGATGACCATATTAGTATTTTAATGGGTGATGATGTTGAACCAAGACGTGAATGGATTGAAAATCATGTTATATTTGACACAGTAGATAGCTTTGTTTTAGATGATGTGGAGGCAAATGAAGATGAATAGTAAGAAAACTTTAAATAGTATTATTGACCAATTTGCAACAGAAACATTATTAAAAGAAAATTTAGAAAAAATTGTTGGAGAACGTTTTGGCAGATATTCGAAGTATGTTATTCAAGAACGTGCTTTGCCTGACATTCGTGATGGATTAAAACCAGTTCAAAGAAGAATTTTATATGCTTTATATAAATTAAAGATGTTCTCAGATAAACCATATAAAAAATCTGCTCGTTTAGTCGGTGAAGTAATTGGTAAATATCACCCACATGGTGATGCATCAGTTTATGATGCGGCTATTAGAATGAGCCAAGAATTCAAAACATTAGTTCCACTTATTGATGTTCATGGAAATAATGGTAGTATTGATGGTGACCCTGCAGCGGCGATGCGTTATACAGAATGTCGTTTAAGTAAATACGCAGAACTATTATTACAAGATTTAGATAAAAGAACAGTTGGACTTGTCCCAAATTTCGATGATGAAGAATTAGAACCAATTGTCCTTCCAGCTAAATTTCCTTGTATCTTAGTTAATGGTTCAACAGGTATTTCGCCTGCTTATGCGACAGACATTCCACCGCATAATCCAGTTGAAGTAATGGATGCAGTTATTGCAAAAATTGATAATCCAAGAATGACTATCGATGAATTGATGGAAATTATGAAAGGTCCAGATTTTCCTACCGGCGGTATAGTCCATGGTAAAGATGCAATAAAAACAGCTTTTGAAACAGGTCGTGGAAAAGTAGTTGTTCGTTCTAAAACAGAAATTGTTTCAGACAAAAATGAAAATAAAATCATTATTACCGAAATTCCATATGAAGTTAATAAATCTAAACTAGTACAAAAGATGAATGATATGCTTGTTCAAAAAGAAGTTGATGGGGTTAAGGCAATTCGCGATGAATCAGATAGACATGGTTTAAGAATTGTAGTAGATGTTCGCAAGGATGTTGACCCTGGAAAAATCTTGACTTTCTTATTTAAAACAACTGAATTACAAGCAAATTATAGTTATAACATGGTAGCAATTGCTAATGGTAGACCATGTGTTATGGGTGTATTAGATATTCTAGATGCTTACATTGCTCACCAAAAAGAAGTTATGACTAACAAGTGTAATTTTGAATTACAAAAAAATGAACGACGTCTTCATATTGTAGATGGTTTAATTAGTATGGTATCAATTTTGGATGCTGTTATTAAAACAATTCGAAATTCACAAAATAAACGTAATGCTAAAGAAAACATTATGGCTAATTACAATTTTACAGAAATTCAAGCTGAAGCAATTGTTAATTTACAATTATATCGTTTAACTAATACCGATATTTTTGAATTAAGAAAAGAAGCAAATGAATTAGAACAAAGTATTCGTAAACTTCGTCATATCTTAGATAGTGAAAGAGCGATGATGAAAGCTATTAAAGACGAAATCAATCAAACAAAAGAAGTACTTAATTTTGAACGAAAGACTATTGTTGAGGATGAAGTTGAAGAAGTTACAGTAGCTAAGGAAGAATTAATTTCTAAAGAAGATGCTATCATCATTATCACACATGAAGGTTATATTAAACGTATGACACGTAAAGCATATTCTGCTTTAAATATGAGTGAAGATCAACAAACTAAAATTAAAGATGGCGATGTTATAAGCGATTTATATGAAGCCACTACTACAGATGTATTATTACAATTTACAGATCTTGGAAATTATGTTTATTTACCTGTACACAGAATTCCTGAATGTAAACATAAAGATGTCGGAATTCATATTAGTACATTAATAGGCATGGAAAATAATGAAAAAGTCATTTTTTCAACTATTGTATCTGACTTCTCGCAAGATAAATATGTTTTGATTGCGACAAAAGATGGTTTAATTAAACGTATCAAACTTGAAAAGTTAGAAGTTAATAGATATTCAAAAGTATTAAAAGCAACTAAATTACGTGATGGAGATAGAGTTGTATCGGCTGATATTTGTGAAGGACAAGATGTAGAGGTTGTCATTGCAACTAAAGAAGGCTATATGAACCGTTATGATGCTTCTGAGATTAGTGTTATTGAACCAGCCTCTTTTGGTGTTAAATCAATTGAAATGAAGAGTCGTCCTAAAGATGAAGTTGTTTCTGCTAAATATGTTCGTGAAAAAGATATTATCTTGTTGTTAACAAATCGTGGTAATATCAAACGTATGCGTCCTGAAGAAATCTTAAAAGGAAAGAAAAACCATGTAGGAAAGATGTACTTAAAAGTTGTACGTTCTAATTTACATGAAGCAATTCATATGGATGTTATTCATCATAAAAATGCTAATTCAAATGTTGATAACTACATTATTACTGAAAAAGGTTCTGTTGTAATTGATTACACTGTATTAAGAATTGCGATTGCTGATAATGGTCGTAAGATGGTTCCAACAGATATGGGAACACCTAAATCATTAGTCATTTATCGAAATAATAATGATCTGGAACTATAAAGAATAATTAAAATGGATTTCTATTGAAATCCATTTTATTAATTTAAAAAAAATTTTTTATATATTTGAAATTTGATAAGGATTATGATATAATGCTTAATTGATTGAGGTGTATATTATGTTTAGAATTGCAATCGATGGACCTGCTGGAAGTGGCAAAAGTTCAATATCTAAAATTTTATGTAAAGAGTTAAATTTTCAACATATCGATACAGGTTCAATGTATCGTGCAATTACTTTAAAAGCTTTACAATTAGGTATTAATCTTGAAAACGAAGATGAATATGATTTCCTTGAGACAACAAAGCTAGATATTCAAGAAGATAAAATTTTTATGGATGGAATAGATGTGTCAAAAGATATTCGTTCAGTTGAAGTTACAACAAATGCATCTACACCTGCTAAATTAGGTCGAGTTCGTACTTTTTTAGTTGACATGCAAAGAGAACTTGCTGGAACTAGAAACATAATTATGGATGGACGAGATATTGGAACGGTAGTTTTACCAAATGCAGAGTTGAAAATTTATTTAGATGCTTCACCTGAATGTCGTGCAATTCGCAGAATGAAAGAAAGAGAACTTGCTGGTATCGTAGTCCCTTTTGAAACAACACTTGAAGAAATTATAGTTAGAGATACCAAAGATTCTACAAGAGCAATTAGTCCTCTTAAGAAAGCTGACGATGCGATCGTCATCGATTCATCAAATATGACTATTGAAGAAGTAGTACAAACAATTATTAGTTACATGAATGAAAGGGTTAATAAGAAAATGAGTGAAAATTTAATTACTATTAAAGAAGGTCAAGAAGTTACAGGAGTTATTAATAACGTTAGTAAAGACGCTATTTACCTTGAATTACCAAATGAGCAAAAAGGTGTTATTTACACTAATGACTTATCTGATTATGTAGAAGGTCAAAAATTAAGAGATTACTACTTCGAAGGTGGAGAATTTACAGCTTTAGTTAAACAAATAGCTAAAGATAAAAAAACTGATAAAAACTTATACATTTTATCAACAAAATTATATAAAGCTCGTACAGATTTAAAAGTATTTGATGAATTAAAAGAAAAAGATGAAATAATTAGTGCTAAAGTTATGTTTGTTAATCATGCTGGTGCAGACTTGCTTTACAAAAACCATACAGATATTAAAGTTTTCTTACCACTTAAAAATGTTTATTTAAAAGAAGAAGCTTTACGTCAATTAAAAGGTCAAATGATCGATGTTGTTATTACTAATGTTGATCATGATGCTATCAAAGTTATTGTTTCTAACTCAGCTGCACAAGCAAAAATGAAAAAAGCTAGATTTGAAGCTGCTTATAATGCATTAGAATTAAATTCAGTAGTTGAAGGTGTTGTTGAATCTATTACTGATTTTGGTGCTTTTGTTAAACTTGGTGAAGTTTCAGCTTTATTACATCGCAATGAATTAGATCATAAAATGGTTAGAAATGTTAATGATTATTTAAAAGTTGGACAAACAGTTACTGCTAAAATTATTAAATTAGAAGAAGGCAAAGTTGGTTTATCATTAAAAGCTTTAAAATCTCATCCTTGGGATGTTTTAAATGAACAATTCCACGTTGGTGACGTATTTGAAGGTGAAGTTAAACAAATTATTCCTGCTGGTGTTCTTATTAAATTAACTGATGAATATGCTGGTTTAATGCCAAATGTTGAATATTCATGGCGTACTAATGAAAGAGTTGCTGATAATGTTAAAGAAGGAGACACTTTAACTGTTAAAATTATGAATATTGATGCAGCCAAAAAACGTATTTCATTATCACATCGTGAAACTGTTGAAAACACTTGGAAAAATATTAATCTTCAAAAAGGTGCTGTAATTAATGTAGAAATTGCTAAAATTGAAGAAAAAGGTGCAGTTGTTAATTACGAAAATGTTTCTGGTTTCTTACCTGTAAATGAAGTTACTGAAGAAAAACGTATTGGTAAAGTTGATGAAGTTTATGCTATTGGCGAAAAAGTAGATGCAATGGTATTAGAATGTGATCCAGGTAAAGCTAAACTTGTAGTTAGTGTTAAGAAATTAGAAAACCAAAAAGAACGCGCTGAATTTGATAAATACTTCGAAAAACAAAAAGAAGAAACTCCTTCAACAACTTTTGCTGATTTATTAGGAGAATCTTTTAAAAAATTTGAAGAATAATTACTAAAAGAAGATTTATCTTATTGATAAATCTTTCTTTATTAATAGGAGGTAAAAATGAATCGTGGAGTTGTTGCGATTGTCGGTCGACCAAATGTTGGTAAATCAAGTATTTTTAATCGATTAGTCGCTGAAAAAAATGCGATTACAGATGACCAAAGCGGAATTACTCGTGACCGTTTATATGGTAAGTGTGAATGGTTAGACCAAGAGTTTTCTGTTATTGATACAGGTGGAATTGAAATTAAAGATGTTCCATTTATGGATGAAATAATTGCTCAAGCTCAACTTGCCATGGATGAAGCTGATGTTATTGTTTTTGTAGTCGATGGACGAGTTGGTGTTACTAATCAAGATCAAGATGTTATGAACATATTACATCGTACTAAAAAACCTGTTATCGTTGCTGCTAATAAAATTGATGATATAAATTTAAAAGATAACATTTATGATTTCTATAATTTTGGTGTTGAAGAAGTATTTCCTGTATCAGCAATTCATGGTATTGGAATAGGCGATATGCTTGATAAGATTGTTTCTTTGTTACCACTTAAAAAAGATAAATCTTATGATGATGCAATTGAATTTTGTATTATCGGGCAACCTAATGTTGGTAAAAGTTCATTAACTAATGCTATTTTAGGTACTGAAAGAGTTATTGTTAGTGATATTGCGGGAACTACAAGAGATGCGATTGATACACCTTTTGTCCGTGATGGAAAAAATTATGTTGTAATTGATACAGCTGGTATTCGTAAACAAGGAAAAGTTTATGAAAATGCTGAAAAATATAGTTTCTTAAGAGCTATTAAAGCAGTTGAAAGAGCTAGTATTACTTTAATTGTCTTAGATGGTAGTAAAGAAATTGAAGAACAAGATAAAAGAATTGCTGGATATCCACTCGAGGTTAATTCAGCAGTAATTATTGTTGTAAATAAGTGGGATTTAGTTAATAAAGATAGCAAAACAATGAACAAATATATTGAAAAAATTCGTAGTCATTTCTTGTATCTAGGATATGCACCGATTGTTTTCTTATCAGCATTACAAAATGAACGCATTCAAACATTGTTTGATACTATTAACGAAGTATATGAAAACTATACAAGACGTATTCCAACAAATGTTTTAAACGATGTAATCTTAGATGCTACGTTGTTTTTTCCAGCCGCAACTTTTAATGGCGGAATGCTTAAAGTAAATTATGTATCCCAAGTTTCAAGTGCTCCACCTACATTTGTTTTCTTTGTTAATGATCCAAAGTATTTACATTTTTCATATCAAAGATATCTTGAAAATCAAATCAGAAAAAGTTTTATTTTTGATGGTGCTCCAATTAAAATGATTTTTAGAAAAAAAGAATAAAAAGTTCCAATAAAATGGAACTTTTTTTCGTTTTATATAAAGAATAATTGTTTTAGAAAAATCATTATGGTATAATTAGTATGAGGTACTTATTATGACTGAAGCATTAATGATAAAAAGATTAAGAAATCATGATGAAGAAGCTTTTGACTATTGTTATTTCACATATAAAAATTTAGTATACTTTCATATTATAAAAATAGTCAAAAATAAAGAACTTTCTGAAGAACTTATGCAAGATACTTTTTTGAAAATGTATCAAAGTATTGATAAGTTTGATGGAAGATACTTTAAAGCATGGCTTTTAAAAATTGCTGGAAATCTTGCAATTAGTGAACTTAGAAAAAATAATGATACTGTAGAGTATAACGACAACATTATTTCTAAAGAAGTTGTTGATATGTATAGTCATAATGATTTAATGAGTGATTTAAAAGGAATTTTGACTGATGATGAGTACCTAATTGTTGTATACAAAATAATATATAATATGAAAATAAAAGAAATTGCTGAAGTATTTAATATTCCTATTGGTACTGCTGGATGGAAATATAATGAAGCAATTAAAAAAGCAAAGAAATATTTTAAGGAGGTTAAATAGAATGAATATTAAAAATAAAATTCGTAGTTCATGGCATAATCCTAAATTACCTAATGATTTTCTAAAGAAAAATGAACTTGAATTCACAAAGACAAAGTCTTTTAGAATATCATTTCCTGCTTATTTTATTTCAATTGCTAGTTTGATAATTGCATTTGTATCAATTTTTGTTTATGCAAATTTTAAATTTAAGAAAAATGATTTAAATGAAACTCCAATAGTAAATATTGATTTTGGTACATTAAATCCAATAGAATTGTCAATAAAAGCTAATGAAGTTAATAAAATTCATATCAAAAATGTTAGTTATTATAATGTTAGAGGTAATTTTGCTTTGTGGTTTAACAATTTAGATATTAAAAAAAGCAAAGTTGATTATAACACGATTAATTTAAAAACATTTGTTGATGGTATTAATCCAGTAAGATTAGGTATTGCTAATGATGAGTATACATTATTTTTTACTAAACATAATTATTTAGTAGTCTGTTATTCTGATAAATATATAATGTATGACTTGCCAAATGCAGATTTATTACTTGAAAGTTTTTCATCTTCCTTTTAACATTTTCTAAAGTCTTGCATATAATAATGTGAGAGGTGTAAAATGAATCGAGTATTAAACTTTATTTCTGAAAACAATATTGATCCAGCGTCTTTATTTCAACTAGTAGAAAAAGTTCAACAAATGGACTTATCTAATGAAGAAAGTATTAGACAAGTGATAAGGGATGTTTCTAGACTAGCAAATCGTCCTGTTGATAAGAATCAAGAAAACAAAATTGTTCAAGAAATTTTGAAAAATGGTATCAATGATAATTTATTTAACATGATTTAATAACAAGGGAAACCTTGTTATTTTTTTACCCTAATAATGTTTAATTTGACATTTTATAATAAATATAGTATAATATATACACTGATTTTATCAGAAAAAATTAGAAAAGGTGGTGTTGTTACTTGAGTCCCCTCAGGTATTTTAATCTAATTGGCGCTAACGAAACTTTATTATTATGGCCAGTTGGAACAATTGCTATTAGTGTTGCAATTGTGATTTTAATTATTTGTTCTAGTTTCTTTTCTGCTTCTGAAACTGCATACTCTACTGTAAATATTATGCGTCTTCGTACAAACGTTGAAGAAAAACAAAAGGGTGCAAAAGAAGCATTATGGATTGCTGAACATTTTGATCGTACTTTAACAACTATTTTAGTAGGAAATAATATTGTTAATATTGCTGCTACTACGCTTGCAGCTTTAGTTTTAAGTGATTTAATTAAAAATCCTACTTTATCAAATATTGCTAACGTTGTTGGTATGACTATTGTTGTACTTATTTTTGGTGAAATTATTCCAAAATGTCGTGCAAAAGAAAGCGCAGAAAAACTTGCATTGCGATATGCGAAGTTAATGAGAATTATTATTAAGGTGTTATATCCAATTACTTCGTTTTTCATGTGGCTTAGAAAGCGCATGGTTAAAAAAAATGAAGAGGTTACACCTACTGTTACTGAATCTGAACTTGAATCAATTATTGATACTATGGAAGAGGAAGGCGTTATAGATGCAGATGATGCTGATTTAATGCAAAGTGTCTTAGATATTAGTGAACGTACTATTTATGATATTATGGTTCCTCGTGTTGATATTATTGGCGTTGAAGTTGAAATGTCAGTTGAAGAAATTAGAAATATTTTCTTTGAAAACAAATATTCTAGACTTCCAGTTTATCGTGATGACAAGGATCATATATTAGGTATTTTAAGTGAACGTGACTTTTTCACATTCTTGCTTAAAAACAAAACTACTGCTAAGTTTAATATTTTAGAATTAATAACTAGACCATTATATGTTTCTAAGACAATGAAAGTTGATGATTTAATTAGACGCATGCAAATTGAAAAGAAACATTTTGCCATTGTTTCAGATGAATATGGTGGTACAAGTGGTATTGTTACTATGGAAGATGCTTTAGAAGAAATCGTTGGAGAAATTTATGATGAACATGATGACAACGATGATAACACTGATATTGTAAAAATTAGTGATAATGTTTATGAAGTTGAAGCCGATGTTCCACTAGATGATTTATATGAAATTTTAGAACTTGGTAAAGCTCCTGAATCATCATATACAAATGTTGGTGGGTTCTTATATAGTCTTGCTGAACAAGTGCCTACAGAAGGTGAAATTTTATTGTGGCATACTTCTGTAATGAAAGAGTCTGAAGATGAAATGATTGAAGAAACAAAATATGAACTTCAATTTACAATATTAGAAGTAAAAGAAAGAAGAATCATTAAAGCAAAATTAGAAATAAATGAAATTGTTGAAAATGATGAATCTAAAGATATTGAAGAGTCTAAAGAAAATGAAAATTCTGAAGAACTATAAAGCGATAGCTTTATAGTTTTTTTGTTGCAAAATTTTAGCGTTTTAATATAAAAAAAAGTATAATTATGTTATAATAAGTTAATAAAAAAATAAGGAGATTACTTATGGAGACAATGCCAGCTTTATTGTGTATTTTTATTGTTTTATACATTATTTATTTAGAAATTAAAAGTCCAAAGAAAGACCGTGACTTATTCGTGGATATTTCTATTTCGGTTATTATTATGTTAGTTGGATTTTATAGTATGTATGAATATAAATTTGATGTTAAATTACTAGTTGTTGATTTATATTTAGGTTTATTGGCGTTATCTATAGGTTATATTGGACTAGTTGTTTTTAATTATAAAAGATTAAATAAAAATAATGAATTAGAGAATGTAGGTGATGAAAATGTCGATTAATTATGAAGAGTTAAAAAAACGTCAAAATTTAATTCGTAATTTTTCGATTATAGCTCATATTGACCACGGTAAAAGTACATTAGCAGACCGTATTTTAGAAAAAACTAAGGCACTGGATACTCGTGAAATGAAGGATCAAATTTTAGATACAATGGATTTAGAAAGAGAACGCGGTATTACAATTAAATTAAATGCAGTTGAACTTAATTATACTGCTAAAGATGGTAAAACTTATATAATGCATTTAATTGATACTCCGGGACATGTCGATTTCACATATGAAGTATCTAGAAGTTTAGCTTCTTGTGAAGGTGCTGTTTTAGTTGTTGATGCCGCACAAGGAATCGAAGCTCAAACTTTAGCCAATGTTTATTTAGCTGTAGATAATGACTTAGAAATTTTACCAGTAATTAATAAAATCGATTTACCGGCAGCTGATCCAGATAAAGTAAAAAAAGAAATTGAAGACGTTATCGGTTTAGACGCAAGTGATGCTGTTTTGGCTAGTGCAAAAGAGGGCGTCGGAATTGAAGAAATCTTAGAAGCAGTAGTGGAAAAAGTTCCTGCACCAAAAGGTAATGTTGATGGACCTGTTCAAGCTTTAATTTTTGATTCATTTTATGATTCTTATCGTGGTGTTATTGCATCTGTAAGAGTCTTTAATGGTACAATTAAAAAAGGTGATCACATTAAAATGCTTGCCACAGGCGCAATGTATGAAGTTTTAGAACTTGGAGTTTATACACCAAAAGAATTGCGTAAAGAATATTTAAGCGCTGGTGATGTTGGTTTTATTAGTGGTTCTATTAAAGAAGTTGGTGATGTTCGCGTTGGGGATACAATTACTACTTTAGAAAATTTAAACGAAGAACCATTACCAGGATATCGTAGTTTGAATCCGATGGTATTCTGTGGTATTTATCCGGTTGAAGCAAACAAATATGATGAATTAAAAGAAGCACTTGCAAAACTTAAATTAAATGACGCAGCTTTAACTTATGAACCTGAAACGTCACAAGCATTAGGTCATGGATTTCGTGTTGGGTTCTTAGGACTTTTACACATGGATGTAATTGAAGAAAGAATTGAAAGAGAATTTAAAATTGAAATTATTGCTACTGCGCCAAGTGTTGATTATCATGTTAAATTGACTAATGGAACGATGATGAAAGTAGATAACCCAGCTTTAATGCCTGATCCGACAATTATTAAAGTAATTGAAGAACCATATGTAAAAGCAACTATTATGGTACCTAGTGAATATGTTGGTTCAATTATGGAAATATGTCAACAAAAACGTGGTACTTTTATGGATATGCAATATATTGATCAAACAAGAGTATCACTTCATTATGATATGCCATTATCTGAAATTGTATATGACTTTTTTGATCGTTTAAAATCAACATCACGTGGATATGCTTCATTAGATTATGAACTAGGTGGTTATAAAGAATCTAAGCTTGTTAAACTTGATATATTGTTAAATAGTGAAAAAGTAGATGCTTTGAGTATTATTGTTCATAAAGACTTTGCTTATCAAAAAGGACGCGCTTTAGTTCAAAAATTACGTAAAGCAATTCCAAGACAAATGTTTGAAGTTCCAGTGCAAGCTGCAATTGGTGGAAAAATTATCGCACGTGAAAATATTGCTGCTTTACGTAAAGACGTTTTAGCAAAATGTTATGGTGGCGACATTTCACGTAAAAAGAAACTTTTAGAAAAACAAAAAGAAGGAAAGAAGAGAATGAAACAAGTTGGAAGTGTAGAAATTTCTCAAGAAGCATTCCTTGCTGTACTTGAAATTGATGAATAAAATAGGCCTTTATATTCACATTCCTTTTTGCAATAAAATTTGTGCTTATTGTGATTTTCCTAAAAGAGTTTCTAAAACTGAAATTAAAGAAAAATATATAAAATATTTAAAAAAAGAAATTGAATTGTATCAAAATAAAAACTTTGATTTTCGAAATATTACTAGCATTTATATAGGAGGAGGCACTCCTACAGCGCTTGAAAAAGAAATGCTTGAAGAATTATTTGTTGAACTTGTACAAATGATTGATTTTTCGAAGATTATTGAATTTACAATAGAAGTTAACCCAGAAGATTTGAGTAAGGAATTAATTGACTTATTTATTTCATATAATATAAATAGAGTTAGTATAGGTATTCAAACTCTTGATAATGAACTTTTAAAATCGATTAATAGAAGCTTTGATTATGATAAGTTTTTAGATAACTATAATTATTTGAAACGATATATTCCAAATGTTAACTTTGATGTAATGTATGCTATTCCTGGTCAAAGTGTAGATATGCTTGGCAATACTTTGATTAGATTAAAAGAATTAAACCCTACACACTTTTCAGTATATAGTTTGATTTTAGAAGAAAAAACTATTTTCTATAATAACTATTTAAAAGGTAGTTTGGAACTGATTAGTGAAGAACAAGAACTATTGATGGTTAAAAAGATACATGAAATTTTAGATGATGATTTCCCTCAATATGAGGTTAGCAATTATTCAAAAAGTGCTGTATCATATCATAATATGCTTTATTGGTCTAATGAACATTATTTAGGAATAGGCCTTTCAGCAGCAAGTTATATAGATAACAAAAGATATCAAAACACTAAAAATTTAAAAGAATATTTTTTGAATATTGATAATGGAAAATTTCCTATTGAATATATTGAAGAATTATCTGTTGAAGATACTAAAAAACATCACATTATTCAAGGCTTTAGAAAAGTTCAAGGTATTAATATAAAAAGATATTTTAGTAGATATCATACTGACATTTTTGCTGATTTTCCTTTATTAAATGAATTTATTGCTGAAGGATATTTTGAATTAAATAATGATTTTATCAAGATTAAAAATGAATACTTTTATATTATGGATCATTTTATTGAAAAATTAATGTAAGGGTTGATTTCATGAAAAAACAAATTTTATATCTAGGTGTAATTGTAGGAATTGGGTTTGCAATTGGACTTGTTTCTGGTTTAAAAATTATGATAGATATAGAAGAAATAATTAAGGATAAAAATGGCATTGAAACATTTATCAATACTTTTACTATGAATTATTGGTATTTGTTTTTAATGATTATTTTAAATGATGGATTAAACATTATTGGTAATATATTTATTCTATTTGGAAAAGGAATAACTCTTGGGACCAGTTTGGGTATCCTTTTGAAAAATAAAGCTTTATTTGGCCTAGGAGTTTATTTGTTTAACTTTCTAGGCCAATTTATTATTTTATTGCCTTTAATGTTTGCGCTCATATTGGTTGAATTTAAAAATATAAGAACAAAACTTGTAACTATGACAATCATAATTAGTTTGTATAGTTTTGTTATTGCGATAATATAGGAGGTTTTATGGAGCAACTAGTAACTGAATTTAAATATTATTTACAAAGTGTTAAAATGATGAGTGCAAATGGCATCGAAGCTTATGTAAATGATGTAACTAATTATATAAATTATTTAATAACTAAAATTTTAGTTGATGACATGAAGCAAGTTACTAGTGAACATATTAGATCATATTTAGCTCATTTAAAAAAGAAAAAAATGGTTACATCAACTTTAAGCAGAAATCTTTCAAGTATTAAGTCTTTTCATCGATTCTTAACTATGGATCGTTATGTTGATGTAAATGTTGCGAAAGAAATTACCGCACCAAAAATTGAAAAGAAACTTCCAACTGTTTTATCAATCGAAGAAGTAATGCGTTTATTAGATGTTGTACAAGGAGAAAAACCTTATGATTTAAGAAACATGGCAATGCTAGAATTGATTTATGGAACTGGGTTAAGAGTTTCGGAACTTGTTGGATTGAAAGTTACTGACATGCGTTTTACTTCTAAACAAATTAGAGTATTAGGAAAAGGTAGTAAAGAAAGAATTGTTCCTGTTAATGATTATGCCTTAAAAAAGGTTCGTGAATACTTAATGAATGCTAGACCTTTTTTGCAAGGTATGAAAAGAGATTCTGGTTTTTTGTTTTTAAATAATCATGGAGAAGCAATCAGTAGAGTGGGTTTTTTTAAAATTTTAAAAGGTTTAACTGATGCTGCTGGTATTGATAAAAATGTATCGCCCCATACGTTAAGACATAGTTATGCAACTCATCTATTAGAAGCTGGTGTTGATATTCGCTTGATTCAAGAACTACTTGGACATGAGGATATTGCTACTACTCAAATATATACGCATTTAAGTTTAAATAAAATAAAAGAAGTTTATGGATCTAGTCATCCTAGACAAAAGGAATAATTATGAAAAAATTTAAAAAGATTATTTTAATAGTTGCTGATTCACTTGGGATTGGCGCAGCATCAGATGCTGAAAAATATGGTGATAAAAATACTAATACTTTAGGACATATTGTCGATAAATATCCAAATATTGTAATGCCTAATCTAGATAAACTAGGTATTCGCTATTTTCTTGGGGAAAATGTTGCTCCAAAAGCTGTTTTGTCAAAGCTTACTGAAATAAGTGTTGGTAAAGATACATTAACAGGACATTTTGAAATGATGGGTTTAAAAGTTGATAAACCTTTTCCTTCGTTTACTGATACAGGTTTTCCAAAAGAATTAATTGATGCATTAGAAAAATTTTCCGGCCGAAAAGTAATTGGTAATGTTTCAGCTAGTGGTACTGAGATTATTAAGGAACTAGGAATGGAACAACTTGAAACTGGTGCATTAATAGTTTATACTTCGGCTGACTCTGTTTTACAAATAGCCGCAAATGAAGAAATCATTCCGCTTGATGAACTATATAAAATATGTTCGTACGCAAGACAAATTACTATTGAAAATCCAGAGTGGATGGTTGGCCGCATTATCGCACGTCCGTTTGTTGGACATAGCGTTGAAACATTTAAACGTACAACAAATCGACATGATTATGCACTTAAACCTTTTGATAAGACATGTTTAAACGTATTGTCTGAGAATGGCTTTGATACAATTGCTGTTGGAAAAATAAATGATATATTCGATGGATTTGGAATTACACAATATGTTCGAACTGTTTCAAATGAAGATGGTATGGATAAGACAATTGATTACGCTAAAACTGATTTTAATGGACTTTGTTTTGTAAATTTAGTGGACTTTGATGCTTTATATGGTCATCGCCGCGATGTATTAGGATACAAAGAAGCTATTGAACGTTTTGATGAGAAAATCGGTGTTTTATTAGAACAAATTGATTCTGATACTTTAGTTATGATTACAGCTGATCATGGAAATGATCCTACTCATACTGGAACTGATCACACAAGAGAAGATGTTCCGTTACTTTGTTATTATAAAGGTATCCGAGGTAAAATTTTACCAACAATGGAATCTTTTACGGTAATTTCCTCAACTATTTTAGAAAATTTTGGATTAAATTTAGTTTCAAAATATCCTGGGTTTTTAAAATCATTGGAGGAACAAAATGTTTAAAACAGAAAAAATCCCATTTGATGAAAAGGTGTCTTTAAATGTTTATATTTGGATGCCTTCGGATAATACAAAAATTATTGGAACGGTTCAACTAGCACACGGTATGAGTGAACATTTAGGGAGATATAATAAATTTGCTGAATATTTGAATTCGTTAGGATTTGTTGTTCTTGGCGCAGATCATTATGCTCATGGTTTGACTTGTGTTGATCCTTTTATGGTTGGTGTTTGTCAAGAGTATGATTTTATGTGGGCTGTTATAAATAGCATTAGACTTGTTAGAACTGCTTATTCGTCATATTTTAATGGTAATAATATTTTGTTTGCTCATAGTATGGGTTCGATGGCTGCTCAAAGATATCTTGAATTGTATCCTGACGATTTTACCAAAGCTATCATTTGTGGAACTGATTATCCAGTGTTTAAATATGCAATCGCAAAGTTAGCTTCAAAAATGCTTATGAAGAAAAATAAAATAACTTATAGTAAGTTTATCCACAATATGGGGGTTGGTGCTTTTAACAAAAAGTTTAAGTTGGATCATCCACAATATGGATGGCTTACAAATGATATGGATGTAATTGATTTATATTCAAAAGATAAATATTGTGGTAAAGTCTATCCAATTAACTATTATTATTCACTTGCTAAGATGCTTAGGGTTTCAAAGAAGAAAAAAGAACGCTCTAAAATAAATCGAAATTTAGAAATCTTAATAATAGCTGGTTTAAACGATCCTGTTGGTGCTTTTGGTAAAGGTCCATTAAAACTAGGTAAAGATTATCTAAAACTAAATTTATCTACACGAATTAGACTTTATAAAAATGCTCGGCATGAGCTTTTGAATGAAATTGAGTCTATTAAAACAGATGTTTATAATGATATTAAAACATTTATTACAAATTAGGCCTATTTTAGGCCTTTTTTTACGTTTTTATACCTATATAAGTATTTATTCATTTTAATCAAAAAGTGCTAAAATATCGCATATTTTGGGCTTATTTTACACATATAAATAGTAGAAAAAGAGCTATTTACATAGATTTATAACTGGTTATAACTATGTATAAATAGCTCTTTTTATTTGACAATTAAATTTCAAGCAAAATGGAAGTTTCTATATAAATGATTAATTTATCAACCTAATAATAAAAGTGTCGAAATGATCATAAAAAGGGCTTATGTGAAAACTTAAATGGATAAATGTAAAAATTATTATAATTCGATTGATTATAGAAGGGTTCTAAAAAGTTAAAAATCAGCAAGTATAAACTGTGTTTAAATAAAAGATGAAGCTTTATATAGGAATTCAAATATATAAATATTAGGCTGAAAAAAATCCAATTGATTATAGGAAGGTTTTATTATTATAAATATAAAAATATATTGGTAAAAAAAGAATAATCCACACTTTATAAACAAGTTATAAACAATAATACACATATTATTGAATTAAACGATTTATCGGCTTATTGCCTAGATATTTAAGAAGTTAACATAATATATATTATAGGAAGTTATTTAAATATTCTTTTATATAAGAAAAACACTTCTTTACTACATAAAATGATAGTTATTAATACGATTATTTGTCGAATTCTTGTATTATACATAAAATAAACTAACTCATATTTTTAACATGAATATGTTTAAAATTTATAAAAGCATATCTTCTTGTCCCTTCTTATCAACATAATATATTAGGCGTCAAAAAAGCCCCAAAATCAATTTAACCACTTGTTTTGAATAAATACTAGTCAAAAATAAAAAGCCCAAAATGGGCTTATTTTAGGCTTAAAAAGCAAAATAAAAACCCATATTATATATGGGCTTATTTATTGAAATCTATTTGATCTGTTATTGTAATATTTAGCTTTTCCGCAAATTTATATGCTTCTATAGTAAACTGATCATTAAAATCATCAACACTATGTGAATCATCATTGATTACAACAGTTAATAAATTGTTTTTTTGATACTCGCTTACAAGCTTCCAAAATTCTAAATGTGGATATTTATAAAACTCATCTTCGAGTAAATGACCTGTTTTACGATAACAATCTCTAATTCCATTAGCATTTATTTCTAATACAATATTATGGTCAATTGCTGCTTCAATTATTTGTCTAGACACTTCTTGACATACATCATCAAATACTGGATATGTATACATAAAAATTTCAGGATGTGCAAGAATTTTAAATAAACCAGTTTTGATTGCTTCGACAATTGTATTACCGTAGATTTTGATAGTCTCATGATTTTGTTTAAAATAAATACTTTTAAATTCACCATTTACTTCAATTTGATGTTGTCCAAGAACTAAATAGTCAACTGAATTCCGCATTTCTAGAAGTCGAGTTAAATAACTGTTCGAATATTCTATTTCGAACGCTCCTAGAAGGGTTATTTGATCAGAATATTTATTCTTTAAATATTTAATTTCTTTTAAATAATCAATTGATTCACTCATCGACATTCTTCTAGAATGCCATTTTTCCGTTAATTCGTCTGATATAGGTCCATGATCACTAATACCTAATACTTTATAACCATTTTCAATTGCTTTTAAAATATATTCTTCAATTTTGCCAGTTGCATGTTTACATAGATAAATGTGAGTATGATAATTAGATATACGCATATTAGTCTCCAAAGTATCTTGAAATAGGTGTCTTACTATCTGGATTCTTACGCCATTTAGCACTTCTTCCTGTTCCTAAAGGCATAATTACACCATCATCTCTTAATTTATTTAAAATACGATTGATTGTAGCATCACTAACGTTGGGATTAGCTCTTCTTATATCATCTTTGCTAAAAAATTCAGGTAATTTATAGATGGTTGTTTCGACATTATCACTTTTTAACCCTTTATTTTGGTATTCCCAATGATGATTAAATTCTGAAAGCTCGTTATAAGTTTCAATAATAATATCAAAAACTAAACGACTTAAATTACTAGAAGAAATAAAACCTTCTGTATAGTTGATAGAAGCATTTTTAGTTTCTTCTTGAAATTTATCGTAGTACTTATGAATCAACTTAAAAAAACTTAAATAATTAAAAATTTTAAGATTATTTTGAAGTAATAAATAGTATAAACCTAGAATTGATGCTAATCCATTCATTCCATTATAAGGTTCTAAATTTACTATATCTAAATATAAAGTAATAGAAAGTATAATAGGTTCATATTTTTTTAAAGAAATATAATCATCATATTCATCAAAACACTCGTTTATAAGCATTCGAATAGTCTTACGTATTGGTTTTTTATTTTCAAACGCTGTGAGAGACTTTGTAGTATAACCAAATTTGTTTTTTCCAAATATTTGATTAACATAACCGATAAGTTCTGCAGCATTTAAACGATATTTTGAAGCCTCAGATCTTATAATTTTAAGAGTTCTTTTAATATTTAATAATAGTTCTTCTTGTTGATTTCTAGGTGCTGAATCTTTGAATAAAATTAATTGTTTTCTTTGATCTTTTACATCAATATTCAATAAATCAGCAAGATAATAAGTGTCCTCATTTAATGAGTCATTACTTAGTTTATCTAAAATATCATCAATTTGTTCTAAATAAATATCAGTTTTACCAACATTTTTGTATGCTTCAAGCATTGAAAGTAACAAATCTGATGGTAGAATATAATGTTTAAGATTATTAAAGTTACTCATTAAATGATACCCCTTTCTTTTTTAGAATATTCACATCCACAATAGTTTTGTCGATACATTTCGTATTGTTTAGAAAGTTCTATTGAACGTTTATAACCATCTTTTAGTTTGAAATTTGAGTATATAAAAGGTATGCCAACTTCTTTTGCAAGTTCAAATCCAATTTCATTAATCCAATTACTGTTTTTATGGGGACTAATACTAAGTGTTGTTGTCCAGAAATCATAACCTAATTCTTTAGCTTTTAGTGCTGTTTTACGCATTCTAAATTTATAACAATTATAGCAGCGTATACTTTTTTCTCCTAACTCTTCAAGTCCGCTAATAGCGTTTGAAAAGTCAGATTTAAGGTAATTACCAATTAATACGCTAGAATTAGGGGTTAAAATAGAACTAATTCTTATTTGTTCAGTTGTTCTTTTGTTGAATTCTTCTTCTGTATCAATATTTGGATTGTAGTAAAAGATATCAATATCTAACCCCTTTTTCATTAACTCAATACATGCTGAACTACATGGTCCACAACAACTATGTAGTAATACTTTATATTTTTTATTTTCTTCGATAAGTGATAATAAATCATTATAAGATTCGATATTTTGCATTATTTTCACCTTTAAAAAACAATGGTATTACAGTTAAGGCAACAAAAGCCATTATAAAATATCTCAACATATCAAAGATGTTATGCATTGGGAATATTAATTTTAATCCACTTTTTAAACCAATAGTAAAGATTATACCAAGTATGACACGTATAAGTTTATTTTTAAATGATACATTGGTAGTAAATTTAATATAGTTACTTTCAATAATATTTGAACTAAAAACTGCTAATGCTAAACCAAAACTTTTAAATAAATCAACACAATTAGCATTGTTAATATTTATAATTAAGAAAGGTAATGTTACTACTACAACAATAATATAAATTAGATATAAAAATTTTGGATTTTTAATGTTATCATAAAAATAATTTAAACTATATGCAATGCCGATACCTAGTAATAAACCAATGAAAACATCTCCAAAAAAATGAACGCCAAGATATAGTCTTGAAATAGGTACGAGAATCAACAAAATAATAGAAATTATCTTAACTAGTTTAGGAATTTTATTAAATATTAAACTAGAATATAATGCTCCCGCATTTTGACTATGGCCAGATGGGAAACTTGTACCTGTTGCACCATCAGATGATGGAATTTTTCTTAGATATTCTTTGCCCGCAAATTGAAATGGACGTTTAGCTAAAAATAAAGATTTAAATATACCATTAAATATAAATGATGTTGACAAAATAAAGGCTAATTTTTTTGCAAAGTCTTTATTAATACAATAATAATATAATAGTATTATTGCAAAAACAATTTCTCCAGATCCAAATTCAGTAATAAATTGAAAAATAGGATTCAAAACATTACTTGAAAAACTATGAAAAAAATCCAGTATTTTCCATTCAAAAGAGTTACGATATTGAAAATAATTCATCTAGCCACGCTTTCTTAAGTTCTTTTCTTGTTTTGCTTTACCATATAAGGTTTTGATTTCGTGAATTGTAAGAGTACGAACATAACCTACTGGTAAATTTTCCAATGTAACAGTTCCAAAGCGTGTTCTAGTAAGTTTTTTTACTTTATGATTTATCGCTTCAAACATATTTTTAACTTGATGGTTTTTGCCTTCGGTAATAACAATTCTTACTAAACTTGAATTATGTGTGCGATCAACAGATTTTAATGTAACAAAAGCTGGCAAATAACTAATACCTTTATACTTAAGACCTTTCTTTAGTGGTACTAAATCTTGTTCGTTTACAATTCCATCAACTCTTGCAAGGTATTCTTTTTCTACTCCACTAGTAGGACCAACCATTTGATACATAAAATCGCCATCATTAGTTAATAGTAAGACACCTTTAGTATCATAGTCTAAACGACCAATGGGGAAAACATTGTATTGTTTTATTTCGTTAGGAAGAATATCGATAACAGTTTTGCGCTTTTTATCATCCTCTACCGAACAAATATATCCACTTGGTTTATTTAAAACAAAGTAAACTTTTTCATTAGTTGTTATAACTTGATTGTCAACTTTAATTAAATCAGAATCTTTAACTAAATAACCCATTTCTGTAATAATTTGATTGTTGACACTTACTCTACCTTCTTTAATTAATTCCTCTGCTTTTCTTCTAGATGCAACACCACTAGCTGCAATTCTTTTTTGTAATCTTTCCATAATAATTTTTCTCCATCGTCTTATTATACTAAAAAAAACGAAAAAAGTAAACTAAAAACCATATTATAAATAAAAATACAATGTGTAACACATTGTATTTTTGACTTATAAGTCGTTTTATAGAGGTTGAAATTAAAAATTGTGAGTAATTGTTCATTCAAATGCTAAAAAAAGACTTATAAAATTTTTTTGAGTATATAATTATCAGTAACATAATTAATGTTTTGTAAATTAAACTTATTCATATTATCAATTCTACTTTTTAAGAATGGAACATTTTCTATATTGCTAGAGAAATCTGTTTTTAAAAAATCAAATGTTGATTGATTATTTTCGACTTTCTTATACGTTAATATATTAGTTTTTAAATCTAATCTAATTTTACCAATTAATTGGTTGTTATAATATAATTCATAATCATGGTATAAATTCATACTTTACTCCTATTTACTATCAAATTATAACAAATAGAAAATCATTTGTAAAATTATTTAACCAAATTTGTTGGCAAGATAACTATGAGATTTCCAATCATTGGAATCGTTAAATGTAACAATAATTAAATCTTTATTTTTTCCTTTATAAATACTTACTAATGTTCTTCCTGCTTTTTTGGTATAACCGGTTTTTCCACCGATAAAATTAGAATCACTTAAGATTAATTTATGTTTATGTCGGATGGTTAGAGTTTTATTGTCTAATCTAATTTGATAACTTTTAGTGCCCAATAGCTCTTTTAAAAAAGGATACTTAATAGCTTCTTTAGTTATAAGTGCAAAATCATAGGTTGTTGTATAATTGAATTCATCTTCATCCAAACCACTACTATTGTTAAATAAACTATTTTTAAGATTTAATTTAGTAACTTCTTCGTTCATTTTTAAAATAAAATCTTGTGGATTATCGGAGTAAGCATATTGTAATGCTAAAGCCGCATCGTTTCCACTTTGTAAAATAAGTCCATATAATAATTCTTTAACAGTAATTACATCACCAATTTCTAAATACATTCTTGATCCTACTGCTTTATTAATTCTATCATCAATTAAAATAGTTTTATTTAAATCAATATTTTTATAGACTGTTAAAGCTGTTAATACTTTTGTAAGACTTGCAGGCAACATTTTTTGGTGAATATTTTCTTCATATAAAATTTGGTCATTATTAATATCGTAGACAATAGTTGATTTATTGTTAGTGTTAGACAATACTAATAACGTATCACCTTTGGTTTTATAAAATAATATTAAAGTTAATAAGATAACATATAAAATAATCCATATAAGAATAATTATTTTTTTTCTCATATAATCACCAATAAATTATATTTCTGAAAAGTAAAAAAGATACTACAATGTAGTATCTTTTGTTAAAAATTCGTTTATTTTATTAATTGTCTCTTTAATTGTTACTTCGTAATTTGATAAATTTACATTAATCATTAACGTATTAGAATGATTTCTATACCATGTTAGTTGTCGCTTGGCATAGTGTCTTGATGCTTTTTGAATGTTATCGATCATTTCATCTTTAGTAATTAGACCATCTAAATAATTACAAACATCTTTAAATCCTATAGCTTTTGAAGCTTGGAAACCAATTTTATTACGATCATTATCTACTTCTTCGATTAATCCATTTTTAATCATTTCAATAACTCTTTGGTTAATTCGATTATATAAAATATCTCTGTCTAGTGAAAGACAAATAATTAATGGTTCATATACAAGATTATGATTTTGACTTCTTTCTTCAATATTTTGGGTTTTAGCAAGTTCGATTGCTCGTATAACTCTTTTGCGATTATTAGGATGAATTTTAGAGGCATTTTCGCTATCTAAGCTAGATAGAATCTTATGAAGCTCTTCATTAGTTAATCCTTCATCATTAAATTTATAATCATTATTATCACTAAAACGATAATCATAGATAACACTATCGATATATAATCCACTTCCACCAACAATAATTGGTATATCAACTTTATCAATTAAATCTCTTACAAGTTTTTGATATTCATAAATAGAAAAACTTTTCTGTGGATCTAGTTCATCCATTAAAAAATGTTGAACATCTTCCATTTCATTAAGTGTAGGCTTTGCAGTTAAAATATCTAAGTGTTGATAGATTTGATAAGCATCTCCATTTATTAAAGGCATTTTGAAATATTTTGCTACTTCAATAGAAAGTTTAGTTTTGCCTACTGCTGTTGGACCAGTAATGATTATTACTTTTTTCATTAGTTGTTAACCCTTTTAAATAACTTTTCTATTTCGTATTTGGTAAATTTAATTAGTGTAGGTCTACCATGTGGACAAGTATAGGGCATAACACAGTTATCGAGACTTGTTAATAATGTTTTGACTTCGTCGAATGTTATTTTCATATTGGCCTTAATTGATTTTTTACAACTTAATGTTTTTGCTAAACTGTCATACATTTTTGATTTATCAACAAACATTGAACTCATATAGTGATTAAAAATATCACTTAAAAATTCAATTTCTAAACTTTGAGGTATCCAAGTAGGAATAGTTCTTACAACAATTGAATTATTTCCAAATTCATCAAATTCAATTCCTAGTTTATTTATATCATTTTGAATATTTAATAAAGTGTCTATTTCATTTTTTGTATAATCTAAAGTAATTGGTATTAATAGATTATAGGAAGATTTAGTTACTTCTTTGAACGAATTAGATATTTTTTCATACATAACTCGTTCCATTGCTGCATGTTGATCAATAAGATATAAATTCATATCATCTTGAAGTAATAAATAAGTTTCATGATATTGACCAATATAATTTAAATTTTGGAAAAATTTTCTTGAATCTTCTTCAATTAATTTAGGTTGAGTATACTCGGTATCTTCAAACGATTCATTAGATAAATTTGTATGTTCTATTGGTGTAGATTCTTCAAAGTTATTTAACCAATCAAAATCATCATTATCGTCATTTGCTTGATTATTTTGCTCATCTTCAAAAACTTCTAAATTTGCTAAATTTTTGTCATTATTTTTAATTTCAAATTGCAAGTCTTCGAAAAGCCGATTCTGAGCGTTTGAATTATTAAATTGTGTATAATTATACAATTCATCTTCTGTAGGAAGGCTTGTACTTTTAGTAAATTTTAAAAGTTCAGATTCCTGTAAACAATTTTTAATAGTTTTAGT
Source organism: Bacilli bacterium (assembly GCA_045652765.1). Classification (GTDB taxonomy): domain Bacteria; phylum Bacillota_I; class Bacilli_A; order ML615J-28; family CAG-313; genus UBA1231. Next base: position 64,886 of record JAZOLG010000041.1, read on the forward strand.
TATAAGTTTTCGTAGTTCTTCTTCGTCTGTAAAACGTATTTCAAGTTTTGCAGGATGGACATTTACATCAATTAAATCATAGTCACATTGAATATTTAGTACAGTAATTGGATGTTTTCCAACAGGTAAGATAGTTTGATAAGCATCTGTGATAGCGTATAAAATGTTTAAATTTTTAATGATACGTGAGTTTACTAGTACTATTAAGGCATTGCGGTTACTTCTAAAAACTTCATTATTTGTTGTGTAACCATTTATTTTATATAAATTATTGTTTGCATTAAAAGGAATCATTTTCTTTCCAACATTTGATCCGTATGCTTCGCTTATAACTTCTAATAACTCACCATTTCCACTTGATTTGAATAAGACTTTTTGATTATTTGTTAAAGTAAAACTTATATCAGGATTAGAAATTGATACTTTATAAATGTAATCTGTAATCGCAGATAGTTCTTGATAACTACTTCCTAAATGTTTATATCTAGCTGGTGTATTAAAAAATAAATTTCTTACTTCAATTTGAGTACCTTTCGGTAAATTAGCATTACCTTCAGATATTTTCTTGCCAGCTTTTAATGCAATAAAGTAATTTGTATTACCATCATTTGAAGTTATTCTAAAATCTGATACGCTTGCGATCGATGGTAAAGCTTCTCCTCTAAATCCTAGGGAAGATATTCTGAATAAATCATCTTCTGATTTAATTTTACTTGTTGCATGTCTTTTTAATGCATTTGGAATTTGTTCTTTATTAATACCTTCGCCATCATCTAATACTGTAATATTAACGATTCCGCAGTCTGTAAGATCAATTTTAATATTTTTAGCTTTTGCGTCAATGCTGTTTTCAACTAGCTCTTTTACAACATTCATTGGTCGTTCAACAACCTCACCTGCGGCTATTAAATTAGATAAATTTTCTGAAAGTTCAATTATTTTTTTCATTATTCATCACCTAACTTTTCTTTCAAACTAGAAAGATATAATAAAGCTTCAAGTGGTTTTAATTCATCAATATTTTTGTTTCGAATATCATCAATTATGCTTGATTCAATAGGATTTCTTTTATCAATAATAATTGGTTTTTGATATTTTTCTAGTGATAATGCTTGAGAATCAATTTTATTTCCACTAGATAATTTGTCTAAAATATCAGTTGCACGTAAAATTACTTCTTCCGGTATTTTGGCTAAAGAAGCAACATTTATACCATAGCTTTTATCTGTTGGACCATCTTTTACTTTATGCATAAAAATAATAGAATTATTTTCGCTTACTGCTTCTACATGAAGATTTTTTAAGTTTGGTAAGCTATCTTCAAGTGACGTTAATTCATGATAATGAGTTGAGAATAGTGTTTTACAGCAAGTATTATTATGTAAATATTCAATAATTGATTGAGCTAATGCCATTCCATCAAATGTTGCTGTTCCACGACCAACTTCATCGAATAAAATTAAACTATTATATGTCGCGTTTTGTAGAGCATAATTAACTTCATTCATTTCAACCATGAATGTGGATTCACCGGCAGAAATATCATCTGTTGCACCTATTCTTGTAAAAATTTGATCATACAAAGGTAAATTAGCACTTGTACAAGGTACAAATGAACCAATTTGTGCCATAATGCTTATTAAGGCAGTTTGACGCATAAATGTACTTTTACCACCCATGTTTGGCCCAGTAATTAACATTATTAAATCATTGTTGAACATAATTAAATCATTAGGTACGAATATTTGATTTGAAGTTGCTTCGATAACTGGATGTCTCCCTTCAATTATTTCAACATCTCCATACATATTGAATGTTGGACGAACATAATTTTGTTCTTTAGCTTTATTAGCAAAGCTCAATAACATATCGATTTCGCTAATTATCAAAGCCATTTTTTGAATTCGATGACAATATTCTTTACATGTATTACGAATAGAATCAAATATCTCCAATTCAATTTGTAAAGCTCGTTCTTCACTTCTTAAAATTAATGTTTCACGTTCTTTTAATTCTTCTGTAATGAATCGTTCAGAATTTGATGTTGTTTGTTTTCTAATATATCCATATTCATCTTTGACTAAAGAAAGATTAGCTTTTGTTATTTCAATATAGTAACCAAATACACGATTGTAACCAACTTTTAAGTTTTTAATACCAGTTCTTTCTCGTTCTCTTGTTTCTAGATTTGTTAAGAAAACTTTATTTGTTTTATTAATATTTTTTACATTATCAAGTTCAGTAGAAAATCCAGGTTTAATAAATCCTCCATCTCTTAAAAGATAAGGTGCATTTTCGGAAATACTATTAGTTATTAAATTTGTTAATTCATCGTATATTTCAATTGAATCACTTAATGAAACTAAACATTGACCTTTCATTTTCTTTAATAGTTTTTTAATTACAGGTAACTGAATTAATGAACGATTAAGTTGTAAAAGATCTTTTGGAGATAATGTACCATAACTAATTCTTCCAACTATTCTTTCTAAATCATAAATTTCCATTAAAGCATTTTTTAGATCTGGAAGTAATAAATAATTTTTTAATAGTTGTTCGACAATATTATGTCTTTCGTCAATTTGTTTTTGATTTGTTAATGGATAAAGTATTGATCTTTTTAGAAATCTACTTCCCATAGCTGTATTACATCCATCTAAAATTCCAAACAAAGATTTACGTGAATCGTTGTTTCTAAGAGGACTTAAAAGTTCAAGATTACGTATTGTATTATAGTCAAGCTTTAAAAAGTCATTAATTGAATACATTTTAAATTGTTTTAAATGCATTAATGTTCTTTTTTGTGTTTGGATTAAATAGTTTAATAGAATATTTGCACATGAAGTAAATTCTTTATCAATATCATTATATAATTGTTCTAAATAGTTATCTAGTTTCTCTGGAGAAATTTGTGTTGTTAAAATATGCAATACACTTGTTAAGTATTCACGTACAATTTTAGGAACATTTGAAGTAATAACTACTTCTTTAATATTTAATTTATTAATTTCATTATATAAACTATCTAAATATTTAGAAAGATTTGTAATAAAAATATCACCAGTGGATAAATCACAATACGCAAAGATAAAGCCATTTTCGTTTTTATCAATTGAGGCTAAATAATTATTGGTTTTATCAGTTAGATAGTGTTCATTAATATTGGTACCAGGAGTAATGACTTTTGTGACTTCACGAGTAACAATTTTCTTATTTGAAGCTTCTTCCATTTGATCAACTATTGCTATTTTATAGCCTTTATTACTTAGTTTTTCAATATAGTTTTCAACTGCATGATGTGGAACTCCGCACATTGGAACGGGTTCATTATTTGTTCCAGCATCTCTTTTTGTTAAGACTATTTCTAATTCACGACTAGCAACTAAAGCATCATTGAAAAACATTTCATAGAAATCGCCTAATCTAAAGAAAACTAAAGCATCAGGATAAGATTCTTTAATAGTCAAATATTGACGCATCATTGGTGTATATAAACTTTTATCAATGTTTTCGTACATAATTTTCACCTTTTATAAAAATTTCCTCTATTATATCATAAATTTCGAAAAATTGGTTGTGAATTAAAAAGAAAACTACATGGATTTAATTCCATGTAGTTAATTTTAGTCATAAAATTCAAATTCGTAATCTAAAATACGAACTGTATCACCATTTTGAACACCTTTTTCACGAAGGGCTGCATCAACTCCTAGGTCTCTAATTTGTTTTGCAAAACGGCGAATACTTGGGTCATTATTGAAATCTGTTTTATCAAATAATTTTTTGATCATTGGACCAACAACGTTATATACTCCATCATCACATAGGATAAGTGTAAATGGTTCTTGTTCTTCTTTAAATTTATATTCAACAACTTCGGTTTCAATAATAGGATCTGGAATTAATTTCACTTCTGCTAATTTATCAGCAACTTTATAAATTAATTCATTTAAATTGTCTTTTGTAAATGCTGAAATAGGAATTACATCAACATTTAATTGTTTTTTAAATTCTTCCAGATTTTCTGAAGCACCTGGTAAATCCATTTTATTTGCAACAATGATTTGAGGTCGTTTTAATAAATCAGGATTATAGCTTTCAAGTTCTAAATTAATTTTATTGTAGTCATCTACAGGATCTCTTCCCTCAGCACTACTCATATCAATAACGTGTACTATTACACGTGTTCTTTCAATATGTTTTAAGAATTGAATGCCTAGTCCCATACCTAAATGGGCTCCTTCAATTAAACCCGGCAAATCTGCTACAACAAAGCTACGACCATCAGGCACACCAACAACACCTAAATTAGGATTTAATGTTGTAAAATGATAATCTGCGATTTTAGGTTTTGCAGCTGAGATAACAGAAATAAGTGTTGATTTTCCAACACTTGGAAATCCTACTAGACCTACATCTGCTAATACTTTAAGTTCAAGTCCGCAGTTAAATTCCATTCCTGGTTCCCCTTTTTCACAAAAGTCTGGTGTAGTATGTCTAGCGTTTGCGAAGAATGAATTACCTCTTCCTCCTCTACCACCTTTTGCGATCACAACTTCTTGATTGTGTTTTGTAATATCTGCAATTACTTTACCTGTATCAAGATTAGTAACAATAGTTCCAAGAGGTACTTTGACGATAACATCTTCACCTTTTGCTCCATACATGTTACTTTTCATTCCATTTTGTCCATTTGGCGCTGTAATCTTTCTTTTATAATGGAAATCTAAAAGTGTTGTTAATCCAGATTCACCGACAAAAATGATACTACCACCATTTCCACCACGGCCACCATCTGGTCCACCTTTAACAATATATTTTTCACGATGCCATGATACTATTCCATTTCCACCATTTCCAGCTTTTAAATATATTTTTACACTATCTATAAACATGTTTAACCTCCTAAGGCACATGATATTTACTTTAAAAAACACTTCCTAACTGGAAGTGTTTACTTTTAATTATTGTTCAGGATATACAGAAACTTGTTTCTTATTTCCACTGATATGTTCAAATTTAACATATCCGTCAATCATGCAGAATAAAGTATCATCTTTACCTTTACCAACATTATTTCCAGGGTGAACTTTTGTTCCTCTTTGACGGTAGATAATTGAACCAGCAGTGGCAAATTGTCCATCAGATAATTTAGCTCCTAAACGTCTTCCACGTGAATCACGTCCGTTTTTAGTTGAACCTACACCTTTTTTAGATGCAAAGAACTGTAAACTAAAATTCATCATTTATGCCACCTCCTATACTTTGGCGATTTTAATTTTTAAATTTTTTGGATATTGACGTTCAATATTTTTTAAAACTTCGATTAGATTTTCAATTATGTCATTAACTAATTGGTTAGTTTCATTAAAAATTAAAGAAATATTACCATCTAGTTCTTTATAATCATATTCATTATCTTGTAGGTACTTTTTGATTAGTCCGAGTGATGTAAATACAGCTGTTGTGATACCACTACAAACTATATCGTAACCATAGTCAGCATAATCAGCATGACCAGTAATTTTGAAAGATTGAATTTGATTATTTTTATAATTAAAAATAGCGTTAGTCATAATTATTGAACGATTTCTTTAATTACCACTTTTGTATATGCTTGACGATGTCCTTGCTTTTTATGGTAATTCTTTTTAGGGTTGTATTTATAAACGATAATTTTTCTTTGTTTACCGTGTTTTTGTACAACACCAACTACTTTTGCGCCTTCAACATAAGGTTGACCAACTTTATCACCTACAAGTAATACTTGATCAAATACAACTTCTTGTTCAGCTTCTACTTCAAGTTTTTCAACATAAATTTCACTGCCTACTTCAGCACGGTATTGTTTACCACCTGTTACAAAAATTGCGTACATGAGCTTACCTCCTCTTTATTAATTTTTAAGACACGCCATTAAGGTGAAAACTAATGTTTTTCTTTAAGAACCTTTTTTGTGCGGTTGCCATATTTCGCAACGCATTTATTATATCACTAATTGTTAAAAATTGCAAGTAATAAGAAAAAATTATTTGTGACTCAAAAATGATTCATTTGAAAAGCTTTCTGTAAGCGTTCGAAAATTTTTCAATTGATGAAAATATGACTCAAACGCTTAAAAAAAGGTTTAAATTTAATAAAATAAAAAGTCCTTGTAAAATATACAAGGACTTAATAATTAAAGTTAATTAGTTTTTAGGGTTTTTGATGTTAGCATGTGCTGCAGCTAAACGTGCAATTGGTACACGGAATGGAGAACATGAAACATAAGTTAATCCTAATTTATGGCAGAATTCAACTGAAGATGGATCTCCACCATGTTCACCACAAATACCTAATTTGATGTTAGGTCTTGTTTGTCTACCTAGGTCTACAGCAATTCCCATAAGTTTACCTACACCAATTTGGTCAACTTTTGCAAATGGGTCATTTTCGTAAATCTTAGTATCATAGTATGAATTTAAGAATTTACCAGCGTCATCTCTTGAGAAACCAAATGTCATTTGTGTTAAGTCATTTGTTCCAAATGAGAAGAATTCAGCTTCTTTTGCGATTTCATCAGCAGTTAAAGCAGCTCTAGGAATTTCAATCATTGTACCTACGCTATATTCAAGTTCAACACCTGCTTCAGCAATTACTTTGTCAGCAGTTGTAGTAACGATATTTTTAACGTATTTTAATTCTTTAATTTCACCTACAAGTGGGATCATGATTTCAGGAACAATTTTGATATTCTTTCTCTTAGATACAGCGATAGCAGCTTTGATTACAGCTCTAGTTTGCATTGCTGCAATTTCAGGATATGTAACCGCTAAACGGCATCCACGATGTCCCATCATTGGGTTGAATTCATGTAAACTATTGATGATAGCTTTAATTTGTTCAACAGTTTTACCTTGAGTCTTAGCTAAAGCTTCGATATCTTTTTCTTCTGTTGGAACGAATTCATGTAGTGGTGGATCTAAGTAACGGATTGTTACTCCATAGCCTTCCATAGCTTCATATAATTGTTCAAAGTCACCTTGTTGCATTGGTTCAAGCTTAGCAAGAGCAGCTTCTCTTTCTTCTACTGTATCAGAACAGATCATTTCTCTGATTGCAGCAATTCTATCTGCTTCAAAGAACATATGTTCAGTACGGCATAGACCAATACCTTCAGCACCAAGTTCTCTAGCTTTTAAGGCATCTTTTGGAGTATCGGCGTTTGTTCTAACTTTTAATACACGATATTTGTCAGCCCAACCCATGATTCTTCCGAAGTCACCACCTACTGTAGCTTCTACAGTTGGCATAATACCATCATAAATTTTACCAGTTGAACCATCTAAAGAGATGCAATCTCCTTCATGATAAGTTTTACCAGCTAAAGTAAATTTCTTGTTTTCTTCATCCATTGAAATTTCTGAGCATCCAGATACACAGCAAGTACCCATACCACGTGCAACAACGGCAGCGTGAGATGTCATACC
>JAZOLG010000042.1:0-27540 GCA_045652765.1 Bacilli bacterium
CAAATTTTTCTAAATGGTTATCTAGTCTTAGTGCTAATGAATTTGTTTTGGCAGCTATTTTTACTGGTCTTGTCATAACTCAAGGATTAAATTATGAAGAACAAAACTCAATTGGCAACTGGTTAGAATGTGTAGGACAAATCATTTTAACACTAAGCGCACAAAATCAATTATTATCTCCAAGTGATCCAACTATCTTAACAAAAATTAGTGAATTACAAAAACAAATCGATGAACTTAAAAATAAATGCAATAAAGAGCTTTAAGTTAATACTTAAAGCTCTTCTTTTCTTCCATTTTAATACTCTTTTCTTTCAAAGTTTCACGTTTGTCGAATAGTTTTTTACCTTTACATACACCCAAATCAACTTTACAAAGACCTTGTTCTAGATATACTGATAGTGGAATAAGAGTATAACCATCACGTTGAACATAAGATTGAAGCTTATAAATTTCTTTTTTATGAAGTAATAAAACTTTATCTCTATCTGGATCGTGATTGAACAAATTGCCTTTTTCATATTTTGAAATATGCATATTCATAATAATCATATTACCTTTAATAACTTGACAATATGCATCATTTATATTTACTTTACCAAGACGAATCGATTTAATCTCAGTTCCATGTAAAACTATACCACATTGATAAATATCTTCAATAAAATATTCATGATGAGCTTTTTTATTTTGACAAATGATCTTTTTATTATTCAAAAGAAACACCACCTAACAATTTAAAATCTACAGTACCTCGATCCTTAGATGCACCAATGACTTTTACTACAACTCTTTTCCCTATTTTATATACATCAACATTTGATTTATACCAAAAGCTTTTTTCTTCATTAAATTCAAATCCATCGTCATAAAGATCTTCTGCAAGAACCAATCCTTCAACACTATTGGCAAGTTGAACATAAAATCCCCATTTTTGTACACCTGAAACAATTCCTTCATACACTTGGCCGATTTTATTCAGCATATATTCAGCTTTCTTCATATCTTGTACATCACGTTCTAATCTTTCAATAACTTTCTCTTGATTACTATTTTGAAGTGAAACATCTTTTAAATATACCTCTAAATCTGTTCCAACATAGTTAGTTCCACCTAACAAATAATCTTTAATAAGTCTATGAACCACTAAATCAGAATATCTTCTAATAGGAGAAGTAAAATGTGTATAATTTTTACTAGCCAGACCAAAATGTCCAACATTAACTTCTGAATATCTTGCTTTCGCCATAGAACGTAATATTAAATGATTAAATACCATTTTAGCTTCTTCTGTTTGTGGTTTTTCTAAAATTTGTTGTATAAATAACGGATGAATATTATTTTGTTTTTTTGGAATATTAATTCCTAAAGTTTTTGCAATATCAACCAATTCTTGATATTTTTCTGCTTTAGGTTCTTCATGAATACGATAAACAAATGGTAAATCCATATAACTTATTCTTTCAGTTACTGTTTCATTACAACATATCATAAATTCTTCAATCATTTTTTCACTGATACCTCTTTGAACAGGAACAATATCAATAGGATAACCATTATTATCTAAAATTATTTTTGCTTCTATAGTTTCGAAATCAAGCGAACCTCTTTTTTTTCTTGTCTTTTCTAAAATTTCTGCAAGCTCTTTTGCATCATTCAAAAAAGAAAGTTCAGATGGTACACTATTTTCAAACATCTTATTTACACCATTATATGTTAAACGATATTTACTATTAATAACTGCCTCGAAAATCTCACTATCTATTACTTTACCTTTTTCAATAATCATTTCACAAGCAAGAGCATATCGATTTACATTCGGCTTTAATGAACATAGATCATCCGACAATCTAAATGGTAACATTGGCACAACACGATCTGGTAAATAACAACTACTAGTTTTAATGCTTGCGTCTATATCAAGTGGCGAATTATAAGTTACATAGAACGATACATCCGCAATATATACTCCTAACATATACTTATCTGGTCCTAGTTTTTTTACTGTTATCGCATCATCAAAGTCTTTCGCATCATCGCCATCAATTGTTACAATCATATCATCTGTGCGATCAACTCTATGATCTTTAACAACTAAATCATCAAAGTTATTAGCTTGTTCTAACGCATCCTCACTAAAGTCAACCATAATATTCGTATTTTCAATCATCATGGAAATGTCCATACCAACTTGATTTTTATCACCTAATACTTTATCAACTTTAGCCTTTAATAAAAAACCATTTCCATAATCAATTATGGTTGTTTTTACAACATCATTGATTTTAGCATTTTTTAAATGCTTTTGATTAATAACAATTGTTAAATAATTATATTTACCTTTGATTTGTAAAGAATAACCACTTTTTCTTTTCTTGATTACTCCTATAAATTGTTTAAAGCGTCTTTCAATAATATCTACAACGACCCCTTCTGGTCCCCTTGTAGTATTTTTAATAAACTGCACATAAACAGTATCTCCATCCATGGCGTTTAGTGTATCACGTTTTCCTACATAAATGTCCTTGTCAAAGCCATCAACTTTTACAAAACCCATTCCTATTTCTTTTACATTAATTATACCGATGTAAATATGAAAATAGCTTAGTAAAGCATAATGGCCAATATTATCATGAAATACTAAATGTTCACGATCAAGTTCATTCAAACATTTCATAACATTTGTTAAGTTATCTGAACCAATTTGTTCCATAATTTGTCTTGGAACTAAAGCCTTATAACCAGGTTTTGACATTAATTCTAAAATCTGTTCTTTCATTTTACACCTCCTTATATATTTTTAAAAGAAAAAGGCCTAGAAGGCCTCTATATTTTTATAACACTGTTCTATCAATAATCATTAAAACTAATGAAGCAACAAAGAATAGAATTGCAAGAACCATTGTTACACGATTAATAGTTTTTTCTAAACCACGTTGTTTTACTTTAGCACTTTCAGATTTTTCACCAGAAAAAGCACGCATTGCATCTTCTTTTGGATTTTGTAATACTATGATTAAAATTAATAGAATTGATACTGCTAATAAAATATAATCTAAGAAATACATAATAGCCTCCTTGGTTATTTAATTAATACTTATAACGCATTTATTATACCATAAGTTGCTATAAATAACAAGAGTATTAATAATTTTATTTTTGAATAATATCTATTATTTCGCCAATATACATATGATGACGAATAGATTTATCAATATTTTGGTAAAAATCTATAGGAACATAGTCAGTAAAATCTTGATCATTTAATCTAGTTTGAAACATTTTACGACAAACTATTGTCATTTTAGCCTCTTTATAAGTTACAGTATTACTGATAAATTCTGGTGTGAAATGAGTTTCTTGATCTTTATCGATATCTCGTCCACTTTTAGATCCATAGACTTTCAATTGTTCTTTGTATTTTTCATCATAAAAGCTAATAGTAAACTCATCAGCTTTTTCAATAAATTCATAAGTAAATCGATCTTCACGAACAAAAACAATAGCTACATTTTTACGCCAAAGCACACCTAGACTTCCCCAACCAATTACCATTGAATTATGTTTATCATTAACTTTTGCGGTAACTAATGCCCAATTTCTAAAAGTATCAAATGGATTAACAGTTAACATTTTGATAGACCTCTTCTATTATTTTGCCACCTTTTACTGTTTTTATGAATACAAATCCTTCATCTAAAGTTGGTTTAATAACTCTTTTCCCATAAGATTCAACAACTTCTGGTGGTAAATATCTTTCACCTGGAATTTGATTTCTTTTGATTACTCTTTTTTGACAAACTTTCCACGATGTATCAAAGAAATAAACTCCAACAATTGCTTTAACATCATATTTTTCTACTTCTGTAATAATTCGATTTCTTACCTTTGGAGTAATATTAGTTGCATCATAAATAATATCAATATTATTTTTTAGTGCCTCACTTAATAATCTATAAACTTCTGGCCAAATTAAATCTTCTGACCAGTCAGGATGAAGATTACGAAGTTCATCTGTAGATATAACATCACATTTTAATTCTTTTCTTAGTTTTTTTGAATAACTTGATTTTCCACTTCCAGTTATTCCTGATAACATATAAATCATTGTCCACCTCAGACTAATAAATCTTCTATATTAAATACTTTCGTTGCGAGTTCGGTAATAAATGATCTTTCATGCGATACAAAAATTACAGTTCCCGGATATTTTTTCAAACATTCTAATAACGATTCTTTGGCTGCTTTATCCAAGTGATTAGTAGGTTCATCGAGTATTAAAACATTTGCACGCTTAAGCATCATAAGTGCAAGTTTTAGTTTAGATTGTTCTCCACCACTTAATGTTTTAATTGGTTGCATTGTTTGAGTGCCAGTAAGTGCAACTTTCGCCAGTTCACTTCTAATCCATTTAGCATCTTTTTCCGGATATTCATTTGAGACCATTTCAAATGGTGTTAAATTATCATTAGGCCATTCATGTTCTTGAGAAAAATATGCGTATTTTGCATCATCGACAAACTTATACCAACCCTTTATAGGATGCAATTCACCAATTAATGTTTTTAATAATGTTGTTTTACCAATTCCATTAAAACCTGTTATTGCTAATTTTTCTCCACTTTTAATTTGAAAATTCATAGCAGGTAGTAATGAAAAATAATAGCCAATTTCTAAATCTTTAACTTCTAAAAACTTATGCGAAGATATTGATTGATAATTAAAAGTTAAATAAAGTCTTTTATTAGTTACTGATACTTTATCCATAACTTCCATCTTATCTAATTTCTTTTGTCTACTTTGAGCAAGTTTTGCGGTTGATGCTCTAGTTCTATTTTTATCAATATACTCTTGTAAGTTTTTACGTTCACGAATATTTTCTTTTAATTGTTTATCGTAATTTTCTAATGCAAAAGCCTTTTTAACCTCAAATTGTTGATAATTGCCACGATATTTAGTGATTTTTGCAAATTCAATATCTAAAATAGACGTAGCAACCTCATTTAAAAACTCTTGATTATGGGAAACCATTAATACTGTACCCTTATATTCTTTTAAATATTTTACTAACCAGTCCACATGACTTGTATCTAAAAAGTTCGTTGGTTCATCTAGTACTAATAAGTTAGGCTGTTCTAAAAGTAGTTTAGCAAGAATTACTTTAATCTTTTGACCACCACTAAGTTTTCCCATTAATGATTCCATACCATAATTAGTAATACCCAATCCTTTAGCGATACGCATAATCTTTGAATCATTTGCATAATAATCGCCCATTTCAAGTCTCTCATGTAAAAGTGATAAAATATTTACTAAGCGTTCAAGTTCATCACCATTAGTAGTACTATTAATTCTTTTTTCTACATCTTCAGCTTCTTTAGATACTTTATTCAATTCCTCAAAAGCTTTGTTTAAATAATCTTTAATTGTAATATTTTTATCAATTCTTAAGTATTGATCTAGAAATCCTACTTTAATTTTTTTATCAAATGTAATTGTTCCACTATCGGGAATAATATCACCATTTAAAATATTAATTAAAGTAGTTTTACCTGTTCCATTAGAACCAACAATACCTATTTTTTCACCACGATTGACAGAAAAAGATGCTTTGTCATAAAGTACTTTTTTGTCATATGTCATTGATAAATTTTCGACTTTTAAAAACATCTTTATTCCTCCATTTCATTATTTGAATTATACCATAAAACGACAAATTTTAAAAGTAATTAATAAGTAAAAAAGTTGGGATATCCCAACTTTCATAACTTATTTTTTTAAAACAACTTCTACTTTCTTAATGCTATTACTAGAACGATCATAGTATTCAATTAAAACAGTTTCACCAACTTTAAATCCATCAACTAATGAATTAAGCTTAGAATTAATAATATGAGTTCTTGTTGCTTTTATACCATTAATTGATAAAACAATATCGTGTTGAGTAATATCAGTCCCAGCAATAGTCGAACCTTTAGTTACATCACCAACATAAATCCCATATGGAGCCTCACCTCCATAAATATTTGGAATACTAATAATATCTTCTGCCGTTTCAATTTGTGCACTTGATAATGAACGAATTTCGTATCCTAAAATACCTAGTTTTGGTCTTACAATTTCGATACCTTTTTCCAAGTATTCAGTAACAATTGTTTTTGCAACATTCGAAGGAATAGCAAAACCAATATTATCAATAGTATCATCAACTAACTTTAATGTATTAATTCCTACTAGTTTACCATCCAAAGTAAATAATCCACCGCCACTATTTCCTGGATTTATCGCAACATCATGTTGAACATATTCAGCAGAAAAATCAGTTGTGTTGTCTCCATCTGTATCTGTTGAAACATAGCGTTCAGGTCCACTTACAACACCAAATGTGACTGATCCATAATAATCGTAACCATCTGGATTACCTACCGCAATTACCATTTGACCTTTTTTAAGTTCATCGCTATTTGCAATTTCGACAGGTTCAATATATTTAGAATGTTTAAATGTCAATAATGCAATATCTACTTTTTCATCATAACCAACTAAATGAGCTGGAACCTCAACATCAATATCACCAAGATAAATGTATAAATTTAATCCACTATATTCAGTATGTTCACTATCTAAAGTAACGACGTGACGGTTAGTAATTACATAATATAGATAATCCACTATTTTACCACTATCATCTTTGATCTCTTCTTTTTTATAAATTACACCGCTTCCAATAGAATAATTTATTTCTAAATTCTTTCCAGAAACTTTTTTTATAGCCTTTGATGTAACACCTATTACAGCATTTTCAACTTTGGCAGCTGCAACTTGAACTGCTTCATCTAAATCTTCAACTGTAATTTTATCATAATCAACAATAGTATTTGTTATTTCATTATTTACAATGTTATTCCCATTATTAGTATTATTTGCTGATTTATCGAAATCATATATTAATAAAAATATACCACCAATAATTAAAATTATCGGTATCAATACCAGCAAATGATTATTTCTTCTCTCGTTATACATTATATTCTCCTAAAATAAAAAAATACAAGACACCCTTAAAGAAAAGTTAGTTTACTTTTGGAAATAGAGGGAATGATTTGAGTGTCTTGTAGCATCTTTCACCATGATGCAATTTATTATATCATTCCAACCTGAAATTTATATGAAGTAATTATGATAAGTTAATGACATTATTTGTCACTAATTGGCATTTTAACCCAAAATTCACTACCACTATCTACTTCACTTTTCACCCCATATTCAAATCCATGTTTATCTAAAATACTTCGAACAATCGCAAGACCTAGCCCAGACCCCACAGATGCTCTTTTATGGGTTCTAGCTTTATAATAACGATACCAAATATTGTCAATCTCATCAGCCGGAATTCCAACACCATGATCAATAACTGATATTGTTACAAATTTATCATTTATTGTTTGTTTCAAAATTACTAATTTATCATCGCCAACATAATTAACTGCATTATTTATGAAGTTGTAAATTGCTTGACTTAATTGTTCACTATCTGCTTGTACGTAAATCTCTTCATCATATTCAAAAACAATCTTAACATTTAAATTTTCAGTTAGTTTTTCATAACGATAAACAATTTCTCGAATGTTAGCTGTTAAATTGTATGTTTCAATTTCTAATTCAATCGCATTTGTTTCAATTTTTGTAAGTGATAAAATATCATTAACTAAACCTGTTAATCTTTTACCTTCATCAATAATGATTTGAAGATTTTCTTCAGTTCTTTCTTGTGGATAATCTTTTAGCATTTCACCATAACCAGTGATTAGTGTTAATGGTGTTCTCAAATCATGTGAAACATTAGCCATTAACTCTTTTTGATATAAATCAAGCTTACTAAGTTCTAATGATGCATAGTTTAGAGCATTAGACAAATCGTCGACTTCCTCATAACCATATCCACTAAATTGTGTTTGGTATCTACCTTTCGCAAATTCACGAGCAGACTTGGTAAGAGATGTAATTGGTTTTACTATTTGATTACACATGATAGCCGCAAAAATTGCAGCCAAAATAATAATAAGTCCAGAGATTACAATAAACTGATTACTGAGTACTTTAATTGTTGATTCTAAAGGTACAAGTTTAGAATCTATGACAATCATTACAGTTTTATTATAAGGCAATTTAATAAATTTACCGATAATATATTCATTTTCTTGATCACTTGGACGAATTTGAAATTCTCTTTGATCAAAATAAGTTCGCCAATATCCCAAAAATCTTTCACTATCTATTTGGTCACCAGTTGATGAATACCAAACATGCAATTTATTATCATCGGGAACTGCATAAAATATCCAACCTGAGCATTCTTTTGTTTCCAAAAACTCTTGTAATTTAGTATATGTATTGTAGTCAGCTAATTCTTCATTACTAATCATATTAGATATTTCTTCTGATAATCGAACTAATGATTTTTCAGCATTGTCAATTTTCATATTTTTGAAAAAATAATTAATCATAATAATTTGAAAAAACCAAAATACTAAATATATAATAATCGAAAATAGAATAAAATATAATATTACTTTCCACTTTAAATTAATTTTCTTATTTTTCAAAACGATAACCTACACCACGAAGTGTTACAATACAACGACCATAATCACCTAGTTTTTTTCTTAAAAGTTTCATATGTGTATCTAGTGTTCTATCATCACCAAAAAATTCATAACCCCAAATTTGTGATAGAAGTTGTTCTCTTGTGACTACACGATTTTCATTATTAACTAAGTAAATTAAAATATTATATTCTTTTGGTGTCATTTCAACACGTTTGTCATTGACATATACTATTCTCGCATTATCATCTATTTTTAAATTCTCATATTGCCATACTGAACTACTTGATCTATTCCCTTTTGCATTATATCTTGCAAGAATTGCACCTACACGCATTAGGAGTTCTTTAGGTGAAAAAGGTTTAACTACATAATCATCAATACCAAGATCAAATCCATGTAAACGATCATACTCTTCACCTCTTGCTGATAAGACAATGGTTGGAATATCATGTTTTTTTCGAATTTCTTTAATTGCTG
Organism: Bacilli bacterium; assembly: GCA_045652765.1. Classification (GTDB taxonomy): domain Bacteria; phylum Bacillota_I; class Bacilli_A; order ML615J-28; family CAG-313; genus UBA1231. The sequence continues at coordinate 9,087 of JAZOLG010000042.1, forward strand.
AAAATCCATCTAGTTCTGGCATCATAACATCCATTATGATAATATCGTATTGATTTTTTTCAACTTTTTCGATTGCTTCCATACCATTAGTAGCTTCATCAACTTCATAGTTTTCAAATTTAGCATACTTTTTAATCAAATCACGAATGTTGTTTTCATCATCAACGATTAATATTCTACTCATAAATTCCTCCATTCTTCTATACTATTTATATTATATCATATAAATGTGATTTTGTAGAGTAATTTGAAAGAAAATATTATGAACTTATCTTCATATTACTCTTTAATATTATTTGTCAAAATACAAAAAAAATGATATAATTAATTTACGAGGTGAATATAATGAAACCACTTGCATATTCTATGCGTCCAACACATTATGATTATATTGTTGGACAAGATCACTTAGTTGGCCAAAATGGTATTTTACGTAAAATGCTTGCAAATAACCACTTATTCTCTTTTATTTTATATGGTGAACCTGGTTGTGGTAAAACAACAATTGCCGAAGCTACTTGTGCTATGAGCGATATTCCATATCATAGATTCAATGCATCTACTGATAATAAAGAAATATTAAAGAATATTGTTAGTGACGCAAGATTTAATAAACAAACAATTATTGTTGTTGATGAAATTCACCGCATGAAAAAAGACATTCAAGATTTTTTATTACCATACGTTGAAAATGGAACACTAATTATGATTGGTTTAACAACAGTTAATCCATATCATGCTGTAAATCCCGCAATTAGATCAAGATGTCACATTTATAAGCTTAATACTTTAGTTAAAGAAGATATGGAGACAATCTTAAAAAGAGCTTGTAATGAATTAAAAATAAATATTCCTAATCAAGAAGTAATTGATTACATTGTGGATTGTTCAGGATTTGAAATACGTTCTTTAATAAATAACATCGAAACTTTAGCTTTTGTATCTGATAAAGAAATCACCATGTCAGTCGCAAAATCAGCTCTTCAAAAAGCCAATTTAAACTTTGATAAAAACCAAGATAATTATTATGATACTTTAAGTGGTCTTCATAAATCTATTCGTGGTAGTGATGTTGATGCTGCTCTTCATTATCTAGCCAAATTAATAATTGCCGACGACCTACAAAGTCTATGTCGAAGACTTTTATGTATTGCATATGAAGATATAGGACTTGCTAATCCAACTATTGGCCCAAGAGTTAAAGCTGCTTGTGATGCCGCTCGTGAACTTGGCAATCCTGAATGTCGTTTACCACTATCAGTTATTGTTATTGAAATGGCTCTTTCACCAAAATCAAATTCTGCTTATTTAGCCCTTGCTAAAGCAATGGAAGATGTTGAAAATGGTCGTTCTGGATCACTTCCTCTACACCTTAAAAATTTACCATCTTTTTCTAAAGATCAAACGCCTTACAAATACCCTCACGATTATCCAAATGCTTGGGTTGATCAACAATACTTGCCAGATAACTTAGTAGGTCGAAAATATTATATTCCTAAAGAATCTTCCAAAGTTGAACTAGGGTTAAAAGAAAGATACTTATTCATTGAAAGATTAAAACAAAACAGTAAAAGAACAAACTAAAAAGTTTGTTCTTTTTTTATATTCTGCTTTTAAATTTTTCAAACTCTTCATTTTCAATCGAAGTAAATGTAATTCTTTCAATTAAATCTTTATCAACAAAAAAAGCTTCATTATTTCTTATATTTTTAGATATTTCCATATTAATTGAATTTTTAAAATGAAATACTTTGACTAAATAGTTTTGAATCATTTGGGGTAATTTAGTTTTATCTGCTATTCTTACAATAAAAAAGAAACCAATTTTAGTTGATACTTGAAGTAAAAAAATCAATTTTTCTAACTCTTCATTAGAACTCAAATGTTTATCAATATTATCAATAATAATTATATGTCTTTTAATTTTTTGTTTTGTTTCGACTTTATTATTATATTCAATAATACTATTACACTTTTCGATATTTAAGTCATTTAAGACTTTATTACCAATATTAATTAATTCATCTAAAATTAACTTATTTAAAAGCTTTATCTTAAAACTCTTTTTCGGATTTTTTAAATAAGTCATTAAAATGAAAGCATTAATAAAGTTATTGGAATATTCTTCACTATCTTCTAAAAGTAATGCTGGATCTTTATCAATATCGATATTAATAATATTATTTAATGATGTAATTGCAAGTGGATAATTAAAATTGTTTTTATATTCTATTGTTGATTCTAAAGCAGTTCTAACATCGAATATACTATCGTAGTTATTGTTTACTTCGATGATCGTTTTTTTGGTTTTAACTTCTTTTTTCAACATAAAGTTTTGGGTTAAATATTGTCCTAATGTACTATTTAATTTATTTAAATCAATATATTGAATTGAATCAATCGTAAATGTCATTACATTATATCCCACAATTATAAATATATCATTATAAAAAACATTCATTTGGTTTAATATACTACTAATTTTTTCTTTAATTTCTTTTGCTGTTGTATGTTCTAATGCTTCAAACTTTATTCCTTCGCCTTCTTTTAATTCATTAATATTTATCGCTTTTTGTTTAATTTTAGTTTTTGGTATAACAATATCATACTTAAAACTTTTAAACTTCTTTCGAATGAAATTATATACCTTAATTCCTACTTTACCAAAGATGCTAAGAAAATCCTTAATTGTTTTTTCTGTAAAAAATACGATACCAACAAACTCAAATACCAAAATCATAAAAATTGTTCCAAGTGATGAAAATAATGAATAAAACAAATAAAAAAATATTGAACCAAGGATTCCACCACCAACAACCATTCCATCATAGTAATTTTTGAAATAATCTAAATACAAACCAATCGTTTTACGAAAATAACCACCACTTCCATCAACATCAAAACTTACAATATACTTATGCATCGGAAAATGAGATAACATCATTACTCCAACTAAGATTAAGAATATACCAATAATTCTTAAAGCTTTAAAATTCATCGGTTTATGATATATCAAACATCTTAATCCATAACAAAAAATTGTTAATAGAAATAGAAAATACCAATCACCAAATATAATTTTAAAAATTAACATTATATAAAATCCTATTAAACCAAGTCTTGCGAAAGCTAATACTGGAATAATTAATGAAATTATACCTACTATTTCATAATAAAATGTTAAATCTTTTGTCTCTTGTTCAAACTTTAAATGTTTCTCTTTTGCCATAATATCACCTTCAGAATTATAACAAAATAAATTACAAAAAATTATCAAAACTTGGCACAAAAAAAAGACTGCTTTCGCAGTCCAAAATACCTGTTGGTTTTTATTATTTTTTGCTTTTTTCTTTGTGAATAGTAGCTTTCTTACAACGTGGGCAATACTTTTTATGTTCTAAACGATCAGGAGTATTACGTTTGTTTTTTTCAGTAAGATAATTTTCTTCGCCACATTCTGTACATTTTAATAAAACATTGATACGCATTTAATGTGTCCTCCTAGATAAATCGTATATATTATACTACAAAACACACTTTTATGCAAGCAATTAATTCAATTACTTTTCATTTTTCTTCAAATTATTTCAAAATAGCTAGATCATATTTAACAATAAATAAATTTTATATTATTTTAAAAATAATTTTAATATTTAATATTCTTTAAATCAATAACAATTGGTAAAATAGTTGTATTCTTTTTTGTTAAACGATAAAGCAATCTTTTAATATCATTTTCAATGGCTACTTCGAACTCATCCATTGTTTTTCTTTTAGCGAAACTAGAATTAATAACTTTAATAACATTTTCCTTAATTTGTTCTAATCCTTCTTCGCCAACCTTTGTATTTACAAAACCTTTAGTTATAATATTAGGTTCTTTAACAATAATTTTATTTTTTGTATCAACATAAGTTAAGATATGTATAATACCATCAGTTGCTAACATATTTCTTTGTTCAACAATTTCTTTATCGACATTACCTGTTAAATTACCATCTACGTATAATGTGCCATTATTAATTTTTTCGTATCCAGCAAATTCTCCATTTTCAAAAACAGCAACATTGCCTTCTGAAATATCGATAATATTTTCATTATAACCAATTTCTTTTAATAAATTAACGTGTTTAATAATATGTCGATCTTCGCCCTTAATAGGAATAGCATATTTAGGATTTGCAATTGAATATAGTTGAACAATATCATCTGCTGTAGCATGTGATGAACGCAAATTCTTCTTTTCAATTGGGAAAAATTTAAGATCTTTTACATATAGTTTATCTAAAACATGTAAAACATATTTCTTAGTAGCATTAATAGGATCAGAAAGTCCCACAATTAAATCATCTTCACTAAATTGAATTGTTTTATATTTACCTTCTAATATTCTTTCAACAATATTATAAGGTTCATTATTAGTTCCAACTATTAAGATAACTAAATCTTTATTGTCACATTCCCCGAGTCTTACAAGATGTGTGCGAGGCATTTCCAAATAGTTAGTCTTAACAGCCATATTGACAATTTGTTCACCTTTTCTACCAACAATCGCAATCTTTTTACCAAAGTTAACAGCAGCAGTAACAATTTTTTGAATACGGCTTAAGTCAGTTGAATAACAAACAACAAACATATTACCTTTAGTTTTATATAAAGCATTGTTAATTTCATTATCAAATACTAAATCATTACTTGCTCTTATCGTATCAGTAATTCCAATACTTTCACTCATTACAGCTAATACTTTTTTATTGTTTAATTCTAATAAACGATTATATGAAACTTTATATTTTTTACTTAAGCTTTTAGCAAAATTAAAGTCTTGTGCATAGACAATTGCACCATCCTCAGTATATAAAACAATACCTGCAGATTCTGGAATCGAGTGATTAACATTATAAAATACAACATTTACATTCCCAAAGTTTAATTCTTTAGTATCATTAATACGATACAAACGATACTTTTTAACATCCATTCCGTTTAATATAAGTAATTCTTCAATTAAACTAATTGTGAAATGAGTACCAAATACTTTAACATTTATTGCCTTTAAAAGATATGGGATTGCTCCTATATGATCTTCATGACCATGGGAAACAAAAATACCAACAATACGATTTTTATTTTCAATTAAATAATCAATATTAGGAATTGCGGCATCAATTCCGTATAAGTCAATTTCTGGATATATTAGGCCAGCATCAAGAATAAATATTTGTTCGTCTACTTCGACTACATATAAGTTTTTGCCGTTTTCTTGCATGCCACCTAATGCTTCTATTTTTATTTTACTCATTTTTATATATTCCTTATTATTAATCTCTTACTATTGTATCAAAAAAAAGAAAATTTGGCAATTAAATTAATTGCCATTTTCTATACTATTTATTTTTATCACTTCGATAAGGAAGACGAATAAATTGTTTAATTAATTCTTTAAAGTTAAACGGAATTAACGGACTTAAATAAGAGCATTTAAAACTTTTTAAGAAACCAAGATATAATCCGAATAGAAATAGTGCAATGATTAATCCAGAAATTCCTAGAAAATAACTAACTAAAATCATTAATAATTTTACGATCTTATTAGCTAGAGCTAATTCATAACTTGGTGTTATATAAGTACCTATTGCAGATAATGCTCCAAGTAATACAATTACTTCACTTACTAATCCAAGTTCCACTGCTATACCTCCAAGCACAATTCCCACAATCAATCCCATCGATTGTGACAAAGAGTTAGGTGTATGGATTGATGCCATTCGGACCATTTCGATAGTAATTTCTGATATTAATACTTGAAATAAAATTATCGGTCTTGAAAATTCAACTTGCATAATGCCCTTAAAAATCGTATTAGAAAGATCAACTTTATTAATAAAGGAAAGCCAAAGGGGAACTAACAAAAATGATGCTAAAATACCCAACATTCTCAAAATCTTTAAATAAGTTCCAGATAAAGGTGTTTGTCGATATTCTTCTGGTGCTTGTAAGTGATCAAAAAAGGTAGTTGGTGCCATCATTACCGAAGGTGATGTATCAACAATAATGCCAAACTGTCCTTGATACATGTGCGCAACAAGTGTATCTGGACGTTCAGTATAGCGAACTGTTGGATATAAGGAAAAAGGTCTAGTTGTCAAAAGTTCCTCTAAAGCCTTATCTGTCATCGTTAGTTCTTCAACAGATATTTTATCAAGTCGTTCTAAACAACAATCCAAAGCTTTTTTATTAACTTTACTATTTAAATATATTACACAAATTAATGTTTTACTATAAGTGCCAATTTCCATTTTTTTAATAGCTAAATCACCAGTTTTTATTCTTCTTCGTATAAGTCCAATATTAACAGCAATATTTTCTGTAAATCCTTCTTTGCTGCCTCTAACTACTTTTTCACTGTCAGGTTCATCCAATCCTCTTTGTGGATACTTTCTTAAATCAATAACAATTGCACGATCAGATTCATTTACAAGAAAAACAACTAATCCATTAAACACAGCATTAGTAAGTTCATAAAAATCATTAGTTGTACTTACATTAATACAAGACAAATTATTGTATACATAACTAAAATAGTCACTACCTGTAAATTTATTGTTGGTTTGAAAGAAATTCATCAATATTTGTGTTACTTCATCAGCATTAACCAAAAAGGTTGCTGAATAGATTAAATTAATTTTATTTTCAATTACTAATGTTTTTTTACCAATATCAAAAACATTATTTATACCTAACAAGTCATCTAATACTTTCTCATTATATTTAAAATCTTTTTGTAATAACATTTTATCCTTTAGGTTTAAATATTAAACTACAAATTAATGCCAATACAACTGCTATGCTAATACCAACACTAGTAGTTGATAATATCCCTTCCAATAGTTTTAAATATGTTGTAGCATTTTCTAATGCTCCATGAGTCATCGAATGACCAAAACTACATATTGGTAATAACGCTCCCGCTCCTGCTAAATCAATTAATTTATCATAAAGTCCAAATGGTTCTAATATTGAGCCTATCAAAACAAACAAAGTTGTAATATGAATAGGTAATAAATGTAAAAGATCTATCAACATTTGTCCTATCAAACATATTGCTCCACCAATTAAAAATGCAAATACTAAATTCATACATCCACTCTTTCTAAACTAATTGCATGGGCAATACTTGGAATAGTTTCTTTTTGAGCCGTCATAATAGGATTCATTAAAGCACCCGTTGCGATAATCAATACTCTTGATAACTCTTTATTTTTAAGTTTCTTCACTATATAACTATATAAAACTATAGCACAACACCCACAACCACTTCCACCTGCAAAAACATCTTGATTATTAATATCATACACTAATAATCCACAGTCATTATAATTATTTAACTCTATGCCTTTACTAGATATGCATTTTAAAAAAATTTCACTACCATATTTTGATAAATCACCTGTTAAAATCAAATCATAATAATCTGGTTTAATATCGAAGTCCTCCAAGTGACTAATAAATGTAAATGCTGCTGCTGGAGCCATTGTCCTACCTAAATCAAGCGGATCTTTTAGATTAACATCAATAACCTTACCAATTGTTGCTTTTGTAATTTTAATATCACTTTTATTGTTTGAAATAATTCCCACACCTGCTCCTGTTACAGTTGATGTTAATGAATCAGGTTTTTGACCTCCATATTCTGTTGGATAACGAAATTGTCTTTCGCTAGTTGCATTATGAGAACTAGTCAAACATCCTACATAATTTCCAATTCCACTATCTACAAAAACTGAACCATTTATTAGACTCAAGACAGATGTTGAACAAGCACCATATAATCCAATATGACAAATATCATAATTACGCATTGCATAACTACTAACTGCTATTTGATTATTTAAATCACCCGAAAAGATTACTGATATATCACTATCTGTTATTTTTAACTTATTCATTACTTGTTCGATAGCATCTTGTTGTAGTCTCATTTCGGCTTTTTCCCAAGTATCTTCATTACAATCTAAACTATTATAATAACAATCATAATAATATTTTAAAGGCCCCATATATTCTTTTGGTCCAACAACAGTACTAGAACCATTTAAATATACATTATCTAATATAATACTACTCTTTCCAATTTTACGCATATATTATCCTTATTATATAAACAATGGTTGATACGACAAAGCTACTGGCAATACCAGCAACAATAATTGCTCCTGCCAGTTTGAAAAGATTAGTCAAAACTCCTAAGATAAATCCCTCACTTTTACTTTCTATTGCTGATGATGTCAAACTATTTGCAAAACCACTAATAGGAATAATCGAACCAGCTCCAGCGCTTTGACCAATCTTGTCGTATATTCCAAGTCCTGTAAACAATGATGCTAAAACAATTATTATAATTAACATAATTGTGTTTGATGTTTGCTCATCTAAATAAAATCTTTTTAACAATATTGTTCTAACTAATTCTCCAAATAAACAAATTAGTCCACCAACAATAAAAGCTTTAATACAATTCATAACAATAGGTCTTTTAATAGGGTTCTGTTTAATTATTTGTTCAAATTGTTCTTTATCTTTATTCATATAATCACCTCAGTATATTTTTTGAATAAAGTCTTTAATTATACAATCCTTCTTGACTAATTTTATTTTCGATACGTTTAATCATTCTTGATACTGTCGGTTGACTAACATTTAATATTTTACTTATTTCTTTTTGGGAATATTTATTAACAATTCTTAGTTTATAAATTTGTAGTTCTTCCTTATTTAATTCAAGCTCAATAAATTTTAATTTAGGTGATAAATATAATTCTTCATTAAACTCAACTATTTCACTGTCAAGACTTTTTGCAAGCATGACATTATCGACTGATGTGCCAATAAGTTGTGATATTTCTTGTAAACTTAAATTATTTAATTTGTCTACTTTACTTTTTAATTTTAATAAATAATCACTAACTTTATAAGGAGTACTTTTACCATTTTCTTTTTTCATTTCACTTATTATATATTTTGAAGCATAACTTATGAAATCACTATTGCGGGTAAAATCAAACTTATTACAAGCGTAAAGTAGCCCCATGAAACCAGCTTGCACTAAATCATCAAATGATGCTTTACCATAATCTAACCTTCTTGCTAATTTATAAACTAGGTTTTTGTACTTATTTATAATAAATTCATACGATGTTAAATTAACTTTCATGATATTTTTTAATCATTTCAACTTCTGTTTTTTCACCAACGATAGATCTAACTTTTAATTCATCCATAAATACTTCCATAATCGTAAATCCTAGACCTGCTCGATCTTCTGTTTCTTTTGTTGTAAATAGTGGCTCTTTGGCTTTTTCAATGTCCTCAATTCCAACTCCATAATCTCTAACAATTATTTTGATTATTTCATTATCATAATACATTTCCATTTCCACCAACTCTTTGGCGTTTTTAGAATATCCATGAACAATAGCATTTGTTACCGCTTCTGATATAGCAGTCTTAATTTCATTTAAAATATTTACTTCAATTTTTAAATTAACTAAAAAACCCATCGCTACAGTTCTTGCAAAAACTACATTACAATTTTGAGCACTAAAAGCTACTTTCATATTATTTTTCATTATGATACCTCCAAGTATTTTGTTGCATCGAGTTCACTACTCGCAACATGACATATTCTTTTTAAACCTGATAAATTAAAAATACGCTCAATCATATCATTCATTGAACATACTATTATTTTACCCCTACGATTTTTTATTTGTGTATATCTTCCAATAATAAAACCTATTCCACTACTATCCATAAAAGGAACTTGTTCTAAATTGATTATTAAATTCTTGATATAATATTTATCAATTATTTCAACCACTTTTCTTTTTAGACTTTCGATACTTGCTTGATCTAAATCTCCACTTAGCCGCATTATTAATGTGCTACTTTTAACAGACATCTGTACACTTAAACTCATTTTACCACCTCACCTTTACAATTGTACCAAAAGATTTTAAACAAAAAAAGGTCTTCGACAATTGAAGTCAAAAACCTTTATAAATTTTTAATTTTATTTTTGTATTTTTAAACCAAAGTTTGTAATATTATTATATGTTTTCTATAAAGTTTTATAAAAATAGTTTTATTTGTCATTAAAATATCTCTCTTAGAATATTTATAAATAATTCCCAAAAACTTAATTTAACTGGTTCTTCCAAGATATTTAGGGGTACTTTTCCCAATAATTTCCCATTTGTATATACTTCACATATTCCAATATCATCTGTTTCATAATTTTTTATTTTTTGATAGTCTAGTTTTAATTTTAAATCATAATCAGTGATTTTCTCATTTTTTAAAGTAACTGTTCCAAAATCTTTGGATAATACAATATTATACTGATTAGGTTTTAACAATAAATCTTCATTTGTTTTAACAATTGTCCCTTTTTCCAATATTACTTGATATTGATAATTAGCAAAACCATAGTTTAAAAGTTCCAACGTTTTGCTTGTTCTAAAACCTACACTATCACATCCCATTACTACACTAATTAAACGCATTCCGTTTTCTTGTTTAGTACAAGTTAAACAATATCCCGCATATTCCGTCCAACCAGTTTTTAATCCATCAACACCAGGAATGTTTTTCACCATTTTATTAGTATTAACAAGCCAAAACTGTTTGGGTGTATCTTTTCTAATATAATCTTCATATTTGCTGGTATAAGTTAAAACCTCTGGATAATTATTAATTAATTGACTGGCAATAATAGCCATATCATAAGCCGTTGTATAATGAGGTGATGTTGATGGTAAACCAGTTGCATTAGCATAACATGTATCATTTAATTTAAGTTCTTTAGCTTTATTATTCATAAGTTTTACAAAAGTCATCTCAGATCCACATATAGCCTCAGCCAAAGCAACTGTTGCGTCATTTGCTGATGCTATACATATACTTTTTAAAAGATCCTCAACTGACATTTGTTCACCAACACTTAAGAATATTTGTGAACCACCTTTAGATGCTGCATTCTTGGAAGTAGTAATCATTTGATCTAAAGTTAAACGTCCCTCATTTATTGCTTCAAATATTAATAATAAAGACATTACTTTAGTCATACTAGCCATATGTAGTCTAATTTTTGAGTTTTCTTCAATTAATACTTTGTTAGTAGAAGACTCAATTAATATAGCAGATTTCGCAAGTTTATAATCATCATGTATGGTATTTTGATCTTCTGCTAAAACATTGATATTGGAAAGTAATAATATTGTTATACAAATAGAAAAGATAGTTAATAGTTTTTTCATTATTTCACCTAATTAATTATATTCAAATATTATAACTTTATACCAAAATAAAATAGACCCTAAGGTCTATTTATTAATAACATTCCAGTTAATTTCAGCTAAATTATTTTTTCTAAAGAATTCATTAGTTTTTGAATAAATCTTACTACCAAAAAATCCTCGATTAGCAGATAATGGCGATGGATGAATTCCTTCTATAATATAATGAATACTATTAGTAATTAGTTCTTTTTTTGTTTTAGCATAATTACCAAGCAATATAAATACAATTGGATGATTTTGTTGATTCAGTTTTGAAATTAAAACATCAGTAAACTGTTGCCATCCATAATTATGATGACTCATTGCATGATGTTCCTTGACTGTTAAAACTGTATTTAAAAGTAGTACTCCTTCTTTTGCTAAATCCGTTAAATCTCCGTGATTAGGAATTTTAATTCCTAAATCCGTATTTAATTCTTTATAAAGATTTCTTAAACTAGGTGGTATTTTTTCTCCCCTAGGAACACTAAAAGCAAGTCCCATTGCTTGATTAGGTTCATGATAAGGATCTTGTCCCAACAACACTACTTTAACTTTATCAATTGGTGTAAGTTTTAATGCTTTAAAAACATTATCCTGAGTAGGAAATATCGTTGTTGTTTTTCTTTCTTCTTCAATTCTTTTTAACAAAGTTTGAAAATAAGGTTTACTTGATTCAATTGTTATAATTTGTTCCCAAGTTTCCATATTATTCCTTAGGAAAAATCATCTTAATAACTTGTGGTAATACTTCAATATTTATTTTATCCCAATAGAAAATTTCACCATCAAGACATGCACAAAGTTGTTTTTCACCCTTAATAATCATTTTACTTTCTAAACGATACTCAACGATGTTTTTTAGTTTTGGGTTATTAAGATGTAGTCCCTTTTCGTATTTTTTAATTAAACTTAAAAACTTTAATCGACCAATTTTATTTACAACAACCAAATCTAATTTTCCATCATTAACTTTTGCATATGGTGCACAGTTGTATTTTCCACCATAAAATTGACCATTTGCGGCTACAAGCAATAAAGAATTATATTCTTTTGTATTGTTATCAACAGTTATAGTTAATTTATCACCAAGTTTAGAGAAAAAATTCTTAATGATTGCATTACGATAAGCTTTTTTTATACTCTTTGATTTCGCTTTAGAATTATTACAATCATCATTTACTTTAGCATCAAAACCAATATTTATTTCATTTAAAAAATAATAATCATTAGCTTTACCAACATCAATTGATTTTAGTTCTCCATTTACTAAATTTAAAACATTACTAAAATCCATTGGTCTAAATGTTTTAAGAAAGTCATTACAAGAACCAATTGGTATAATCCCAAAATGAGCATTAGGCTTACCTATGATTCCATTAATAACATCAAAACATGTTCCATCACCACCGCAAGCATAGAAGATTGTTTCCTCTTCTAAATTGTTTGAGGCCTCATGCGCGACTTTATATGAATCTCCTGGTGCTGATGTTATGTATATTTCATATGCGTCTGTTTTATTGACAAAAATTGATTCAATTTCTTTTCTTAATTTCTCACTACTGTCTTTTTGACCAGCAGCAGGATTAATAATAAAATAGTGTTTCATAATATCTCCAATTATTATTTTATTTAGCATATTATATCATAATTATTCGATTTTTACATTAAATTAAATATTGTTAGTATCAATAACAATATCTGCGTTATCAGCAATTTTATATGTTTTAAAATATAATTCTTCTTTTGGAATCCATTCATTAATAAAACGGGTAATTAAATGGGGATTTCGTTTTTCTAAACGTTCTATTTGTAGATTTTCATCAACTGTTAAAAATACAAAATAATCATAATATTTTATAAACTTTGGATGATGAGCATAAGTTCCTTCTATTATTAAAATACGATTATTTTCTATTTTATACTGATCTTTCAATGATTGAGTATTACAATCAAATGCTAAATATTCAAATGGTTGATTAGATTTAACTTTTAATAAAACATCATTTTCAAAACGATCATAATCAATGTTTCCGCCAATTTCTTTCATTCTCTCTTTTGTTTTTTGATCATTACTTAAAAAGAAATGATCAAGATGAATCACCTCGGCATTTAGTAGTTTTTTTAATTCTAAAGACAGTGTCGTTTTACCACTTGCACATCTTCCATCAATCGCAATAATTCGATACTTATTTTTTCTTAAAAGTTCAATTAATTGTTTCATATATTATACCTTCTATAATACTATATCAAAAAAAACATACTTTGTAAAACAAAATGATGCATAGATAACTATGCATCATTTTTTATTTCATTGAATTAACCGCAAAACGATTATCAACAATTACATTAAAGTCAACTCTTTTTTCTAATTCATTAGCTTCTATCATAATATCCATTAAACGATTTAGACCATCTTCTTTAAAATATGGTGTTTCACACCATACATCAGCATCACGATAACGTTTAATAACTTCCGTTAAATCTTCAATAGAAGTTTCTGTAAAAAAAGGTTGAATTGCTTTTGCAACTTCTTCATCTGATGATTCCATAACAAACTTTTGTGCTTTGTACAACGCATTTGTAAATCGTTGTAGTAAATCACTATTTTCGTTTAAATAATCTTTGGTTACATAGTATGAAGTAAAAGGTACTTCTTTAGAATACTTACCAACTGATGTAACAACATACCCTTTGCCTTCTTTTTCTAAACCTAGTGCTGTTGGCTCAAATAGTGTTGTATAATCAGCTTCTCCTTGAACAAATGCACCTGCCATCGCATTAAACTGAATGTCCGTTCTTACTAATACATCATATCCAGTTTTATCTCGACCAACACTTAAACCTGCTTCTTTTAAAACATATTCTAAATTCATTAGTGGCATTCCACCACTTCTACCACCTAAAATAGATTTACCTTTTAAATTTTGTAAATCAAAATTATCTTCTTTAGTTCTACTAACAATAAAACTTCCATCACGTTTTGTAACTTGGGCAAAGTTAACCATATAGTTTTCTTCACCATTATTATAAACATAAATTGTAGCTTCTGGTCCAGAAAAACCAATATTAACATCACCTGATAACAAAGCAGCCATAACTTTATCCGCCCCACCAGCATTTACTAATTCTACCTCTATTCCTGCTTCTTTAAAGAATCCTTGTGAAATAGCTACATACTGCGGCGCATAAAATACAGAATGTGTTACTTCAGCTATTGTAATTTTATCTAATTTATTTTTCTTACAACCATTTAACACAAAACTAAAAACCATAATCATTAAAGCTAACATTACTTTTTTCATTATTTCCCCCTGTTTTTTCGTATTTTTGATTCAATAATACTAACTACTTGATACATAACATAAGCAATAATTGCTAAGATGATGACCCCAGCCATCACAACATCCATTTTAAATACTTGTGAACCATAAACAATTAAATATCCAATACCACATCTTGATACTAAGAATTCGCCAACAATTACACCAACCCAAGTCATTCCAATATTAATCTTTATAATGTTAATAATATTGGCAATATTGGATGGAATAATTAATTTTAAAAGTATTTGGAGCTTTGAAGCACCAAAAGATTTAAACATTTTAATTTTTTCTTCTTCTACATTTATAAAATAATTATAACAACTTATAATTGTTAAAACAAGTGATATTGAAATCGCAACAACGGTTATACCTTTAATTCCTGTTCCTGCCCAAATAATTAATATTGGAGCCAGAGCCGTTTTAGGCAGTGCGTTTAGAACTATTAAAAATGGGTCTAATACTTTTGCTGAAAAAGGATACCACCAAAGAATAATAGCAATTATAATACCCAATATTGTTCCAATAACTAAACCTAAAAGCGTTTCTAATAGTGAAATACCTATGTGCTTATAAATTTCACCTGTTTTAAAATAATTAATAATTAATTTTATAATTTCTGTTGGGGAACTAAATAAAAATTCATTTATAATATTTAATCTTGCAAAAAGTTCCCAAATTAAAATGATCGAAATAAACAAAGCTAATTCTGCTATTACAATATGTCGTCTTTCTTTTTGTTTTTCTATAATATAAGGATTATTGTTTTTCTGTTTTTTCACTTGTATCACCTAAACTTTGCCATATTAAATCAAAATACTTGCTAAAAAGAGGATGCTTACGAATGGAAATAGGTGTTAAATCTGGACCAAAGACCTCTGTTAAATCAAAAATATTTTTAATTGTTGAAGGTCTACGTGATAGTACTACTACCTTATCACACATTGATATGGCTTCACTTATATCGTGTGTAACTAAAATTGCAGAAATTTCTTGATCTTTTATTATTTTATAAACATCATTACACACTTCTAAACGTGTCTGATAATCTAATGCCGAAAATGGTTCATCTAAAAGCAAGATATTAGGATTTAACGCTAAAGTTCTAATCAATGCAATCCTTTGTCGCATTCCGCCCGATAGTTCTAAAGGAAAATTGTTTTTAAACTCGCTAAGTCCATATTTATCAAGTAGTTTAATAACTCTTTCGATATTGTCACATGTTTTTTCTTTCTTTATTTCTAAACCAATTAAGACATTATCTAAAACATTCCGCCATTCCAGTAAATGATCTTTTTGAAACATATAGCCAACACTACCATCTACAGTTACATCACCTCTAGTTGGTTCGATTAATCCGGATATTAAATTCAATATAGTTGATTTTCCACTACCACTTGGTCCTACAATTCCAATTATTTCACCTTTGTTTAAATTAAAGCTTAAATCTTTAATGGCTTCAACTTTACCAAGCTCTGAGTAAAAGATTTTCTGGATATTTTTTATTTCCACAAGATAATTCATATTGTCCCCTCCTTAGCTACTTTATCATACGCAACTAGTACTATGTTGGTATAGATTTAAGCACAAAAAAAGATGCATTTTCATGCATCTTCAATCTAATATTTAAATTCGTCTTCTTCTTTTTCTCGAAGTTTACGCATTGTTTTTCTTACTTCAATAAATTCTTCTACAAAACTAATTACATAGTTGATTATAATAATAATGACATATGAGATTGCAGCTAAAGATATTGCAAGTAATAATGGATTACAATCTAAATATGTAATGTTATTTTTATATAATGGGAAATATTCAAATAAAGTTCTAAAGTCTAGGAATATTTCTTTTTTAAATAATCTTAAAGTAACATTTACATCTAATAAAGAAAGACTAAATAATGTTGCACAACATAATACTAAGAATACAAACATTCCTGCTTTCCATTTATTAAATGGTCGACATGCCATATATAATATTAATAAGCATGTTGTTGTCGCTGTAAAAGATATAATTGTTTTAATGTCTTCCATTGTGAATCCAAGTTTTTTAGAAACAAAATATGTGATAAATACTTGAACAGCAATTGTTATCGCACCTGGCAATGATTTACGAATAACATTCCACAAGAAATGACCACTTACAATATTCTTGTTTGGTTGAAGTGCTAGTATAAAGCTTGGAATACCAATTGCAAAAAGTTCAATTAACATAAGTTGTGCAGGACCAAGAGGATATCTACCAATACCATCTGGCGAGAACTTCTCAATAACACCAATAATTACAAAGAACGTTACTAACATTGTAAACAATGTTTTTACTAAGAATAGTGATGCAGTTTGTTGAATATTATTAATTACTCTTCGTCCTTCACCAACTACTTTAGGCATAGAAGCAAAGTTTGAATCAAGTAATACCACTTGCGCAACGTTTTTTACAGCATCGCAACCAGATGCCATGGCAATCGAACAATCCGCTTCTTTTAAAGCAAGAATATCATTTACACCATCACCTGTCATCGCAACTGTATGTTTTTCCGCTTTTAAAGCTTGTACTAGAATCTTCTTTTGATTTGGTTTTACACGACCAAATACAGTATATGCATTGGCAACATTTGCAACTTCTTCATCAGTTAATCCTTCTAAACTAATATAATCTTCCGCATTTTCTATTCCGACTCTTTTCGCAACTTCTGATACAGTTACCGGATTATCACCTGATATTACTTTTACTTGAACACTATTTTCTTTAAAGAATTTAATCGTTTCAAAAGCTTCTGGTCTAATTTGATCTTCAATCAAAATTAAAGCTACAAGTTTAGGAGCTCTTTGTAATTTACCATTTTTTAGCGGAATTGTTGAATGAGCAAGTGCTAAAACTCTTAGACCTTGATTGGCATATTCATTAACTTGTTCTTCAATTTTTTCAAAACCTGATTTCATTACAAACTCAGGTGCACCTAATACAAATGTACCATAATTATCAAAAGTAACTGCACTATACTTATTATCAGAATTAAAAGGTAACACAGACACTGGATGATATTTTTTACCAAAACCAAAATAATGTTCTAATGCTTGCGCAGTCGAGTTAGTTTCTTGTAAAGCAGAATTCATTGAACTAACAATATCTGGTACATTATATTCACTTCGACGTGCTTCAATAAATCTTGTTACAGTCATTGTTCCATCTGTAATAGTTCCAGTTTTATCAAGACATAAAACATCTACGTGAGCTAACATTTCAATACAATAAATTTCTTGAATTAATGTGTTATTATTAGCAAGTCTTCTTACACCTACTGCAAGGGCAATTGTAGTTAATAAGATTAGTCCTGATGGAATCATTCCTATTAATGAACCTGACATAGATAAAATAGTATCTTGATATGTATTACTATGAACAAAGAAACTTTTAACAAATGCTTGAGCTTTTCCAAAGAAATTACCTGTCCAATTAACCCCTTCTGACTTACAATATAAAATAATTGCTGCAGGAACAATTATAATACTTACAAATCTTAATAAGTAATTAAGTGATTTCATAATTTCACTTTTTGGCTTATTATATTTTCTTGCGGCTGAAGAAATCTTCTCCATACTGTTTTCTTTACCAACTCTTTCAACTATAGCTGAACAATTTCCAGAAACAACAAAACTTCCAGAATATAATGTATCACCAACAGTTTTTCTAATTGGTATAGATTCACCTGTTAATTGTGATTCATTAACTTCGATTTCACCTTCTTGAAGAATAGAATCTGTAGGAATAGCTTTACCAGGCGTTAAATAA
>JAZOLG010000043.1:0-2956 GCA_045652765.1 Bacilli bacterium
AGAAAGAATCACAGAAATATGTGATGATAAATACATTAGTACAATTGTAATTATTGATGAAAATGAATTTATCAATTTTGTTAATAAGTTAGAAGACAGTGTTGGTGATGAAGTAAGTAATGTATTAAAAGATAATTTTGAAATATCTTATGAATTTGGAAACAATATTTATGAAAAAGAAGATTTTTGCTTATGTGAAAATAGTGGCTATTTTATTCTAAACCCAGAATATGATTTTTTTAGAAAAACAAGTTATGGATCTTTATTAAAGTGTGGAAGATGTTTAAAACAAATTCCATTTAATGAAAAATGGAACTTAACGAAAGAAAATAAAGAAAAACTGGTAAAACTTCAACAAACATATAATGCGCTGGAATATTTAAGATTATATGAATATGAAACAGAGTTTTTTGAAAAAGAAATTGAAAATCATTGTTCAAAGTATAATAAGTTATTATTTGAATGTAGAACTTTATTGGAATCAAAAACAAATAAAAGCGTCTTTATTTTTTTAAAAAACCCTGTAGATGGTGTTTATAAAGAAGGAAGACAAGATTTAGAATACTGTCCAGTATGTAATAGAAAACTAATAGATGTTACTAATTGTATTAATGAAGAACAAAAAACTATAGATAAGAGTAAAATGTGTAAACACTGTAAGATCATCGTACCATCATATAATGAATATTTATAATAAAAATTAACTAATTGGAGATATTATGGAAACTAATAAAGAATTAAATTTCGAATTAATTTGTCCAAAGATTGTATCTAAAAACACATTTGTTATTTTAAAAAAATATAATTGTTTTGAAGAAATCCAAAAAATAATTGATGAACATGGTTTATACCCATGTGATTTCTTTGATCTTACATGTTTTTTTAAAAATGTTGAAGTTGTTAGAATAATTAAAGGTAGTCAAGAAATTATTATAAGTAATGAATTACCTAACCTAATGTTATTTATTGACAATAATTTTATTTCTTTTAAAGATAGTGATAAAAAATTACAAAATTATATAACTAAGTATGATTTAAAAGGTTATGATTATCTTATGGAAGTATATGCTGCATCAAAACAAGATTTTGTTTTACTTCTTAAAAAAACATATAGTGAAAATGAATATGATGAAGTACGCGAATTATTAAAAGATTATTATAAAGATATAATGAAGGAAGCAGAATAATATGAACAGATTACAACAAGCTAGAGAATTAATTAAAAATAAAAATTATAAAGAAGCAGAAAAGTTATTATTAGAACTTAAAGATGAATTAATTGATTCAAAACATCTTTTAGCCGATTTATACTTTTTGACAGAAGAAAAAGAAAAAGAAGTTGCGGTAGTAATTGAACTTGCAAACGAGGGAGATAAAGAATATCAAAATATTTTGGCCAATTGGTATTTAGTTGGCGAAAATGTTGAAGTAGACTTTGAAAAAGCATTTCGTTATATGCAAAAGTCAGCTATTCAAAATGAAACTTATGCTACACTTCAACTTGCTGAATTTTATAAAGAAGGAATAGGAACAGAGATTAATTTTGAAGAGTCTAGAAAGTGGTATATTAAAGCTAAAGAACTAGCTTTGCTAGAACCTTTTGAAGAAGAAAAAAAGTTTTTATTAAATGTGATTGAAAATGGTCTAAATGAATTAAATAATAATTAAAAAAACGTATCATTGATGAAATGATAAAATAAACGTAGACATGAGGAACGAACAGGTTCGAGTTCATTTTTTGTGTCTACTTTTATTTTACCATTTCAGATTTGTCTCCTCTTTTTATATAATGTTGATACCTTTAGAATGACTTTTAGTAGTTAAAAGAAAATTTCTAAACGCTTTAGTGGCACTTATGTATTTAAACTTAATATTGCTTTGTTCAATCTTTGATAAAAGCAGATTTACAAGATATAGTCTAGAATTATAATCAAGTGTTGATAAAACATTGACAGTAATATTGAAATGCTCTTTGAATAATGTTTTAATTGTTCTTTTGTAAAAAGATATAATATTTAATGGTATTTGTTTTAAAACAAAATACTCTTCAAAAGCATGCATTACATCAAATGGTTTAATGTATAAATCTGTTGTGAAATTTTGGATTGCTTTTTCTTTGTTCATAATTTTATAATATAATTCTTCATTGTTTTTAAACATTAATTTTAGTGCTTCTTCGGTTGAATTAATAGATTTGTCAAAAATTTCATTGTAGTGATTTTGATCAACAATTGATAAATATCCAGACCCAGGATAAATAATTGGATTTAGATTCTTTGCGGCGGATAATAAAGCTTCTGGTATATTATAAGTAGTACAGTATTGCTTAACAAAAAATGATGTTAATGATTCTTTTACTAAATCTTTATAATAATCTTTTCTGTTATGAGCATCAACAAAACTTGATGTAGCATTTATGGCACCAATATAATCATAATATAATCGATGTAATTCTTTGATAAACGCAAGTTCAAATATTTCATCAGTTGTTGCGAAAGTACCTGTATTTGTGAAAATGTTTTTGGTATAAAAAGTGATTGTTGAACTATCAAAATCAAAAGATGATGTTAAATGTATACTACGTTTTGACATGACTAATAAGTCATCTATTTTTTCTTCTAAATCGTAATATTCAGTATTTTTACTTGGAATATTTTTAGCTAAAATATATTTGATTTTACTTCTAAATTCATGAAGTGAAGATATTTGTTTAATTAGTAATTTTGACTCTTCATTAAAGTTATATAAACTTAATACTTTATTTTTAATATCATCTAAATTTAAAAAACCATATTCTTTACACACAAAATCATCAGAAAAAGTAATGTGTATATCTTTATTAGAATTAATTCTATTAATAAATTCTTTTACATTTGGTGAATTATTAATATTAAACTTTGATATCCATTTAGTGAAATTAAGTTTTACAAAGTCTGGTACATTTATTTTGTCTATT
>JAZOLG010000044.1:0-57692 GCA_045652765.1 Bacilli bacterium
TACTCCGGAAAATCCAGTAGTTGAAGAAAAAAAACCTAAGAAAAAACTTTCTAAAATCGAAAGAAAGAAAATGCGTATAATAACAAAATTGATCGAAGGCGAAATCAATGGTACTGAAGCCGCTAAAAAATTAGGTATTACAACTCGACAAGTACGTAATCTAAAAAGACAAGTATTAAATGAAGGTGTTGATGGTGTAATTCACAAGAACAAACAATATAAACCATACAATACATACGATCAAGAATTAAGCACATTTGTCTGCAAACTTTATCGTAAAGAATATCGTGGAACTAACTTTTCTGAATATGCTAGAATTATCCAAGATACATACGGAATTACTGCTTCAAGAAGTACAATTTATAACTTCTTAAGACGTGGTAGAATTCGTAGTCCACAAAGAAAAATCCATAAAAAGAAAATTGTTGTAGCTGCAGAAACTACTACTAATACTAAAGGAGGAAAAAAGAGTTCTTAAATCAAGAACTCTTATTTTATTTAAACATGAAAAAAATTGTATATGTTAATAATATTCCACTTGGCAATGGAAAAGTCGTTATACAATCAATGACAAATACAAAAACTAGTAATATTGAAGCCACTATTAAACAAATTCTTCAGTTAGAATCTGTTGGATGTGAAATTATTAGAGTTGCAGTTAAAGATACAAAAGATGCTGAAGCAATCAAAGAAATTAAGAAAAATATTCACATTCCACTTGTTGCCGATATTCACTATGACTATAAATTAGCTTTATTATCAATTGAAAATGGTGTAGATAAAATAAGAATTAATCCCGGTAATATGCCAAATGAGCATATTAAATCGATAGTTGATAAATGTAAAGAAAAAAATATTCCAATTAGAATCGGTGTAAATTCTGGTTCTTTAAGTGCAGATATTATAGAAAAATTTGGTGTTACAGCCATCGGAATGATTGAAGAAGCAAAAAGAGAGATTGAATTATTAGAATCATTTGAATTTTCAAACATTATTTTAAGTTTAAAAGCTACTAATATTGATACATTTATAGAAGCCAATATACTTGCAGATAAAACATTCAATTATCCTTTACATATAGGTTTAACAGAATCTGGTACTGTTTTAGGTGGAAATATTAGATCTAGTTATGCCATCGGAACGCTTTTAAAACAAGGAATAGGAGATACAATTAGAGTTTCATTAACTGGTGATCCTATCAATGAAATATATGCTGCTAAAGAAATTTTAAAAATGTTTAATAAATATGAAGGAGCTACTTTAATAAGTTGTCCTACATGTGGTAGATGTGAATATAATATGGAAAGTATTATCAAAGAAATAGAACCATTCTTGTTCACTATCAATAAAAAAATAACTGTTGCAATTATGGGTTGTATTGTTAATGGTGTAGGTGAGGGTAAAGAAGCAGACTTAGGCATAGCAGGCGGTAAAAATAATGCAGTCTTATTTAAAAAAGGTGAAATTGTAAAGAAGATTGATGAAAAAGATATTATTGATGAACTAAAAAAAGCTATTTTAGAATATTAAAAAACTATGTTGAAATATTTCAACATAGTTTTTTTTTATTTATACGATTTTTTTAGAAATTTAAAGTCAATATCAAGAGCTTTTGCTGAATGAACTAATGAATCAATTGAAATATAATCTACACCTAATAGTGCTATACTTCTAATTTTGTTAATAGTGATATTGCCACTTGCAATTAATTTTTTATCATCATGTGAAATCATACATAATTCATTCAATTCATCATTAGACAAATTGTCAATTCTTATTACGTCACAATCCGATTCTAAGGCTTCTAAATACTGATCTTTATTTGTAACTTCTACTTCTATTATTAGTTCTTCGCCATACTTTGTTCTTACACGTTTTACAGCTTCTTCAACACTTCCGGCAATCGCTATATGATAATCCTTAATTGAAGCTTGTTCGCTTAAATTAAAGCGATTATTTAATCCTTTTCCATGAACAACTGCTTCTTTTTCAAATTCTCTTAAGAGAGGTGTCGTTTTACGAGTGTCAAGTATTTGACAATTAGTTCCCTTCAATTCTTCTACATACTTATCTGTTAATGTTGCAATACCTGACATTCTTTGTAAAAAGTTAAGCGCAACTCTTTCACCACGAATTATATCTATCATACGTCCGCTGATACTTGCAATTACATCGCCTTTATGAACATATTCACCGTCACGTTTTAAAATATTGAATTTAATTTTCGGACTTATTTGTCGAAATACTTCTTTAGCAATCTGAGTTCCAGAAACAACGCCCGAAGACTTAACAATCAAATTGGCAATTCCTTCTCTTTTAGTTTCAATAATTGAAAGGCTTGTTACATCTTTATCATATCCATCTTCTTTTAATGCTTCATGTATTAATTTTTCCAATTCTTTTTCCATAATACTTATACGATGTACTCCTTTCTAATTTAATTAATTAATAACTCATAAAAAAGTATATAACAGTAATAAAAAAAGCTAAAGCAAAAATTATTGTTAACAAAATTTTAACAATTGATTTTGGATAGTTACCTGTAATTTTACCTGTTTCACCATTTACTAAATAATGATATTTTTTATTCTTATAAGTAAAACTCGATAACCATATTGGTAAAACAACATATTTATATTTAATATTTGAATAAACAGGTGTAAATTTTAAATAATCTACTACATCATAATGATATTTTCTTAATATTTCTGTTTTAATTTGTTGTGAAATGATTTCTTGTGCAGATTTCCATCCTTCTTGAACAGTCATGTTATAATGTTCAGCTGAATGACCAGATAAAAATCTATCATCAAAAACAAAAGAATTATTAGTATCAAATGGTTGGATTTTATCAAGTTCTTCTTGCTTAATTTTATTGCCAGAACAAATTACTATATCATCAACTATTTTTTGATGAATTCCACTTATTCGAAACCATCTGATCTTAGTAACAGTATGACGATTTTTACCACTTCCAACAGTAACGGTATATCTTTTTCCTAAACGACCTTTATATTCAGAAAAAGAAACTGAATCATATGTCCATGCAGGTACATAAATAGAATTATTGGTTGGATTTGGAATATCCTTTTTTAACGAACTAGGTGCATAAAAACGCTTTTTTATCCAATTTTGGTAACTTTGATTAGCAACTTTAACATCTATTTTAAAAGGAATTACTCGATCAGGTTTTAATCCATCAAAAGAATCTACTGAAATTACCATTGGTGAATCACAAAAAGGACAATTGCATGAAATTGTAGTACTTTCTATTACATTGTGAGCACCACAATTACTACAATGTGCTTTTTTTACGTTTTTACCCCACTTTTGATGATTTTCCGCAGATAAAAAATCATTTTCATCATTTGAAATTTGTCCTGAAATATTTAATTCAAAACCACAATAGTCACATTTAAGACCGCTGTTTGCAGCGTCATACTTTAAATTTGCACCACATGATGGACATTTATATGTTTCATTTTCAGCGGTAAGTAATTCTTCATCTACGTTAGTATTATTCATAATTCCCTCTGTTAAATCAATTTATTTCCACATTCATTACAAAATTTAGCTGTTGCTGATACTTTTGCTCCGCACTCAGGGCAAAATTTAGAAGTGGCAATTTGTTTTCCACATTCTGGACAAAATTTTGATGTTGCAGGTATACTCTTACCACAGTTTGAACACATAGTTAATTTTTCTTTAGGTTCATCTTTTACATTTTTTAAACTATCCATCATTGTATTACCCATTGTAATACCTGCTCCTAATCCAATTCCAGCACCTGCTAAACCAGATCCATTAGGATTATTAGCTGCATCGCGCATTGCGCCAATTGATTCCATAGCTGCATATGATCCCATTTTACCTTCCATCACGCCAATTGAAGTACGTTTATCAATTGTTTTTTCAACTTCTTCTGGTAAAGAAACATTTTCAATATAAACTTGAATAGGCTTTATACCAAATTCACTAAATTTCATCGAAATAACTTCTTTTAATACTTCAGATAATTCATCATATTTCATAGCAATATCTAAAGCAGGAATTTTGGCTGTTGCTAAGGCATCAGAAAATGAAGATACGAACATTGTTTTTAAATATTCTTTTAAGTCATTTACAGTATAATCTGCATTAGTTCCTACTAATTGACGAATAAACAACGGAGCATCTTCAACTTGGAATGAATATTTACCAAATGCTCTAACTCTAATCATTCCAAATTCTGTATCTCTCATCATAACAGGATTAGCTGTACCCCAAGTTTGATTAATAAATTGTTTGGTATTAATATAATAAACATCACATTTAAATGGAGAATCAAATCCATATTTCCAACCTGCAATTTTTGTTAAAATAGGTATGTTTTTGGTTTCTAATCGATGTGTACCCGGACCGAATACATCAGCAAATTGACCTTCTTTAGATAAGATAGCCATTTGTGATTCATTAACTACCAATTGGCAACCATTCATGATTTCATCTCTTGTGTCCATTTTATATCGATGAACAATAATACTATTTGTATCATCCTTCCATTGAATAACTTTTAATAATTGTCTACTAAAAAATCCCATATTATACCTCTTTTCTTTAATATTATATCATTTTGTAATTATATTTTAAAGCATTTTATTCATAAAAATCATCTATATTTTTATTATTTTTAGAGTTTATACCCCTTTTTAAAACATCTGCACCAAAACCTTGATTCAAAGTTCTGATTAAACTATTTATAGCATTATCTTTTTCTGCTTCATCAAATGAATCAAAAATTGACATTTGGACTTGCGATTCTTTATATGGTCTTAATTTGTTACATGCAACTCCAAGTAATCTTACTCCATATGATAAATCTACTAAATCATCAAATAAATCTTCAATAATACTATATACTTTATTTGAATCATTTATTGCACAGTCCAGAGTTTTCGATCTACTCACCATTTTAAAAGTATTATATTTAATCTGTACTGTAAAAGTTTGCGCTTTTAATTGTTTTTTTTCAAGTCGATTACAAACTGTATTAGTTAACCATTTTAATGTTGACTTTAATTTTAAAGAATCATATTCATCATAATCCAATGTTGTAGAATTACTAATCGATGAAACATCATTAAATCGATTGATATCAATTTCACTGCTACCTTCCCCATATGCTTGACGCATTAAATGTTGTGCAGTTTGTTTACCTACTGATAATTCCAGCAATGGTATATTATGATATAATGCCAAATCACCGATTGTATTAATTTTTAAATCTTTTAAAATTGGCAATGTTTTTTTACCAACTCCTTGCATATCATAAATAGGTAATGGCCAAAGTTTCTCTTTAATTTCTCGTTTTCTTAAAACTGTAATTCCTAGTGGTTTTTTCATGTCTGATGCCATTTTAGCCAAAAATTTATTTGGAGCAATGCCAATACTACATGGTAATTTAAATTTTTCAATTAGATCTTTTTGAATCTTTTCTGCTAGTTCAATTGGATTAATTGTTTTACAAACATCAGTTACATCTAAATATCCTTCATCAATACTAGCTGGTTCTACAAGTGGAGTTATTGTTAAGAAATAATTAAAAAATTTTCTTGAATACTCATTATAAAGTTGATGATTAGAATCAACTATTATTAAATCAGGGCATATTTTCATTGCTTCATGGACATGCATTGTGGTTTTAATACCTTTTCTTTTTGCATTATAGTTTGCAGCCAAAATAATACTCTTACGCTCAGATGAATATGGTGCAACAGCTACGTTTTTATCATATAAATCTGGATTTTCAGCAATCTCACAACTAGCAAAAAAACTATTCATATCAATATGAAAAATAATACGACCCATATTCAATTCCTCCTACCTTATTTTATCATATAAAACAAAATTTTTCACTTAATACAATTTATTTTTTATTATTTTTGTTTTATATTTTATAAAAATGTGGTATAATATATAACGTAATAAAATATAGCATAAAAAGGAGCTATTTATGGAAAAAAATAAAGAAAAATTTATCGTTAAAGAACATAAAGGCAACCGTGAAGAATACGCTATTAAAAAAGCACCTTCTAAAACATGGTGGGGTAAAGTAATTGTTATCCTTATTGTAGCAGGTACTGTATTAATTCCTGTTGTTTCTATGATCGTTTCACTATTTGGTGGTAAATAAAAATACACATTAGATTTAATCTAATGTGTATTTTTTTATGCCATTTTCAAATTTTTACTTCTTCTATGTTGTAATCGTAATTTATCTGCAATCATCGCAATAAATTCAGAATTCGTAGGTTTAGATTTATTATAGCTTATCGTATAACTAAATATTTCACTTATTGCTTCAACATTACCTCTTATCCATGCCACTTCAATCGCATGTCTAATTGCTCTTTCAACGCGAGATGCTGTTGTACAATATTTTTGAGCAATTTCTGGATATAAAATTTTAGTTATTGCTCCAAGCAAATCTAAATTATGATAGACCATCGTTATTGCTTCGCGCATATACAAATATCCTTTAATGTGAGCTGGAACTCCAATTTCATGCAGAATTGTTGTAATTTCTGTATCCAAATCAATCGATTTATCTTCTTTTGATTGAACTACGGGTTTTTCCGTATAAGTAATACATTGATATAAACTAACAAAATCAATTGGTTTTGCTAGAACATAATCTACCTCATACTGATTTAATTTATTTGTAATGAAGGAACTTGTAAATTGAGTCATTACTATAATTCTTTTTGGACTACGATATTTGTCTTTTTTAGTACGTAGTTCTTCAATGACTCTAATTCCATCACAATGTGGCATAAATAAATCTAATAATAATACATCAACTTCTGTTACTCTTAATGAATTCAAAACTGCATTACCATCAGAATGATATCCAACAATTGAGATATTAGTTAGATCATTGAAATAATTTTTGATAGCATCCATTCCTTCTTTCGACTCTGTTGCTACCATAATTCGTATTTTATTCACACATACACCCCCTGTACTATAATATTTTATCATTTTTGATGATTTTTTTCAACAATAGTACTAGTTGTAATATTTTTTATACAAAATACGACAATACATCTTCTTATTTTATACTATATAAACTTTTTTATATAAAAAATTAATTAAATAAACTATTTTGTCAGTTTTTTGTTTTGTTTAGATCATTAATCATCCATTCAATGTACATTCCATAGCCAACGTTTGGATTGTCTACAATAACGTGAGATACTGCACCAATTAATTTATCATTTTGAATAATTGGACTACCGCTCATTCCTTGAACGATACCACCAGTTTCTTTTAGTAATCTTTCATCAGTAATTTTAATTTTTAAACCTTTAATATCTGTATTATCTTGTTTGGCAATATCAATAATTTCAATCGCATATTCTTTTGGAATATTATCCGATAAAGTCGTTATAATTGTGGCTGGGCCTATTTTAATATCTTCTTTTTTGCCTATTTCTATTAATCTTTTATTTGAAACATTATTATTAACGATTTTTCCATAAACACCTGTAATCTGATTATCTAATATCGTTCCTACAACTTTATTATCAAGTGTGGCTTTTTTTTCACCAGCATTACCCGGAGTCGCTTTTCTAATAGAATTGACAGTAGATGATAATATTACTCCATTACTAACATTATACAACTCATCATTATGATAAATTCCATGACCAAGCGACGCAAAATAATAATCATTTGGATCAACAAATGTCAATGTACCAATTCCCATCAATTTATCTTTAATGTAAAGTCCTAAAGATTTTTGATTATTTTTTGAGATTATTACATCAATTATTGTATCAAATCTTTTGTTATTTCTTTCAATTTGAAGTTTAATTTTGTTATTTTTACAAGAGCTTAATATATTTAATAGGGTCTGATTATTGTCTATTTTAATTCCTTCAACAGAAATAATTGTATCACCTTTTTGAATATTTGAATTCTTCCATGGAGCCACTTTTCCATCATCAGTTTCTACTTCATACATTCCTATTACTTCAATACCAGTATTAATTTTTATTCCGATATTTTCGCCACCAACATAAACTTTATTTGTTTCAGCTAATACATTATAACCAATAAAAAGAAACATGACAAAAGTAAGTATAAAAGACACCAAAATTTTGTTAATTTTTCGCATTTTTTCTCCTTTCTAGGATTAAAATCCTAATAATATTTTCTCCAAAATTTAAATTAAAAGTGCCTTTATTTATTGGAAATAAAGGCACTTTTTGTATATTCTAAAATTTGTCAATCATTTGTTTTGCAAGATTAATAGATGTTTCATCACTAGCTGAAGATATCATTGTAGCTATATTAACAATACGATCTTCTAATTCCATCTTTTTAATATTTGTAACTGTTCGTTCGTTTTCAATATTTTTATAGACATATAAATGATTATCTGCGGCAGCAGCAACAATCGGCAAATGTGTAATCGATAATACTTGAGTATTTTTACTAATTTCTTTTATCTTATTTGCAACCGCTAACGCAATTTCACCACTTATACCAGTGTCAATTTCATCAAAAATAACAGTTGATAATTTAGCATTTTTCAATAAATGTGTTTTAAAAGCCAACATAACCCGTGACATTTCTCCACCAGAAGCTACTTTGCTAAGTGGTTTTAAATCTTCACCATAGTTAAAAGATACTAAAAACTCAATAACGTCAACACCTTTATCTTTAAATGAAGAATCATTTAATAAATCAACATCCAAAAATTTAATATCAAAACTTACGTTCGGCAAGCACAAATCTTTTAATGTATTCAATATATTATTTTGTAAAGATTTAGCTTTGATTTTACGATAATCAGTTAAATTAGAAACACTTTGTAATAATGATTCTCTTAGTTTAGCTAATACTTTTTCTTTTTCAAATAATATTAAATCACTCGCATCTGAATTATTAATCTTATTTTCTAATTCATTTTTATAATTTATAAGTTCCGAAATACTCATTTTATACTTTCTTTCAGCATTTTTTAAATTATTAATTCGCTCATTTAATTGATCTAAACGATAATTATCAAAATCTAATTTTTTAAATTTATCATTTATTGTTTGTTCAACATCTTCAAGCTCATAATATGAATTTTCAACAACATTAACTAGATTTGCTAGTTTTGAATCAAATGTAGCTGATTTTTCAAGCAAATTTTTTATTTCATATAAATTATCAAGTATATCATTATCTTTAAAAGCTGATTTAATACTATATAAATTATTATAAATAGTTTCAAAATTATTCAAAATTTTTAATTCTTCTTCTAGTTCTTCTAACTCACCTACAACTAAATTTAAACTTTTCAATTCATTATATCGATATTTTAAATAATCAATATTATCAAGATCATCTTGAATTTGTTTTTTCAAGTTTTTGTATTCTTTTACAACTTTTAAATATTCATTCTTTTTATTGTGATACTCCTGTAATAAAGGTTTAACATTATCATCATCTAAAAAATCAACATAATTTCGTACTTCAAATAATTTTTTTGTATCTAATTGTGTATGAATATCAGCCAATAAACTTGAAACTTCTTCCAGTTGAGAAAGTGTTACAATTGAACCGTTTATCCTAGAAATACTTTTACCATTAATATTTATTTCTCTTTTGATTATTAATTCATTATCTGAAATATCAATTCCAATAGAATTTAATATTATATTAATTTGTGGATTATAATCAACAAACACACCTTCAATTATTGCTTTGTTTGATCCTTGTCTCACCATTAATGAGGAAGCTCTATCACCAAGCAACAATGAAATTGCGTCAATAATTAGTGATTTACCAGCACCAGTTTCTCCAGTTAAAACAGTTAAACCACTATCAAAATCTATTGTTATATTATCAATTAATGCATAATTGCTTACAGTTAGAGTAGCAAGCATAACTATCACCTATTCTATTTCATTTAATATTCTATTATATTCAATATTAGCATATGTTCTTAATTCATCTACTTTTCCTTCAGTCAAGTAAGTATCTTCTAAGGCAATAT
Organism: Bacilli bacterium; assembly: GCA_045652765.1. Lineage (GTDB taxonomy): Bacteria > Bacillota_I > Bacilli_A > ML615J-28 > CAG-313 > UBA1231. Next base: position 10,031 of record JAZOLG010000044.1, read on the forward strand.
GAATAATTTCAATAAAATTATTTAATTCTAATTTTATTTGTTCGCCTAAACTAGATTTACTATTTACTTGTTCGTAGATTATCAGTTTTTTAGTATTTTTTAATTTTAATAATAATTCATAGTCCAATGGTTTAATCGAAATAGCATTTATTAATCCTACATTTTTATTTTTTAGTATTGATTTTAAATTTTCTATATCGCTTCCATATGACAAAACATTAACATCACTTAAAGGTTGTTCAATAAGCCATTTATTAGGAATAAAATCACTCGAACCATGTGGTAAATATTTTGGATATCTAATTGCTATAGGGCCAGAATGTTTTAATGCAAATTCAAGACATTGAACAGCATTTTCAACTGTCGATGGAGCTAAAATAGACATATTAGGAAGTGGTAATAAATAAGAAATATCAAATATTCCTTGATGAGTATCACCATCAGCATCTACCATTCCTGCACGATCAATACAAAATACAACATGTTTATTTGTTCTAGTTATATCATGAACAATTTGATCATAAGCTCTTTGTAAAAAAGTCGAATATATAAACACAACCGGAATAATATTGTTATTTGCAAGTGCTGCAGAAATCTCCACAGCATTTTCTTCTGCTATCCCAACATCGATAATGTTGTTCGGTTGTTCTTTTTGTAATTCATCCAAACCACATCCAAGTGTCATCGCAGCGACAACTGCTTTATAATTAATAGTTGTATTCATCAAATATTTACCAAGATAACTGCCAACTGGTAATTCAGTTTGAGATAGGAACTCTCCAGTTTCAGTATTAAATGGACCAACATGATGCCATAAACCAGTTTTGTCTGCTTCAGCAAATTTATATCCTTTTCCTTTTTGAGTTTTAATATGTAACACTACTGATTCAGGATATTTTTTAGCAAAATTAAGATATTTTACCAATTCTTTTAAATTGTGACCATCAATACCAGAAAAATATTTTAGGTCAAAAGCATCAAAAATACTTTTTCTATAGATGGTTCCTTTAAGTCCTGATTTAATTTTATCAAGCAATCCATGCATAAATTTTGGAGTAATCTTATAAATAAAGGCTTTTTTTCTTTTTACTCTTATTTTATTGAATGTTTTAGCTAGTGCACCGACATTTTTTGATACACTCATATCATTATCATTAATAATTATAATTGTTTTAATTTCTTTATGTGCGCCAAGATAATTTAATGCTTCCAAGGTCAATCCATTAGTAGCAGAAGCATCACCAACAACCGCAATAACTTCTTTTTGAATATTGTTTTCCTTATTTGCAATCGCAGTTCCTATTGCTAAAGAAACAGCAGTAGATGAATGGCCGGATGAAAATGTATCATATTCACTTTCTTCAGGTTTAGAAAATCCACTTAAACCTTTATATGTCCGTAAAGTTTTAAACTCATTCTTTCTACCAGTTAAAATTTTGTGAGCATAAGTTTGATGTGATACATCAAAAATTATTTGATCATTTGGAGTATCAAAAACTTTGTGTAATGCAACAACTAATTCTACAACACCTAAGTTTGAAGATAAATGTCCACCATTTTTACTAACAACATCAATAATTTGTTTTCTAATATCATTAGATAAAACTGAAAGATCATCTAATGACATATTCTTTAGTTGTTCCATATAATACTCCTTTCTAATATTAATTCATTTTTTTAACAATTACCTCTTTTGCTTGTTCTAATTGTTTTTGAAGTTCTGCGCTTAGTTGAATACCTTGTTGATATTTACGAACTGCTTCATCCAAGCTTAAATTACCTTTTTCAAGTTCATCAACAATTAAAGATAATTCTTCCATCATTTGTTCAAATGTTTTATTTTCCATTTTTATCCTCTTTTATATCTATTATTTGTGTTTTTATTTCACCATCAAACATTTTAATTATTAACTCATCGCTAACTTTTAAATTTCTTACAGATGAAATAACATTGTTATTTTGATAAGTAATACTATAACCTTTTTTCATAACATTTAAAGGATTTAAAAGTATTAATTTATCTACATTACCTATTATACTATCATTAATAGCATTAAGTTTATTTTCATATTTTGTTAACAATGCATTTTCTAATATTTCAAATTTATTAATATTATTACTAATTATATGATTCAACATTAAATTTAAATAATTTTTAGTTTGTTCTACTTTATCAATTTTTTGTTCAATAAGTTTAATTGGTGATAAATTCTTTAGTCTATCTACTAAATTGACATATTTTGATTCATAATTATTAATAATTTGTCCAAATTTTGATAAGGCATACGAATTTTTTACATTATTATATTCTATAATCAATTTTTGAACAAAACTTCGATATGAACTATTAAGTCTTTGATCAATCAACGAAAGATTATCTAATATTTCCATTTTATCTCGAACCGCAATCATTGCTGCTCCTGTTGGTGTTGGAGCTCGCATTGATGCAACAAAATCACAAATACAGTAATCCCCTTCATGACCTACAGCTGAAATAGTTGGGAAAGGAGCTGAAAACAAAGTTCTCGCAAGTTCTTCATCATTAAAACAAGCTAAATCTTCAAAACTTCCTCCACCACGTCCTATAATTAAACAATCAATAGTCAAATCATTATATGCTTCTTTTAAAGCACGGATCAAATCTTTTGGTGCTTCTTCTCCTTGTACTAAAGCGGGATATAAAACAACTTCTACTAAGGGATAACGCTTATTAATTGTTGATACAATATCATTTATTGCTTCTCCTGTAGGTGATGTAACAATAGCAATTTTATTTGGAAATTCAGGTAACGTTTTTTTATATTTTTGATCAAACAAACCTTCATGTTGTAGCTTTTCTTTTAATTCTAAGAATTCCTGATATAAAGCTCCAACACCAGCTTTTACAATTTTTTTACATATTATAGAATATGTACCTCTTTTCTCATAAACGCCTACTTTTCCTACAACTTGTACCAACATTCCATCAGAAATATCAAAGTTAATAGTTTTCGTTGACGGGTAAAACATCATTGCAGAGATTTCACTAAATTCATCTTTAATTGAAAAATAGAAATGTTTACCAGATACCTTAAAATTAGAAATTTCACCTTCTAAATATACATTTTGAAGGTGAATGTCCATGTCAAATTTATATGATAAATATCTATTTAATGCTGAAACCGATAAAAATCTAGCATTACTAAATTCATCATTACTTTTCATTATTTAAATCCTGATAAATTTTATCTAATAATCGATTATTAAATTTAGCTTGTAAACCATCATCTAAATTTGAATATTCTTTAGTTAACTCTAAGGCTTCATCTATAATAATAGTATGAGGTATATTATCTTTTTGTAATTCGTATGTCGCAAGTCTAATAATTGCTTTATCTACATAATTGATTCTTGAAAGCGAATAATTTTCAAGATTTCGATTAATAATTACATCAATATCTGCTTGTTCATTAACAATTTCTTTAATTGTAATTTTAATAAATTCATATTCTTTATCTGAACAGTTATAATCTTCTAAATTTAAAGGTAATTCTTGTTCATTTAAAGGATCTATTGCATATGCAATAGCCTTATCTAAATCATTATCATTTATATTATTTTGCTTATTAATGTCTAATTGATATAATACACGAATGATTACAATTCTACAAGTATGACGATCCATATTTCTCTCTCTTTCTAGTCACTAATTTCAATTCTAAATGGTAAAACTGGTTTTTCATATACATTAAATAAATTACATTTATATAAATCATAATTTTCAGCATATGAAATTATTAACTCCATATCTTTATCATAAAAGAAATCATCTAATTGAATAATTATTTTATTATTAACAAATGTAAATTCATATTTTAAATCATATCCATCTTTTGCCATTACTTTTAATCCGTAAATTTCTTCTACTTCTTTTAATTCAACATCATTACTAAATGTTAATACAATTGTATTATTATTAATAACGGCATTCGTAAACATCGAACAATTTAAATCATCTTGTCTTTGGTAAGAATATTCTAATACACTTTGTGCTATACGATTAGTATACTTATCAGATGAAAAAACATAATTTACATCAGTTAAACTTTCACCGCTATCAAGAACATGACAATCATAAGTAGGAATAATTTGAACATTATTTACTAAATATGTAGCTTGTTCTTGTGCACTTCTTAGCTCATTAGCATATTCAATATTAACAAATCCATTTTGTATAGAGTATATATCAAGTTCGCCTTTAAAAAAGTTAATATAATCTAAGAAAATATTTGATGTTAAATAAGTATAATCACTAATTAATTTATGTATATCTACATTATTTTCCACATTAAAATCGGTAATTCCTTGTTGCCAAATCATACCCTTAACAGAAATACCATCTAATGCTTTTAAATATGTTTGATTCATTGAACTAAGTGTATTAGTTTTAAAAACTATATTTTCAATTGAAGGTATGTAACGATTTATTGATTTTAAATAATTATTTATTTTTAATTGATTTGAAGCTGTAAAATGAGTAATCCATGCATCAGCATTAGCAAATGGTAAAGTTGAATCAATAACAGCTACAGGAACATTTATATTTTTTTGAAGTTCATCAGCAAACTTATATGCCAAATTATAAGCACTAGATAAATTATCAACGACAGACCATGAATATGTATTATTTTCATAATTAAAAATTCTAACAAATTCATTATAATTATCACTTGGTTGTACAACTTCATTTAATTGTTCACCCGCAAACAACCAAACTTCACCAAATAAAATATTATTATATTCATGAGTATGAACAGAATCACTTATAACAATCTTGTGTTTACTGTAACTTCCATTAGGTGCTACTAATTTTACACTAAATTCACCACTATTATCAGCAATATCACTTGTAGTATTAATTAATGACCCATTTTCATCGAAAATATCGATTTTTAATAATACACCATTTTCTGATTTACCACTTATAACAAACTCTTTATTTTGCAAAAAAACAGCATTATCTTTTAAGTAATCACAAACAGTAAAATCATGAGTTGGAGTAACTCCTTGTTCTACTTTATCGTTACCTTCATTTTTTCGATCACAAGCTATCAAAAATATCATTAAGATAAATATGATTAGAAGATTAGATATTTTTTTCATAAAACACCTCTATTGTTTATTAGTATTATTATACAACAAAATTACATTTTTTTAAAGTAAAAAACGATATTTTTGTTTATTTTGTGCATATTGTTCTATTTTTTATTTCATTTATTATTTTTTTAATAATTTCTTCTTTATTTTTTACTTTTTTCGCAAGAGTTAATTGATTGATTGCTCTATACAAATTATGTTTAGGGAATTTTATGGTAAAATATTTATCACCATCTAAGTAATCTGTTAAAAATCGCATACCACATTCAAAAGTAATCATAAAAATACTATCATATAAATATTTTAACTCAATGTTTTGAAGTTGATCACCTATTGCAGATAAGTATCCAATTGTAAAATATACAAAATTATCGATAGAAAAATCAATATCATCAAAATTAAAGTACTCTTCTGAAACATTCGAACCTACACTTCTTAACGCATCTCCATAATCAAAAAGAATTGTGCCTGGCATTATTGTATCAAAATCAATTAAACATTTACCCTTTTCTGTACTTCTACTAAACACAACATTATTTATTTTAGTATCATTGTGGGCTATTCTAATCGGTATCACTTTTTCTTCTAAAAGCTTATTTAAATTAGTAACGTTTTCGATTTCATTATTTATATAACAATAAATACTTATTACTTCTTGTTGTTTATCACTAGGAGCCAATATAAATGAATTAATTAAATCTTTATAACGATAATCGCTATCATGAAAATTAGGAATAGTATCCGACAGTTCAAATGGATTTAAATCAATTAATTCTTTATGAAATTCTCCAATAGTTTTTCCCATTTCAAAAAGTTGATGTCGATTTTTTATTTTATTATAAAACATTGAATCTTTTAAATAATTGTAACAACGATATACTTCATTATTTTTTACTAAATAATATTTTCCTGTTTTAGTTTTATTTAAATTCAACATTTCACATGTTTTATTTTGTTTTCTCAAATGATCAATTGTTATTATTATATTTTGCATTACTGCTATTGGATCTTTAAATACATTGTTGTTTATTTTTTGAATTATATACTTACTCAAAGTAGTAATAACTATATAAGTTTTATTAATTAATCCTGTATTATTTTCTCTAATATCAACAATTTCGCCATTTAAATCAAAATTTAATGCAATTTCTAAAATATTCATAATGTCACTTCCCATATTATTATATTCGTAAATTAACTATTAGTTCTTTGACATATTGTATTTTATTCATTGATATTTTTTTTATGCAAAAAAAGAAGAAACATTATCGTTTCTTCTTTTTATCTTTTGAATTATATTGATTTATGTTTTCATATTGAGAATTTAAATAATCGTATCTTTCACGACTATCAATATATAATTGAGAATCAATATCTTCACCAAATTCGTTTTTTCCAATTCCCATTGTATTATCATAAAGGTCATTTAATTTAATTTTTTTCTTCATAATTACCCCTATAATATTATTTGTCGAAAAAACAAATTGTATTACAAAAATATTTTATTTTAGTAAAAAATCTTTCCCTTTTAATGTTTCTGGTTCATAACGTGATAAATCATTATAATCTTGTTGTCGTAATGCTTCAAAAATACAAATAGCTGCAACATTACTAATATTTAAAGATCTAATTTTATCATTAGTTGGAATTCTAATACAATTATCTAAATGATCTTTTAAGATTTCTTTAGGAATACCAGTTGATTCTTTTCCTATAACAAAATAGTATGTCTCGTTTGGATCACTTAATTCTAATGCATGTGGTGTTTTCATTCCATATCTTGTTAGAAAATACATTTTACCTTGGTTTTTAGAAATGAAATCTTCCCAATTTTCATACACCGAAAAATGCACATTCGGTAAATAATTTACTGCGGATCTTTTTAAATGTGCATCATCCAATAAAAAGCCCAATGGTTTAATAAAGTGTAAATGTGTATCTGTTCCAGCACAAGTACGCATAATATTACCAGAGTTTTGAGGAATTTCTGGTTCAAATAATACAATATTGTTTTTAGCCATTCTATACCTCCGCCATTTCTTTTTTAAGTTTTTGTTGCATTCTAGTAGCACGTGGTTCATAATCAACAAAAGTATATAAAATACAGCCTACAATCATTGCACCAAAATTACTTATTGTCATACAAACCCATACTGATTGATATCCGACGTCTAAAAAATGTACCATCACTAATAAAACTGGTATTCTTAAAACCCATAATCTAATAGTTGACAACCATAATGATAAATCTGTTCTACCTGCTCCTTGGAAACATCCAATAAAACATTGGAATACTCCCATCAATGGTAAGCCCATTAATAGGAAAACAACATATCTAACACATAAGGCAACTTCATCAGGATTTGATAAAAATACTTTAGTAAGCATTTCTTTAAAAGGGAATAAAATGATTGCACCAACAGTTGTCATCGATATGACTAATATTAATGAATGAATAAATGCTTTTTGGGCACGTTTTTTATTGCCAGCACCAATATTTTGACCTACAAAAGTCGCTAGGACAGTACCAATACCCATTACAGGAAACAACAACAACGAGTTAATTCTTCCACCAATGGAAATAGGTGCTAATATACTATAATCGATATTTAAAGTATTTTGATATCCCGACATTGTTCCATTAATAATTAAAAATGCTAATGAAGTAAATGCTTGTGAAATAGCTGCTGGAGCACCAAGTGTGAAAATTTTTTTATCGTATTTCCAATCAGGTAACAAATTTTCTTTTGTTAATGGTATTTTTTTACTCTTCATTAAATGAATAATGCAAGCTGGTATAATAATCATATTAGCAATTACTGTTCCAATAGCAGCACCAGAAATATCCATACCCATACCATAAATAAATATTGCAGTTAAGATAATATTTAAAATTATCGATGTACCATTAATAATTACTGGCATCACAGTATCACCTTGTGATTGTCTGGTTGATTGATATGCATAAAAAACAAACAATCCAATAAGTTCAAACGATCTAATACGAATATAAGTCAATGAATAATCAAATAAAAGGCCTTGCGCATCCATTAATCTAAGTATCATTGGAGCAAGAAAATACAATAACACATTAAAAACGACACCAACAATAGCACAAAGTGCCAATAGTTGACCACTAACTTTAGCTGCCTTATCATGCTTTTTTGCGCCAATATACTGACTCATCAAAGCAGTTCCTGCCGTCATCATACCAATTGCTAAAGCTTGACATATGGTCATGATTGGAGAAACAAATCCGATAGCCGCAATTTGAGCACTAACTACTTCTTCGGCATCATTTATATGTGAAACTAAAAAAGTATCTACAACATCATGAAAGGCTTTTATAATGTTATTTAACATTACTGGAAGTGCCAATAACAATATTCCTTTAACGATATTTTTATCATGTAAAATTAAATGTTCTTTATTTCTAGAATTTTTCATACTATTTTTCCTCAATATTAGTATTATATCACAAATTTCATTGTTTGTTCAAAAAAGTGTAATAAAAAATGACATTTAAAATAAATGTCATTTTTAATACTACTAATCATCCATTGAAGCGAACGCTTCAAGTTTATCCTTGCTAATTGGCTTACTATCACCATGTTTAACAAACAACATTGCAATAAACGCCAAGGCAGCAAATATTGAACAGTATGGGAATAACGCATTATAACCAAGGGCTGGCATATCCATAAATACACCTGATAAAACCGGTGTTATAATTTGAGCTGACATTGATGCTGTATAATAGATACCAGTATATTTACCAACATCGTTACCTTTACTCATTTCAACCACCATTGGATATGAATTTACATTAATTGTAGCCCATCCAATACCAGCTAACGCCATTGCTACCCAAATTAATATTGCTGTTTTAGAAGTAACAAAAATAGCAAGGAAGAAAGCACTAAATAATATTGCTACACCGATTAAAATAGTCTTTTTACGTCCAATTTTTCTTGCCAAAGCACCAATTGGTAAATAAGTAATAATTGCAGCTCCTTGAGCAACTAAAAGCGGCATAGAATAACCAGTATTTAACACAGAAGTTGCGTAAACAGAAAATTTACTAGTGGCAGCATTATAAGCCATATACCAAAAAGCTACAGCAAGTAAAATCAAAATAAATGATTTTAATACATCCATTGACATTTTACCAGTCTCAGGATCAGATAATGTTTCTGAATCATTAATTCCGTATTTTTCTTGTAATTCATCCATTTCTTTATTTAATGCAACTTCATTAACTTTCCATAAGAAAAATGCAAGTCCCAATAACATTAAAGTTCCTATTACTATAAATAAAGGAGTGTAACTTTGATACTCATGAGACAAAAACATCATAATAATTAATGAAATTATTCCACCTGCTGAACCCATTAAATTAATAATAGCATTGGCATTACTTCTTAATGGTTTAGGCGTAACATCGGGCATTAAAGATACTGCTGGTGTTCTAAATGTAGCCATTGAAAGTAACACTAAAAACAATATAATTATAAATCCAACGTAAAAGCCAACATTTTGTTTTCTTATTTCCGAAACATATTCAGTTCTTTGTAAAACTGCATCTTCTTTTTCGATATAATTTAAGATATTACCTTTATATTCAAATGTAAAATATTCAATATCTTCTTTAGTAACTGATCGATATTTAAAATCTTCATCTAAAACAAGGATACCTTTATTAACAACCTCATCTGTCACTTCTATCGCGACAATATCACCAATATTTGCTTGTTCAATTTTTGTATTTTGAGCATTATCAAATAAAGAAACACCTGTTAATAAAATCGCTGCACAAATTGTACCAAAAAAGATATATGGTGTTCTTTTTCCTCTTCTTGTTTTCGTTTTATCAGATAAAGCTCCAAAAACAGGTAATAAGATTATCGCAACAATATTATCTAAAGCCATCACAAAGCCAGACGCTGTTTGTGATAATCCAAATGAATCAATTAACATTTTAGCAATTACAGAGTCATAAACTTGCCAAAATAATTGAATAATTAGAAAAGCAAAACCTACATAAATAGTTTTCTTAACATTTAACTTCATAAATTAACCTTTCTATTTTAATTTAACCATAATTGATTTGTATTTTTCAATGTTCTAAGTGCATCAAGCATTATATCTCGAACTAGCAATTGTAATATTTCAGTACTTTTGCCTTTTTCATAAATATTAGCCTCACGATCGAATAAATAATCAACACAAGCAAAAGTATACATTTTATCATCTTGAACTAATTCATCATTTATATAAAATGATGAACCATCAATTCGAACATTACTTGAAAATACAGCATCATGTATTAATAAAACATTTTTTAAATCTTTTCCACTCATTTGACAAGTTTTAATTAAGTTATCAAATGGCATTATTTCATATATTTTCTTTACAGTTACACTAGCACCTTGATCAATTGGAAATGCTGATTGACGAATACCACCTGAATTAATAGCAGCTAAATCGCATTCAACAGCTTGATAAATTGCATCGGCAGTCCAGTTACAAACAGTTGATTTTTGAACATATTTACCAGCAGTTGAAACCACTTCATTCATGATAGGAGCAATTTCTTGAGTCATTTGTTCAACCATTGCTTTTACAGTAGGATCAATTCCGTTTGGATATAAACTCATATCATGATTAAATGGAATACCAGTATCAAAAGATTGTTTATCATTATCAAAATTAAAGACAATTTCTGTCATGTATTCACCAGCTGTACCAGCTTGAGTTAATGGAATATTTTCACCATTACCATTTGTAATAGTATCTTCATAAAGTGAATGTGTATGTGCATTAATAATAGCATCAACAGCTGCATCACCTTCATAATCAGCAATTCTTATATTAGTTGAACTAGACGCATCATGGCCCATTACTAAAATTAATTCGCAACCTTTTGAAGTACGTAATTCGTGTGATAATTCGCCAATTCTTTCTACAGGATCTAAAAATTCATAATTTTCAACTTTAGATGCGGAAATATCACTTTTAGTGGAACTTCCAATATAACCAATAATACCAACTTGGAAAGAACCATAATCTACAATTTGATATTCATCGACATGTTCAGGAATTTGATTAGTTGTTTTATCAATAATATTACAAGCTAAAAAAGGAAATTTTGCCTCACCATTTGATTCATCACCATCAACATAATTTAATACAGTCGACAAATCCCAATCAAATTCATGATTACCAATAGTCATTGCATCAAATTTCATTTGATTCATAATTTTTACGGTATTGAATCCTTGTGAATAATTAGAAACTGCTGAGCCTTGGAAAGTATCACCAGCACTTAATAACAATACTTCTTGCCCTTCTACTTGTCTTTCTTTTTCAACAAGCCAAGCAAGTCTTGCTGCACCATATTCGCCATTTTCCTCTTCTAAAGCGCCATGCAAATCGTTGATAACAAATACCTTTAATGCATTAAATTCAGTTTTTGCGTTGTCAGAATCGTTTTTATTTTTACATCCAACAATAACAAACATAACTAGTATTAATAAAATTATTTTAATTTTCTTCATAATTCTTTACCTCATACTGAATTATAACATATTTCGTTAATTAAATCTATTAATTAAATATGTCATAATTAATTAAATGCTTGAATTTTTTAGTTTTTTAGCGTATAATATTCAATAGATGCCGGTGTGGTGAAATGGTAGACGCGATGGACTCAAAATCCATTGAGTGATGAGCTCGTGTCGGTTCGAGTCCGACCACCGGCACCATTTTTTTTTACAAAAAAATTGGAGGTTTTATGAATTTATTAGATCGATTTTTAAAATATGTAAGTTTTGATACGCAATCAGCAGATGAATCAACAACATTTCCTAGTACATTAAAACAACATCTTTTGGCAGATTTTCTAGTAAGTGAATTACAATCATTAGGTGTCACAAATGCTTATAAAGATGAATTTTCTTATGTCTATGGAATGATTCCGGGAAAAGTTAATAAAAGTATTGGTTTAATTGCTCATTTGGATACTGCACTAGAAATATCAGGAGAAAACGTAAAACCAGTTATAATTAATAATTATGATGGCGAAACAATTGTTCTACAAAATGGATTAGAAATAAATAAAAATGAATATCCTTTTTTACCTGGATTAAAAAATCATCAATTAGTCACAACTGATGGAACAACGCTACTTGGAGCAGACGATAAAGCAGGAATAGCTATTATAATGTCACTAGTAGAAAAAATACTTAGTTCGAAAGAGAACTTACCTACTATTTACATTGCATTTACTCCAGATGAGGAAGTTGGTAATGGAACGTTACATTTTAACTACGACTATTTTAAAGTCGATTTTGCATATACTATAGATGGTGGTCCTATTAATTATATAAACTATGAAAATTTTAATGCTGCTAGTGCATTTATTAAAGTTAATGGTAAAAGTATTCATCCAGGTAGTGCTAAAAATAAAATGATAAACAGCTTAATGGTTTCTATGGAATTTGACAATCTATTACCAAAATGCGCTCGACCTGAATATACAGAAGGATATGAAGGATTTAATCATTTAAACGATTTAAATGGTAGTGTTAGTGAAACTAATATGAGTTATATCATCAGAAATCATGATTTTGAAAAATTTGAAAAGCAAAAACAAGATTTCATAAGTATTAAAGATTATCTAAACCAAAAATATGGCTACGAAATAATTTATTTAGAAATTATTGATAGTTATAGAAATATGAAAGAGCTTATCTTACCACATCCAGAAATTCTTAATTATCCAGCTAATGCTTTAAAAGAGTTTGGCTATAATCCTGTTATGGAACCAATTAGAGGCGGAACAGACGGAGCTCGCTTATCATACGAAGGTATTTTATGTCCAAATCTTGGTACAGGCAGTTATAATCACCATGGTCCACTGGAATTTGCAGATATCACCGATATGAATAAAATGGTTGATATTGTGTTTTATATGTTAACTACAATTAAATAAAATCAAACAAAATAAAAAAAGCACGTAAGTGCTTTTTTTTATCTAATTGTATCTAAAATTACTAATGGTTTTTCTACAAAATCTGTAGTTAATACATAAGCATCAAGAATTTTCTTTAACGCTTCATTTGTATTTTTTCCATTAGCATAAACAGTTGCAATCAAATCTCCATTTTTTAATTTGTCGCCAACTTTTTTATTTAAAACAATTCCTACACTATGATCGATATTATCGTCTTTCTTTTGACGACCTGCTCCTAACATAACAGATGAAATGCCAATAGCTTCTGCATCAATAGATTCAATATATGCTTCTTCTTCATGTTGATATGTAAGTTCAATAACTTCACTAGCTTCTTTGAATAATGAATAATTATTAATAACTTCTGGATTTCCTCCTTGAGCTAATATCATTTCTCTTAATTTATTTAAAGCAGCTCCAGAATCAATTGTTTCTTGGGCTAAAGATTTAGCATTATCAATATTGTCAGTAATACCAGTTACAAGTAAAATTTCAGCAGTTAGTTCTAAGCATAATTCAGTAAAATCTTTTGGACCGTTTCCTTTTAATGTTTCTATTGCTTCGATAACTTCAAGGCTATTACCAACAGCATTTCCTAATGGTTGATTCATATTAGTAATAGTTGCAACCGTATCACGACCAGCCATTTTGCCAATTTTTACCATAGCTTTTGCTAAACTTTGTGCACTGGCAAGATCTTTCATAAAGGCACCTTTACCAACCTTTACATCTAAAACAATATGATCAGCACCACTAGCTAATTTTTTTGACATAATAGATGCTACAATCATACCTTCTGACTCAATTGTCCCTGTGACATCACGTAATGCATACAATTTTTTATCAGCTGGTGTAATATTTGCACTTTGACCAATTATAGCTAAACCAATATCATTTACCTGATTAAAAAAACATTCACTTTCTAATTCGATTTTAAATCCCGGAATTGATTCAAGTTTATCTAATGTACCACCGGAATGTCCTAAACCTCTTCCACTCATTTTTGCAAGTTTTACACCAAGGGCACTAGCCATAGGCGCAACTACTAAGCTAGTCTTGTCGCCAACACCACCTGTTGAATGTTTATCAACTTTAATTCCTTTAATTGGTGATAAATCAATTTCATCTCCACTTTTTAACATAGCTGTTGTAAAGTCAAGTGTTTCTTGACTTGTTAAAGGATTATAATATATTGCCATCATTAATGCAGACATTTGATAATCTGGAATAGAACCATTTACATAATTATTAATAATGAAATAAATCTCATCAGTAGTTAAACTATTACCATTTCTCTTTTTTATTATTAAATCTACCATTCTAAACATTTAGAACACCTCTTCTTAATTAATTTTACACCAAATTTTTTAAAATATGATAAAATAATTGTGGTGATTATTATGAATACAACAATTTACTTTGTCCGTCATGGACAAACAGACGCAAACAAAGCTAGGATATTTTCTGGACAAATTGATACTCCACTTAATCAAACTGGACGTGAACAAGTTCAAAACACTTGTTTATTGATCAAAAATTTAAACATTAAATGGGATATAATTGTATCTAGTCCCCTATCTAGAGCATATGAAACCGCAGAAATTATCAATCAAAATTTTCCTATTAAATCAAAAATTATAAAAGACAAATCAGCCATTGAAAGAAGTTTTGGAAAAGCAGAGGGAATCCCTATCACTGAAGAAAATTATCAAAGAATAATGAACTGCGAATTTGAAGATGAAGAATCTGAAACTGAAATTATTAATCGCGCACAAAACTTCATTAAACGTTTAATCAAAACTTATAAAGGTCTAAACATACTAGTTGTGACACATTCACATTTTCTTAAAGGATGTTTTAAACCCTATTTACCGGAACTAAGATTTGACACAAAAACTGTTAATGCTGGATTAAGTCGATTAATTTTTGATGATAATAATCAATGCATTTGTGCAGAATTAATAATGAAATAGACCCTATTGGGTCTTTTTTTCATACACACAAAAATCTAATTCTTCGTGTTCTTCTTTACTTATTAAATTATATTTGGAATAATCAATTGGAGGGAAATATACATCGCCTTCATATTCTTTTTTTATATGAGTAATGTATAAACGATCACAAAGTGGCAATAACATTTCATAGATCATTTTTCCACCAATGACAAATACTTCTTCATTTGGAAGTTCATCAACACTTTTTATAGGAATTGCACCTCCAGGAAGAGTATCATTATAAGTTAAAACATAATTAGTACGATTAGGTAGTGGTTTACCTAATCGATTATAAATTGACAAAAAAGTATTATATCCCATAAATACTGGGTGTCCAGACGTTACTTTCTTAAAATATTTTAAATCTTCAGGATAATGCCAAGGTAAATCATTTCCTTTACCTATTAAACCATTAACGCCAATTGCTACAATTAAAGACTTCATTATACAGCCACTGTTCCTTTCAACCCGCTATGTGGATTATAATCAACTAATTCAAAATCTTCGAATACAAAATCTTCGATATTCTTTTGATCACCTTTAATAATCATTTTTGGTAAACTTCTTGGAGTTCTTTTTAATTGTTTATTAATTTGTTCTAGATGATTAGTGTAAATGTGTGCATCACCTAATGTATGTACAAATTCACCTAACTCTAAATTACAAATTTTTGCTACCATCATTGTTAATAATGCGTAAGATGCAATATTAAATGGTACACCTAAAAATACATCAGCTGATCTTTGATATAACATGCATGATAATTTTCCATCATTTACAAAGAATTGGAATAGCGTATGACATGGTGGTAATGCCATTTTATCAATTAATAATGGATTCCAACTACATACAATTAATCTACGAGAATTTGGATTAGATTTAATTTGTTCTATAACATTTGCTAATTGATCTACAAATCCAGAATTATCATCAAATCCAAATGAGCGCCATTGTCTTCCATATACTGGACCTAAGTCACCATATTTTCTAGCAAATTCATCATCATTTTTAACTTTATCAATGAATTCTTCAATTGTTTCACCTTGATAATCATCTGATTGTGTATATGATTTGTATGGCCATTCATTCCAAATGCGAACATCATTATCAACCAAATATTTAATATTAGTATCACCTTTAACAAACCACAAAAGTTCATGAATAATTGCTCTTAAATAAACCTTTTTAGTAGTTAATAATGGGAATCCTTCATTTAAGTCAAAACGCATTTGATGACCAAAACGAGAAATTGTTCCAGTGCCAGTACGATCACTCTTATTAGTACCTTGTTCTAATATTGTTCTACATAAATCCAGATATTGTTTCATAAGCCACCTCAATTTAATATATTATAACACAAAATAAATTTTAATAGGGCTAATTTACAATGAAAAAAAGATACATTTAGAAAACTCTAAATGTATCAAATATTATAAACTGATAAAATTAATTCTTTCAACATAAATACTTGGTATTTTTATATTAATTTGTTCCCCCTTATCATTTATTATTTTTTCGTCTTTTGTTATTAGATGTCCTCTAACTGCGACAGTTGATCCCTTATTACAATATTCAACCATATTTTGTGCCATAGCATTCCATACGGAACAATTAATAAAATATGTTTCGTACTCACCATCCATATTTTTAAATGGACGTTGTACAGCAATTGCAAAGTGACCAACAATTTGACCATTTTCTAGTGTTCTAAGAACGGGTTTGTCTGTCATTTTTCCGATTAATAAAACTAAATTAAACATTTTTCCTCCATAAATATATTTATCAATAGGTTGCACTAAAATTATAACATTATATAACATATTATTAAAATTTCCCATTTTATATTTATTAATGCCAAAAATGATTATTCAAGAAAAACTATTCAGAATTTAAATTAAATTTTAATATTATTCATTTAACAATGTATTATTTTATTAAAACTTTTTAATAAGCAAAAAGTTATATTTTTTTAATAATTGGAAAAACTACAAATAGGTGATACTTTTGGAAAATAATAAACGAATATCCAACATTTACATTTATTTAATTATGTTATATTACAATTTAAACTTTGCAAGTATATGTTATTCTTCATTAATCATGCAAGATTTCTCAAAAATATCTTGGATGGTACCTTTATTTAGTTTAATATTTGTTTTTATACTCATTTTATTCTATAAACCCACAAATGACATTGAAAGCCTAAAAAACAAAACATTTTTTAAAATTTTCTTATTATTAAATTCACTTATCCACAATATTGTGCTTATTTATATATCTAGTCAATTAATGGGTATTAATTTTTATCAGTTAACACCAGTTAGTCTATTCGCAATTATCACAATTATACTTACTTGTTTTTTATCATTTCTAGATATTGCTAAATTATTAAGATTAGCATTAATACTGATTACTGGATTAATCTGGTTTGTACCTTTTATATTTGATTTTGAATATAATAATAATTTAAATATGGAACTGTTTGGATCTATTAACATTAATCTCTTAAAAGGATTATACTATATAACGATTTGTACCGACTTATTTTTGTATACTTTATATAATAAGGAATACAAATCACCAATTAGTAAAAAAGGATTAATAATTGTATCTTCAATTATAATGATTAGCGCAAGTATGCAAATTATCGATAGTTTTACGCTTGTTAATTATCGATATTATGAAGGTTTACAAATGCCTTCTATCAATAGGTATTTTAGTCATCAAGGAAAAAGATTTTTTGAGCATTTTGATATTCTTCTTCTTTTTCTAACATTAACAACCACATTTTATAAAGTACCTTTCAATGTAATTACCATTAAAGATACATTAAATAAAAAATATCATAAATATTTTGTTTTGTCATACTTCTTAATTTTATTACCTTTAGTCTTTTTCTTAATATTAAATTATCAATATTTACGTATTTTAGCAATGATTTTATCAATAACCACTTTTATATTAACTTCAACAATTATTATATATTCGAGATGGAGGAAAATCGATGTATCAACAGATTATCAATCGAATTAAAACAAGTGATGAGATAATAACAAAAGAATTTACTCTTGATAATAGTAGGCTTTTATTAATTTATTCATCAAATATTGGTGATATTAAAGAATTTAACAACTACTACCTTAACAAAATAAACCAAAATAATATCAATGAATTAGATAATGCATTTCCTGGAATAGTTAATGAATGTAAAAATCACCAAAAAATATTTGACGATATTATGAATGGTGAACTAATTCTTTATATTAATGAATCAAAAGCATTTAAATTTAATTTACCAATTAATAATTCAAGGCAAACTGAAAGTTCAGTACTTGATCCGATTGATTTATTTTCATCACAAGATGGATTTGTTGAGAGTTTAGATAAAAATATCGCTTTATTACGAAAACATTTAACTAATCAAGATGTTAAAATAGAGTATCATAATTTAAATACAACGTCTTCTAATAAGATTGCGATAATATCTTTAGAAAAAAATAAAAATAGAAATGAAAAAATCAAACAACAATTAGATACAATTTCTGAAAAGAATATAACATCTATTAATACAATTAATAAAAAGTTTCAAAAATCACATCTTGTTCCTATGACATTATCAACTAGTTCACCGCAAAATGTAGCTTTATCAATAATAAAAGGTAAAACTGCTATTATTTTAGATGGTTCTCCTGTTGTATCGATTGTACCGGTTAATCTATTTTTATTTTCAACAATGAAAACAGATGTCAATACACCTATTTACTATTCTCTTTTTTCTAGGTTTCTAGTTTTAATGTTTCTAATTGTTTCAGTCTTTCTATTAGGTTTTTATGTAGCGTTAATCAATTATCATACAAGTAGTTTAACGATATATTCGTTATCCAATTTAAAACTTACTGAAAAAGGAACTACACTTCCAATGTTTCTAGAAATTTCAATCATTCTAATGTTATTTGAACTATATCGATATGCAACTAGTAGATCATCTAGTGGTTATATTCAAAATATCATTATCTTTTTAGGCGGTTTATTTATAGGACAAAACGCAATAAAAAGCGGATTAATTGGACCTTTAATTTTATTATTAACTTCAGTATGTTATTTATCAACTTTTGCATTTACTAACAATTTACATTTAATAACCACAATATCACTTTCAAGAATTCTGGTAATATCATTTTCATATTTTTTAGGTCTTTATGGATTCTTTTTAGCCGCAATATTAATATTTACATATTTATTATCTGTCAAATCATTTGACGAACTTTATTTCTTTGATCCAAGTATTCCAATAAAAAGAAAAGTAAAACAATATTTTACACCTAAAGAAGGTGATACACTTGAGAAGAATTAAGTATTTAATATTCGTATTGATGCTTTTAACATTAACAGGATGCTATAGTTACGTTGAAATTCATGAAGTAAGTTTTGTTATAAGTTTTGGATTTGATTTTATAGAAAATGAAAATATGTTTGAAGTTACTGCCTATGTTATTAATAATGCCAATTTAACTCAAACCGAGACATCTACTTCTTCAGAACATAATGCGTATATCGGTACCGCAAAAGGCAAAACAATTTCTAACGCAATTGAAGAAATTAATAAAAATCTAGATATTATATTAGAATTTAAGCACATTAAAACAGTTTTTATAAGCGAGCGCTTCATAAATAGTAAAAATTTAGAATATTTATATACATTTTTTAGAAATGGTCCTCTTTTTTACCCAAATTTTGAAATATACATTACGCAAGAAACTATTAAGGATATTTATAAAGTACAAGTATTTGAAGAAACTACTTTATTCTATACATTATTAACTGGCCAAAAAAAAGCTCACAACTATAAAGTAGCAAACTTCTATGACTTCATTAATGATTATATTATCCCTAACTATTCAATAGGTTATCCACTAATTGAAGTCAACAAAACAATCTTTGAAAATCAAAAGGAGCCACATCATACTCTAGAAAACAGTGGTATTATTTATTTTATAAATAATAGTCAAATTGAAGTGTTAAAATATGTAGATTATCCTGGGTTATATTTAATTAACAATTTTACTGATTTAATTCTTAATCTAAAAGATTTAGAAATAGTAATCAATAATTATTTATTTAATTTAAGTTTAAATCCTAATAAACCTGATCAACTAATTGATATCGTAATAAAAGCTGATATTGCGTATGTTTATAGTGATACGATAGAAGATAAAATATTTAGCGAATATACAAAAAAATACTTCATCGAAGAAATCGATAAAGTATTTAAATATGCATATTCAATTGGAATTGATGTATTAAATATTAACTATTTACGAAAGTTAAAAAATCTACCAGAATGTGATATTTCTAACTATCAATTTAACTATACTATTGATGTTGTTCATCCTTAAAAATAACAGTAGTAATTAATTTTTCAATAAAAAGTTCTTTCATTTTATTAACGTCATCCAAAGTTAAAGTTAATATTGCGTCAAAAATATCAAATAAAGATAAATTACAAAAACATGCATCTGTCAAGGATGAAACATAATAATCTAAATTATTCATTTTTCTTATGTTAGACGCAAAAATCGTGTTTTTGTATCGATTAAAATTTTCTTCATCTAATAGATCCAAATTTAACATTTTATCTAGCACGATTCTTTCAAATTCTTGATAATTATGAGTATCACATGCAATCATAAAATAGCCAAATCCATCTTCAATTATTGATTCATAAAAAAATGAATTGTTAATAATTTCTTTATATGTTAACTCCTCATAAAATCTTGAAGTTTCATCGAAATTATAATCAACTAATATTGCTAGTGCTAAATCATTTCTTAAATTATCTATTGACATGGAATTATTAACAGGTATTTTTAAATTTAATGCGATTTTTGGAATAGGAAGTTCGTAATTTATAACGAGCTTCTTTTTATTTACATCCTTACTTTCAACGGGATAATTTCTTTTAATAACTTCAAAATCTCTAAATTTTTTTAAAGATTGTTCATATTTAATAGTTTCAATCATTTCATTTAAATCGAAATTACCAACTAAAACTAAACACATATTACTAGGATGATAAAAAGTATCATAACAAATATCAAGTATTTCTTTATTAATCAATCTAACAGATTCAACACTACCAGATATTTCATTTCGAACATTACAATTAGTATATAAACTTTTCAAGCATTCATTATAATGAACACTATTCGGCAAATTTTCATACATTTTTATTTCATTAATAATGCTACTTCTTTCATTATCAATTGTTTCATTTGAATAATTCTTTGTTTGAACTAGTTCAAATAGCAACTTTGTACAAGCAATTGGATTTTCTAAAGTGTTGAACATATAAACTGTTCGATCAAAAGTCGTAAATGCATTGCATTCGGCACCTAGTTCTGCAAATCTTAGACTAATATCATTTTTTTGTTTAAACATCTCATGTTCTAAATAATGGGCAGCACCGTTTGGAACTTTAACAAATTCTTGTTTAAAAGGAGGAATGAATTCAAGATCTAACGAGCCAAAATTTACACTAATTGAACCATAAGTTTTCTTATAATCAGGTTTAGTCATTAAGTAAATCTCTAGGCCATTAGTAAGTTTCTCATAATAATATTCTTCATGCCATTTATCACTTCGAATTATCATGTGCATCTTCCTCCCCTACCAATAAGACTGTATCAAGGTTTAAATAATATGCAGCAGAAATTAATTCTTCTACTTTAATATTATTTATTCGATCAATTTTTAATTGATTGCTAATGGTTTTGTTCGGATAAAAATATTTTTGGTTTACAATTTCAATTAAACTAATTAAATTATCTTCGGCTTCCATTTGCTCACTAATCATTTGTTTTTTAACAGCATTTAATAGTTCCCAATCAATAACACCTTTTTTTACATCATTAATACATTCTATTACTAAATCCATAACTAAATTATAATCTTTATATTCAAATCCACTATTAATAATCATTACACCTTTATACCAATCATACTCAGATCCAATAGTGTAAACTAAATTATGTTCTTCACGTATTTTTCTAATAAAAAGTGAATCAAAACCTCCACCCAAATATTTATTCAATAAGCACATTGCAAAATACAATTTTGAATCAACCCTAATATCTACACGGTAACCCATTATTAATAATGATTGAGGAATCGAAGATGAAACTTTTTCAAAATTTACCTTTTCGATTTTTTTAGTATCATAATCATTTAACTCATACGATACATTAATATTTTCAGGTACTTCATGAAATAATTCAATTATTTTTTCTTGTTTTAAATCGCCTATAACAAAACCAAATTTCGTTGATGACATTAATTTGTCATAAGCTTTTGTTAGAGATTCAATTGTAACAATATTAATTTCATCAACATCAGCTTCTAAATGATTCAAATAATTTTCGTTTTTAAACATTTTTTCATAAAATTTAATACTTGATGCGTATAAAACATTTGACATTTTACTTTCGTATGATTCAATATAAATCTTTTTTTCTTTTTCTAATATTTCTTTAGTAATTGTTTTCTTAGAAAATACAACTTCCATAAATAATTTAAAAGCATTATCTATTAAATCAATATTATTTGGAATGTACTTATCTGATATAGTATGCAAATAAAAAGAAATTTGTAAAATTTTTCCTTTTTTTTCAAAATTATAAAATATTTGTGTATCGTACAATTCATTTAATTTAAACGCAAATTCTCGTTCAGTATTAAATGACTTTGTTTGTTTTGTAAACATTTGTGCTAATAGTGTTAGTTCTGGTAAATATTCATGAGATAATGGCATAACAAAAGAAAATCCAAAAAGATTAGTTTTGAATTTATTTGTAGATAAATGATAAATAGGTGTGTTATTAATTAAAAACTCATTTATTTGCATAAAACGCTCCATTATCTATTATAATAGTTAAAATGGCCTAATTCTAGGCCATTTTTAAACTTTTTACTTAGTTTTGTTTATTTATTAAGATACATGTATTTAAAGCTATTTCCATCATTTGATTGAAAGCTGTTTGACGTTGTTCTGATGTAGTTACCTTTGATGTAACTAATGAATCAGAAATTGTTAAAATACAAGCAGCATTTTTACCTAATACATTTGCATTATGAAATAAAGCAAAAGATTCCATTTCTACACAAATGCAGCCTTTTTCTTTAAATAATCTCTCATGTACAGATTCTTGATGATAAAATACATCAGAAGAATGAATTGTCCCTTTATGAAGTTTAATATTTAATGAATTGGCCGAAGCTTCAATAATTTCATTAAGTTTTGGACTTGATTCTAATGTATCGCTAGTTTCTTTTCCTTGAACATAAGCAAAAGTAGATTCACTGTATGCTTTTTCTGCAAGTACAACATCAAATAAATCTAAATCATCTGTATAAGCCCCAGCAGAACCAATACGAATAATATTTTCAACTCCATAGTTAGAAAATAATTCGTATGAATAAATACCAATACTTGGCATTCCCATTCCACTTCCCATAACTGATACTTTTTCGCCTTTATAATATCCAGTAAATCCAAGCATTCCACGAACATTATTAAAACATACTACATTTTCCAAATAAGTTTCTGCAATATATTTTGCACGTAAAGGATCACCAGGCATCAAAACTGTCTTTGCGATAACATTTTCTTCTGTTACTTGAATATGAGGAGTTGCTTTCATATTATTCCCCTTCTTGTGCATTATAAGCTTCTATAATTGCTATTCCACTTGAAGTACCAATACGAGTAGCACCAACTTTAATCATCGCAAGAGCATCATCTAACGTTTTAATTCCACCACTTGCTTTTACTTCCATCTCCGGTGTAATGTTAGCTTTCATAGTAACAATATCTGTAATTAAAGCTCCACCTGTACCAAATCCAGTAGATGTTTTTACAAAATTAGCTTTGGCGCGCGCTGCTGCTAAAGTACAAGCTACTTTTTCATCTTCTGATAAATAGCAAGTTTCTAAAATTACTTTAACAGTATTACCTCCTGCTGCACCAACAACAAGACGAATTTCATCTTCAATATATTTATAATCATGTTCTTTTGCTTTAGCAACATTGATTACCATATCGATTTCTTGTGCACCATTTTTTACTGCGTCTAATGTTTCTAACATCTTTACTTCTTTTGTATTTGCTCCTAGAGGAAAACCAATAACTGTGCAAACCAATACATCACTATCAGCTAATAATTCGCTAGCAAGTTTAACGTTTGCCGGATTAACACATACACTCTTAAAATCATATTGAATTGCTTCATTACAAAGTTTTTCAATATCTTTGCTTGTAGCAAATGCTTTTAAGATAGTATGATCGATCATTTTATTTAATTTCATTTTATATCTCCTAATTTTCAATTACTTGAATAATACTAATTTCTTTAAAATTACTATCCACTTGATATTTTTTTAGTTTTTTCACGCGTTTAGTAACTTTTTTAACACCTTTAGATGTTAACATTAATAAACTATGAGTTGGTAAATAGTTTTTAAGTTCATACATGTAACGTTCAGTAAGTTTAAAGAATATATTAGTAGGAACCAAAATCTTTTCGCCAAACTCTATAATTCTAATATAATCTAGATGAGGAGGGAAAAGTAATGTTTGTCCAACTTCCCAGTCAACTGTTAAGACACAGTTTTTACTTTCTTTGTTTGCTAACATTACATATTCTGCCATATGAATATTTTCTTTAACTTTTTCTTTTAAAAATGGAATAACTTGTTGATAATTACACATATGCGTAATTATTTCACCAGGCAAAGTAAAATATTCATATTCAGGATTTTGTTCGATAAATTTTTGACGATTTTCACTATAAACTTTCATCATTTTTAGCATATCAAACTTTTCAGCATCAGTAGCACCATCATAATAAATGTCAAATTGAAATTTTTGACATAAATTATCAATAACTGATAAAACTTGTCGTGAGACAGGTTCAGGTAATATTTCTGGAATTTCAACTAGAAAACGAATGTTGACATATTGAGCACTAATGCTATAAATATTACTAACTCTTGAACGTTTAGTAATGTAGAATGGATATTTTAAGTTAAATAGTTCATCATGATATACGATTGATACTTGTTCATCATCAGAAGTTACTACACAATTAGGTAATTCTTCAAAATGAAGAAATAAATCAGCGTAATCAAAACGTTCTAAATTTCGATTCCGAAAAAAATGTATTACCATTGCCATCTTGATACCTACTTATTTAAAATTTCATGACAACGTGGACAAAGTTCTTCTTCATTTACACTAGGAACCACTTGCCAACAGCGACTACAAACAACACCCTCAGCTGGTTCAACTAAAATAACACCGCTATCAAATGATTCTCCGTTCAATTCTCCATTTACAACAGCAAAATCAGAAACAATAAATACGCGTTGTAAATTAATATTCATACTATCAATTAATTTTTGAACATTTTCAGTTGGTTTAATAGAAAGTTTTGCACTAAAGCTCTTACCAATAATTTTAGCATTACGAGCATTTTCCAAAGCTTTTAATACATCATTTCTTAATAGCATAAATTCAGCATATTTTGCTTTTAAGATTTCAGCATTTTCATATTTAATAGCAACAGGCATGTTTTCTAAATAAATACTTGCTTCTTTATTACCAACAAAATACTTATAAACTTCTTCAGTTGTATGAGGAATTAATGGTGTAAGAAGAGTTGCAAGTGCTTTAGTAGTATGATAAATTACAGTTTGAATACTTCTTCTAGCATGTGAATTAGCTTTTTCAATATAAAGAATGTCTTTAGTGTAATCTAAATAATAACTTGATAATTGATTTGTCATATAAGTTAATGCAGAACGATAAACTTCATCAAATGCATAGTTCTTATAAGCGTTATGGATTTTTTCAATTAAATCAGATAACAAGCACATCATATATTGATCAGATTCAGGTAAATTATCATATTCAATACAATCAGTTTCAGGATTAAAATCAAATAGATTTCCTAACATAAAACGGAATGTATTTCTAATCTTACGATATGCTTCACTATTTTGTGAAATAATTTCTTTAGAAATACGGCAATCGGCTTGATAGTCAACTGATGCAACCCATAATCTTAAAATATCTGCACCTGATTCATTACATACTTGAATTGGATCAATGGTATTACCTAATGACTTACTCATTTTGCGTCCTTCACCATCTAATGTAAAGCCGTGTGTTAATACATTTTTGAATGGTGCAACACCAGTAGTTGCAACACCAGTTGAAATACTTGAATTAAACCAACCACGATATTGGTCAGCACCTTCTAAATACAAATCACATGGGTAAACATTGTAAGTTTGCTTAAATGCAGCGTGGTGACTTGTTCCTGAATCGAACCATACATCCATAATATCAGTTTCTTTTTTGAAAATGCCATTAGGGCTACCTGGATGAGTGAAACCAGCTGGTAATAAATCAACTGCTTCCATTTCGTACCAAGCATTTGAACCTTTTTCTTCAAAAATAGCAGCAACATGTTCAATTACTTCTTCTTCTAGAATTGGAGTTTCATCTTCCGCATAGAAAACAGGAATTGGAACACCCCAAACTCTTTGACGAGAAATACACCAATCATCACGATCTTTAATCATATTAGTAATACGTATTTCACCCCAATTAGGAACCCATTTTACATTTCTAATATTTTCAATGATTTCATCTTTAATTTTACCAATAGACGCAAACCATTGTGGTGTGGCACGGAAAATAATAGGTTTTTTAGTACGCCAATCATGTGGATAACTATGAGTAATCTTTTCAGCATGAATTAACATACCAACCTCAGCCATCTTAGCCATAATAGCTGTATTACATTCTTCAATTTTTAACCCTTCAAATTCACCTGCTTCTTTAGTCATTCGACCTAAGCTATCAACAGGACAAAGAACATCTAAACCATATTTTTTACCTGCAATATAGTCGTCTGCACCATGACCAGGAGCAGTATGAACTAAACCAGTACCAGCATCTAAAGTAACATGATCCCCTAAAATAACTGGAGAATTACGATCAAATAATGGATGGTGATAAGTTATACCTTCTAATTCAGATCCTAAATATGTTTTTATAATTTCATATTCTTCTACACCAATAGTTTTAGTGAAATTTTCAAGAAGTTCTTTCGCAACAACAAATTGTCCATTATTCATTGATACAACTGCATATTCAATATTTGGTCCTGCACAAATTGCAAGGTTAGCAGGAATTGTCCATGGAGTAGTAGTCCAAATCACTAATTTACATTCATTTGATAACATACCTTTTCCATCAACAACTGGGAACGCAACAAAAATAGCATCACTTGTAACATCATAATATTCGATTTCTGCTTCTGCTAATGCTGTTTCAGAAGATGGAGACCAATAAACAGGTTTTAACCCTTTATAAATTAAACCTTTTTTAGCCATTTTTCCGAAAATACGAATTTGTTCAGCTTCAAAACTTTTGTTTAATGTTAAATAAGGTTTTTCCCAATCCGCAAAAACACCTAAACGTTTAAATCCAACCTTTTGAAGTTCTACTTGTTCTCTAGCATATTGTTCACAAAGTGTTCTAAATTCACTAAGTGACATAGCTTTACGATTAACTTTTTTATCTTTGCTTAAAGCATTTTCAATTGGAAGACCATGTGTATCCCATCCAGGTTGAAATGGTGAATAGTAACCACACATTGACATATAACGAATAATAAAATCTTTTAATGTTTTATTTAAAGCATGACCAACGTGAATCTTACCATTTGCATATGGTGGACCATCATGTAAATAGAATGGATCATTATTAGCATTTTTTGCTAATCTTTGTTCATAAACATTAAGTTCTTCCCAAAATTTTTGAATTTCAGGTTCTTTTTTACCTAAATCTCCTCTCATTGGAAATTCAGTTTGCATCATTAATAAAGTATCTTTATAGTTTTTCATAATCATTTCCTCTATATTATCGTAATTACATATCTTAAAAAGAATAAAGCTAAATCATAAATTATAAGACCAATAGCTGGTGTAAAGTCAATCATATTAAAACTAAACCAACCTCTAAATCTTCCTAAATATACATCGCTTACTTTTCTCATTCCTATGTACCATCTTTTACTATGAATGTCAGGCACCCATGACATTATTATTACTATTATCATGTAATAATAATACACATTTAAAATGTGGTACAAAATCGCTAATGCGTCTTTCATTAATTATTTCTCTCTTTAACAAATTTGTCTAAAGTTCCATCTTCATAATTTTCTTTAGAACCAAATAAAATTGTTTTATCACCTGTAAAATGTGTTTGACCTTCCAAAGCATAAACTACACCTGATAAAAATCCAATCATTTTATTTGCTTCTTCCACATTCATAAGTTCAAAACTTAATAAAACCGGTTTACCACTTTTTAATAAATTTGCTATATCTAAAAGTTGAACGCTGTCTTTAACTATTATTCTTTCCAATAGTTGAAAAGCCGTTAAAGGTGTTTTAAATTCTTTTTCCTTTTTACGCATATTCTCTCCTAATTATATAATATTCTACCAAGTCTAACCATTGTGGCACCATTTTTAACAGCAATCGTATAATCGTTACTCATACCCATCGATAACTCTGTACATGGTGCATATGGTAGTTCTAATGCTTGAACTTCTTCTTGAAGTTCTTTCATAGTTCTAAAATATTCATCAAGTAATTCTTCATAAAAAGTAAGTTTAGTAATAGTCATTAAACCAACAACTTCAATATTTGGATATTTAGCTAAAGATTTAATGAATGATATCACTTTAGATTCATCGATACCTGACTTATTTGGATCATTAGATACATTAACTTGTACAAAACACTTTAATGGTGTCTTTCTTCTTTTACTAATTTCACTAGCTAATGATAAACTATCTAAAGAATGCAAATAATCTATTTTATCAATAATAGAACGAACTTTTCTTGCTTGTAATACACCAAAGAAATGCCAATTAACATTTTCATCTTTTAATGCTTCATATTTTTCTAAAAAAACATCAGTTCTGTTTTCTCCTAAATCTTTAATTCCACAATCAATTAGTTCTTTAACTTTGTCAACATCAACATATTTTGTTGCAGCGACTATTCTTACATTTGGATATTCTTTTAATGTTTCCTGTACTTTTTCTAGATTTTCTTTTATACTACTCATAATTCACTTCCTGTGTTTTTATCATTTCTTATTATACCATATTTTATTAAAAATTACAAATAAAACATAATCTAAAATAAATTAGTTAATTTAATTCAAAATTTGCTTTTTTTTAGTTTTTATGATAATATATAATAAATGTGCCTATAGTTAAATGGATATAATACAAGATTCCGATTCTTGTGTTGAAGGTTCGATTCCTTCTAGGCACACCAAGCGAAAATAAAAGGATTCACAATTGTGAATCCTTTTTTTTGATTAGATATTATATTTACCTTCAACTAGTGAATATAAAGTAATTGATTGTTCAACACCATCTTTTTCAATTGTTACAGTGTAACTTACTGAAGTAGTTAGGTAAGGACGATTAATTACTCTTCCTCTATTATTAACGATGTCAGGGTTATTAGATACAACTGTAATGTTATAATCATTAAATTTAGTTAATAATTCATATTCAGCTTTTACAAGTTCAACAAATTCATACCAAATTTCTAAATCATTTTCAAGCATTGGTTGAGGACAATCTTTTGCTGTATAGAAATGGTGACCTTTAACTCTTTCAATGCTTAAATTAAATTGTTGCATTAATTGAGCTACTAATTGAGCTGTTTTTTGCCATGTATACCATAAATCTGAACCTTTATTTACACATGATTCAATACCAATAGAGTTATAGTTACCACCATTAGAACAAATTCTTCCTTCTGATACTTGGCTATAGCACCACCATGTTTTACCCATATAATATTCACCGTTTACAATTTTAACAGCAAATCCAAGATCATTAAAGAATGATTCAGGAGTTCTTGCACTAAATCTTGAGCTGCAATCAGGTTGAGAACTTATTGTACCATCTTCATTGTAAATGTGATCAGTATTTCTTGAATTATAATTATAAGGAGTTGGAAGTTTAACAGATGTCTTCTTACCATTAATTTCAAAATAGAAATCATCAGAAGCACTAAACTCAACATCCATTAAATCAACACCATCATATTTAACACCTGTTGGGAACCATTCAAAATGTCCAACTTGTGAAATAGAACCAGAGTCACCAGCATGCCATGCCCCTTTATTTAAACTTAAGCATTGGTAAACACCATCATTACCAGTTGTATAGTGAATAGACACACCAGCATCTTTTGTTACAAAATAATTAGCATTTGCTAAAGCATCAGCGCCTGCACTCATATTACCTGTATAGTGAACTGTAATAAATTCAACATCGCGTAATGTGTAATAGTTTCCTGTTCCATCTCCTGTTGAAACTTTTGAAGTATTAACTTCTAATGGATTGTTAAATAAAATTTTGTTAACACTACCGATTACATCAGTATAGTAAGCAGGAGTACCTGCACCTACAGGTAAATTATTACGTACGAATACATTATCTTCATGTGCATTAAGTAATAATTCTAAAATACTAGAAATTTCATTATCAAGAATTGTTACACCAACAACTAATGTTGTTCCTGTATTTTCTTCTTTGATAAGAATTTCAGCATTACCAGCAGAAACACCTGTAACGATACCAGAAGCATCTACAGTTGCAACACCTTCATTTAATGATTGATAGCTAAATGCACCTTCGTTAGATCCATTTTTACCAACAAATGATGGTACAATTGTAATTTGTTCGCCTACATATGCAGTAGATGATTCCATTTGAACTTCAATACAATTTGGAATATAAACTACAACGTCAAATTCAACTTTTGTACTAGGAGTTAAAATAGAACTAATTGTAATTTTAGCTGTACCATTATCAACAGCAGTAATTAAACCTGATTGAGTAATAGTTAAAACATTAGGATTAGAAGATGCAAATTTTAATTTTTTATTTCCAGCATCACTTGGTAATACTTCCCATTCTAATTGTAATGTTTCATATCTTGCAAGTTCGCTAACCATATTGTTTACTTTGATTTCTTCAACAGGATTAGGAATATTAAATTTAGCATAAAGAGTTACGTCACCTGTTAATTTAATTGATTTAATAGGATTACCAGTAAATTCAGGGTTGTCATACCAACCAGCAAATTCATGATCTGCTTTATACGCATTTTTAAGTGTGATAACTTTATTTGGTTCATATTCAACTGTTAAAGTATCTTTAATAAATTCATTATAATATTCCCAGAAATTATTTTGTAATTCATAAGTAGAATAATCTGATGTAGGATAGCTTGCATTTGAATCAATTAATCCACCGATAATAAATGCTCTAAATTCATAAGAAACAGAATATTTATATGAATCATCTAATGCATTTAATTGACTTGCGGAATTACATTTTTTAATATTGCTGAAAGCTTTGTAATTTTGTGGACTACAAGTTGATGTTAAATAATCAACTAACCAGCTCCATTTTTGAGCGTTTGAACCACTATAATAGAAGCTATGGAAATTAGTACATACCCAAGCTCCAATAGGTAATGTATCTACAGTATATGATGTACCAGCAAATTTGTTGTAATCGTTTAATAAATCTTTTACAACATCTGCATATCCATAATAAGACCAGTTACCACCATCAATTTCATATTTAACAACAACAACTTCTCTTGAAGTATATGTAGCTGTAAATACTACATCTTCAGCACCAATACTTAATGGGAAAGTAACTTTAGAACCATTCTCATCAACCCAACCAGCAAAAGTATAAGAAATTACGCCTTCTTTTTCTCGTTTAGGAGTTGCTGGCACCAAAATATTAGTACCTTCAGCAACATTACGTTCATATAAAACTGTACCATCATAATCTACAAATTTATATGAATATAATGGAGTAGCAGGTTTTTCTTCTTCATATTTAGCATAAACATTAACAGCTTCTGCAGGCATTGTAGTTAATTCAAATTCTTTGTCTTCAGCATCAAACCATCCAACAAACTTATAACCTTCAACCTCAGGTGCTTCAATTAATTGAATTGCTGCTCCTTCAGCTAATTCAATAGTTTCAAGTAATTCTTCACCATTATAAAATGATAATGCATATTTTTTAGTTGTTCCACCTTGTGGAGGTTGGCAACCAAAAACAAATGACATTGTGAAGACTAAAAACAATGTAACAATAACTTTTTTCATTTTTTTATCCTTTCTTTATTAATTAATTTTTTCCTACACTATGCTCTTTCAATTGAGGCAATAACAATTGGATTAACTGGAAAATTAGCAAACATTTGATTTAAATATCCAGTTCTAACATTACTGATATCCATTACTACTTTTAAACTTTCAGCATCTGAAACTCTACCAAAAGCAGCATATTGCCCATCTAAATGTGGACTATCAGCTGAACAAATAAAGAATTGACTAGTCGCACTATTCATATCAGTTGATCTTGCCATAGAGATTACTCCAGCTTCATGTTTAAGATTATTTTGATATCCATTAGCAATAAATTCACCTACAATTGGAGTAAGTTGTGGTTTACCAACAATTGTATTATTGCTAATTGCAAATCCACCTGTTTGTATCATAAAATCTTTAATTACACGATGAAATATAACACCATCATAATAATTAGCATCAACTAATTTCAAGAAATTTTCAACTGATATAGGTGCAACATCACTATAAAGATCAACATAAATCTTACGTCCATCTTCTAAATTAATAACTATTTTTTCCAAGTTCTCATCCTCCACATAATAAGCAAATAACTTTAAATCATTTTTAGGCATTTTTTCGCCATTATACTTTTGACCATTTTCATAACGCCATTCAACAAAATTATAGTAATGTTTAATAGGTGCATCAATTAATTCAATTTCATCTTTATATTTAACAATTTTAGTATCAATTAATTGACCATCAGCATAAAAATAAACATTAAACTCTTTACCACAGCTAGTTAGCAAAAATATGAATATGATAGCTGTTAAGCTAAATAATATTTTCTTCATATTAGCCTCTAACAATAGTTTTAATAATAATCATATCGTATGGTAAATCAGCAAATTCAGTTGAGTAATTTCTTGTAATAACCTTACTTATTTCTTTAACAACCTTTAAACTCTTATTATCACGAACTCTTCCAAACGCGGCATATTGACCATCTAACTCTGCACAATCATCTGAACAAATGAAGAATTGCCCTGTGGCACTATCCATAACATTAGTTCTTGCCATTGAAATTACACCAGCTTTGTGTTTTAATTTGTTTTCTACACCATTTGCAGAAAATTCACCTTTAATAGTAGGAACAGATGGATTTTCGAATATCTTACCGTTAACAACATAATAACCACCTGTTTGAATCATGAAACCTTCAATTACACGGTGGAAAATTACACCATCATAGTATTTAGAATCAACTAAATTTAAAAAATTAGCAACAGATATTGGCGCAACTTCAGGATATAATTCTAATCTAATTTCCCTTCCATCTTCAAGGATAATAGTAACTTTTTCTTTTGGTCCATATTTACCACTACAACTTGTAACAAGTAGTAAAGAAACCATCAAAACTAGCAATAAAAATATTTTACGCATCTTAAATATCACTCATATTTAAAAATGGGAACACAGTTTCTACCTTCTCAACAATCTCACCATAAATAAGATTATCTTCTTCTATTCCCTTTAAATGTAATATATCAATTACTCTAACTTTCATAAGTCTTGCAGCATTAAGAATAAACAAAGCATCGTCAGAAATATTGTACTGAATGCCTTCTAATTTATTTGTTGTATCTGAGTGATTCTCACCTATTTGTAATGCAATATCTCTTTGGTACTTACTTAAGGCACTAACACCAATAATATCACCTTTCATGATCTTCGATCCAGTAACACTTTGAGCACCAATTAATAATAAAACTTTATTATAATCAGCTTGCATACACCATGCACAAGTCATACAATATTTTGTATTATTTCGCTCAAATCCTATAACACTTACACTATGATTAAATGCAGTAAATGACATATTTCGAGTATTCCTTTCTATATATTTTCAATATATTATACCATAAGAAACAAATTAAGACAATATTTTTTGCAATATAAATTTTGTTTTCATCATATAATGTTGAAAGGTGAGAAAATGGCAATTCAAGATGTTGATAATTTAGAGAATATTGAACTTCAATTATTTGCATCTTTTTTATTTCTTATTTCCAATATCGCATCAATCAAAGCAACACTAGATATTAAAGAATCAATTATTAATAAGATAGATAATCAAAATATAAAAAAAACTGCAAAATTTGCAGTTTCTCTTCAATTAATTGGAACAATTTTATTCCTTATTTTATCATACGATGAATTCAATACTTTACCATCAATTCAAAACAAATCATTTTTATCATCAAATATCCTATCAACGATTGCTACAATCATAAGATTTAAAACAATAATCAACGACCCGAATAATTTTATTGGTAGTGATGATATAAACTAGTTATTTTTAACATGAATATCAAGTTGTTGATATGGAATAACAATACCTGCTTCATCAAATTTATTTTTAACTGTTTCTAACAAGTCAAAATAAACTGTCCAATAATCACCATTATTGGCCCATGCTCTACATGCAATAATGATTCCGTGATCACCATGTCCAGATAATCTGATAAATGGTTCGTGATCTTTTAATACTAATTGATGTTGGTTTACACATTCTGTAATAATTTTATTAGCTTTATAGTAATCAGATTCATACGCAATTGTAAATGATAAATCAACACGTCTAATATCTTTCATACTATAATTAGTAATATTACCATTTGCTAATGCACCATTAGGAACCATAATAACTTTATTGTCTGGTGTTCTTAATGTAGTATAAAATAATTTAATATCTTCAACAGTACCTTCTTCTCCTTGACCTTTAATGTAATCATCAATTCTAAAAGGTCTCATTAAAAGGATAATTATTCCACCAGCAATATTTGATAAACCACCTTGTAAAGCTAAACCAATGGTAACACCAGCTGATGCAATTAATGCACCAATAGAGGCAGTATCAATCCCTACAAAGCCTAAGAAAACAACAAATACAAGTATTTTTAAAGCTTTTCTAGCAGCTTTTACTAAAACAATTGAAAGTGTTTTATCAGCATTTTTTCTTTTAAGTTTCTTTTGTAGTCTATTAAAAATAACATTTATTATATAGAAAACAATAAACATTAAAATTAATCCAATGATTAAACGAACAGCAGCTGGGAAAGCTGTATTCTTTATCCAAGTTTTAACCGTTGGCCAAATTGATGACCATGTAATACCTAAAAACATTTTATATCTCCTTTTTTTTAAAATAAATTTACAAATACAAATCCAATTATCAAATAAGGGCCAAATGGGAAAGCAACAGATTTTTTTCGATTTTTTAATAATTCAATAACTAACGCAATTAAACTAGCAACAAAAATAGTATACATTAATTTTGTTATACCACTCATCAAACCTATTAAAAATAATAGTTTAATATCACCATAACCCATTATTTCTTTATTATATATAATATCAAATATAATAACAATTCCCATAAATACAACCATAAAAATTATTGAAGAAAGAATTTCAAAAGATTTTAATGGCTGTTTTATAAATATAGCCCTTTTATTAATAATATAAAATACAATAACCAAAATTAAATTAAAACCAACTAATGAATCTGGTATAATCATGTCTTGTAAATCAACCAAAGCTATTACAATGAATATAGAAAATATGGCAAATTTAAAGATATTTTCTAAAGATATGTTTTCTAACAACCAATATGAATTGAGTAAAGACAAAATAATTATAATAGAACTATAATAATTTTTGTAATCAACTAACAAATATTTCACTTTTTTATCTGTACATAATATTTTTGTTAAAAAACAAAGTATTATACTTACAAATCCACCTACAACAAATCTTAATATAAATAAAACCCCTTTAGTTTGCTACAATATTTACTAATTTATTAGAAACAACAATTACTTTTCTAATTGTTAATCCACTTAATAATTCCTTGATTCTAGGAAGTTCTAAAGCTTCTTTTTCAAGCTCATCTTTTGGTGTATCTACAGATACCATTAACTTATCACGTAATTTACCATTAATTTGAACAACAACTGTTACTTCATTATTGACAGTTTTTGCAAGATCAAATTCAGGCCATGGCTCATATACAATTAAATCTTTATGATTTAAAGTTGTTGTCCATAATTCTTCTGTAATGTGCGGAGCAACAGGATTTAATAATTTTAAGAATCCTTCCATATAACATCTAGGAACTTGTTTTTCTTTATATGCCTCATTTACAAATATCATCATTTGTGCAATAGCTGTATTAAAACGAAGAGCTTCATAGTCTTCAGTTACTTTTTTAACAGTTTGATGGTATACTTTTTCTAAATTACTATTTTCACTAACAACAATTTCAACTTGTTCTGTATATAAACGCCATACACGATCTAAGAAACGTCTTGCACCATCAACCCCTTGCATTGACCAAGGTTTCATAGCTTCAAGTGGTCCCATAAACATTTCATATACACGTAATGTATCAGCTCCCCAATTTTGAACAATATAATCAGGATTAATAACATTACCACGAGATTTAGACATTTTAACACCATCAACGCCTAAAATCATACCTTGATTAAATAATTTTTGGAAAGGTTCTAGTGTTTTAACAACACCACAATCATATAACACTTTATGCCAGAATCTAGCATATAATAAATGTAGTACAGCATGTTCTGTTCCACCAATATATAAATCAACAGGTAACCAATAATTAACCATTTCTTGAACTTTAGGATCACTTAAAGGCATTACTTTGCCATTTTCTTTTAACAAGTAACCAATATAATACCAGCAACTTCCTGCCCATTGAGGCATAGTATTTGTTTCTCTTCTACCTTTAACTCCATCTTCACGAACAACTGTTAACCATTCAGTTTCATTAGCAAGTGGTGATTCACCAGTTCCACTTAATTTTAATCCATTTACTTTTGGTAATGCAAGTGGTAATTCTTTTTCATCTAGAACAGAAATTGTACCATCTTCCCAGTGAATTACAGGGAATGGTTCACCCCAATAACGTTGTCTTGAGAAAATCCAGTCACGAAGTTTATAATTAACTGATTTTTTACCAATACCAAATTTTTCAAGATATTTTAGCATTTCGTTAATAGCATCTTCTTTATTTAAACCATCTAGAAATTGTGAATTAATGTGATTACCATCTTTCGTCCAGGCAGATTGATTTAAATCAAATTCAGGATCATCACTTTGTAATACTTGAATGATTGGTAAATTGAATTTTTTAGCAAAATCATAATCTCTTTCATCATGTGCAGGCACAGCCATAATAGCGCCAGTACCATAACTTGATAATACATAATCAGCGATCCAAATAGGAACAGGTAGATTATTTACTGGATTTAAAGCATAAGCTCCAGTGAAAACACCTGTTTTTTCTTTATTAAGTTCTGTACGGTCAAAATCACTTTTACTCTTAGCATATTCAACATATGCAGCAACAGCTTCGCTTTGTTCAGGTGTAACAATTTTGTTTACTAGTTCATGTTCAGGAGCAAGCACACAATATGTTGCGCCAAATAAAGTATCACAACGTGTTGTAAAAACTGTAAACTTATGATTAGTACCTTGAACTTTAAAATCTACTAAAGCTCCAACAGATTTACCAATCCAGTTTCTTTGCATCTCTTTAATATATTCTGGCCAATCAACAAATTCTAAATCGTTAAGTAATCTTTCAGCATATTCAGTAATTTTTAAAACCCATTGTTTCATAGGTTTTTTAATAACCGGATGTTCTCCTCTTTCACTAACCATCTTACCATTAACATTTAAAACTTCTTCATTAGCAAGAACAGTACCTAATTTTTCACACCAATTAACTTCAATATTCTTTATTTCGGCTAATCCTTTATTATATAATTGAATAAAGATCCATTGTGTCCAATGATAATAATCTTCATCACAAGTCGCAATTTCACGATCCCAATCATATGATAAGCCTAACATTTGCAATTGATTTTTAAATATTCCGATATTTTTCTTTGTAAAATCTCTTGGATCATTACCTGTTTGAATTGCATATTGTTCGGCAGGAAGCCCAAAAGCATCCCATCCCATTGGATGCATTACATTGAATCCTTTCATTCTCTTATAACGAGAAATGATATCAGTAGCAGTGTATCCTTCTGGATGACCTACATGAAGCCCAGCACCACTTGGATATGGGAACATATCTAATGCATAAAATTTTGGTTTTTCACTATTAAAAGTCGTTCTAAAGATTTTTTCTTCAGCCCATCTATTTTGAATCTTTTTTTCAATTTCTTGATGATTATATTGACTCATTATTATTTCCCTCTTGTTCTTTCATATAATTTCTTTTTGCTAATTCATTAATTCCAATTATTGCATAACATGTGGTTGCAAAAAATCCAATATGTCTAAATATACCAAAAATAGGCCAGCTACTAAAGAATATTGACAACAGCATACCTATAATAGTAGGTAATACACAATATAGTGACAATTTATATATTTTACCAAACTTAATACCATATTTGCTAAAGAATAACAATAATAAAACTGCACTCATTAAAGTAGTTAATAAGATTTCTCCAACAGCGTATAATAATAAACTTGGAAAAGCTACACCATAAATAATATTTTTATACTGATTTAAAAATATATCAATATAGTTTGTAAATCCATTTATACTTGATAAATCACCTGATTTCATCAATCCAAGATCAACAAAATCATTTGTATATTCTAAAAGTTTAACTTTTGCATCAATTAAAGCTGCTTGACAAAAATAAATACCGTCTTCAGCATATTGAATAATTATTGTAGAAGCAAGTAAATCTTTAGTAATACCTTCAAGATCATTTCCAATTACTATATTTAGATAATTCATAGTTGTATCTTCAAAAGTTAAGATATATGTTGGTGCTTCTTCTAATTTAGAAACTAATTTACCATCTGAAAGTGTATAATTGATTTCCTCAATTTTTTGAACTTCTTTGGTAATTACGCTCTTAAAAAAGCCACCAAAGTCTTTAATTACTAAAAAATATGGTAAAGCAAATAAAAAAGAAAAAATAACTAAATAAAGCAAAGTAATTCCTATTTTATCGTTAATATAATCAACTAATTTTCTAGGATTTATTAATGCAGCTTTTATTCTTTGATACATAGCATCCTCCTATATTTATATTAGTATAACACAAATTACTTTTTTTGTCATTACATTTGCAAAGAAATACTTTATACTCATTTTTTTAAACAAAAACAAAAAGTTTTATAATTTTATTTGTTATTTTATTAAATTTATATTAAAATATTATTATACTTAGGAGGACTTATGAAAAAATTTTATTTTTTATTTTTACTTACATTAACTCTTCTATTTAGTGGTGTTTTTGTTAAAGCAAATACTGAATTTTGCTATAACCTTAAAGCTTCTGTAGGAGAAACATACGACGAAGTTGGAATTGTTTATCACTCTAAATATGAAGGCACAAAAGTTCGTTACAGCTTACATAGTGACTTAAGTGACTATAAAGAAGTAACACCTGATGAAAAGATTTACAGTAAAGGTCAAACTAATGGTCAACCTGAAACTGTATTTGCCGCTCGTTATGTTTGTCGAGCTACTCTTACTGATTTATATGATGATACAACTTATTACTACCAAGTTGTTTATAATAATGAAGTATCACATATTCAATCATTTAGAACAGCTAACAAAAATAAATTAACATTTGGTGTTTTATGTGATACTCAAGCAAGTGGTTCAGCTTTTTCACAATCAAATGATTTAGTAAATAAATTAGTTAGTATCAACAACAACATCAACTTCTTTATGATAGCAGGTGACATCGTTGACCGTGGTGGATACGAAGAACAATGGAATAATTTTGAAAAATATATGACTACATTAAATCAAAAATATTTACAAGCAACTGTTCCTGGAAATCATGAACTATATCACAGTAATGCAGCTGGATATATCGATGCTACAATATATAATCAATATTATTTCAACCCACAAAATGGTCCAGAACCAAGAATGAACTCTACATATTACTTCATGCAAAATGATGTCTTATTTATCATGTTAGATATTATGCATAGATCAGATGGCAGCAACTACAACGAAGAACAAATTGAATGGTTCAAACAAGTCGTTCAAAATAATCCATCTAAATTTATTATAGTAATGTCTCATCCAGGAGCATATTCAACTGGCGTATATGATTCAGATGCGAAAATAGTTAATGGTAACTGGCGTACTGTTTTCGAAGAATACGGTGTAGACCTTGCAATTAGCGGACATGAACACATTTACGCTAGAACTGCTCCTTTATATAATAACAAACCAGATGCTGAAAAAGGTGTAACTTACTTAATTGGTGGTAGTGCTGGTCAAAAAAGTTATACTGCTCAAGGCAAAGGTATGTTTGATGTAGTTATTGAAACAGAATCTGCAGGTCAATATTCAGGTTCAATTTGTGAAATCGTTGGTGATACTTTAACTTTCTCATTCTATCGTTCAAACGGAACTCTTAAAGATACATTCAGTATTAAATCAAAAAGAACAATTGATAAAAATTTTGATATCGATGAATTTATGGACAGTATTCACATCGATTATAATGAAAGCAACTATAAATCAAGTATTGTTTGGGCAAATAATGCTTATGGACATGTAGAAACTATTGATGTAATTTTAAAATTCAACAATAATTATAAACTATCTAAATATATTGGTCCAAATTCTAATACAGCAGTTATTGGAACAACTTATCCTACAAAAGATTACGAATATGAAGTTATCGTTCATGATTATGAAGGTAATACTTATAGTAAATCACTAATTTTAGATAATGATGAATCATTAAATGTCCCAAGTGATATGCAAGTAAACATTATCGAACGCGAAGGACAAACTGGAACATACGATGTAAATGTAAGTTATAACAAAAACAACACTGAAGAAATAGAATTAAATCTATACATTGGTAAAACTAAATATGAATTAGTATCTGGTCATGCCGAAATTAAAACTACTGAAGACTTTGATGTTGAAGACATTAAAGTAGAACTTCTTTATAAATTATTCAGTGGTGGTGGTTCTGCAGAATTTGATGTTAGCAATATGAACATCAACATTGAAAGTTTACCAGATGAACAAGAACCAAGTGATGATCAACCAAACACTAATAATGGTGGTGGAAACACTAATAATGGTGGTGGAATGAATTGTAATATGGGATTTATTTCTTTAATTCCATTAATTGGGGCTGCTACATTATTATTAATTAAAAGAAAACGATAAAAAATAGCATATAGGAATTTCCTATATGCTTTTTTTATTTTACAATTGTTACAAAATCCAATTCTCTAACTTGTTCCTTATGTTTAATAATTACTTTATAACTAATTGATTTTAGTTCTTCTGGAATATTTGTTATAAGACCTTTCTCATTTACAAATTCACTATCACAAACAAATTGAATATCAACTTCATTTGCACATTTTAACATTTCATACTCGATTTCAACCATTTGTAAAAAATATGTCCATAAACCATTTTCTCTTAATGTACAAGGGCAATTTTTACCACTAAAGAAATGATGTGCTTTAACTCTATCTAAATCTAAATGATTTTCTACTAATAATTTTGCAATTAACTTTGCAGTATTATGATATGTAAATGATAAATTTGATCCTTTATTAATCATCATTTCAATACCAATACTTCTTAAATTACCACCTTTATTAGCAATTTTATTATATGAAGGATTGTAATACGTATTTCCTATATAATAATATCCATCTTTAATTACTAAATGTAGGCCATAATCATTGATATGAGAATCATTTAATTCAAATGAATTAAGCATTGCTAAATCGCTCTTTTTAAATTTTCTTCCTTGTCTTACACCATCAGATTCAATAAAAACATCATCTTTTTCTTGAACAACTGAAATATTTGGGATTTTGATTAAACTCTTTTTATTATTTATATAATAATAACCATTTTTCATTGTAACAACAGGATTATCATATTCTGCTTTGACTCCTGTCCAATGAAGTTCATATGGTACAACTAAGCCATCTCCGGCGTGATACGCAACTTCATTATCTGGTATTTGATGAACAAGAGCATCACTGCCTGAGCTATAATGCCAGCTAGTACCTCCGCCACCATTGTGTACATAATTAGCATGAGCTTTTGCACCTGCAGTCTCAGCTGTACTTGCTGTATCATGAACCACAATAAATTCTGTACTTTCTTTAATTTGCCCTGGACGATTTCCATAACCACCATTTTCCACAGTTTCTGCTAGAAATTCTTCTATTTCTAAATTTGAAAATAAATACTTCGAAACACCACCAATAAAATCATATTGGTAATTAAATTGATAACCATACACAGTAATATCTTTTCTTAAAACTACTTTTTCATGAGCTTTTTTCAATAGCGAAATGACTTTTTCAATTTGTTCCATAAATACCTCCAACAATATTATACTCACTTTTTATATTACTGTCATATAAAAAATAAAAAAGATTTGGAATTCCAAATCTTTTCTTACTATTTTACTAATGCTTTTTTAGCAGCTTCACAAAGTGTTGCGAAAGTTTGAGCATCATTTACAGCTAAATCAGCTAACATTTTTCTATTAATTTCGATATTAGCTAATTTTAAACCATACATTAATTGTGAATAAGTGATTTCATTTGCACGTGATGCAGCATTAATACGGATGATCCATAATTTACGGAAATTACGTTTGTTAGCTTTACGGTCACGATATGCATATTTTAAAGAGTGCATTACTTGTTCATTAGCAGTTTTGTATAAAGCATGTTTTGAACCAAAGTAACCTTTAGCTAATTTTAAAATTCTATTTCTTCTTCTACGGCTTACAACGCCGCCCTTTGTTCTTGGCATCTCGAACTACCTCCTACTTAATATTAGCTATTTGTTGTCTGATACGACGTTGGTCAGATGTACAAACAGCAGCTGATTTACGTAAATGTCTAATACGTTTTTGTGTTTTTCCAGGTGCTAAATGGCTTGTTCCAGGTTGTCCGCGAAGAACTTTACCAGATGCAGTAATTTTTAAGCGTTTTTTAGTACCGCTATGTGATCTCATTTTTGGCATAATTAAATTTCTCCTTTATTATTTTTTCTTTTTGTCTAGGTTAGGACTTAATGACATAAACATATTACGTCCGTCCAAGTAAGGATTTTGATCAATTTTCCCTACTTCAGCTAAGCCTTCAGCAAACTTTGTAAACAATGGAATTGTATTTTCAGCATGTTCAATCATACGACCGCGGAAACGACAACTAACTTTAACTTTGTCACCATCCATTAAAAATTTCTTTGCAGCTTTTTGTTTAGTATTAAAATCTCCAACATCAATTGTAGGACTTAATCTAATTTCTTTAACACTAATAACTTTTTGATTTTTCTTAGCTTCTTTAGCTTTTTTCATTTGATCGTAACGGAATTTGCTGTAATCCATAATCTTACAAACAGGCATTTTTGCATTAGGCGCAACACAAACTAAGTCTAATCCATGTTCATCAGCTACATCTAAAGCAGCTAATCTACTCATTTCTCCTAATTGTTCTCCTGTTTCAGAAATTACCAATACAGTTTCAAATTCAATTTCATCATTAACAAGATTGTCTACTTTTTTATCGAAAGACTTACTAATAATTTCACCTCCAAAAACTTAAACACGAATGAAAAAAAGTGGGCATAACCCACTTTCTAGACATAATACTATTATCATAAGATAATTTTTCATGACTTTTTTACCTACCAACATAATCGATCAGGTGAGAAGTGGATCTTCTTCTTTTCACTACATATTTAATTCGCAAATATTATATCACTTTTTTTCTCTTTTGTCAAACAATTTGACTTATTGTACTTTAACAACGTTTCCGCCTGTTAACAGAATCATCTTAATTGCATCTTTAGAGAAGTCATTAGCTTCAAATGTTAATTTCTTATCTAAAGTACCACGAGCAAGAACTTTAAAATAATTACATTTTTTAGGCAATAAATTTCTTGCTTTTAAAGATTCTAAATTAACAACCTCACCATTATTAAATTTGTCAGAAATATTGTCAATATTAACAATGAATTTTTCTTTCTTAGCTTTCTTATATTTTGCTAAATCATTAGCTTTTACGACTAATTGTTCAAGAACTGTATCTTCAATTTTATCTTTGGCTTCTTCAACAGAAATACTTTCAGTAATTAAATCAGCCATATCATTAGTCTTTAATGTAGATTCTTCAGGTTTGATATCAGCAAACATAACTTTATGTGCTTCAGGAACATAGTTAGGATCTTTTTCGCCACATTCACAAACACCATCTACAAATTCATGTACATGTGGTGGAACATAGTTAGGATCTTTTTCGCCACATTCACAAACACCATCGACGAATTCATGTACATGTGGTGGAACATAGTTAGGATCTTTTTCTCCGCATTCACAAACACCATCTACGAATTCATGTACATGTGGTGGAACATAATTAGGATCTTTTTCGCCACATTCACAAACACCATCTACAAATTCATGTACGTGTGGTGGAACATAGTTAGGATC
Source organism: Bacilli bacterium (assembly GCA_045652765.1). Lineage (GTDB taxonomy): Bacteria > Bacillota_I > Bacilli_A > ML615J-28 > CAG-313 > UBA1231. The sequence continues at coordinate 55,015 of JAZOLG010000044.1, forward strand.
TTTTTCGCCACATTCACAAACACCATCAACGAATTCATGTACATGCGGTGGAACATAGTTAGGATCTTTTTCTCCACATTCACAAACACCATCGACAAATTCATGTACATGTGGTGGAACATAGTTAGGATCTTTTTCGCCACATTCACAAACACCATCTACAAATTCATGTACATGTGGTGGAACATAATTAGGATCTTTTTCACCACATTCACAAACACCATCTACAAATTCATGTACATGTGGTGGAACATAGTTAGGATCTTTTTCTCCGCATTCACAAACACCATCGACGAATTCATGTACATGTGGTGGAACATAGTTAGGATCTTTTTCTCCGCATTCACAAACACCATCGACGAATTCATGTACATGTGGTGGAACATAATTAGGATCTTTTTCACCACATTCACAAACACCATCGACATATTCATGTATATGTACTGGTTCTTCTTCTATAACTTCAGTTTCTGGTTCACAGACCTCATTAATTGGTTTTGCAATTTGTTCGGCAATAGAAACTTGATTAGTTTGAATTAAGTTAACTCTTCTATGATATATAAATATACCTAAAATAACAAGTCCAAATGCTAAAATTAAAATAAATAATATTGAAGAAAAAAGTTCTTCATACTTATCTAATGCTGTTTGAGTTGCTAATAAAATATCTGCAAAGAATACATTTTTCATTTTGTCTCTCCTTAATACATTATATTACTATTATTTTACCATTTTTTTTATTTTTTAGCAAGAATAACGTTTACATTTTTTAGTTCATTCTCTTAAAAAACATAAAAACAAAATTATATAAAATATTGATAACATTAAGCAATGTGAAACACATATAAAAAATTCATTTTTGATTACATCAACAACATAATTTGGAAAGAAAGTGTTTAAAATTATTCCTTTAATTTCAAAAAATTCACAACAAATATATATTAGTATTGGTATTATAACACAAATTGTATTATCCATTATTTTACTAATTACAAGGCTTATCAAACTAAAAACTATTGATATAAGCAATATCACAACATATCCTTTTATATGTTCAAGAGTTAATATGAAATTTTTATTCAATAAAAGATTTATTAATAAATAAGTTATAAATGATAAAAAAACAAAAGAAACTAATGATAATAAAACAGTACATATTTTAGATAAATAATATGTAGAATAATTTTTCATATTAATTACAAACAAAACTTTATAATTATCATTAGCACTAATAATGAAATTGTTCATTAAAAAACATGCTAAAATAACTGAAATTATTTTATTAAAAGAATAAATTGATTCCCATGAATAACTTTGTTGATCTACTAAATTTAGATTTAACGTCATATTTGACATTACTACCGATGACGTTGTCAATATTGTAATTAGCAAACATCCAACTATTGAAATTATATTTCTTTTTGAAAGAAAATAAACTAAATGCAATTTAAATAATTTAGCCATTACACTTTAACTCAATTACATTATATGGCAAAGTATCAAATTTATCTAAATAGTGACTTGTAATAACAATTAATTTCTTTAATTTATAAAGTTTATATAACTCATCTATCAAAACTAATTGAGATTCACTATCTAAGCCATTAAGTGGTTCATCAAAAAAATATCCATCCACATCCACAGCAATCGTTTGAATAATTATTAATTTTTGATGCATACCCTTAGATAGTTCACCAATTCTTGCTGTTGGATTTATCTTGAACTTTGTCAAATAATATTCTATTTTATCTTCTTTTATGTCAAATAATTTTAGGAATTCTATTACTTTTAAAAAACTTGGTAATATTACTTTTTCTGGGCAATATGCTACTTTATTATAATTTCTGTTAATAATACCTTTATAATTAGTTAATTTTAAAATTGTTTTTATGAGTGTGGATTTACCAACACCATTTGGTGAAATAAGAAAATTGATTTTACTATTATCAATAGTTAAATTGAAATTTTGGAAAATAGTTTTTTTACCATATTTTTTCGTCATATCAATAATATTAATCTTGAACAATTTCATACTCATAAAACGCATAACTAACATTTGAAGAGTTAAATAATATATACGGGTTGATAATTTGATAATAAATATTACCTTCAATTTCAAGTTCTAAAACAAATCCCATGTGATCAACAAATTCTTTTTCATTATAGGTAAGGGGAATAATTAAATCCTTTGCAGTATTTTCATTTAATTCAATCGGTTTAAAAGAACTTTTTGATTCAACATACAAATTATAATTAGATCCAAAAAGTTGAGATGTGTGTACTTTATGTTCTATTATAGTATTATGTTCTTTTATCAATACGTAATCGTTGTTTATTTTAATTGAACTTGAAATTGGTTTAATTGATTTAATTTTAATTATTTTATCAAAATTGTTCGATACACTTAACTTGACAGCTACTAAACTCTCAAGATTCCCTAAATCATTACATATCCCTTGTACTTTATCAACTGAAAGATAACTTTCTTTTAATTGTTTGTCAAAACAAATATTTCCTACATTAATTAACATTTTTTCATTAGTATTATAATAAACTTCAAGTTTTGCATCGTTAATTAATAGCATTTTTTCAATTTCAAAATTAAGTTTAATTTTAAGTCTATATTGATAATATTCAATATCATCAATTATTTTCTTATTATTCAATAATTCAATACT
>JAZOLG010000045.1:0-14567 GCA_045652765.1 Bacilli bacterium
GGATTCGTGGATCTAATTATGAAATTATTAATTTCGAACATAATGGAGAATTAATTTATAGTTTAGAACAATTTAAAGCAGATTATAACCCTAATATATATATTATTGGTATAGGTGTAGCATCATTAGTTTTTATTGGATTAATAGTTGTTGGATTAATACTATTATTTAAGAATAAGCCTGTGAATGATGTTGCTAAATTTGTTTTATTGCATAAAGATAAATATGGTTTAACAGATGAACAAGTAGAAGAGGTTATAAAACAATTTGAGTTTTCTCCTAAAGAAACAAAATTAGATAAACCTAGAGAGGAAATATATAAATTATTTAAAGATACTATATATGTCAAAAATAACAGAACATATACATCTGGTTTAGAATTAGTAGAAAATGATAAGTATGGAGAAATATTTTTTGATGTATTAGCTGATACTGTTTCGGAAAATGAATTGAAAGTAATATATGATGATTGTGTAAAAGATGATGGAGCAATATATTTAATCTATCAAATAAATAATAAAAAAGCAGTAATTAATATATATGATGATGAGGTAACTAAACTATTTAATATTGATGAAACTACATTATATTTTATAAATACAAAGAAAAGTGAACCAACTAAAAAAGAAATTAATGAGTTTTTAATACAAGTAGAATACCATAATAAGTATGAAGAAAATATATTTTTCATCAAAAAATAGTATATCATTAATATATATTAGGTTAAATTGAAATTTCAAAGTTCGGAATTAAATTTTCCATTTTTCCGTACATTTCTAAAGTAATCCCGCTTCATTAGTTTAAAAATCCCGTAAAATTTAAAAATTACGGAATTTTATTGATTTTTTAAGGTTCCGGACACGGGTATCGTAGGGTACGCCCCTAGTCCACCAATAGAACACACGTCACTTTATTGAAAAATGAAGTCGCTTTTTTATTTTATAAAAATTTGTTTTTTGTATTGACAACGTAGTGACACTATGGTAAAATGAAAGTGTTATGGAGGTAGCGATATGAGCTATATACAAATTAGAATTGATGATGAATTAAAAGAAGAATCTGTAAAATTATTTAATGAATTAGGTTTGGATTTATCTACAGCAATCCGTCTTTTCCTAAAGAAAACTGTAGATGACAAAAAAATGCCCTTTAAATTAAAAGGCAAGGGACGTGATGATTCTAAAGATGTTAAATATCGATTAAGAGCCGATGTAATGGTACCACCTAATACTAATCCATTTGAAGTAATGGATGAATTTATCCGTGTGTGCACTGAGAATGAATGGTATTGTTTAGGTGGCGGAGTACAATATCCTAATAAAGTCTTGACTCTTTCAAAACCTGATGATGACATATATTATCACGGTTCACCATTTAAAATTGAAACTTTAAAAGAAGGATTTGATTTTACTCCTTTTAAAGAACTTGCAATTGCATTTGGAAGTAAACCATCACATCTATCTATTAATGAGGGGAAAGTTAGCCATGATGGCATTAAATATCCTGTATATTTATATCAAATTGATGAGGTTATAAAACTCGATGAAGATTTTATTAATCATCCTAATTCAGCATTTGATAAAGGAATGGAATTCCGTACTAAACGTGATTTAAAATTAAAGTTAATAGATGTTATTAATGAGTAGGTGAACATTATGGAAAAACAATATGGTCAAATTATTATATATAAGACACCTGATGGCAATACAAAATTAGAAGTTAAATTTTATGAAGATACTGTTTGGTTATCACAAGAACAACTTGTAGAACTTTACGGGTCTAGTAAATCAAATATTAGTGAACATATAAAACACATATTTGAAGAAAATGAACTTGATGAAAATTCAGTTGTTCGGAATTTCCGAACAACTGCTAAAGATGGTAAACATTATAATGTAAAATATTATAATCTTGAAATGATTATAGCCATTGGTTATAGAGTAAGAAGTAATATTGGAACTAACTTTAGAAAATGGGCAACAAGCACGTTAAATGAGTATATAGTTAAAGGTTTCGCAATAAACGATGATTTATTAAAACGTGCTGGCGGAGGAAGATACTTTAAAGAACTACTTGCAAGAATTAGAGATATTAGATCTAGTGAAAGAGTATTTTGGAGACAAGTTCTTGATATATTTGCAACATCGATTGATTATGATCCTAAACTGGAAGTATCACAAGAGTTTTTTAAAACTGTACAAAACAAAATGCACTGGGCAACTCATGGTCATACTGCTGCAGAAATAATAGTAGAAAGAGCAAATGCTAAAAGAGATTTTATGGGTTTGACTTCATTTGATGGGGATTACCCAACAAAAGAAGATGCTGAAATTGCTAAAAACTATTTATCAAAAGACGAACTAGATACACTAAATAGAATTGTTTCATTATATTTAGATTTTGCTGAACTTATGGCAAAAGAAGAAAAGCCAATGACAATGAAGGATTGGATAGAACAGCTTGATTATTTTCTAAAAATGAGTAGAAAAGATATATTAACAGGAAGTGGAACTGTATCACATATTAAAGCATTAGAACATGCTAGAAAAGAATATAATGATTTTAGTAAGAGAATTTTAACAAATCCAACTGAAAATGAAAAATTATATTTTGATAAACTACAACAGTTAATGTTAATAGATAAAAAGGATTAGTTTTCTGATTTTTAAATACTAATGATAGTAACATTATTATTTTCCGCATTATGCTAAAGCATTTTGTTTCAATAATTAAAATTCCCGGTTTTCATAAAGAAACCGGGATTTATTTGTAATTTTAATAAAAATGACGTGTATACAGACAAGTAATCGCCTAGTCCACCATTAGAACACACACCACTTTGTTGAAAGATGAAGTGGCTTTTTTATTTTGTAGTAAATTTTTGTATAGTTTTGTATAATTAGGTAATTTAACTAAAAGTATCAAAAAGTTTTATTAATGATTGTTTTTTGAATTGCAATTATTTGAGTTGTACTCATTTTGTGGACAACTGAAAAGAATTATGATAGAATATATTTGGTGATTTAAATGAAACAAAAAACATCAATTCGTTTTTTTAATAATGTTCCAATTCGTACCATATGGGATGAAGAATCATTAAGTTGGTGGTATTCAGCTGTTGACCTGATTAATGCAATAACAAATTCAACTAATTCAAGAAGATATTGGAATACTTTAAAGAGTAGAAACAATTATTTGAAAGAATTTATTAAGGTATGTAAACTTACTTCTCGTGATGGTAAAAGATATTTAACAGATATTATTGCTGAAGAAGGAATAAAACAAGTATTATTATTGATTCGATATAAGAATAATGATACACTCACAAAATGGCTTAAAGGTTTAATGAATCCATTAGATGAGCAAAGCAAAGAAAAAGCTTATGAATTACTAGAGAGTCATATATTAGATGACATTGAAGTGGGTACCACAAAAGGATTGCAACAAATACATGCTTACATATTTGGTGGTTTATACGGTTTTGCTGGAAAAATAAGAGAAAAAAATATTTCTAAAGGTGGCTTCATTTTCGCAAATGTAATTTATTTAGAAGAAACATTAAAACAAATTGACAATATGAAAGAAGACACATTAGAAAATATAATAGCTAAATATGTTGAAATGAATATTGCACATCCATTTATGGAAGGAAATGGAAGATCAACAAGAATATGGCTTGATTTAATTTTAAAGAAAAACTTAAAAGTTTGTGTCGATTGGAGTAAAATTAACAAAAAAGACTATTTAGAAGCAATGGAAAAATCATCTACTTCATCAGAAAAAATATGTTTATTGATAAAAGGTGCTTTAACGGATAAAGTTAATGATAGAGAATTGTTTTTAAAAGGTATAGATTATTCTTATTATTATGAAGAAGTCGACTAAACTATTTATCTCGTTGAATTAATTTAATTATTTTTTATTTATACAAAAGAGACGTGGGTATTGTCAAGTAATTCCCTAGTCCACCATTTAAGAAGATTAGGTTTGATACAATATATCAAGCCTTTTTTATTTGCTTTTTAAGACTGCCTCCTATATTACGCTATGTAATGGTGTTGCACCGCATTCATGTATCTATGGGCGGTAATAGATAGCTGTACGCAGATTATGGCAGTTAATCAGGTGAGGATCCTACCCAACGAAAGTGGAGTCTTTTTGGTTGTCTCGCATTAATGGACATTTTAATTATTTTTTGATATAATTTATATGGTAAAAATTGACTGATAAATTAGAATTTGTAGGTGAGTGTAATGAATGTAAAATTAATTAAACTGACAAAAGAATATTATAATCAATTAGCGGAAATGATTGATGAATGGAAGATAGATCAAGAAGTCAATCATACAAACCATTCACCTTGGGCTATATTTAAAAATGATTATCATGACTTTGATTATTATTTAGAAAACCTAGAATTAAGCGAACCTAAAGATGGCAAAGTTCCAGATTCGGTGTTTTTCTTATTAGATGAAGAAAGAAATATTTTACTTGGTGCTGTAAACATTAGACATTATCTAAATGATTATCTTTTACAATATGCTGGACATATTGGGGATGGGATTAGACCATCAGAACGAAGAAAAGGCTATGCTACCGAGATGATTCGTTTATCATTAATTGAATGTAGAAAACTAGGAATTTCAAAAGTATTAATGGTGTGTGATAAGTCTAATATAGCATCCGCAAAATCTATAATTAAAAATGGTGGAATATTAGAAAATGAATTTTTTGATGAAGATGGAGAAGTTCAACAAAGATTTTGGATTAAATTAGAAAGCTAAATTAGAATTAATCGAGTAGATGGAGGAGTTAAAGTGAAATTAGTATTAATTGTAGGCTCAGGCGCTGTAGGTAAAATGACAGTTGGGCAAGAATTGATGAAGATAACAGATTTAAGGTTATTTCATAATCATATGATGATAGAGCCAGTTATTGATATTTTTGGATATTTTAAAGGTGATACAATTCTTAAATTGCGTGAAATTATATTTGATGACTTCACTAAAAGTGATTGCTACGGAATGATTCACACTTTAATGTGGGCATTTGATATGGAGTCAGATTGGGAATATGTTGAAAATCTTGTCAGTAAATTTGATGAAGTGTACTGTATAGAATTAATAGCTTCACAAGAAGTTCGTCTTGAACGAAATAAAACAGAAAATAGATTAATTAATAAAGTTTCAAAACGTGATATAGAAGCATCTAACAAACGTTTATTGAAAGAAGATTTACATCGCCTTGTTAGTAATGAAGGTGAAATTCCTTTTAAAAATTATTTAAGAATAAATAATGAAAATATAGAAGCTAAAGACGTGGCTAAAATGATAAAAGAAACATTTAATCTTTAATAGATAAATTAGAATTTGTAGGTGTGTTTATGAATAAAGAGTGGTCAGAATTAAATAAAGAAGTTAAGATTTTATTGAATAAAAAATCATCATTTAAAGATGGAATTGATAAACTTATTGCACTTAGAAGTTTACTTTTTAATGAATGGAAAAAAGCTATGATTGATTTATCTATTGAAGATTATTCAAATCAACCATTTTTGAATAGAGATGGATACGAATCTAAAACGATCGCATATTCTATTTTTCATGTGTTTAGAATAGAAGATATTGTATTTAATACATTGATAAATGATAGACCACAAATTTTTATTCGAGATGATTATCAATATAAGATGAATTCATCTATTATTACAACGGGAAATGAATTAAAAGGTGAAAGTATATCTGATTTTTCTAAAACACTAGTAATAGAGAAACTATGGGAATATGCTAAAAGTGTATTCGAAGAATCTAATGATTGGTTATCGTCAATTGAGTATGATGATTTGAAAACGGTTTATTCTGAAATTGATAAGAAAAAAATACGAAACACTAAGACAGTTGCAGAAAGTGAAATATGGTTAATTGATTATTGGTGTGGAAAAGATATAAAAGGATTATTAGGAATGCCTTTTTCACGTCATTGGATTATGCATTTGGAAGCTTCGCTTAGAATTAGAAATAGATTAGTTAGATAAATTCCTATTTATAGAGCTATATAAAGTATCATTAATGAAGTAATGAAACAGTAAGTATGACTAGATTTTAATCTGGTCTTTTTTCTATTATTACATATTTTAAAAAAAATGCTATATAATATTATTAATGATGATATAAAAAATAACCTTAATTAATTGACTATTCCCTTATTTTATGCTATAATTTAAGGGAATAGTTTGGAGGATAAGCCTATGAGAACTTTTAATTACTCTAAAATTAAAGAAGAAAAATGGGATTCAGAAATACTTTCTTTAATTGCTGCAATATATAAAGAAGCAGGAAAACAAGAAATGTATTTAAAACAAAGACCTGAACAATTAGAAAAACTTGTTGAAATAGCTAAAATCCAAAGTACTGAGGCATCTAATGCAATTGAAGGTATTGTAACTACTAATACAAGAATAAAACAATTAGTAACTGAAAAGACAACTCCAAAGAACAGAAATGAACAAGAAATTGCGGGATATAGAGATGTATTAAATATTATTCATGAAAGTTTCGATACAATCCTAATTACAAAGAATTATATTTTACAACTTCATAAAATGCTATATAGTCACATGAATAACCCTATTGCAGGAAAAACTAAAACTGTTCAAAACTATATTAGCGTAACATATCCAGATGGACATGTAGAAACTTTATTTACACCACTTAATCCTACTGATACACCTATTGCACTTGAAAATATTTGCAATGAATATAATAGAATAATTGGAAATATGGAAGTAGAGCCGTTAATTGCTATTCCTACTTTTATTCATGATTTTTTATGTATTCATCCATTTAATGATGGAAACGGTAGAATGAGTAGATTACTTACAACATTGTTATTATATAGATGTGGATTTTATGTTGGTAAGTATATTTCACTCGAAGCAAAAATTGCAAAAAATAAAGACCTATACTATGCTTCATTAAATGATTCACAACATAATTGGCATGATGGTAAGGATAATAAAGTTCCATTTATTAAATATATATTAGGAACTATTCTTTCCGCATATAAAGATTTTGAAGAAAGATTTAATTTAATTGAAACAAAAAAATCTGCATTGGAAATAGTCAGAGAAGCAACTTATATTAAAATTGGAAAATTTACAAAACAAAATATAAAAGAATTATGTCCTTCTTTAAGCATTAGCTCAATTGAAGGGGCTTTACGAAAACTTATAGCTTTAGGTGAAATTAATAGAGCAGGTCAAGGAAAAAATATTTACTATTATAGAATCAAATAAATATCATAGAAAAAATATAGGAACCAGAGCAAATTATCCTAGTTCCCTTTTTTACGTCATAGATATAGGAGACTTATAGATTATTAATAAAATTATCGTGATGAATAAAAAGATGTATTATGAAACATTTATATTTAAAGACTAATAGTTGTATTTACAACTATTGGAGACTGACCACGGACTCGAACCAATAATATGCTAGTCTGGTTTGCCTTAAAAAACAAGCCAGTTTTTAATTTTGTAGTAAATTTAGATATATGTGTTATAATTAAGTAAGATTTTAAGCAAGATTTAAGCAAGATAACTTTATTAATTTCTTTTATAGTGTATTATAAAATATTTTATAATATAATAATAAAAAACTAAAGATATAGTATAATTATATTAACAAGTATAGCGAAAGGAGAAAGGAAAATGAAAAAAACTATATTTAGTATGTTTTTATTGTCATTATTTGTTTTTCTAGCAAGTTGTACAGGTTTTAAACCATCCGCAACACTTACAATAAAAACTGATAAGGTAGTTATGTATGAAGGAGATACATATGAAATTGAAGCAGTACTTGAAAATGCAGATAGTGAAATAATTTATACAGTAATTGAAGGAAATGAATTAGTTTCTTTAGAAGAAAATGTAGTGCTTGCACTGTCAGAAGGTTCTGCAAAAATCGAAATAACAGTAGTAGGTTATTCAAATTTGAAGAAAGAATTAACGGTTAATATTATGAAAAAGGAAATTGTTTCACATGAACACGTTATTTGTCCTACTTGTGGAAAATGTACATCAAGTGATTGTGATGGGAAACAAGAAGATAAATGTTTAGGACATAATGTAGTTGATGACAATATAAAACCAGTTATTAAACTGATTGAAGATTCTAAGAAAGATATTACTTTAAATTGGAATAAAGAAGCAACAAGAGAATTTTTAATGGATGGCATTATTGCAATCGATGACATTGATGGTGATATAACAAGTAAAGTTAAAATTACACATCAAATTAACAATAGACAGTATGGTACATATACAGTTTTATATGAAGTAAGTGATAATGCTGGTAATGTGGCATCATTTGAAAGAACAGTTGAAGTAGTATGGGATTATGCTGTTCAATTTATTGGTCACCAAGGTTCGTATTATGGTGTTCCTAATAGTGAAGCTGCATTTTTATATGCTGCAAAAATATTACAATATCAAGCATTAGAAACTGACGTTAAACAAACTAAAGATGGGGTGTTTGTATGTTGTCATGATGATACATTTGGAGGACTTAACATTGCAAGTACCAATTGGGCAGATTTAAAAAATATTGTTGTTGATTCTAGTAGAACTGCTGGATATCCTAGTCAATATGGAGAAATGCCTGGTAATGGTAAATATACATCAAAGATTTGTACACTAGAAAGATATCTAGAAATTTGTAAAGAGTATGGTATAATTGCGGTTATTGAATTAAAAGGATCACCTGGTATTTCTAATAGCGATCAATCAAGAATGCCAGAACTTATGGCTTTAATTGAAAAAGTAGGTATGTTAGACCAAACTATCTTTTTAGCAAGTGCTTATAATTGTCTAATTTGGGTTAAACAAAATGGTTATGATTATATTCCATGCCAATACTTAGTTGACTCATTTGCTTCAGAAACAGTTTTTAATAGATGTAAAACTTATGGATTAGATGTTAGTGGCTGTGTTACATATGGAAATGGTCAAAATGAAAATACAGCAGAATGGGTTGCAAGATATCAAGATGCTGGTATCAAAGTTTCAACATATACATTTACTCAATATAGTGATTATAAAGATGTTCAAAAATGGATTAATATTGGAGTAGATTTCGTAACAGTTGACTGGCATAGTATGCACAAATTAAATTTACCAGATAATAAAGATATTTTGTATCATACAGTTAAATTTTATGATGATGAAAACAATTTAATAAAAGAAGTGAAAGTTCGTGATGGGCGAGCTGCTGCATCACCTATAGCTCCTGAAAAACTTGGTTATAAATTTAGTGGTTGGAGTGAATCAATAAATAATGTAACAAGCGATATGATAGTTAACGCTCAGTATGATTTAGTTGAATACAAAATTACATATGACTCGAATTTATATGTTGTAAATAAATCAACTTGGTCAACAAAAGAAGAATTTGTTAATGATTTTTATAATGATCTATTTGACTGGTTAGTTGCGAATGCCGATAATTTACCAAACGTAACAGTGGAAAATGGTAGTTATAAAATTTATGTAAATTCAACAGAATATGGAAGTTGTACAGTATCCAGTGCACAAGATATTAAAGACTTATATGTTTACACGTTTGAACGTACTTTCGCAACTTTGATATATAAACCAATTGAAGGAACTAATTCTTATGATTATGTTCCGGAAATAGATAGTAATTATTTCTTAAATACTGAACCATATCGTACAAAATATATTGAGTGTAATAAGTACTTTTTAAAAGCTATGGAAGCAGCTTATCCAAGCTATAGTTTTACATATCACCACGCTTCAAATAATCGTGTTCAAATTTTCTTTAGATTCCATCAATGGTGTAATGGATCTGCAATTAGTGCATTTAATAACTATCCTGCAAAAAATATAGTTAAATATTTAGTTGGTATAACTGCAACAATGCCTACAGATTATATTACATATACAATCGAAGATGAATTTACATTACCTATTCCTAGTGCTTCTATTCAATTCCTTGGATGGTATTTAAATCACGAAGGAACTGGCAATCAAGTTTTAAAAATTAACAAAGGAACAACAGGCGACATTATTTTATACGCAAAATGGGAAGAAGTAGAAATGCCTGATATTTATTCTAAAATAAATTATGAACTTGATGGTGGAACAAATCATGAAAATAATCCAACAAATTACTTAGAAGGTATTTCAACTATGTTATACCCTGCTGAAAAACCTGGATATATATTTTTAGGTTGGTCAAAAGATAAAGATAGTAATTCATACATTAAATCTATTAGTGAATTAACAAGTGGTGAAATTACTCTTTACGCAAATTATGACTTTGCAAAATACTCAATTAGTTATGATTTACAAGGTGGAGAATGGGGAAATAAAGCTGAATTTGCTGGCACTCCAATAACTTCTATTAATACAACTGCTAAAGATAATTACTGGGGTGGCGCATATCTTAATAATATTTTCTTAAATCATGTATCAAGTGATCCTGCTGCTGTTTGGTCATTTAGAGTAGGTATTGGATATAGTGAACAAATGGGTATATATTCTGTAATTAGTATTGCAGATTCAGGTGATACATTTGATGAAACAGGTGTAGAATATGTAATTACAATTTCATCATCACATAGTCAATATGAATCAACTAAAGAATTTAGATCTAAGGTTCAAGTTGGACAAGGTGTAAGATTTAATGGTGATCCAGCTACTGGAATTACAACCATAGAATTTTTTGATAAATCGGCGATTTCTGGTGGAATTGTAGATAATTATATTGAAGAATATACAATTGCTACACTTCCAACTTTACTTCCTATACCAAAACTAGAAGGTAAAGTATTTGTTGGTTGGGCTTTATCTAATACGTCTAATGAAACGTTTACTACTTTACCAACTGATATAATGGGTGATGTAATATTATACGCTATATTTAGTGAATAGTAGTAGATTATAAAAGTGAAAGTCTCAGTTATAAAACTGAGACTTTTATTAATTAAAAAAGATAACTTAATTGCTTTCAAAAACTTAATGTATTATAATATAACAAAGATGTTATTGAAATATATATATTTATTAATGGAGGACAAGTATGAAATTAAATCAATATTTAAAAACTTGTAATCAAATTTATCATTTGACACTAGATCCAAAAGAACAAAGTGTAATTCGAATACATTTGATTCCACCTAAAAAATTAAAACAAAATATTCCATGGGTGGTAATTTTAAATGGTTATTATATTTTACCACTTCAAACTGGTTGGGCTATCTTATTAAAAGAATTTATTAATGTTGTTTCAAGTGATGAAGGAAAGTTTTTATCAGTTGAACATTATATAGAAAAAGCTACCCAAAAAGCAAAAGAAGTTTTCCCTAAAGCACCATTATCTTTAATGCGAGATGATTTAGAAGAAATTTTAGCTACTTTTAAAGCTATAGTTACAAAAGGTAAAGTTTCAGCTAATATTGGTCTTATGACTTTTAAAGAATATCGAAAATTTATGAATGCGCCTCATAGAATGGATTTGATGATTTCCTCTATGGAAAAGAATGGTTGCTGGAACTGTAATCAAAAATGTCTACATTGTTATGCTAGTGGAGAAAAATTAAGTAGTGTTGATGAACTTACAACAAAAGAGTGGAAACAAGTTATTGACAAACTAAAAGCCACAATGGTACCACAATTAACTTTTACTGGTGGTGAACCAACAATAAGAGATGATTTAGTTGAACTTGTTGAACATGCAAAATGGTTTGTAACAAGACTTAATACTAATGGAATTTTATTAAGTAAAAGCCTATGTGAAGAACTTTATAATGCTAGTTTAGACAGTGTACAAATAACTTTCTATTCAAATAATCCAGCTCTTCATAACATGTTAGTAGGTGGAAATCATTTTCTTCAAACAGTCGAAGGAATTAAAAATGCAATTAACGCTAATTTAGATGTAAGTTGTAATACACCCCTTTGTAGTATTAATAAAAATTATGTTGAAACAATTCGTTTCTTGCAAAGTTTAGGTGTTAAGTATTTTTCCGCAAGCGGATTAATACCATCTGGCAATGCTAAAAATGAAGATTCAGAAATAACAAAGTTATCTAAAGAAGAGATTACTAATATCATTAAAGAAGCATATGAATATTGTAAAGAAAACGACTTAGAATTATCATTTACATCACCTGGATGGATTGATGATAATGAACTTAAAAAAATGAAAATGGTTACTCCAAGTTGTGGTGCATGTTTATCAAATATGGCAGTTGCGCCTAACGGAGAGGTTATTCCTTGTCAATCATGGTTATTTGAAGATGGCCTCGGTAATATTTTAAATGATGACTGGAAAAAGATTTGGAATCATAAAGAATGTAAGAAAAGACGAAAATTTTCCTCTAAAAATAGTCAAGTATGTCCACTAGGGAAGGTGAAATAATGAAAAAAATATTTATTATATTAGTAATGATTTTATCATTTACCCTTATTAGTTGTGAGGAAACTTTTGCTCCACTTGATAAAATCCATGAATATACTATTGTAGTTGATCCAAATAATGATGGAACACTTAGTATGAAATACTATTTAAAATGGGAAGTTTTAGAAGAAGGAAGTGGTGGAGTTGATTTCATTACCGTAGGTGTTGCAAATAGATTTGTTGATGACATTAAAGGTTTATCAGGAAATATTAAAGATATTGAATATTCATCCGAAGATGGCTCTACTATTAGAATAGATTTTAAAAATACTTATCACGAAGGTGATGTTTTTGATGTTGTCTTTAGTTTTACACAAAAAAGAATATTTAATATTAAAGGTGATGAAGTTCAATATTCATTTCAACCTGGTTGGTTTGAAGAAATTCAAGTTAAAAAACTTACGGTATATTGGAAGAGTTCTAATGTTATAAAAAATAATGCTACAAGTGCTGAAAGCGATTATTTAAAATGGGAAACTGCTTTAGATTATGGTGAAACAATAAAAGTTAATTTAGTTTACAATAAAGATCATTTTCCTAAATTAAATCCTAAAGAAGATTACAGTTCACAAACTGTGAATCCATTATTCATTATAATTTTCTTTAGTGCAATAATTGCATTTGTTATTATAGTTGCAATTATTAGTCGTATAACTGCTGACAAATATCAAACATGTCGTGGCTTTTCTGGTCATATTCATCATCATCATTTCTATTTTGGCCGTCATCATGGCTACCGTAAAAGTGGTAAAGTAATTACTCCACCTAATAGTGGAGGACATGGTGTTCATGGTGGTAGTTGTGCTTGTGCATGTGCATGTGCTTGTGCGGGTGGTGGAAGAGCAGGATGTAGCCGAAAAGACTTTAATAATTATTTAAAATATTAATACATTGGCATATGAATAAAAAAGAATTATTAGAATATTTACAAATTGAAGAAGCTAAAACAATAACAGGATGGGATTTTTCTTATCTTGATAATAGATGGGAAAGCGAAGAATTACCTTGGGATTATTTTCAAATTGTTAAGAAATTTTTAAAACCAAATGATAAACTTTTAGATATTGGTACTGGTGGTGGAGAAGTATTACTCACTTTTAATCATCCATATGAAAATACTACTGTTACAGAAGGTTATAAACCTAATTATGAATTATGTCTTAAAAAATTAGAGCCACTAGGTATAAAAGTATTAAATTATGTTGGCGATGAAATTTTTAAAGAAATTGAAGATAATCAATTTGATATTATTATTAATCGTCATGAATCATATAATGAACAAGAACTCTACCGTATTTTGAAACCTAATGGAGTATTTATTACACAACAAGTAGGTGCATTCAACAATAAAGAACTTGCGACATTCTTTGATGAATCACATATTGATTCTTTTCCTGAAATGACTTTAGATAAATCTATTCGAAGATTAAAAGAAAATGGATTTGATATTATTGATTCAAAGGAATATTTTCCAGTCTTAAAATTTTATGATTTAGGCGCGATAGCATATTTTGCGAAAATCATTGAATGGGAATTTATTAATTTTAGGGTTAAAGAAAATATTGATAAGTTTTTGATTTTACAAGAAGAATTAAAAAGAAATGGATATGTTTCATCAAAAGAACATCGTTTTATAATAGTTTGTAAAAAAAGCGGAGTCGATTATGAATAATAATTACACAGAAGAAGTAAAGAATAAATGGAAAGATACTGATGCTTTTTTGGAATATACACAAAAAACAAAAAAATATACTAATGAATTATGGCAAGAAGTAAGTGAAAAGTTAAATGAAATTATGTATAGATTTTCGGTATGTTTTAAAAATGATCTTAAAGTAGATAGCAATGAAACACAAAATTTAGTAATTGAATTAAAAAATCATATTACTAATTATTACTATAATTGTTCAAAAGAGATTTTATATAATTTAGGCATTATGTATGTCGAAGATGAAAGATTTAAAAATAATATTGATCAATATGCGAAAGGTACTGCATTATATATCAAAAATGCTATTGATGTTTATTGTAAGGAGAATATATGAAAACAATCGATTCAATTTTAAAAAGATATTCATGTCGAAATTA
>JAZOLG010000046.1:0-13826 GCA_045652765.1 Bacilli bacterium
TGTAAATGTACGTACATTTGTTAAATCAATCTTATGTTGGTTACCATTAATATAAACGTTTTTATCGTTAACACAAATTGATCCAAGTCTTTCGCTTGTAACACTTGCAAATGTTTGTTCGCTTTGAGCTTTTAATGCAAAGTTTGGAACTAAATCGTATCCATATGTATATGCATATGCATCTGTAGTTGGTTTTTCTAATACAACGATATTAACGATTTCACCATTATAGTTTGCTGATTCTAAAGTGCTCTTTAGTTGTTCATATGTATAAACGTTAATACCTTCATTAATATTAAATGTGTAAGATACGCTAGCTTCTCTTCTACTTCCAGAATTTGAAGAAACTGTTACAGTTACTTCACCTGTTGCGACAAATGTGATTTCTTGAGTTTCAGGATTATATGTAGCAACTTCATCACCAGAATTTCCTAATGAATCTTTAAATGTAACTTCTAATTCTTCACATGCATTTTCACCTAAAATTTCTACTGGGAATTTTAATGCATCTACTTTAGAATAATTATATTCAAAACCAACTCTATCTGCAAATACATCATGAAGTTGTAATGCTGTTGGAGGAACGATAACATTTACAATAGCTTCTTGTGAATAATTTGTTCCTTCAATTGTTGCACGAACTGTAGCTTGACCATGACCTATAGCATTAAATGAACATACATTCTCATCATAATTAACTTCTAAAAATTCAGAACCATCAATTACTTCGAAAATAACTTTTTTATCAGTTACTAGATTAACTTCAGAATCAAAAATAGAAGCCTTTAATAATACTTGATTACCGCTAAATTTATCAACTGTTAATTCGTTACTTGATAAGCTGATAAATAATCTTTCACTCTTACCGCTAATTACTTTAAATTCTAATACATTACTTTCAACTGATCCAGATACAGCTTTAACTTTAATAATTGTATCAACAGCAGCATTTTGGCTAACTACTAATAAGTTATTAACCATTGAACAAGCATCTTGACCTTCAACAACTACATATTTAACATCCTCAACTTTTGCATCATTTGGATTTAAAGTTGTTTTAATTACAATACTGTTTCCAACAACTATGTCACTATTTTCTGCTGATAATGTAATTGATTCTAATTTCTTTACAATTTTAACAGTTACAACATTAGAATTTTTTTCTTCTGTTTTACTAATTACTTTAATTTCGCTTCCAGCAGCAGCATCAGATTTAACTGTTAATAAACCTTCATTATTAATTTCAGCATATTGATTTCCTTCTGTTACTTCATAACTTACTGCTACATCAACTTGATCACCAATAAATTCTGTTGTAAATTGAACAGTTTCACCTGCATAAACTTCTTCTTTATTAGCTTTTAAGTTAAGTGAATAATTAGCAGGTTGTGAACATGCATAAATTCCTAATGTTAAAACAAATAAAATTAACACAAAACTAATTTTTTTAATCATTTTCTTTTCTCCTTTTTTATTTTTTTATTGAACTAATAATGTAACCGAAACTGATATACCACTACCATCATTTAAAGTGGCTTTGATAGTTAAAATTACAGTTTGATTAACAACTATCATACCCGTTGCCGAGTCATATGTATATGTTCCATTTGCACCTCTAACGTCAATCACAATATTTTCAGGATTTACAATAGTTGAATCATAAATTAAATAATTTTTTATATTAAATTCCTTAATACTTGTTTTATACCCTGAACCTGATTTTTCAAAATTAGTATCATGACTAAAATCAAATCCTAATTTTGGTTTGTCATTATCTACTATTATTTCACAAGTATCTATTAATCCGCCATCATCAGTAGTTACTGTAATTATGACTCTACCTGGCGCTCTAGCAACTAATGTTCCATCTCTAGAATCAACAAAAACAATGTTTTCATCAGATGATGACCATGTTACTTTCTTATTAATAACAGTTACTGGTAAAATTTCATAATCTAATTTTATAGTCTCACCAACCGACATTTTTCCTGTTTCAAAATCATTATCATTAGAATCTGTAATACGAACTGATTCTATTACGGATTTGGATACTACAACAGTTATACGATCAGTTATACCTTTTTCTTCCGTTTTAACAACAATAAATGCTGTTCCTGCTTTGTCCTTAGTGGTTACTAATCCATTTTGATCTACAGTACAAATACTTTCATCACTAGATGTATATATAACCTTTTTATTAGATGCAAGTTCAGGATAGACTTTTGCAATTAATTGATATGTGTCTCCTACATTTAAAGATAAAACATATTTATCTGATAATGGATTTTCTGTTTTATCGACAAACATTACTTTTTCAACACTAATATGTGACACTTCTGAAAATACTCTTCCTGCAAACGAAATAACAACTATCAAAAATATCGGTAGAACAGCTAATAAAATAATTACTATTTTTTTCATATGTTCACCTACATTTCTATCTTGTCATATTGCATGTGAATACGCAATATTAACATATATATTCTATAAATACCAAATGCAATAGCCGCAATTAATAAAATGATGTATGGTAAAACAGTCATTTCTTTAAACGCAAAGCCAATAACAATAAGACCCATTATAATTCCAATTGCTAATCCAACGATGGTACTTTTAACTGTATTTTTTTGCATTGCAGAATTATCTTCATTTCCTTGATAATTCAATATTGGTGTTTTAATATCCATATCTAAACTCATAGCAATATGACCAATAGATGCAAATATTACTGCAAAGCTACCAAGAATAACTTGCAATGGATTTTGGTATATGAAGGAAATACACATTGTAACTAAAACTGCACCTACTGTAAATATTGCATTAAATACAAATTTTGCACTAATTTGTGTGTAGTAATTTACAGGGACAATTTTTGAAATATAGAAATTTCCTCCATCTCTTGAAATAGATGATGCAGAAATAATATTCGAAAGCATAGCTAGTATCGCAACAATCATTAAGTGCGAACCAGCAATCATATTTTGTCCTGCAGTGTTTACTGAAATCGTAAGTAGCAATTTATCATATGATAATACGATAAATGGCATTAATAACGTAAACAAGAAATATTCGAAAACATTTCCTGGAGATCTGAAAACACATTTTATTTCCTTTAACAAAAGTGACACAAAAGGTGATCTTTGAACATAATCTTTTTTGGCATCAATTTTAAATGTGTTTTCTAAATTGCTCATTGCAATTTTAAAATAAAGTGGTCTAATAAATAAAATCGTTAAAACCATAATTGCTTGACAACCAACAAAATAAATAAATATCCATCCCCAGCTGTCAAATGTTTTCATAGCCATTGCAAGTTGCTTATACAGTGGTAATGCGCCACCAACTTTAGCAACTACTGCCTCTATTTGATTAATTGTTTCGATCTGTTTTGTTGCAATATCAAATCCACCGGCAATTTTTCCAAGTAGTCCTACATATAATGTAAGAATTGATGCAACTGCTGCTAGTAATAAACCAACAGATAAATACATATGTTTCTTTAAAAATTTTAATACCATCATTACAGGTATACTTAAGAATGACGCAAGTACAATAGGTAATAACGGTAATACAATAATATAAATTGGGATACATAAATAAAATGATAATCCCATATTACCAAATATACCAAGAGATAGGAATAAAGGTATTGCTATCGTTGATGTAATTGATAATTCATGAAAATAAATCATTAATATTTTCGACATAAATAATTGATTTGGAGTTATTGGTAGACCCATCAACATTTCATTGTCTTTACTTAAATATAAATTTGTTATAACACTTCCGATACCAAATATTAAAGATATGATTTGTAGTGCCAACAATACAATTGCTAAAAACTCAACTGTAATATCGAATCCCAGTCCAACAAGTCCCATTGTTAAATATCCAATGCCAAGAATCAACACAACTAGTAATAATACTCTTTTGAGTATTGAAATCAACATCTTTTTTACAGATTTTGTTTTTAAAATATCGGTTTTATTATCAATTTGAAGACGCAATAATTTTATAATTGTATGCATTATGATTCCTCAATCTCTTCAGCGCCATAAATAACATTCATAAATAAGTCTTCTAATGATTCATCTTTTTCTTTAAGTTCTTTTAAATCGTATACACCTTGTAATTTGCCTTTTTTAATGATGCAGCATCTATCACATAGATTTTCTACAACATCTAAGATATGTGATGAGAAAAATACAGTGTTACCTGCATCGGCATGTTTTCTCATTACTTTTTTTAATTGATACGCACTTTGGGGATCTAAACCAGTAAGTGGTTCGTCTAATACCCAAAGTTTTGGATTGTGAGCAAGTGCCGCAATAACTGAAACCTTTTGTTTCATCCCATGAGAATAGCTCTTAATTGGTTGATCAATGAAAGTTTCTAATTTAAAAATCTTTGTTAATTCCTCACAACGTTCTTTTGCAAGTTTCATATCAGCATTATACAAACTAGCCATATGATTTACATATTCACGTCCTGTAAGTCTTTCAAATACTGCATGGTTATCAGATACATAACCTATATGTTTTTTCGCATGTAATG
This sequence comes from Bacilli bacterium, assembly GCA_045652765.1. GTDB lineage: Bacteria > Bacillota_I > Bacilli_A > ML615J-28 > CAG-313 > UBA1231. The sequence goes on from JAZOLG010000046.1 coordinate 4,555, forward strand.
GGTCAAGTTTAATAGAAATACCATCAATTAAAATATCGCCTTCTTGAAAAGGATATATTCCAACTAAACTCTTAATAGTTGTACTTTTCCCTGCTCCATTAGGTCCTAAAAATCCAAATACCTCACCAGGATTTAATTTTAAACTCAGATTATCAACTGCTTTAACTTCTGAGTTCCCATATCTTTTTGTTAAATTTTTTATCTCTAACATATTCATTTCCCTCTATTCCGGATATTCTCTTAATGACTTTGATTTTTTTCCTGTAACTTTTTCGTATAAATCAATACGAGCTTTTCTTAATTCAAAATGATCATCGTTCATCGCAAATAATTTTTGAGTCAACCAATACCATACAAAACAAAGTAGTAAGAATGAAACAAAAATAATTAGCATTAATAATGGGTAGAAAGCAAAACCATTTACTACAATTGGGAATTTATCTACAAATTTAATAAATGGTACATACGATGTTGCTTTATCCAAACTAAATAAATAAAAATAATTTACTCTATTTAAATCTGTTGTGCCATATGCATTTAGTAAAACTCCTGCTGTTAAACAGAAAGCAAAATATAAAACAAATCCTACAAACATATGTTTTAATGCTTTTTTATCAACTCTTGGGAATAAGCGTAATGCTGCACAAAGAACAGGAATAATAAATACTAACATGTGTTCAAACATATAGTGCATATTCCAAAATCCCAATGGGCCATCATTTAAATCAGGTGCCAAAATCGCAATTAAAGTACCAACCATATTTACGATATAGCAAAAATTAAATAGTTTCTTACTTTTGAATATCATTGCAATCATATAAAAGTAGGCAGCCATATTACAAAGTTGAATTGGCAGTCTTGGAATACTAAATCCTTGTAAATAAAGTGAATCATAATGATAGAATAATACTAATGTTAAAAATAACACTAATTGATATCTTGTATCATACTCTTTGAATCTAAAGAAGTAATACAACACGATAGTTTCAATCGCAATAATGATCATCCATGGAATATGAATCCCAACTCCAGTATAACCAAGTAATGATTGTGGAATATATACCGGCATAACTTGTAATAAAATTAACGGAATACCTACGAAGAAATAAATTAATTCTTTTTTATCTTTGACATTCAGAACATGTTTTTCTTTAATTTGTAATACAATAGGAATTGCTATCGCAAGCACTAATTCTAAAATAAAGTAAGCATATCTAATCCATGGCACAAGTTTTAATCCAGGTCCTTCTGGTGATAAGAAATAAGCCATATAATCATTAAAGAAAATTGCAGAAAGAATTGCAAAAGGTAAGAATATATAACTTGAAATATTTCTAAAGAAGCGATTCTTAAAAAATACTGCCATTGGTAATACAGAATACCCTATGTAATAACCCCATCTGATAATACTTTGTAATACATCTTTTCGATCATAATATACGTAATTAAAGTATCCTCCTCTAATAACGTAAATAAATGAATCAGACAACATAAATCTAAAAAATCCTAAAACACAAAAAACAGCTGTTAATATTTTAAGAAACTTTGAGTAAGATTGTTCTGACTTATTTTTAAAAATCATTAAGATCAATACTATTGCTAAAAGTGCACTAATTAATGTAATTGCTTGATACATTTTAGTACCTCCTTCATTATTTGTTACTTATTTTTGGATAGACTACTATCCTCGATTTTACATGAATATTCTATCACAAATCAACTTTTTGGTCAATATTCTCATTATTAAAATGCATTTTAAGTTAACTAGAATGCATAAAATATTATTTTTACTATATGATTATTTCCTAATAAAAAAAGCAAGAAACATTTATTTCTTGCTTTTTAATCTTTTATATACATCAAGTCGAGTAATCATTATTTGTCTGTTACATGTTGTGCATTCAAGTTTAAAGTCAATTCCGATTCTCAAAACCTTCCAATCGGATCCTCCACAAGGATGGTTCTTCTTAAAAGTAAGAATATCTCCTACTTGAATATTTTTATAATCATTCATTATTTCTTCCCTCAATGATCTCTTTTGCTAAATCTCTATATTCTTTAGATCCGCGAGAATTGTACGAAAATTGAATAACACTTTTGCCATACATTGGGGCTTCTTGAATATGACTTGAAACACTAATTATTGTATTAAACGTTTTAAATGGAAATTCAAATTTAACTTTTTCAACAATGTTATAACCTATTGTATTCCGGTTATCCAGTTTAGTTAATAATATGCCTTCTATTTCTATTGGTTTGACTTTCTGAATTTCATCTATTTTGTTAATCATTTGAGTTAAAGCATCATACGCATAAAAACTACATTCAACAGGAATGATAACTGAATCACTAGCAAACAAAGCATTATCAATAATAATACCTAAAGCAGGTGGACAATCAATTAAAATATAATCATATCGTTCTTTCAAAGCAGCTAATTTTCTACTTAATAACAATTCTTTTTCTTCGATGTTTTGAATCATTTGTTCAAAATTTGCAATCTTTAACGAAGCTGGTATTAAATCTAAATAATTATCATCTGTCTTCATAATATATGTATTTGTGTCATCTTCTAAAAGAAAATCAACTATGTCTTTTTGGACATCTTCTCTGTTAATCCCTAGAGTAATTGTTGCGTTTGCTTGTTGGTCAAAATCAACGATTAAGATTTTTTTATTATTTAAAGCTAGTGCTGAACCAAGATTAATAGTTGTCGTAGTTTTTCCAACTCCACCTTTTTGGTTCACAATCGATATAACTTTTGCCATTTGATACTCCTATAATGGTTTCTTAACAATGTTTGCGTATGGTCTTGGATATTTAGGATCAGTAGATTTTTTCTTTTCAAAAACGACAATCACTCTTTTTCCAAGATTGTTGGGCAACTCAAAATGATATATATTTTTAATTTCTACATGTAACTTGTCAATCGCATTTTTAGCGTTATCAAGTTCTTCTTGATAATTACTTCCCTTTAAACAAATAAATTTTCCACCAACTTCTAAAAGCGGTATAATTAATTCTAACAATATATTCATTTGTGCCACCGCTCTAGCTGTAGCATATTTATAATGTTGACCTTTTAGATTTTCTGCGCGATCGTTAATTACTGTAACATTGCTTAAATTTAATTCTTCTTTAACAATTTCTAAAAATTTACATCTTTTAGTTGTTGGCTCTAAAAGAGTAATCTTTTTTGTTTCATCAAAAATTGATAAAACTAAACCTGGAAATCCTGCCCCACTACCAACATCAATTAAATTGTCAAAATCTTTAGTGATTTTTGTTAATAATAAACTATCATAAAAGTGTTTAATAAAAACTCCTTCATAATCAGTGATAGCTGTCAGGTTCATTACTTTATTTTTCTCATTTAATATTTCATAATATCTTTGATACTTAGAATATTGAATATCACTTATCTTAAAATGTTCTAATAAATTATCCATTTGACTTCCAACTTTCTAAATATACTAAAAGAATCGATATATCTGCTGGATTTACACCACTAATTCGCATTGCTTGTGATACGGTATGTGGACGAACTTTAGATAATTTTTCTCTAGCTTCACTAGCTAGATTAGGAATTAAAGCATAATCTACTTCATCAGGAATAATTCTTGATTCAAGTTTTAAAACTTTTTTAGCATCTTTATATGCTTTTTCAATATAACCATGATATTTAATTTCAATAGTGATTTGGTTGGCAATTGAATCTGTAACATATTCTTTAAAAGGAATACCAGCCATCATATATATGTCTTTATATTCAATTTCAGGACGTTTCATTAATTCACTTGCATAAATTCCATCTTTTAATGGTGATGAGTTTTTACTTTCTAAATATTCATTAATTTCTTTTTTAGGTGTGATCTTAAGTTGTCCCAAATATTCTTTTTCAGATTTAATAATATTCATTTTTTCAACAAAACGATTATATCTATTTTCTGGGACAAGTCCAACTTGGTATCCATATTCAGTCAAACGTTGATCAGCATTATCATGTCTTAATAATAATCGATATTCAGCACGCGATGTTAACATTCTATATGGATCATTAACGCCTTTTGTTACTAAGTCATCAATTAATACACCTATATAAGCTTCGTCTCTTTTCAAAATTAATGGTTCTTTATCTTGTAATGATAAGCTAGCATTAATACCTGCCATTAATCCTTGACACGCGGCTTCTTCGTATCCGCTAGTTCCATTTACTTGGCCTGCAAAATATAATCCTTTTACTTTTTTTGATTCTAATGAAGACTTTAATTCTAAAGGGTCAATAGCATCATACTCAATAGCATAAGCATATTTCACTATTTCAGCGTGATCAAATCCTGGCAAACTTCTTATCATTTGGTCTTGTACATACTCTGGCATACTTGTTGAAAAACCTTGAATATATGTAAGACTTAAATCTTTTGTTTCAGGTTCTAGGAATAACTGATGTTTTTCTTTGTCTGAAAAACGTACTAACTTATCTTCAATTGAAGGGCAATATCTTGGACCTACTCCTTCTACGATACCCGAATACATACTTGATTCATTTAAATGAGCTTTAATAATTTCATGTGTTTCTGGCGTAGTATATGTTAAATAACATGGAACTTGTTGTTCGTATGGAAGAACATCTTCGTCTTTAGTATCTTCACTAAAATATGCTTTTAAATTTGTTCCTGGTTCTAATCTACTCTTTGAAAAATCAATTGAGTCAGTTTTAATTCTAGCTGGTGTTCCAGTTTTTAATCTTAATAATTTAAATCCATGTTTTAAGAGCGATTTTGAAAGTCCATAATTTGTTGACTCACCATCAGGACCTGCTTCAAAATAATTTTTTCCTCTTAATATTCTAGAACTTAAAAAAGTTCCTGTAGCAATAATGATTTTTTGTGTTTCAAAACGCTCTTTATTTTCTAAAATAACAGCTCTAACTTCGTTATCTTCTGTTATTAATTCATCAACAAAACCAACATGTACATCTAAGTTATTTGTTTTCTTAATTACATCTTGCATGTACAAAGAATATGCAGGTTTATCTGATTGAACTCTTAAAGCTTGAACAGCAGGGCCTTTTGATAAATTAAGCATTTTAAATTGTAAAGCTGTTTTATCAGCAGCGCGCCCCATTTCTCCACCCAATGCATCTATTTCTCTAACTAAAATACCTTTGGCAGGGCCACCAATTGAGGGGTTACATGGCATGTTACCAACTTTCTCAAAATTACCACAAATTAATAAAGTTTTGTTGTTAAGTCTTGCGCTTGCTAGCGCTGCTTCAACTCCTGCATGACCTGCACCAATTACAATAACATCATATTTTTTACTCATTATAGCAACACCATAACAACTACAACAACCGCAATAATTAAAAACAATGCAGCTACCATCCCAAATATTTTATCTTTACTATTACGAAGTTTTGCTTGTTTTTCTAGTTTTGCTTTATTTTTAATTAGTTGTTCTCTTTCTTTAGTCATTGGCAAATCAGCCATACAAAAATCACAAGTTAAATTAGTATCAGGATTCACATTGTGACAACGTGGACATAACATATATATCACCTCTTTATTTGATATTATATCACATTTTATTTTTTTTTGAAGATATTTGTTAATAAAAAGACTTTGGAAACCAAAGTCTTCATTTTCAATAATTATTTAACGATTTCTCCCATTGTTCCTGGAGCTACTAAACCAGCATTAGACTCATCTGTATCAATGTGCATTGCTAGAGCATAAGAATCACTAACACGTACAATTACATCTCCAAATACTAATGATCTGCCATTTGATTCAATCTTAACATTTACGATTTCTTTATCAACTACACCAAGTTCTTTGGCATCAGCAACAGTTGCATGAATATGTCTTTTAGCAACAATAACACCTTCAGGAATTTCAATTGTTCCTTTTGGACCAACAATTTTACATCCTGGAGTTCCAGATAAATCACCAGATTCTTTTACAGCAATACCTAAACCAATACTTCTTGCGTCTGTTGCAGAAAGTTCAACTTGAGTTTGTTTTCTAAAAGGACCTAAAATAGAAACGCCAGCAATTGATTTTTTTGGACCAACGATTTCTACTCTTTCTTCACAAGCATATTGACCTGGTTGTGATAATTCTTTTTTAACAGTTAAACTAGCATCTTCACCAAATAATACTTTAAAATCAGCCTCAGATACATGAATATGACGAGCTGAAGTTTCAACTAATACTTTTTTCATTTTTAATAAATCTCCTTTGTTTAATTACTATTAAATTATATCACAACCATTATATTTTATCAAATTAATTGATTTATGAATTAGTTCTATGATTTTTATTTAGTTATATGATATAATATACTTGTGAGGTAAAGATTATGAATATTGCTATTATATCTTTGGGTTGTGCAAAAAACTTAGTTGATTCCGAACTTTTTTTAGGATTATCTAAAAAATATGGATTAGAAATTACAAATGATTTATCACAAGCACATTTTATTGTAATTAATACTTGTGGGTTTATAGCCGCAAGTAAATCTGAGTCCATAGACACAATTTTGGAAATGTTAGAATATCAAAAGTTTGGAAAGAAAATAATTGTAATGGGTTGTCTTGTTGAAAGATATTTAAATTCTTTAAAAGAAGAAATTCCAGAAGTAGATAAATTTATTCCAATCAAAGACTATGATCACTTAGATTTAGTTTTTAAAGATTTATTAAATACAAATATCAAATATAATTTTGACTATACAGCTCGTGTTATTTCAACTCCTAATAAGACAGCATACTTAAGAATAGGTGAAGGATGTAATAACAAGTGTCACTACTGTGCTATTCCATTAATTCGAGGTAGTTATAAAAGCAGATCTTTTGAGAGTTTAATGGATGAAGTTGAATATTTACATCAACAAGGAGTGTTAGAACTTACTATTATTGCTCAAGATACTTCTACTTATGGAAGTGATTTGAATGATATGTCTTTAGCCAAACTTTTAGATTCTATTGCAAATCTAAATTATTTTAAATGGATTAGAGTTTTGTATTTATATCCTGACGAAATTACTAATGAATTGATTCAAACATTTAAAAAGCATGATTCTATATTAAATTATTTTGATATACCTATTCAACATGCATCTAATAAAATATTGGAAAATATGAATCGTCGTGGAACAAAAGAATTTCTTAAATTATTAATTAAGAATATCAGAACTGAAATTCCAAATGCTATCATTAGAACAACATTAATTGTAGGTTATCCTACTGAGGCAGAAAAAGATTTTAAAGAATTGATTGATTTTATACAAGAAATAAAGTTTGAACATTTAGGTGCTTTCACTTATTCTCCTGAAGAAGATACAGTTGGCTACTCATTAAGACCTAGAGTTTCTAGAAAGGTTGCTAATAGAAGACTTGAAGAATTAATGAAAGTACAACTTTCAATAAACACTTCAAGACTTAATTCATTAATAGGTAAAACTTTTGAAGCTATAGTCGATAGATATGATGAGGAACTTAATTGTTATTATGCAAGATATTTTGCTCAAGCACTTGATGATGTTGACGGATACATTTACTTATTTAATGTAAATAAAGATCTAAACATTGGTGATTTTGTTAATGTTAAGATTACAAATGTCGATGGTTATGATTTAATTGGTGAATTAGTTTAAAGAATGAAATCTAAATTTCATTCTTTTTTTGATTATTTTTTATTTTTACTTAAAGAAAATTTCCTATTGTTGTCTATGGTTCTATTCATTTTTTGCTTTATAAAATGTTATTTATTTATAAAACATTTATAAATTAATTTGAAATTTATAAATAAATATTACTCTAATGCAAATAAAATGAGGATTAATAGAACTTTCTAATCCTCATTTTTTTATAAATTTAAATTGTTTTTAACGTTTTTTATATTTAAAAACATTCAAAAAATCTTAATTTTTATTATTTATTTAATACAATTAATGATTAAATTACATCCATAAAATAAAAAATCTTAATACAAAAGTATTAAGATCAAATATCTAAATGGTGGCTTGGGCCGGGCTTGAACCAGCGACACACGGATTTTCAGTCCGTTGCTCTACCAACTGAGCTACCGAGCCAGATAATAAAATGGCGGTCCCAACGAGACTTGAACTCGCGAACTCCAGTGTGACAGACTGGCATGTTAACCACTACACCATGGGACCTTTTTGGTTGCGGAGGAAGGACTTGAACCAACGACCTCCGGGTTATGAGCCCGGTGAGCTACCACTGCTCTACTCCGCGATATAAAAAATGGCGGAGAAAGAGGGATTCGAACCCCCGCGGCTGTTACACCCTGTCGGTTTTCAAGACCGATCCCTTCAGCCAGACTTGGGTATTTCTCCGTTTATATATGTGAGTTTTTTGGTGGACCCAGTAGGACTCGAACCTACGACCAACCGGTTATGAGCCGGGAGCTCTAACCAACTGAGCTACGGGTCCGTATTCCGGTTTCATAATGGTAGCGGCGGAGGGACTTGAACCCCCGACCTTCCGGGTATGAACCGGACGCTATAGCCAACTAAGCTACACCGCCATATAATAAAATGGTGGATCCAAAGGGATTCGAACCCTCGACCCCCTGCTTGCAAGGCAGGTGCTCTCCCAACTGAGCTATGGACCCATTTAAGATTTGGTGCCTAAGGCCGGAATCGAACCGGCACGGTATTGCTACCACAGGATTTTAAGTCCTGCGCGTCTACCTATTCCGCCACTCAGGCATGTAATGAATTTGAGAAATGGTGTCCCCGAGACGATTCGAACGTCCGACCCACTGATTAAAAGTCAGTTGCTCTACCGGCTGAGCTACGAGGACAGAAAATGGTGCCGACTATAGGAATTGAACCCACAACCTACTGATTACAAGTCAGTTGCTCTACCTATTGAGCTAAGTCGGCAAATGGTGGAGGATGACGGGCTCGAACCGCCGACCCTCTGCTTGTAAGGCAGATGCTCTCCCAACTGAGCTAATCCTCCATTTGTACAATTTTAAATCAAGAACACCATTCGGTTGTTTATTTAAATGAATATAGAAAGGAGCTGGCGACGCCCTATTTTTGCTGATTCCAACTATCGTCGGCATTAGGGTGCTTAACTTCTGTGTTCGGCATGGGAACAGGTGTGTCCACCCCACCAATGTCACCAAACTCTCTTTCAAAATTGGATATTACTTTATCGCTAAATTATTTATAAGGTACAGTCCTCGTACTATTACTATCAGTCAACACAACATGTCACCATGCTTACTTCTCTG
>JAZOLG010000047.1:0-18041 GCA_045652765.1 Bacilli bacterium
TCTTCTACTTGTTCATCTGTTAATCCATATTTTTTTTTATTTTCTTCAACATATTTTCTTATGTTTTTTACAGGTTTATTTTTATACATTAAAATAATACCAACAATAATTAATGTAATAAATGCTACTATAATTCCAATAATTCCAAATATATATACTTCTGGAATAAATTCTTCTTTATATTGTTCTAAAGAAAATATTAATTTCCCGTTATGCTCAAAATTTACAATTTCATGATAAGATCCACGAATCCATAAATTATCTGCATAGTAAATTTTTATATAATCTCCCTCTTTAAAATCATGTTCTCTTACATATTTAGCATGTATGTAAAACTCTTTATCACAATCTTTAATTAAAAAATCATAATTTGTCCTTTTGCCTTTTGGGGGTTGAACTCTAATAACTTCTCCCTCGATATAATTAATTTCATTTAACTCACTATTTATAATTTTATTTTGATTATAAAAATCAAAAGGTAAAAACATTAAAAAGAATAAAACAAGAAATGCAAATAAAAAACAAACAAACGAACTTGTATGATTAATTAAAAAGTTATCAATTTTATTCATTTTTGACGCTCCTTATTTTTTATTAATTTATAAATCTTTTTAATAATTTCTTTATTTTTTTCTTCATTAGGTAATTTTGATAAAAAATCAATATACCCTGCTCTTTGTATACTTTTTCCATTATATGATATTACAATACAACCGTTTCTACCTAGATTTAAGGATTCTATATTTTCAATTAAAATTACCTTTTTTGAAAATTCAACGAATATTATTTTATCCTCTTCAATGATAACACCTCTACAATTAACCCAAATAACAATTAATATAAATAAAATGCTTATTACTATTATACCAAATAAAGCATATATATTAAAACTGTATATAAGACCTATAACAAAAGCAGGTATTGTTAATAAGAGAAAAAAGCTCAATATTCTAGTAATTTTAGAATGAAATTTAATAACTTCTCTTTTCATTTTTATCACTTCCTGAATTGATTATACCACACACAACACAAATTTACTACAAAATTAAAAACTGGCTTGTTTTTTCAACAAACCAGACTAGCATATTATTGGTGGACTAGGTGGTCCACCAACTATTTTCGATTTATTTAATAGTTAATAATTCTACTTGATAATATATATTTTGTGATTCCATTTTTCTTTGGAATTCTTTAATATGAGCTGTTGAATATACTATTCTTTTAGGATTATCCAGTTTGTGATTAAGTGATACACATTGTTTTAAGTGATCACTTACTACATAATCTGACACTACATAATTTGATTCACCTAGTACTTCTTTAAAGTATGGTATTAAATATCCGAAGTGTGTACAACCACAAATAAACGTATCAAATGAATTTATATGTTCTTTTAAATGTTTGTTTATTAAATCTATTACATTTGTGTGGTATTCACTATCAGTCATATTTTGTTTACTTTCTACTAAAGTAACAAATTCACTACCTTTAACAGGTATTACTTCTTTATTATTTAGTTTAATATATTTTTGATATTCTCCAAGTTCAATCGTTAAGTCTGTTGCAAGAGTCAAGATTGAACCTTTTTTATTTAAAGAAGATGCATGATTTGCTGTAAGTTCAATAATACCAATTACATTATCATATTGTTTCGTCATAAATTGTAAAACTGATGAGGCAGTATTACAAGCAATTATGATTGCTTTAGAGTCTTTAAAATATTCAATTATTTTCTGAACTCTTTCACTTAATAAATATTTATCTTTTGTTCCATAGGGGAAATATTCTTCATCGGCAACGTAGATATAATTTTCATTTGGATATTGTTTGATTAATGTATTGAAAATATTTAATCCACCAAGGCCTGAATCAATAACAACTATTTGATTTTTCATATGTCACCTCTATGGAAGCAGTCCATACATAATGAGTCCAAGTCCTGCACCCATCAAGATAATTAATATTGGATTTTTTGTTTTTTTGAATCTTGTCATTACAAATGCAATTGACATAATAATTAACGCTTTATAGTCAAATCCAACAAATTTCCACAATCCATTAAATACTTCTTTCCACATTAAACTAATTGCAGTTCCAGCAATCAAACTGATAATTACTGGCTTAACTCCTTTTAATGCGCCTTTTACATATTTGTTATCTGTAAAGTTACTTAAAAATTTACTTATAATTAATATTATAATAAACGATGGTGAGATTACACCAAGTGTTGCGAAAAAAGCTCCAAGAACACCATATTGTGAAAATCCAATAAAAGTTGCACAATTAACTGCAAATGGTCCAGGTGTCGATTCACTAATTGCCAGATAATTCATTAATTCAATTTCTGTAGCCCAGCCATTAGCAACCGATTCTTGTGTAATAAGAGGAATCATTGCATATCCGCCACCAATAGTGAATAAACCTATTTTAAAAAAGGTCCAAAATAACTTAAGAAGAATTAACATTATTTGTTACCTCCTTCTGTTGGCTTATTAATAATGGCATACCAAAGAACTCCGAATAGGAACCCTAAGATAATAAAATAAATTGTCGATACACTTGGGAAAATAAACGTTAATGAAATAGATAATACAAATACAATTAAGCTTACTAAATTTTTTGGTGCATTTTTTGTTAATTTAATTGCGGCATTAAGAATCAATACACCTACTACTGCTCTTATTCCTTTAAAAGCATATTGAACAATTTCATTTGCTAAAAACTGATCAATAAATAAACTTAAGATACAAATAATGGCAAATGATGGTAAAAATACACCAAGTGTTGCGAAAAGTGATCCCCAAAATTTATTCACTTTATAACCTACATAGGTTGCACTGTTAATAGCAATAACGCCTGGTGTCGATTCTGCAATGGCAATCATGTCTAAAATTTCATCATCTGTTACCCATTTATGTTTTTCTACCGTTTCCCTACTAATTAGTGGAATCATTGCAAGACCACCACCAAAAGTAAATAATCCTATTTTAAAAAATGTTGTAAATAATTGTAAGTTTTTATTCATATAATACCTACTCAATATCTGCAAGTACCCATAAGTACTTACCTGTTGTATGTCCCCAAATTTCCTTGTATACAGCTTGTGTCATCATTGGCCAATATGGTAAATCTGCTTCTCCTAAAGTCATAATACCAACAGGTAATGCTCCTACCATTTGTGGAGAAAATGCAACATACAGTGGATGATAATTATAACCCTCACCATACATTGTAGAAGATGCGAATGGATTTTTTCCTAGAATCCACTCAAGTTGATCAATCGCGATTTGTTTCATTTTCTCATTTTTTAACACTTTTGCAATAATTGATATTGCTTTAGTTTTACTTAGAAGTGTAGCATGGAAACCTCTTCTTTGAATAGAAATTGGGAATGTTCTAATATATGCATTTTCTGCAACTTTTCTTCCTTGCTTTGCTTGAAGTTGTAAATTAATATAAGCCTCATCGATAGTTCCATGTGATGGTGGAACAGTGAATCTATCCATATTGATTTTATCTAAAATATAAATATGACCAGGCACTAAACCATAAGGTTTTGTGTCAGTAATTGTTGACATAACATACTCTTTATAAAGTTCTAAACCATTTATCCATAATGTTACATTTTCATCATTTGGTAATAGTTCAACCAGCATTGCAAGACCATGAATTGGAGATTGTTCATGACCACGATGTTCATATGTTAAAATGAATTTATGAAGTGGATCTTCATAAAAGAATCCTTTAATTTTAGTTTCCCCAATTCCTTCTGTTTCTTGGCAACTAAGCACAATATTTGCATATTCTTTAGCTATATTGATATAGCTTTCATCTTGTGTTGCTTTATATAGTTCTACAGCTGCAATTATTCCATGTCCTGCAACTTGAGAATCAATATTTGGTCCCCAACGTTTTGTATAAATACCCGTTTCATATCCTTGTTTTGCTGCAATAAAATCACCAATTGCAGCTCTTTTGCACCAGTCAGCAAACACTTCATCTTCTTCTTTAAACATTACTGCGGCTTTAGCTAATGCAGCACTTGATGTGAAATTTTCAAAGGGACCATTTTCTGCAACATTCAAATACACACTTTTATTGTTGGGTGATAGAACGTTATCTCGCCATACATTGTAAAGAACAGCCATTGCACGCATCCCATCACCAAATCTTGTTCTTAAAAGCCAATTAGCTCCTACTCTTGCTTCTTGTAATAATCTTTCGTAAAGATCTATATCCTTATCTTTCTTAACTTCTGCTATATCTAAAATAGCATGTGTCATTTCAGCTGTACAAATTTCAAATTGTGATACATCTCCTGCGTCGTGCCAACCACCAAAATTAGGGACACTACTTCCATTTGGATGCATTGTTCTACAATTTAAGTGACATGCCGTATGAACTCCTTCAATGTCGTCTCCACATCTAAGAAGTCTTAAAAAGTTCATGCTTTTCCAAATAGAAGAATCGTATGGATTATTATCTATAACAAAGGACTTAGTTATAATATTACCAATTTGTAAATAATATTCGCCAATCTTTTTAAAATCAGAAAAATCTAAAATAGTAAACGTTCCTAATTTATTTGTTACTTTGCTTGTTTTAAAACTATATTCTAATTCATCATTTATGTTATATATGTTAAATTCAGATATATCGTGATCACCAGTTATAGCTATCTTTTGTTGATTTGGATAATATCCAACATGTGAAAATGCAACACGATTTTCTAAGTCCCATCCCAAATCATAATCAACGTCCACTACTTCTGCTTTGACATTATCAATATAATGCACAAATTCCGGAAGTCCTTCTGGAGGGCAACCCATCATAAATGCCGTAATTGTGATTGAATTTACTTTTGTTCTTTCGTACTTATCAATTTCCCAAACTACTTTGTTCCATTTATTTGGTGTTAAACTTGGGGCATTTGTGTGAAATTTACCGTTACTTAGTATACTAATATGATAGTAAAAATTTTGATAACCAGTTGCAACTGGCATAATATCAAAAGATAAACGATTATATTTTGATAAATCTAAATCATGTAACTCAATCGATATTCCCAAAGTTGGTCTTGGTGATATACCTTCTGCATAAGTATTTCCTTCAACTTTTAAACTTTTACCATTTGATAAGAATTCTTCACTTGATATTGAACATTTTAATCCTTCTTTATAAGTAATATTGTTAAAAGATGTTCCATCATATAAAGTGATGCTTTCTTTAACTTCCTTATTTTGCCATCTTGTATTGGCATCTTCTTCTAAATTAGGTTTCATAAAGCGATTAGCATTTCTACTTGATTTTTTTAGGACTTCTAGTTTTGTCATATATATATTACCTCTTTAAAGTATTATACACTAAATAGTATTTTTTTGCAAAAAGAAAACAAAGGTTTTACCCTTTGTTAATCCTTAAAGTATTTAAACGAAGGCATTAATTCAAGTTTAAATTGATTTATTCTGTGGAGATAATCAATTCGATCTTTTCTTTCTTTTATAGGCTCAATACCTTCTCTAATATATTTATCTAATTCTTCGTAAGTAAAACCTAATTTATCCTCATCAGTTTTACCACTTAGTCCGTCACTTGGAACTTTATCTACTAAGTTAATAGGAAGACCTAAATACTTTCCAATTTGTTTTACTTCATTAACTGTAAAATGTGATAATGGTGAAAAATCACCAACAGAATCACCATATCTAGTTGAATATCCAACCCAGTCTTCTGATAAATTACATGTATTTACTACTCTTCCGTTAACAGATTGAGATACTGCGTAAATTGCTGACATCCTAAGTCTTGGAGGTAAATTAATTACAGATTGTTCAGAAACATTTAATGCTTTGTTGATTTCTTCGACAATACCATTAAACGCTTTTTCTATATTAATAACATAATGCTTAATACCTAAATGATTACAAAGTTGATAAGAACAATCTATATCATTTTGTTCACCATTTGGTAAAAGAACACCAATTACTCGGTCCTTTCCAAGTGCTTCCACGCAAAGTGCCGCAGCTACACTAGAATCTTTTCCTCCACTAATACCAAGTACAGCATTACAATTAGGACCATTTTTTTCAAAAAATTCTTTTATCCATTCAACACATTTAAGTGTTGCATCTTTTACATCAAATTGATACATAATTCCTCCTAAAATACCTCGATTAGATACTCAATAAATGTTTTAAGTCCAATCGCTATTAAAATCAATCCACCAATAATTTCTGCTTTGTTACTAAGCTTATCACCAAATTTCTTACCAATAATAATACATGTATAAGAAAGTATAAAAGTCACAATACCAATAATACCACTAGCAAGAAATGCTCTGGATGTTTTCCAACCTACAAAAATAAGTCCAATAGTTAACGCATCAATCGAAGTCGCAATACTTTGGACTAGTAGACCTTTTAAAGTAAGAGCTGTATTTTCACACTCATCACAATTTGAATGTTTAATACCTTCAATTAACATTTTACCACCAATAAACGATAATAAAATTAATGCAACCCAACTTGTAAATTGTGTTAAAAAATCTTTAAAAAGACTTCCAGCAAAATATCCAATAACTGGCATCGCGAATTGGAAAAATCCAAATGCAAAAGCAATTAAAAACATTTTACTTCTTTTCATTTTTGATTCAACTAAACCATTAGTCATTGATACGGCAGATGCATCCATTGCCATACCAACTCCTAATAAAATCATCTGTCCAATATTCATTGTTATGCTCCTATATATTTATCAAGTGCACTCATTACTACTTCATATATGGCATTCATACCATTTTTATTTGGGTGTAACATATTAGCCATATATTGTTCTTTGTTTTCTTCAGTAATCATTTTATCAACCTCAGCTAACCCAAAATTTAACTCTTCGCTAAGTTCTCTAAGTGCATTGTTATATTCTATTCTCAAATCATAACATTGAACATATGAGAATGTTGATGCACCAAGTGTACATACTATAATATCAACATCGCCTAAAGTATCATACATCATATTAATCATTTGTTTATAATTTCTTTTAAAAGTATTAACATCTGTTCCCACTTTACAATCATTGATTCCTAAATATATTATTACAACATTTACAGGTACATTTTCAGAAATTAATAAATCAACTCTTTTTTGGCTTAATCCGGCGTATCCTGACATTCCACCTGCATTTAACACTCCTGTACCACTAATGGAATTATTTATAACAATATTTAAATTATTATTTTGATATAGTTTATACCACCAAGTGTCACCTACTGTTGTTACATCTAAAGTAGCTTGAGGATAGTAGTAGGCAAAATTATCTGGAATATATCCAGCAAAAGTTGAAATACTATCACCATAAATACCTACTGTAGCATTTTCTAATGTTCTTTCAACCCATTTTGCATAAAGTAAAATATCACTATTAAATGATTCATCAAGTATAGCTACAGGCGATCCTTCAAAATTTTCGTTTAAATACCAACCTTTAAAATAAAATCCTTCTTTTTTAGGAAATGGAAGTCTTGTTACTTCACTCGCAATATATTGATCTAAAATGTTATCTAATGTTCCACCATTCAATTCATATGAAATATTTTTATATGGTGCTTTATCTAAATATTTTGCATAGTATAGTTTATTTCCATATTCATCAGCTGGAATTGTTGTATAAGGTCCGTCAGTAAATTCTTCATCTAAATACCAACCTAAAAATTCATTATATTTTTTGACAGGTGTTGGAAGTATTGCTTCTGTTCCATAATAATAAAATCTTGTCCAACCATCAGGCATCTCACCGCCATCAGTATCATAGTACACATTAAATTTTGTACCAAATTCTACCCACTTAGCTGTTAAAACAAGATCATTTACAACATAGTTTGATTCGAATAATTGATTTCCATTATACCAACCAAGAAAAACATTATTTTCTTTTTCTGGTGTCGGTAAAAGTATTTCACCAGTTGTTTCAACAATTTCAATATTATCTTTATCGTATATCAATGTAACCTTAAATAATGTATTTGGTTCAACGTATTCAGGATCTACATCACCACATGAACATTTACCTTCAACGTACTCATGTGTATGTGTAGTGTTAGAATTCATATCACATCCTGTAATAAATAAAGCTAAACATATTAATAATATTCTTACAATTTTTTTCATATAATCCTCTTCATTTTTTTATTTTTTATGAATTATTCAAAATGTCTTTGAATAACACTAATTACATCTGACATCTTAATATACTCAAACTGATGATTTGATTTTGGATGATTAATAATATAGTCTCCAACCATATAACATTTTATACCACATGCATTAGCACAATCACCATCTTCATAAGTATTATTACCGAAAACAATTACTTCGTCACTTTTCAAATTAAACTTATCTAGTAATACTTTGAAATATAATGGATTAGGTTTACAATAATTAGAGTTTTCATATGTTGTTACATAATCAAAATCATTTTCTTTTAAACCTATAAAACTCATTCTAGTAAGTGTTCCTTCTTTTGGAAAAATGGGATTTGTTGAAAGAACCGTGATTAACTTTAAATCATGACATTTTTTTATTATATCTAAAACATACGGATTTTCATCACAACTATTTTTTGTTGCCCTAAATTCATTGGTATAAAACTCATCTATAAAATTTTTATCATTGAGTTTATCTTTACCATAGAAATTTTCGAATGCCTCCCAAAACACTTCTTCATTAGTTTTTGTGCCGTCATTCATGTACATCTTTTTAGTTCCAGTCCAAATAACATCAACAAGTTCATCTGGCTTATATCCCAATGGTGCCATTTTTTGACAAAGCATCCCAAAATACAATTTTGTAAATTTTTCTTCATTAAGTGGTAATAATGTACCATCTAAATCAAAAAAAACTGCTTTTAACATATGTCCTCCTATAGTTTAAAATTAATTGAAAATATAGTCTTATTATCACTGCTTTGAACTTTTACAAATCCCTTATGTAGTTCAACAATTTTGGATACAATACTTAAACCAATACCATTACCATCATAAGTTTTATTATTTTGACCACGATAAAACTTTTTAAAAATATTTTCTAAATCAGTACTTTTTATTGTATCACCCATATTAATAATATCAACTACTACATAATTCTGCATTTGAATAATATTAATTTCAATGGTTGTATTAGGATATGAATATTTAATTGCATTATCTATTAGATTTAACCATACTTCTTTTAATAAGTCACTATTCCCATATAAATAATATT
This sequence comes from Bacilli bacterium, assembly GCA_045652765.1. Lineage (GTDB taxonomy): Bacteria > Bacillota_I > Bacilli_A > ML615J-28 > CAG-313 > UBA1231. The sequence continues at coordinate 9,258 of JAZOLG010000047.1, forward strand.
CATCAAAGTCAATTGATAAATCTAAATTTTTATTTGTTAGTTTCTTTTCTAATAATAAAATAACTGTTCTGATTTGTTCAGAAATATTTATCTTTTCTTTGTTAGTTAATATTTCTTGATTTTCAAGTTTAGATAAACTTAAAATATTTGTTGTCATAGCCGCAAGTCTACTTGCTTCTTCATCAATTATTTGTAAATACTCTTGTTTTTTCTCTTCACTTACTTTTTCATCTTTCAAAAGTTTTATTAGTCCACTTATTGAAACAAGTGGAGTTTTTAATTCATGCGATAAATTGTTAATAAAATCATTAGCCATCGTATCATGCTTTTTGAGTTCTAATGATAATTTATTAAAAGTGTCCGATAAATCTTTTAAAGCATTTCTATTGCCAATATATATTTTAGTATCAAATATCCCGTCAGCTAGTTGATTCATTCCTTTAATTAATCGATTAACCGGTTTCATAATAATCTGACCAAACCACATTGATACACCAAGACCAACGGTAATACTTGATACAATCCAAATTAATATTACAAACCAACGCAAATCTTTATCTATATATATTTGTAATAATTCTCGTAAATTAAAAAGATAGATTAATAGTACTATTATTCCAAGCACAGCAATAAGCGCAACAGCTACTACCACAATAAACAAAATACTAAAACTTTTTTCATTATTTCTTTTATTCATTTACTTAATTACTCCTTTATAACCAAGTCCACGTACAGAAACAATTTCAAAACATTGCCAATCATCAAACTTTTTACGTAAACGATTTATATGAACAGTAAGTGTTTCCCATCCTGTTTCACATTCATATCCCCATATTTCATCCATGAGTTGAATTCTTGTAAATATTTTATCTGGTGTTGCGAGAAGTTTATATAATAACAAAAATTCTTTTTGGGGTAGTTCTATAACTTCATTAAATCTTTTAACAGTATATGAATCATAATCTAATACTACATCACCAATTATAATCTTTCTTTCGCTTTCAATTTTATATCTTTTAAGTAGTGCTTTAATATGTAACAACAATTCTTCTAAATCAATAGGTTTTGTCATATAATCATCAATTCCTACTAAAAAACCTTTTTTACGATCAATTGATAATTGTTTAGCAGACATCATTAAGATAGGTAATGAATCATTAGTAGTTCTAATTTCTTTTGTAAATTCATAACCATCCATACCAGGCATCATTATATCAACAATTACTAAATCAATATGTTGAACATCTAATATTTTTAATGCTTCTTGACCATTCTTGGCTGTAAAGACTTGATATTTATGTAGTTCCAATGCTTCTTTTATAAAATAACGAATATTTTTATCATCATCAATTACTAATATTTGAAACATATTTTATCTCCTAATTATAACTAATTATATTTTACCATATTTTTACATTTATTTCAAGTAGTACTTCTTTTGACATTTTATTTTATTAATACTATAATTACATGAGGTATATATTTATGTTTAATAAAATTGTTGTAATTGAACCAATTAATATTTTAGAACATCAAAAAAAACAATTGTTTGAATATGGCAAAGAAGTAATATTCTATCACACACTACCAAAAACCGATTTAGAAATCATTAACCGAATTAATGATGCTGATTGTGTTCTTTTAAGTTATACTACCATTCTTAATGCTAATGTTATTAAAAATTGTCCAAATATCAAATACATTGGTATGTGTTGTTCCCTTTATTCGAAAGAATCAGCTAATGTAGATATTAGTTATTGTGAAGAACATAATATTCAAGTGACTGGAGTTCGTGATTATGGTGACCATGGAGTAATAGAATATGTCATTCATGAACTAGTTGAATTTTTACAAGGATATAAAACATTAAAATGGGATATATTTCCAAGGGAAATTACTAATCTAAAATGTAGTGTAATTGGTCTTGGAACAAGTGGAACATTAATTGCTAAAGCATTAAAGTTTTTTGGTGCTGATGTAAGTTATTACAGTAGAACTAGAAAAGAATATTTAGAACAAGAATTAGAAATTACCTATAAGTCTCTTGATGATGTTTGTAAAACATCAGAAGCTATATTTTTAGCTCTTAATAAAAATGTCTTACTACTACAAAAAGAACACTTTTACTTAATGACAGGAAAAAGAATTCTATTTAATACATCAATTGGACCTGGATTTGACCCAGATGCATTAAAAATTTGGCTCCAAGATAAAAACCATTTTTTCTTTGGTGATACACCAAATACCGCTGGAGATCTATCTATTTGGGATTTAGAAAATACCTTTACTATTAATCGTTCATCTGGTGGATATACATATCAAGCATTTGAAAGATTAGGTAATAAAGTAATTAATAATATTATTAATTTTCAAAATAAAAATGAGTAATAAATTTATTACTCATTTTTTTACTTTCTTTCAAGTGTTACGATATTTTCAATATGTTCTGTTTGAGGGAACATATCAACTGGTTGGATATATACTATTTTATAATCATTAACTAAGTATTTTAAATCATTTATTTGAGTATGTGGATCACATGATATATATATAACTTTTCTAGGTTTGAGTTTTAAAACCGCTTTTAAGAAACTTGCGTCACTACCTTTTCTAGGGGGATCCATAATAACAACATCGATGTGTTCTTTTTTAATTGCAAGATTATTAATAAAACGTGTTGCGTCATCACAATAAAAATGAACATTTTTAATATTATTTAATTTTGCATTAATAATTGCATCCATATGAGCACTTTTTTCAAGTTCAACACTTATGACTTTTTGAACATTTGGACTTGCACAAATGCCAATTGTGCCAACACCTGAATATGCATCAAGTATAATATCTTGTTTTGAAAGCTTAGCCGAAGCAATTGCTGCTTCATATAATTTCTTGGTTTGAAGAGGGTTTATTTGATAAAATGATTTTGATGATATTTTAAATTTCATTCCCATCAAAATATCATGAATATATCCCTTACCATAAAGTACAATCTCAACATCACCTAGTACGTGTGTTGTTTGTTTTGGATTTATGTTTTGAATAATTGTTGTAATTTCTTTGCATCTAGCTAGAAGTGCTTTTATGAAATTATTTGATCCCGGAAAGACTTTTTCAGTTGTAACAATTATTACCATTGTTTCATTTAAAACACGACTTCTTTTAACCATAACGTGTTTGATTAATCCACGTTTCTTTTGTTCATTATAAGCAGATATTCTAAACTTTTCCATTAGTTCTTTAATTACTTGAACAATTTTATCACTTACTTCATCTTGAACTAAACATGTTGTAAAATTAACAATTTTATGAGAATTTTCTTCATAAAAACCACTAACTATTTTATTCTTTTCATCTACACCAAAAACAACTTGATTTTTATTACGATAATTAAATGGATTTTCCATCCCGATAATATCATTAACTTTTTCTTTAAAACCAGCGTTTTTAAATATCGCTTTAACTTCATTAGTTTTAATCACATTTTGTTCTTTATAATCAATATGAAGAAGTTTACATCCACCACATCTTTCATATATTGGACATTTTACTTTAATTCTTTTAGGACTTGATTCAATCACTTTTAGTAAACGACATTTGTTAGTTGTTTTGTTAATATCAACTTCTACTGTTTCGTCACTAATTGTATTTGGAACCTTATAAGTTTTATTATTAATAACACATTTACCAACGAGGTCAGGGGTATAACCGATAATTTTAACTTTCATATTTTATCCACCTTGTGATGAAATTTTTTAAAAAAGGCATTTAAAATGCCTTTTAATTTTTATTAGTATTTAAATAATCAATAAGTTGTACATAATCAACTAAATAGCTTGATTTTTCGATCGGTTTAAATCGATATAAACATTCTTCGTTAGGAACCTCAAAATGACTATTTGGATCAAATGGTAATTGTGTTAAATGTTCCATTTTGAAATCCTTTCTAAATGGTTCATTATTACATGTTCCTTCATAATAACATTCGTTTTTAGTCATCACAATAATTCCCTCACCTAATAATTCAAATTGATTTGGTATAAATTTATTGGATAACAATTCGACTTTTGTAGAAAGAATAAAGTTTTCACTTTCTGCTTCTTTTCCAATCTCATTTTTTTGCCATGCATAATGTTCTGATACTGTTTCAAAAGTAACAGTATCATCACTAGTTTTTTCAAGTAAGCCATAATTATTAACAAGTATTTGATTGTTGCAATTTTGACATATTACTAAATTATTTTTCGTTATATTTGAATGTTTAGCACCACATTTAGGGCATCTTACCATTAAGTTTTCTAGTCCTTCCGCCTGATTTTTGCCTTTGATTTTATGTGGTAATCTTTGTTGATTTAAATATTCATCAACATTTATAGATTTAACGATCTTGTCGTATATTTCTTGATCTGTTAAAACATCTAATTCTTCTTTTTTGACAACAGGTACAAATTCCAAATTAATTTTTGTTTTTCTAGGATATTTACGCCACTTTGGCAGTGATAAATAAATACCATTCATTCGAAGTCCCATTACATCTGCTTTTGTCATACGAATAAGCTTTACAATAGATGGAGATATAAAAGGCAAAGTTCCATCCATTGTTGTTTGACCGGTTGGAGCAATCGCCACTATTCCATTTTTTTCTAAAACTTTTTTCATTTTTCTGATTGCTGCTATATCTGGTTTAAATTGATCTTTCGAAATACATTTAGCCCATGTTAATATTTTACACAAAGTTTTGTTAAAGAAAAAATAACTAGCAAGAACGAAATTGACCGGACGATAATTACAAGCAGACATTACAAAATAATGGTCTTTATTAGAAGAGTGATTATATACTAATATACAACCTCTTTTTTGTTGTTTTAATGCTTTTCGATTTATTTTTGGACGATATTTTAGTAATAAATAGATTTTAGAATATGTAGAAAAAATTAAATTAATCCACCAAGGCATTAATATTTTTTCTTTTTTAATTTTCTTTTTCTTTTCGTTTTTCATAAAATCACCTATGATTATTATACTAAACTTTTCTTAAATTGTAAAATAGTTAAATAAATTGTTCTTTTATTAATTCACTTTCGACTTCAATTACATCATCAATTAAAATAGACGATTTATCTTTAAAAATTATTGTTCTTGTAATTTCATCAATTCTTTTGATTATTCCTATTTTTTCTTGATACTTACCTCCAGCTTTTTTTAAATCTTTTACAAAATATATAAATTTTACTGGTTCTTCTAAATGTTTAAATTCATTTATAATTTGTAGCTTTTGATTTAAAATTACAAGTTGTTCTTCATCTAACTCAATCAATTTGTCAGTTAGTCTTGCGGTTTCTTTGATTTTTTCATCGTGGCCAGTAAGTGCAGCAAAAGGTGCAAACTGACTAGCACGTTGTAATCTACTCATCCTAGGATGTTTTGTTGATGTTGGATGTTCTAAATCTATAATACTTTGATATTTCTTTTCCATATTATGCTTTATGACCTCCAATTTGTTTATTTCGATCAATTGAAGTTGCGCCTTCTTCTAAATTCATCCCTTTTAATATAGCATTCTTTCCAAATCTTTTCTTTAAACCTACAACTGTTTTTTGTAATTCTTTTTCTTTTTGAAGTTTAATTTTTTGTTGTTCTTCCTCTTCTTTTGATACTTGACTATTAACATTAAAAATATCTAATTGTTCAAATACTTTTTCATCTTTTACATTTGATTCATAATCTAATAAATTTGCAGACAAATTGATTCGGCGAACCAACAATAGTTTATTTACTATCTTATCAAATAGTTCTAATACACCTTTTGTAATTTCTTCAGTCGATGAGGTCATTTTCTTAAAATTTACCGTTCCGTGAGCATGTTTTGGTACAAGCCTTCCATAATGATCTTTTGTGACTTCTCCAAAGTAATTGGCTTTAATTAAAGGATTAGTTAAATTCTCAATATCATATCCAACTGTTAAAGTAATTTGTTTAGTAACTATTCCTTTTTCTACTAAATCTAATACTAATAAATCAACCATTTCATGGACAATTAATCTAGCTTTATCTGAAGTATAAGCCTCATGTAAAACTTGTCCTGAACTTATACTTTTAGCAGATGGTTTATAGGACTTTACATCTTCAATTGTACATGGTTCATATCCCCATGCATGATCGATTAAAAGTTCGGCATTAACGCCAAACAAACTATATAATAAATCTTCATTACGATAACACTTAGGATCAGCAACCGAACAAAGTGCAACATCACCCATCGTATACATTCCATGTTCCTCTAGTTTTGTAGCTATACCCTTTCCTACACGCCAAAAATCTGTTAGCGGTTTATGATCCCAAAGAAGTTGTCGATAACTCATTTCATCAAGTTCAGCTATTCTTACACCATCTTTATCTGGTTTTACTTTTTTTGCAACTATGTCAAGTGCAACTTTTGCAAGATACATATTAGTACCAATACCAGCTGTTGCGGTAATACCAGTAGTTTCTAAAACATCTTTAATCATTGTTCTTACAAAATCATGTGCAGTTTGTTTTCTAATATTTAGATAAGCAGTTAAATCAATGAACACTTCGTCAATTGAATATACATGGATATCCTCAGGTGCAACGTACTTCAAATATACATTATAAATCTCAGCACTATATTTCATATAGTGTGCCATTCTTGGTTTAGCCATAATATAATCTACAGCTAAAGTCTTATTATTTTTTAACTCTAAATCATTATAAGATGAACCATTTAATTCTTTATTAGGAGCATTTTTTCTTCTTTCATCGTTTACTTCTTTTAATTTTTGATTAGCCTCAAATAGTCTTGCGCGGCCAGATATACCATATGCTTTTAGCGATGGCGATACAGCAAGACAAATAGTTTTTTCTGTTCTTTCACCGTCTGCAACTAGTAAATTTGTTGTTAGAGGATCTAATTTTCTTTCTACGCATTCTACGGATGCATAAAAAGATTTTAAATCGATAACTGCATATAATTTCGAAACATTCATATTTTATGCCTCCTAATTTCTAATACATTATATCATTTTTCTATTAAATAATCTACTAATATAGATTAAATGAAAAGGTGAATCTACCCGAAGGTAAACTCACCTAGTTTTGCTTGTGAAAGTAATTTGCTATATTTTTTCTTCTAATAATAATTTTCAATTATACAATCAAGCCTATCGACTGATAATTCTACATATTCACCATTTTTAAATTCATCGCCTAAACCATCAGGATAATCATATTCTAAGTCAATTTCAAAATTAAACACTTGCACAATTGCTTTATTAGAGTCCAAAATTCTACCCTTTAACTTATATCCTAGAGAATCAAACAAAGGTTTAATAATTTCATCTCGCATATTTTTTTCTTCAATTACTTTTTTTAGAATAACTCCTTCAACACTAAAGGCAAAAATTTTTGTAATCTCTAAACCACTTTCTGGTTTTTTTCCATTTGGTAAAGGAACTGACATACATACACATTTAACATCATTTCTACCGTCAGTAACAATATATTGAGCATAATTATAATCATATTCAAGAACTTTTTTTATGTGCATAATGCCACCTCCTTATCTTATAGCATTGATAAATATTTTGCATATTTTATTGTTCTAATAAAGTATGTGGTAATCAAATTAGAATTTTGTCCTACCCCAACAAAAAAATATTTATTACCAGAAATCCATTGGGCATATGCATTTACCTTAGAAGCATATACGCCACCATTATTGATAATCGCCTTCGCTCCATTAGTATAATCAAATACATTTCTATATCCCATTTGTGGTTTGCCGTGATCTTTGAAATGACTTCTCATTTTTCTCCAACCACCATGCCAGTTAGAGTTTCCAAATTTTTGGTATCTTGTTACTCCAGCCATTGAAGCAACGGTTCCTGCAGTAGCAATTGCTGCTGTCGCTAACATTAAACCATTATACCATTCTTCGCTCATACCAGCATCTAACATCCAGTTGTTTCCTGTAAATGCTTCTTGATATTCTGCAGAAGCAAATAATCCAGTCCCTAATCCTGCGACGGCAGTAATACCACCAATTGCCATTGTCCCTACGGCTCCTGCACAATATAATGCCATTCCACCGCTAATCAATGCAGGGATTGCAACCATTGTTAACCCAATAGCAGTCATTAAATTATTATCACTAGCTACACCACCAATTGTTAACCCCATACCAACCAAGGCAGTCAAACCAAGGATACAAGCTAATACAGGGAAGCATCCGCTAGGATCAGCATACATAATCGGATTATTCATGCAGTAACAGTATAGATTCAATCCATTGATACTTTCAGGATCTAAATATTCAATACTATCCGGTGAAATCCATCTGCATAATTCAGGCGAATAGTAACGTGAGGATACCCAATAAAGCTGAGTTTCGACATCATAACAATATCCTTTATATAAGAATATGTTGTTATCTATGATTATATTTGATAATTGATAGTTTTCATGTGTATCAGAATATGGATTAGATATTGTTACTTCTCCATATGCTGTATAGTTATAGTTTACCATAATACATCCAGTAGAATCAACAATTTTATTAATATTCCCTAAAATGTCTCTTACATAAATGTATTCTTGATTATCGTATATAAATCCATTTAATTGATTATTTATATCATATAAATAATCAAACATAATATTATTTTTTTCTGATCTTATTAGTAAATCATCATCATAATAGTAATTGGTAACATTACTAGTACTTGTTTTCTTTATGCTTTGGCCTAATTCATTGTATTCAAATAA
>JAZOLG010000048.1:0-9687 GCA_045652765.1 Bacilli bacterium
AAGTCTTTGTAAAAGTTTATGTCAAATTAATACTTTTTATACATCAATATGTCTTTTAATGTAATCATAAGTATATCCAAGTCTTAATAACTTTTGGATTGTTTTATTTTTATCATTAGTTTGTTTTTTAATTTTAGTTAAGTCTTTATTAAAAGTTTTTTCAATATCTTCATTATATTCAATACTTCTTAATACTTCTTGAATTATTGTTGTTGAAATCCCTTTTAAAGCCATTTTTTCAGTCAATTTGAGCTTTTGTCTTGCAGTTGGTAAACTTATTAGTGTCTTTTCTATCTTTTGATATTTTGAAATTAATTGTTCTAAGAATTCTTCTTCTTGATAGGTAGATAGATAAATACTTATTAATTCTTGACTTATACCAAGTCTTTCTAATGTATGAACAATATATCTTCGACCTAAACATTTATTCTTGGAATCTTCTAAAAAAGCTTTAATATATTCTTCATCATCTAAGTATTTATATTCTAATAATTTATTAATAATTTTTTGTTTTGATTCAAAATCTAAATCACTTTTACTAAGATAAGTCCATATTTCTTTTTCTGTACGTAGTTTGATAAATATATAATTTAGAGCTTTATTATACCATCTAGAAAAATTACTCGACTTAACAATTAATTCTAAATCTTCTTTAGTAAACCATTTATTTAAAGTAATCCGGTATTCAACCATTTGATCTTCAGTAAACTTATGATCTTGTTCAGCATTATCATGATCACAAAAAGTGACTATATATGTATTACGTTGTTTCTTAATCTGTTTTACTAAAAAATCTAATTCATTATTTGTTAGTTTGGGTATCATAACTAAATCCCTCACCATGAACTTCGGAAGCTCGAACAGCGTAAATAAATGCTAAAGGATCAAGTGACTCAATAATATCTTTTAAAATAAAGAATTCTCTACTTGATAATACACAAAGTAACATTTTACGATCAACACCAGTATATCCACCCTTAGTATAAATTTCTGTAACACCGCGATCTAATTTATCAAAAATTTCTTTTTTAATTTCTTCCGGTTTATTGGTAATAATGTAGGTTGCGCGCACATTAAATCCACTAAAGATAATAGAGTCCATCATATACCCTGATAAGAAAATAAAAGCAATGGCATATAAGGCATTAAGTATACCTAAAGTACCTTCAAAATTAAGAATACTACCTAATAAGATAATTGGCGTTTCTACAATAAATAAACTTTTAGAATATGGTATTTTAACATATTTATAAAGTAAGGCTTGAATAATATCAACTCCACCAGTTGAAGCTCCAGCTTTTATCGCAAGCCCTAATCCTATCCCCATAATGATAGCTGAAAAGAATATTAGTAGCAAACCATTAGTTTGATAAAGTTCAACGAAAACTTTTTGATCAACAAATTTAAATAAAAGTTCTAATATAAATGCATAAATTGGATAAGCAAATGAACCATACAATGTTTTTAAACAAAATTCTTTACCAATAAAAATCCACGCAATAATTAATAAGAAACTATTAATAACTAAAATAATTGTTGAAACAGGAAAATTAATATAATTATGTAGTATTACACCAATACCAGCAACTCCACCAAATACAGCACCATTTGGTTCACAAACGAAAACTAAACAACATGCTGTCATAAAGATACCAATATTTAGCATTATAAAGTCTTTTACTTTACGTTTTTGAAAAAACTGTTTCATTAATTGCCTCCTGCTTTATATTTTAAATACGCATTAATAAATTGATCTAAATCTCCATCTAATACTTTTAGTGGGTTAGAACTTTCTGTTAAAGTTCGGTGATCTTTAACCATTGAATATGGGTGTAAAACATAACTACGAATTTGACTACCAAAAGCATTATCTAATGCGGCACCCACTGTTTCTTTTATTAATTCATTTTTCTCTTCTAGTTTTAATTGATATAGTTTAGCTTTTAAAACTTTCATTGCTTGTTCTTTATTTTGAATTTGACTTCTTTCGTTTTGACAAGAAACGACAATTCCTGTTGGAAGATGAGTAATACGAACAGCAGAATCTGTTGTATTAACATGTTGTCCGCCCGCGCCACTAGAACGATAAGTATCGATTCTAATTTCATCAAGATTAATTACGATCTCAACTTGATCATCAATTTGTGGGGTTATCCCAACACCTGCAAAACTCGTATGACGTCTTGCGGCCGAATCAAATGGAGATATCCGAACTAATCTATGAACTCCACGTTCGGACTTTAATAATCCATAGGCATTAAGACCCTCTACTAAACAAGTAACGCTTTTAATTCCAGCATCGTTTGCTTCTTGATAATCTAATACACTAAATTTGAATCCTTTGATTTCTGAAAAACGTTTATACATTCTAAATAGCATCAAAGCCCAATCTTGTGATTCTGTACCACCTGCACCAGGATGAATTTCCAAAATACATGGTAAATGATCACATTCACCATTTAAAAGTATGATTGTCTCAAAACAATTTACTTTATCAGTTATATTAATAATTAGTTCTTCGGCTTCATTAAATAAGCTTTCGTCATCAAGTACAACAATAGTATCTAATTCACCAACTAAATCCACAAGTTCATTAAAACTTGATAATTTAGCTTTTAAATTATTTGATTCATTTATGATTTTAGATGCCGCATTTGTATCGTTCCAAAAATCATCTTTAGTCATTTTTTGTTCTAACTCGCTAATTTTTTCATTTAATTCATTAGGTTTTATTACTATTGCTAATTGATCAATTCGATTTTTGAAATCATTGTTATATTTAACAATTTCATATTTTTCCATAATACCTCCATGAGTGTCAAAAGACAACCATTCGGCTGTCTTTTATTTACCACAACATTGTTTGTATTTTTTACCAGATCCACAAGGACAAGGATCATTACGTCCAACTTTTTGTCCAACTGTTACTGGTTTTTTCTTTATAGGTTCATCACTTCCCCCACTTGTTCCCGTAGGTTTCGCAACTTGTTCACGTTCTAGGTTATCACGAATTTGCGCACGATTAATATTAACTGTAACATTGTCTTCAATATTACAAATCATTTCATCAAACATTTGGAATCCAATTTCGCGATATTCTCTTAATGGATTTAATTGAGCATATGATTTAAGTCCAATGCTTTGACGTAAACTACTCATTTGATCAATATGATCCATCCAGAATTTATCAACAATACGAAGTAAGATTACTTTCATAAATTCGACATACATTTCATGTGGAATTGCATTTTTCTTATCTTCAAGATTTTGATAAAAACGATCAAGTACTTTAGCTTTGGCACTTTCTAAATCTAATCCTTCGAATTCACCTTCTTCAAATTCGTTAAGATTAAAGAATAATTGTAGGAAATTCTTTTGTAGTTGTTCACTATCAACAGTAGGATTTTTCTTATCATATTGTGCATATTTTGAAACATGACGTTCTGTAACTGATGACATCATACGTTTTACAACTGGTTCCATATCATCAAGTATTAAAATATCATTACGTTGTTTATAGATTACTTCTCTTTGACGTCTTAAAACTTCATCATATTCTACAACATGTTTACGACTATCGTAGTTCATACCTTCAACACGACGTTGAGCACTTTCAATAAAGTTGCTCATCATTTTCATAGAAAGTGGTAATTCATTGCCTTCTTCATCAACTTCATTAGCTGTTCCCATTCTAACAATCATTTTAAAACGGTCACTACCGAATCTTCTTAATAAATCATCTTCACATGATAAATAGAAACAACTATATCCTGGGTCACCTTGACGTCCACTTCGACCTCTTAACTGATTGTCAATACGACGAGATTCATGGCGCTCAGTACCAATTACCGCAAGACCACCAAGTTCTTTAACGCCTTCACCAAGTTTAATATCGGTACCACGTCCAGCCATATTAGTAGCAATTGTTACAGCACCAACTTGTCCAGCACTTGCAACAATTTCGGCTTCACGTTCATGTTGTTTAGCATTTAAAACATTATGTGGAATTCCACGTTTTTTTAGTAAATCAGAAAGTAATTCACTTGTTTCAATTGAAATTGTCCCAACAAGAACTGGTTGACCTTTTTTATGACGTGTTGCGATATCTTTGGCGATAGCATTAAATTTCCCTTTCATTGTTTGGAAAATTAAGTCATTTTCATCGTTTCTTATTACTGGTACGTTTGTTGGAATTTCAACAACAAACATATTATAAATATTTCTAAACTCTTCTTCTTCAGTTTTAGCAGTACCAGTCATTCCGGCAAGTTTTTCATATAAACGGAAATAATTTTGGAATGTAATAGTTGCTAAAGTTCTTGTTTCTTTTTTAATTTCTACACGTTCTTTTGCTTCTAAAGCTTGGTGTAAACCTTCACTAAATTGTCTACCATGCATTAAACGACCAGTAAATTGGTCAACAATAATTACAGTATTATCTTGAACTACATAGTCAACATCTTTTTCCATGGCATAATTAGCCTTTAAAGCATTATTAATATGGTGTACTAATTGGACATATCTTACATCATATAAGTTTTCTACTCTAAAGAAGTTTTCCGCACGAGCCATCCCTTTTTCAGTTAACGCAACATGCTTAGATTTAATATCATATTCATATTCATCTTCTCTTAAACTTCTAACAAAAGTATTAGCTTGAACATAAAGGTTTGCGCCCTTCTTTTCTCCACCAGAAATAATAAGCGGAGTTCTTGCTTCGTCAATTAAAATTGAGTCAACTTCATCGACAATGGCAAAATATAATTCTCTTTGAACCATATCATCTAGATGAACAACCATATGGTCTCTTAAATAGTCAAAACCTAATTCATTATTTGTTGAATATGTAATATCACAACGATATGCATCACGTTTTTCTTGTTTAGTAAGTTCACGTAAATTTAAACCGACTGTTAAACCTAAGAATTTGTGAACAGCCCCCATTTCAGTTGCGTCACGATTAGCAAGGTATTCATTGACTGTAACGATATGTACACCTTTACCTGCTAATGCATTTAAATAAGCAACAAGCACTGATGTTAATGTTTTACCTTCACCAGTTTTCATTTCCGCAATATTACCATAATGCATTGTAATAGCACCAATAATTTGCACACGATATGCAAGTAAACCAAGAACACGATGAGCTGCTTCTCTAGCTGTTGCATAAGCTTCAACTAAAATATCATCTAAAGTTTCGCCATTAGCAAGTCGTTCTTTAAATAAAATAGTTTTGTTTTTTAATTCATCATCTGATAAAGCATGATATTCACTTTCAAGTGCCATTACTTTATCAGCAATCTTTTCACATTTTTTTAATTCTTTATATCCGGCATCAAATAATTTTTTAAACATTGTTTATACCTCTTTCTTACTTATGATACCACAATTTACTAAAATTATCAAGTAATTAATGTCTTTGTTTTTTTCGAAAAACTTAAATATATAAATTTTACCTATTAAACGTTAAATTAGATATAAATTCCATAAAAAAACACTATGTTATCCATAGTGTTTTTATAATTATTCATTAGTTATTCGGTTTAATATATCTTGATAAATATCATCAAGATCTAATAATGTTTGACCTAGGTCGTCTGTTGAATAGACTAATTTGCTATTCCATATAGCCATTCCATTTGGACCAAAATCAGAACCATTGCCACTTGTTTTAGAAAGAATATCACTATAATCATGATAAGCATAATATTCAAAATTATCTTCAATACTCATAATAGCATCAATTATATTATTTACAACTTTGTCTTCTCCCCAAATAATTTTATGAAGGAAAACAATGTATGCTTCTCTTTCACTAATTTCATCTTTGTTATATTGTGGAGGTAAACCTCGGTGTAAATCATCAATTATATTAATAAGTACTAAAGGATTTAATCCATTAGTATTATTAATATTTGTTGAGACTCCATAACCAACGGCATTTTTGACCGGAACATAGTAATCTTCAACTAATTCACCAAATGCTTTAGCGTAACCTGTTTTAGTAGGATATGGCACAACGCCAACCGCAAAATCTGTATAACCTTTTAATCTATATTCACTTGTTAAATACCATAATTCTCCATGCGTAAACAATTGTGCACCATCAGTAAAATGCGTTGGTACATCAGCTACGCCTGAAGCTGGATTCCAAACGCCACTTTTATAAAGTTCTTGAAATTTCTTATAAAACTGAATAGTCTCATAGTCGCCTAACTGAACATCTAGAGTTTCATCATCAACAAGTTTACCACCTTGTGCACTATACATTAAAGGTGCATGTGCATAAGCTGGACCACCAAATGCATAAATTTTTTCTTCTGATTTAGCATCAAATAACTGTTGTGCAACATCAAGATACATTTCAAAAGTTTCAAAATCCCATGAACCTTCATTCCAAAGTTTTGCAGGATCTTCTAAACCATATTCTTTTACTAATTGCTGATTATATAACAAGAATGGGCTAGCATGAGTTGTATCCACAGTTCCAAAATTTAAAGAAGTTGAAGAATATGCATAAACATTATTTCCAACTGAGAATAAACTATTGTTTATTTCTGATTGTTCATAATCTAAATTTGCAAAATATCCAGAATTGTTGTTCTTATCATCTAGTCGCATAAAAACATTGTTTTCGACAAGTGTTGGAACCCATCCAGAAACAACTTCATAAATGTGGCCTTTTATATCACCCTGGCTATCTTTATTATTATCAATTAGCCACTGAACTCGATTTGGTCCCCAAGCAGCCATATCAGGATAACGTTCAAATACAATGTCAATGTTATATGCTTGTTCTATTTTGAAAACTTGTCTTTGTTTATCAGCTTGTTGTTGTCCAATATAATCAGCATGATATGGATCAAATGTTTCTACTGATCCTACAACAATTACAACTTCCATCCCTTTACCGTCAAATCCTACTTTATTATAGTTCCAATCCCATCCATCAGTTGAACCACATCTTTCTAGTTCTGGCATTTCACGACAAGACATTCCTTCAGGAAACGGATCATATGGGTCGGCATCTTCAAACAATATTCCACAATACTTACATTTACCATCATAAAATGAATGATCACAACCATAACCAACAAATTTAGGGAAAAGTATTATATCACGAGGTGGTAAATCGTTTGTAAATGAAACTTCATTAATAAAATCCGGTTTTAAAAACCACCCTTGGAAATACTCATTTTCATATGTAACAGTTGGAAGTTGGTCAGGGACAACTGGAATATCTTCAACACGAATAAAAGAATATATTGGATTATTAAGTGTTGCACCTTGCGGTAAATTATATTCAATCGTATACTCATGCGGAGTTCCAGACATTTTTAGTTTAATATTCTTTGTAACTTTGTCTTTTTCAAAGTTCCAAAGATTTTTTCCACGATACCAACCTGTAATGTCATATCCTTTGTAAGTAACATATTCTGGTTGTTGTACTTTTTTGCCATATTTTACACTTTCTGAATAAATTTCATTATCGTTCATATCTAAAAAAGTAACTGTAAATACTTCATCTTCTAAATTTTCTTCATCTTCATCGTTATCTTTTTTATCATTACATCCTAAAAGACATAAAGCTAAAAGTATAATTGTCACTAAAGACCACAATTTCTTCATAACAATGCCTCCTTTAATATTATAATTTATTTTAACAAAAAAACAATTATTTTTAAAGTATTTAAATAATAAAACACTATGTGATAATCACATAGTGTTTATTTGTTTAGTCATATAAGATTTCATCTAATGCTTTTTGATAGATGTCTTTCTTAGAGTGTAATGTTGCAGCTGGGTTAACATCTTCATTTGTAACAAGTGACATACCCCAAGTAGCAAATCCTTCTAAATTCCAATCACTTCCACCACCTACTGTTTTAGAAACAAGGTCCATATAATCAATATAACCATAAGTATCCATATTATCTTCAATGCTCATGATTGCAGCAATCGTTTGTTCAACTTCTATTTCACTACCATTAATCATTCTCGCTAATTTTAGAATGTATAAATCACGTGGACTCACATCAACAATATCATATTCAGGTGATAATCCACGACTAAAATCATCCATAATATTTACAAGCACAGCAGTTGTTAAACCGTTTTTACCGTTTGATACATTAGGGAACGCATAACCCATATCTGAGACAAATGGTATTAAGTAATTAGGAACGATTTCTCCAGTAGGTCTTGCTGCACCATCTGCAGTAGGATATGGAACAACACCAATGTCAAATCCAGTTTGATCTTTAAATCTCATTTCATTTGTTAGAAACCATAAATATCCTGTTGAAAATAATTGTCTTCCTGTTAAAAAGCTTTGAGAAACGTCAGCTGAATAAGAATCGATAGCCCACATACCAGCAGCTTTGATTTCTCTTAAATCGTTGTAAAGGTCAACTGTAAAAGGGTTAGTAAATAATACTGTACCAGATTCGTTGTCGATTAATTTATGACCACGAGCAGATAGCATATTAACAGCAACATCATTGATGTATCCACCGAATGCATAAATTTTTTCTCCATATGCAGCATCGAAAGCAGCTTGAGCAGTAGTGATGTAAGAATAGAAAGCAGACCAATCCCAATGACCTTGGTTCCAAAGTGTTGCAGGATCATATAGACCAAAGTCTATAACTAGTTGACGGTTATAGTATAAGAAATTATCCGCATGTATATCACTTGATGAATATCCATAAACTTTAGTACCAACTGAGTATTGTTGATTCTTTACTTTTGATTGTTTATAATTTAAATCAGTAAAAATACCATCTTTTTTAACTATGTTTTCAAGTTCTGCAATTGAGTTACCTTGTTTTAATGTTGGAACCCAGGCAGAATAAATTTCAAGAATATGACCTTGTTGAACTAATGTTCCACTAGCCGCATTATCATTTATCCATTGAACACGGGTTGGACCGTAAGCAGCTGAATCTGGATATCTTTGAATAATTAGATCAATATTATATGATTGTTCAATTTTTATCATTAGTTTTTGTCTTTCTAATTTTCTGTCACCAGTATAGTAATCATTAAATGGATCAATTGCTTCAGGAGTACCTACAAGAATTATAATTTCCATCCCTTTACCATCAAAATCTGAAATATTAAAATTCCATTCCCAGCCATCTACATAACCACATCTTTCAAGTTCAGGCATCTCACGACAAGATATTCCTTCAGGAAATGGATCATATGGCTCAACATCTTCAAACAATATTCCACAATACTTACATTTACCATCATAAAATGAATGATCACAACCATCACCATCAAATTTTGGGTAAAGTATTATATCACGAGCTGGTAAATCATTTATAAATGAAACTTCATTAATAAAATCCGGTTCTAAATACCAACCTTCGAAATATCGATTTTGATATGTAACAGTTGGCAGTTGGTCAGGAACAACTGGAATATCTTCAACACGGATAAAAGAATATATTGGATTATTTAAAGTTGCACCTTGCGGTAAATTATATTCAATCGTATACTCATGTGGAGTTCCAGCCATCTTTAGTTTAATATTCTTTGTAACTTTGTCTTTTTCAAAGTTCCAAAGATTTTTTCCACGATACCAACCTGTAATGTCATATCCTTTGTAAGTAACATATTCTGGTTGTTGTACTTTTTTGCCATATTTTACTCTTTCTGAATAAATTTCATTATCGTTCA
>JAZOLG010000049.1:0-64950 GCA_045652765.1 Bacilli bacterium
ATTGGGGGAATATTTTTGAAAAACAATTTAAAAAAAGATAAAGATAATTTAAGAAACATTAAAAAGAATTTTGTTAAAGATGTTGATCTTGAACCTAATTTAAAATATGAGATTGCGAAAGAAATCGAAAATAATAAAAAAAATAATAGAAATAATTGAAAAATATGATTGAATATAATATAATATTGTTATTAAAGGAGATTAATAATAATGTTTAAAAAATTAAGTAAAATATTTTTTGTAATTATTGGTTTATTATTAGTAGCAGGATGTGTACCACAAGGTGGTCAACAAACAAAAGACGAAAATAAACTTAAATATGTTTTAAATGGTGGCGAATTTGAAGGCGAATATCCAGAAGAATTCGAACTTAATGTTGAATTAGAATTACCTGTTCCAGTAAAAGAAAATGCTGAATTTGCAGGATGGTTTTTAGATGCTGCTTTTAAAGGAGAAGCTGTAACTAAGATTTTAGAAACTGAAAGTAAAAATATTACTTTATATGCTAAGTGGAATGAAGAAACTGAACATGTTCACGAATATATTGATGGTGTTTGTTCATGTGGTGATGCATTAGTAGATGAAGATGTTATTTATACTATTGAGTATGTTTTAAATGATGGTGTTTTACCAGAAGATGCTAAATTTGAATATTATCAAGGTGAAAACTATGAACTACCAACACCAAGAAAAGTTGGTAAAAAGTTTGTTGGTTGGCGTGATTATGATACAAATGCTCCTGTAACACATGTTAATAGTGGTAACGTAAAAGTTTACGCAATTTTTGAAACTGCTGAAGTTATTTGTAATATTGAATATGTTTTAAATGATGGAATCATGCCAGATGAATATATTACAACTTATAAAGAAGGTGTTGCTACTGCACTTCCAGCTCCTAAAAAAGAGGGATACTATTTTAGAGGTTGGTATACAGATTTAGAATGCACTAAAAAAATAGTTGCAATTACAGCTAAAACATTTGGTGATTTAACACTTTATGCTAAATGGGAAGAAGCAACAATGGAAAATACTAACATTGCCATTATGGGCGATAGTATTAGTACTTTCTATTCTCCAAGTTCTAAAGTAAATAGTATTTGGCAAGGCGAAAATCAATATTATTATCCAAAATATGCACCTAGTGTATCAAGTGTATCACAAACTTGGTGGTATCAAACAGTTGAAGCTTTAGGCGCAAATCTTCTTGTAAATAATTCATTATCAGGAAGTGCTGTTTGTGTTGGAAGTAATAAAGGTATGGACCGTGCACGTGTTTTAAAGAACATGTTTAATAATATAATTCCAGATGTTTTAATTATTTACTTAGGTGTAAATGACGGTGTATCTAAAGTAAGTCAACAACAATTTGAACAAGGATATCGTACAATGTTAGATTTAGTGGAAACTAATTTCCCAAGTTGTCAAGTATTTGTTTGTACTTTACCATATGAAACATATACAGATGGTTTATACCGTGATGGATATAATGATACTATTGAAAAACTTGCAAAAGAATATGAAATTCCACTAATTGACTTATCTAACATTTGGGACGCAACAACTGAAAAGAAAAATGATTGGCATTATTTATATGATAACATTCATCCAGGAACACTTGGAATGCAAAGAATTGCATCTGTTGCGATTAAAACAATTAAAGATTTTTATGGAATCGAATAACTAGGTTAATTTTAACCTAGTTTTTTTTGTTTATGTTATAATATTAATAGGTGATTTTATGAAGACAAAAGCGATTACAAAAATAGCGATTTTGACAGCAGTGTTTGCCGTTTTATCAGCTATCGTTATTCCATTCGGTCTTGTGCCAATTTCTTTATCGACACTTTTTTTATCTGTATTAAGTACGATATTAAAACCAAAAGAAATCGCAATATCCATGATTTTGTATCTTTTCATGGGTATAATTGGTATTCCAGTATTTGCGGGTTTTCAAGCAGGATTTGGCATTATTTTAGGTCCAACAGGTGGATATTTAATAGGATATATATTTGCGGGTTTTGTAATGAGTTTCATTAATTATAAAGTGCATAGTAAAAAGATATGGCCTGTTAGTTTTATAATAGGTATTATCGTAACATATTTGTTTGGAACTTTACATTTTATGCTTGTAATGAATTGGACTTTTAAAGAAAGTATTGTAATTACTGTTTATCAATTCGCAGTTGGAGATTTGTTAGAATCGATAATCGCAACTATTGTTAGTTTAGTTTTAAACAAAATATTTACAAAATATCAATAATTTAGTATAATTAAATAAAGGAGATTAAATTATGAAATATGTTAAGATAATTTTTAGTTTAGTATTTTTATTCTTGATTACAGGATGTACAGTAAATAATCAAACTGAGCAAGTTGAAGTAACGTACATTGTTGATCAAGAAACAACAAAAGTTTTGGTTGATAGTGGTAAAATTTTAACAAAACCAGCTGATCCAGTTAAAGAAGGGTATCAGTTCTTAGGTTGGTATAATGAGGATATACTTTGGGATTTTGAAAAAGATGTTGTTAATAACGCTTTAACATTAACTGCCAAATTTGAAAAAGAAGAACAAACGCCAACTTTTGCAATAATTAATTTAGTAAATGAAGCTGGTGAAGTTTTACGAACATTTGAAACATCATTAAATGAACCTATTCCACTATTTAGAGTAAATAAAGTCGCAAAAGGTTACAATGTCGTTGGATATACTTATAATGGTCAACCTTGGGATATTGAAAAAGATTTAGTCAAAGGCGATATGGATTTAGTTATGAATTTAGAATTAATTAAATATACAATTAGTTATTATGATGATGGTAAATTATTAGAAGGATTAGAGCCAACTGAATATACAGTTGAATCTAGTGCATCAATAGATTTACCAGCTGCACCTAAAAAAGAAGGTTATGAATTTGTTGGTTGGTTCTTTGGTACGACAAGAGTTGTAACATTCTTCTCAAGTGATGCAGAAAACAAAGTTTATACTGCAAAATATGAAAAAATTAAAACGGAAGAAGATTTACAAATTAAGTTACCTGAAAATATGTCTCATGAATTTACTAAGATTAATAAGACATTATTATCTGATGGTAAAAATTATGTTTATCAACCAGAATTATATGGTCTTGATGTGCCAACAGGTGTAACAAATTATACTTGGACAAGTTTAAATCCTGAGGTAGTTTCAATTTCTCAATGGTCTTCTATGTCAGTAGTTTCAGCAGGATATGCTGTTATTCAAGCAGTTAATAATAATGATAAATCAATTGTTATTTGTTGTGTTGTTAAAGCAACAGCTGAGGGTATTTTTATTTCAAGTGTAGAAGAAGCTAACACACTTGTTGTTTATAAAGTAACTTTCTTAGATGAATTTGGTGAAATTATTGATGAACAAGAAGTTCAACAAAATAAGAATGCGTTACTTCCAACGCCACCAGTAAAAGAAGGTTGGACATTTGTTGGTTGGGACAAAGATCACGTTAATGTTGTTCAAGATATGGAAATTAGACCTACTTATATTGAAGGCACTAGTAATTTTGCGGGAAAAACAGTATCTATTTTAGGAGACAGCATTTCAACATTTGCTAATTATGTACCAGATGGATATTCATGTTTCTATCCATATCCATCAGCCGATGTTAAAGATGTTAACTATACTTGGTGGATGAGAACTATTAATCAACTTGGTATGAAACTTCTTAAAAATAATTCATGGAGTGGAAGCTGTGTATCAGCAGGAACTGGACCAAGTGCTGCTGTTAACGATTCTCGTTTAGTTGAACTTACAAAAGGTACAGAAAGACCGGATATTATTTTCATCTTTATGGGTGCAAACGATTGTGGTAGTAGTAACGTATCACTTAGTTCATTCCAAACATCATATAAAACAATGTTAGATAAGATTATGATTTTATGTCCTGAATCAGAAATATATTTAATGACTTTACCATCAACTGGATTATATAGTGAAGCAGATCGAATCGCATATAACACAGTTATTAGAAATTATGCAAAAATTTATGAATTACCACTAATTGATCTTGCTAATTTATATACAACAACTTCATATAAAGATCATGTTGTAGATTCATGTCATCCAAATAATGCTGGTATGATTGCCATTTCAAAGGCAATTGTAGATGAACTTTTAAAAGAAGTTAAATAGCTAAAACTGCTTACAAATGTAAGCAGTTTTTTTATTTGTCATATTTAGTAAAATATGTTATAATAATAGAAATTATAAATATTAAATATTAAAGGTTAGGTACTATTATGTCACAAATTAAATTTTTTAAAGAAACAAACTTGCCACTTGAAATGCACAAAGTTAGAATTGTGCAAAAACTTCATTTATTACCAATAGATGAAAGATTACAAAAAATTAAAGAAGCCGGTAATAATACGTTTTTATTAAGAAATAAAGATGTTTATTTAGATATGTTAACAGATAGTGGAACAAATGCAATGAGTGATAGACAATTAGGTGCAATGATGATTGCTGACGACTCATATGCAGGAAGTGAAACATTCTATCGTTTAGAAAAAGCTGTTCAAGAATTCTTTGGGAAAAAATATTTCTTACCAGCCCACCAAGGAAGAGCTTGTGAAAATATATTAGCTAAAACTTTAGTCAAAGAAGGCGATGTAGTTCCAATGAACTATCACTTTACAACTACTAAAACCCATATTAATTTATGTGGCGGAAGAGTTGAAGAAATTTTTAAATGTGAAGCTACTAATTTAAATAGCTGTTGTCCTTTTAAAGGAGATATTGATTTAGAAAAATTAGAAAAATTAATTAATGAAGTTGGACCAGAACATATTCCATTTGTTCGTATTGAAATGGGAACAAACTTAATTGGTGGACAACCTGTAAGTTTACAAAATGTTATCGATACAAAAGCAGTTTGTAAAAAGTATAATATTCCACTAATGATAGATGCATCATTAATTACAGATAATTTATATTTTAATAAAGTAAGAGAAGAAAAATGCAAAGACATGACAATTGCTGAAATTGCCAGAGCCATTAGTAATGAAGCAGACATTATCTATTTTAGTGCAAGAAAATTAGGATCTGCTAAAGGTGGAGGAATCGTAGTTGACGATAAAGCTTTATATGATCAAATGAAAGTTTTAATTCCAATTTATGAAGGTTTCTTAACATATGGTGGTATGTCAACAAGAGAAATGGAAGCTGTAGCTATTGGACTTGAAGAAGCGGTAGATATGGATATGATTTCGCATGGACCAGAATTTATTCAAGAGCTTGGAAGAATTTTAACTGAATACAATGTGCCAATTGTAACACCAACGGGAGGACTTGGACTACATTTGAACGCAAGAGAAATTGTTGGTCATATTAAGGAAGAAGAATATCAAGCAGCAGCACTTTGTTCTGCAATCTATATTGTCAGTGGTGCTCGTGGAATGGAAAGAGGAACACTAAGTGAAGAAAAAAATCCTGATGGATCAGAACATATCGCAGCTTGCGAACTTGTAAGACTTGCACTTCCTAGAAGAGTATTTACATTATCACAAATTAGATTTATTGCTGACCGTATTGCATGGCTTTATGAAAATAGACATTTAATTGGTGGCTTAAGATTTACGGAAGAACCAAGTGTAATGCGTTTCTTTATTGGTCGATTAGAACCAACAAGTGACTGGCAAGAAAAACTTGTTCAAAAATTTAAAGAAGATTTTGGAGATAGTTTATAAAATGTTTGATTATTTAAATCATATTAATGATTTATATCCAATAAGAAGAAAAGAAGAACAAAAAGAAAACTTTAGAAATTATATATTAGATGAATCCAAAAAACTAGGATATGATGTTAAGGTTGATAAAATAAAAGAACACAACAATGTTGTAATAGGTAATCCAGAGACTGCTAAAGTTATTTTTACTGCTCATTATGATACACCAGCTGCATCACTATTTCCTAATCTTATGATGCCAAGAAACCTAATTTTAGGTTATTTATATGCATTTGGTTACCCAATTATTGTATCTTTATTATCACTAGCTATTTCATATGGAATAGTAAAATTAACTAATCTACCATTTGAAATGACAGCTCTTATTTTTATTGTTTTATATCTTGGATCATTTTATTTAATGACAAGAACTTTTATTAATAAACATAATAAAAATGATAATACATCAGGTATAGCTACAATTCTTTCTTTAATGGATAGAAATAGGGGAAAAGATGTTGCGTATATTTTATTTGATAATGAAGAAAAAGGATTACTCGGTTCTAAAGCTTATAATAAAACATATAAAGAACAACTTGATAATAAATTAATAATTAATTTAGATTGTGTAGGATATGGTAATAATTTAATATTTATAACTAAAAAAGATGCTGAAAATCATCAATATTTTGATATATTAAAACAAAGTGTTTTAGAAACTAATGAGTATAGTGTTAATTTTTATGGTACAAAAGGTTCTATGAGTAACTCAGACTATAAAAGTTTTAAATGTGGAATAGGACTTATGACTTGTAATAAAGTAAAAGGAATAGGCTTTATAACTACTAGAATACATACAAGAAAAGATACAATCGCAAATACTAGAAACATTGAGTTTATAACTGAAAATCTAACAAATTTTGTTAATAAAATGTAAAAGCATTATATCTTGTATAATAGATTAAATGTTTAATAACATTTATGAAATTATAATAATATATTATTAAGAGGGAAAATTATGAAATTAAAATTATATAAGTTTTTTTTACTTTATGTGATAATTTTATTATTGTTAGTACTTTGTGCTTGTGCTCAACATAATAAAAGTGAGCTAGATCTTTTTATAGAACAATATTATCAACATCATCCAAAATCATATGCTTTAGAACCGGGATGGTATGAAATAGATACACATGAATATCACTATAATCAAAACAATCAAAAAAAAATGATTGATAAAAATTATGTCGGATATATAAAATTTGATATTGGTTCATTTGCTGGTAAATTATCTGATTTCACATATAAATCTAGAACATCTGTTTTTCATAAAAATGTTCTAACAGAATATTCTGAAAAAAATATAATTGTATATCAAAATCGTTATCTGGAAGAAACTTTATCTAATAATGAAAGCAATATAACATATGGTTGTAATGATCTTTTATCTAAGAATATAAGTTTTACTATTAATGCAAGTAATAGTACTTTCCTTGTTGATGTCTTTGCTCCAGATATTCTAAAAAGTTATTATGAGTCATATAAAAATTATACATGTTTGAGTATTAAGGATTTCGTTTTAACAACAACAGTAGTCTTTCCATATCATGGTAATACTGTATATGAACATACTTATAAATATTATTTTGACAATAATTACAATATTCAAAGAGTAGATATAACTACCATTAAAAGATTATTATCATATAGTCAACAAACGCTAGATACATACGAAATCATGTATAATTCTACACTACAAAGATTGAATAATTATACTCCTAATTTTGAGGTGTATGAATATGAAAATGAAAAAGAATTTAAAACAAATGAAATATATTATACTTTTTAGAGGAATTTAATTATATTTTTAAAAGTATATCAATTTTTTTGTCGTTATTAAATTTAAATATATATAATATAAGTACTATATCTGAAGACAACGATTCTAATGTATTTATCCCAAATTATGTGAATATTAATCCATTGGAAGGCCAAGATTATTATGAATTCAACGATAGTTATGATGATGCTTTTCATGCCCATTAATATATTACTCATGTTTGGTTAAATAGCATATAGCGCGAGTCTTTTTGTAATTGCGGCGATTCAATAATATGTGGTCATTCCAAATTTACTCAAGACATAAATTGTGCTTTATGTGGTGGGAGGGCGGATATAGTATTTATTGGACCATTTAATTAATATTATAGTAAGGATGTGGTTAAATGTTTGCATTTTTAGTTAATGCAGCGACTGTTATATTAGGGTCGATAATTGGACTTATTTTTAAAAAGTTTATCAAAAAAGAAACGTGTGATCAAGTTTTAAAAGCAATGGGAATTGTCGTTTTACTAATTGGTATAATTGGTGTTTTTGAAAATATGATAACAGTTCAAGATGGTAAAATGTCATCAAGTGGAACTTTACTTTTGATAATGTCAATCGCAATAGGGACATTTATAGGTGAAGCTTTGAAAATTGATAAACATATGAATGACTTTGGTGATAAGATTGAACAAAAGTTAAATAAAGGTAAAATTGCAGATGGATTTATTACAGCAACTTTAATTTATTGTATCGGGTCAATGAGTATAGTTGGTTCAATGGAATCAGCGCTTGGTAATCCTAACACAATTTATTTAAAGTCAGCTCTTGATGGAATCACATCAATTGCACTTGCATCAACATTGGGTGTAGGTGTTATGCTTTCTAGTGTATCGGTTATTGTATATCAAGGCTTGTTAACTTTGCTATTTTACTTTTTAGGTAACTTTATGCCTGCAAGTTTTATCACATCATTTAGTATGGTTGGTTATACTATGGTTGCTGCTATTGGTTTTAACTTTATTCTTAAAGATAAGATTAAAGTTGCTAATATGTTACCATCACTTTTAATAGTAATTTTATATCATTTATTGTTATTAATCTAACATAAATTTAAGCAATTGGACTTAAGTTCAATTGCTTTTTTCATAAGTCAATTTATGTGTACGTTTTCATTTGAAAACTTATTGACTTTGTGTGAAAATAGTAGTATAATTTTAGTGTATTCTTCAGGGCAGGGTGAAATTCCCGACCGGCAGTAAAGTCTGCGAGTTCCGCATCCTTAGGAACATGATAAGGTGTAATTCCTTAACCGATAGTACAGTCTAGATGAGAGAAGAAAATCCTTTCTTTTTTTGTCGCCCGGTGGCGACTTTTTTTATTATCAATAAGGAGGCATTATGAAACTAAGTGTATCAAAGATTGTTCAAATTGCATTATTATCTGCATTAGCTGTTGTATTTTATTACATACCCAAATTTCCGTTACCATTTTTTCCAGGTATGTTGAAAGTACAATTTTCGATGTTGCCAACAATTCTAGGCGGTTTTTTATTAGGACCAATTGGTGGAGTGTTGATTGTAATTATTAAGTTCTTATTTAAAGTGTTATCTACACAATCAGCTGCAATTGGTGAAATTATGGATCTTATGATTGGAATTTCAGTTGTGCTTGTTACATCTTTTATTTATCACACTAAGAAAAATAAAAAAAGTGCAATTATTGCTCTTGGATGTGGTGTGATTACTTGGGTAATAGTTGGTGTTGGACTTAATGGAATAATGGCTCTTCCAGTATATTCCAAACTTTACGGTATTGATGCAATTCTTGGTATGATGAAAATGATACCAGGTGTAACTGCAGATAACTATGTTATGAAATATTTAATTTTTGGTTGTTTACCATTTAATTTAATATTATCAATTGTTGTTTCGATTATTACATTTTTTGTGTATGATAAAATCGAATATCTCTTTAATAAAATGGATCATAATAAGTAATCCCTATAAGTAAAAAATCTCAATAGATTAATCTATTGAGATTTTTTATATTTTAAAATAATCTTTTAAGAATAAATAGACACCTTTATCTTTATTAGATTTTGTAATAAAATTAGCATGAGGCAAAAGTTCTTTATGACTATTTGCCATCGCAACTTTAGTGTTTGCAATGTTAAACATTTCGATATCATTATGACCATCCCCTATCGCAATAACATTTTTTGGATTAATCCCGTAGTATTCAATAGCTGTTGTTAATCCACAACCTTTATTAACATTAATATTGTAAATTTCTACGATGTGAAATAAATCACCTTCGCCCCAATATCTTGATCTTAAAGTATCACCATAGTTGTCTTCAATGTATTTTTGAAGAGGTTTAACAAATTCTTGTTTAACAAAAAGAATTGAGCCATTAGGATCATCTGGTAATGTATCTTGAAGTCTGCCTTCATGTAAACAACCACCATCAACATGAAGATATGGGTGAATAATAAAGTCATATGCAAGTACATAAATGTCATCATGAATTTCTGAAAAAACATTTAATAGATTATCTTTACAATAATCTAAAATATCAAATAGGCTTTTTCTTGATATTCTTAAATCAGTTTTAGGAAAGTTTTCATCATTTGGATTAGAAACAAGGGCCCCATTATAATTAATAATTGGAGTATCTAAACCAATTTCTTGATAAACAAAGTGACTAGATCTAAATGGTCTGCCTGTTGCGATAATAATTTTATGTCCTAATTTATTTAATTTTTTCAAATATTTAACAGCATCTTTTTCGTATTCTGCAAAGTTTAACATTAAAGTACCGTCTAAATCGATTATAATAAGATGTTTGTCCATAGGTTAACTCCTTTTAGTATATTATACCAAAGAGTTCCCAAAAATACTATTAAATGAATAACGAAAGAAAAATAAAATAAATCACTTTGCGCTTTACAAAATTAACAAAATGTAGTAAAATAATAATAAGGCAATTTAGGGATGGACATATATATGATATATAGTAAAATAGATGATTTTACAAATTCAATATTTCGTGATCTAAATGGTAATTTCAATTGGAAAGTATTAGTAGCTTTGTTGATAGGAATATTGATTGGACTATTTTTAGCTGCGACTATCTATGGTATCTTACTATTAATGTCTCTTAAAAAAACTGAAAAGAAGATCGAAAAGCCTAATGAAATTGATGAAGATTTAATAGAGGCAATAAAATTAATTAAAAAAGATTATGTTAAGATCACTAGTGGATTTTCTCCAACTGAGAAATTAAAAGTACTTGGAAATACAATTCTCAATACTATGC
This sequence comes from Bacilli bacterium, assembly GCA_045652765.1. GTDB lineage: Bacteria > Bacillota_I > Bacilli_A > ML615J-28 > CAG-313 > UBA1231. The sequence goes on from JAZOLG010000049.1 coordinate 10,847, forward strand.
GAACAGTAGCACACAAATATTATCCGGATTCTAAGTATCCATTATATGAATTAAACATTAATGAACTAGTAATTTTAGCACATTATATTACTGATAAGATTGATGAAATATTTGATAAAAATATATTAAAGTATTTTAAAAATATGAGTATTACCCAAATTTTAAAAATACTTGATTGGCGTAAGAAAATAACTGAAAATAAAACAGTTAAAAGCGTTCATCCAGTTGTAAAAATATTAGGTGGAATTGTTAACTACGCTAATCCAGTATATTGGATTAAAAAATTATTATTTGGTGGTACTTTAAATGTTGCTGTTTCCAAGATGTCTTTGATTATTATTGACATTGTTGGATCAGAAACAATTAAAGTATATAGCAAAAGATTATTTAATAAAGAGATTGACTTATTAAATGAGATGCTTGAAGATGAAATGAAAGAAATGGAGGAATTAGAATGAGAATAAAAGATAAAAAGAAAAAAAGTGAAGAAACTACTTTCACTTTAAACTTTATTACTGCCCAAGATAATAACGAAGAAAAACCAAGTTTAAAACAACAAGAACCGTATATTCCAGAAACTCCACTTGAATCGTTTCCAATTTATTATTTAGAACAAGCTCAAAAACCGATTGTTAAAAATGAAAAGACTGAAGTTGTGGCTGATCCTGATTTATTTGTATCACCGATTTTAGGAGTTCAAAATAATACTGTAATTAGTGATCGTGAAAGTACTGTCCCTCGTAAAGCATATGAAAACTTTATGAATAATCCTAATCAAAATTTATCTAAGAGCGAGTTAAAACGTACTTTTGGTTTATTAAATACAGAAGAACATCGTGATATTTTAGTTCATGGATATAGCACAATTGATCACAATCAAACAAATGAAGGCTATAGTGTTGAAAAAGATGAAACAATTGTTGAAGAGTTTTATCCAACTCATAGCAATTATGAATATTTTACAGCACCATCTGAAACTAAAGAGGAACAAGATGAAGTAGCAGTAAAATTTGAACCAAGTCGTGAAGTTGAAGTTGAACCGCTTCCTTGGGAAGAAGAAGACTTAACTGATATGATAGAAGAAACTAAAGAAGAAATGGTTGAAGAAAGACCAAAAATTATTCAGGAAGTTGTTAAACCACAAACAATGGAAAGACCAAAAGTTGTTGAAGCCCCTCAACCTAAACCTGCTTATCAAAAAACAACGAAAAAAACTAAATATGTTGCGCCACCTCTAAATTTATTAAAGAAAAATAAAGTAGATAGTGGACAAAATAAAGCATGGATTGAAGAACGAGCAGAAGCTATTAACCGAGTTTTTAGTGAGTTTAATTATCGTGCTAAAGTTGGTGGATATGTTGAAGGTCCAGCCGTAACATTATTTTTAATTGATATTGAACCTGGTACAGATGTAAGTAAAATTAATTCTTACACAAAGACTTTAACAATGCGTCTTCGTACGAAGAGTTTAAGAATTCAAGATCCGATTCCTGGACTTGATTGTGCAGGGATTGAAATTCCTAATGAAAATCGAACAACAGTCTTAGCAGGAAATTTGATTAACAATCCTAAATTTTTACAAACTGATAAACGTTTAAGTTTTGCACTTGGCCTTAACTTAAATGGTGAAGAAACTTACGCCGATATTGAAAAAATGCCACATGGACTTGTTGCAGGTGCAACGGGTTCTGGTAAGAGTGTATGTATTAATACGTTAATTATAAGTTTGATTTATAATAATACACCTGAAGAATTACGATTTGTATTAATTGACCCTAAGATGGTAGAACTATCTATTTATAATGATATTCCTCATTTAGCGATGCCTGTTATTACAGAAGCCAAAAAAGCACCTGCTGCTTTGAAATGGGTTTGTGAAGAAATGGATCGTAGATTTGTAGTATTCTCAAGTGTTCATGCAAAGAATTTAAAATCATTTAATGAAATGGCTAAGCGTAATGGTAATCCTATTATGCCAAAAATTGTTGTTATTATTGATGAATTGGCTGACTTAATGGTAGTAGCTGGTGCTGATATTGAAGATTATATTCATAGAATTGGTGCAAAAGCACGTGCTGCTGGAATTCACATTATAGTAGCAACACAACGTCCATCAACAGATGTTATTAAAGGTACAATGAAAAATAACATTCCTACTCGTATTGCTTTTAAAGTTACATCAGCAGTTGACTCATCAACAATCTTAGATCATGGTGGTGCCGAAAAATTACTAGGTATGGGTGATATGCTATTTAGTAATGAACAAGGTGAAGAACGTATTCAAGGTGCGTATGTTACAGAAGAAGAAATTAGCGATATTGTAACATATTTGAGTGAACATAACGAAATAACATATTTGGTAGATGAGACAGAAATTCAAGCAAAAGCCGAAACAATTGAGGCTGATGATGAGGAAGATGAAATCTTTGAAGAAGTAGCAATCTATGCAGTTCGTAATAATGTCGGATCTAGCAATCGCTTAATGCAAATTTTCAATATTTCATTTAATAGAGCAAATCGATTATTATTGAAAATGGAAAAACTAGGCATCATGTCAGGAACTATCAAAGGTAAGCCAAGAGAAGTATTGGTTACTGAAGAAGAATTGTTCCGTATTCTTGATGAGAATTAATAGGTGAATTATGATTCCAGAAGAAGAATTATTAGAAAATAAAGAAGAAGCAACAAACGAAAAAAATGAAAACGTGGCTGAGGAACCAAGTACAGCATCTATAGAACAAGAACAATCTACGAATGAAGAAGCGGCAGAAGATACTAAAGAGGAAGTTCAAGAAGTTGATTCAAACGATAAGACACTTGAACAAATTGCAAGAGAAAATATTTTAGAAAAAAAGAAAATGTATCGTCGTTTAATAAAACTATTAATTGGCTTTACTATGACAACAATTATTTACTATATTTGTAAAATATTTGATCCGTTTAAAAACTTACAAGATAATGCTGAAGTTCAAACAAACCAAATGTTTGTCTATATTAAATATGTAATGTTTATTTCAAGTATTATTTCATCGGTTGGTTTAGTATTATTATTTTTATCTAAATTTAAATTAGTACTTGAAGTGTCTAAAAAAACTCTTAAAAATATCGTTGATGTTTTAGAATGGGTAGTAATTTTACCTATTTGTATTGCGATATCATCATTCTTATTTAGTTTTGTATTTACTATTACAGTGGTTGATGGTTCATCAATGGAACCTAATCTTTATACTAAAGATCAATTAGTATTAACTTATGATAAACATTTTGAAAGATTTGATATTGTAGTTATCGATGTTAATGTAGGTTATTATACTAATTTACAAACTATTTATAATAACAATAATTACGAAACACTTTATGTTAAAAGAATAATTGGTATGCCTGGCGATTATATTGACTATAAGATTATTAATGATGTTACTTATTTATATATTAATGGACAACTTGTCGAAGAAACTTTCTTTAAGGGAAATATTAATAATACTTACTATGACTCTTTTTCAACAGGTTATCCATTTAGTTGGAAACATGTATGCGATATAAGTGCTGAAAGATGTACTGATAATGGTGAAGGACAATTAATTATTCCTGAAGGGTTCTATTTTGTTTTAGGTGATAACAGAGGAAATTCTGTTGATAGTAGAAAGATGGGACTTGTAAAAGAAGAAGATATTATTGGTGTAATTAAATATCGAATGACATCGTTTTTAAAATTTGAAAAAATTCAATAGGAGGAAAATATGATTCAATGGTACCCCGGTCATATGGCCAAGGCATTTAGAGAAATGGATGAAAAATTAAAATTTGTTGATTTAGTAATTGTACTATTAGATGCTAGAGTACCTAAATCATCGTTTAATCCAGAAGTTTATCGTAAATTTAAAAACAAAAAAATACTATATGTTTTAACTAAAAAAGATAAAGCAGATTCACAGGATACTGCTAAATGGTGTGAATACTACTCTCAAGATGGAAACATTGCTGTAAGCGTTAATGCGAAAGCCAATGATGCTTCCAAGATAGTTTCTAAAGCTGTTATTAAATTGATGGAAGAAAAACGTAAAAAAGATGCTGCTAAAGGCATTAGACCTAAAGCTTTAAAAGCGATGGTAGTTGGTATTCCAAATGTTGGTAAATCAACATTAATTAATAATTTAGCTGGTAAAAAGATAGCGAGCGTTGGTGATAAACCAGGTGTAACTAAAACTCAACAATGGATTAAATTAAACCAGGATTTAGAATTATTAGATACACCCGGGGTATTATGGCCAAAATTTGAAAATCCTGAGGTTGGTTTTAATTTAGCTTTGTCAGGTGCAATCAAAGATAATATTTTACCACTTGAAGATGTTTTGAAATATGGAATTGAACTAATAAAAAGAAAATATCCTGGTGCTTTGACTAAACGTTATGAAGTATCAGAAGATGAAGAAGACTATCTATTAAAATTAGGTAAGGCTAAGAAATTATATACAAATAGTGAAGTCGATTATAATCGAGTTTGTATGTTAATATTAAATGATTTAAGAAATGGTTATTTAGGTCAAATAACTTTAGATGAGTTCTAATATGGATAATCGAGAATTTGAAACAAGATTAAATAATAGTGGTTTTAGCTTAATAGCTGGATGTGATGAAGTAGGTAGAGGCTGTATTGCGGGTCCTGTTTATGCTTGTGCTATCATTATGCCTAACGATAGCAACATTGAAGGCGTAACTGATTCTAAAAAATTAACAGATAAAAAAAGAAGAATTCTTAAAGAACAAATTTTAAAAGAAGCTATCAGTTATGCAATTGTTGCGATTTCTAATGAAGAGATAGATAAAATTAACATTTTAGAAGCTTCTAGAAAAGCAATGGAAGAAGCTTTAAATAAGCTTCATATTAAACCTGAATACATTTTAACTGACGCTATGAAAATTCACACTAATATTCCATATGAGAGTATCATTAAAGGTGATGAAAGAAGTTATACAATTGGATGTGCAAGTATAGTTGCGAAAGTCGTAAGAGATGATTTAATGATTGAACTTGCGAAAGAATATCCAGGTTATGATTGGGAAAAAAATAAAGGTTATCCTACTCCCTTTCATAAAAAACAATTAAAAACATTGGGTATAACAAAACATCATCGTTTAACATATGAACCAGTAAGAATTTGTATAGAAAATTTAAATAATTAATTACAATAAAGAGATTGAAATTCAATCTCTTTTTTCATAATTTTAGAATAAACTAATAAAATAGAATGACAATACTTTCAAAAATAAATTATTTTTGAAAATCACTTTACTTTACAATTTAAAATTTGTTTGTTAAAATAAAGGACAAGACTAAAGAAAAGGGATGTTTATATGAAATTACTAATAGTTGAATCACCATCAAAATCTAAAACAATTGAACATTACTTAGGAAGTGATTATAAAGTGGCTTCTAGTTTAGGTCATATTAGAGACTTAAAAATTAAAGGTAAGGGTGGATTTGGTGTTGATGTAAACAACAATTTTAAACCAGAATATAGTATTTTATCGGAAAAACAAGATACTGTTAATGAATTAAAGAAATTAGCAGCTGATGCAGAACATATTTATCTTGCTACCGACCCCGACCGTGAAGGAGAAGCAATCAGCTGGCATTTACAAGAGGTGTTAGAACAAGATCCAAGTAAATTTTCCAGAGTAGTTTTTAACGAAATTACTAAAACAGCGGTTTTAAATGCTATAGAAAATCCACGTCAAGTAAATATGGATTTGGTTCATTCACAAGAATCAAGAAGAATTATAGACCGAATTATTGGTTTTAGACTTTCGAGTCTTCTTCAACAAAAAATTGGTTCAAAATCAGCCGGGCGTGTTCAAAGTGTTGCGCTTAAATTAATAGTTGATCGAGAAAAAGAAATTGAAGCATTCGATAAACAAGAATATTGGGATTTATTTGCTTTTTTAAAGAAAGATGAAAATGTTATAAAAACTAAACTTGTTGAAGATATTAATGGTAAAATTGAGTTACATGATGAATCTTCTGCAAAGAATGTTGTTGATTATTTACAAGATAAAGAATTTGTTGTAGAATCTGTGGAAAAGAAAGAACGTAAAAAAGCCGCAAAAGCACCTTTTATTACATCAACTTTACAACAAGATGCCGGTGCAAGATTTAAGTTTAATGCTAAACGTACAATGTTAGTTGCACAAAAACTTTATGAAGGTATTGATATTGGCGAAGAACGTGTTGGGTTAATTACATACATGCGTACCGACTCTGTTCGTTTATCTGATGATTTCTTAAAAGAAGCTAAGAAATACATTGTAAAACATTTTGGTGAAGAATACTATAAAGGTTATAAAGTAAAAACTAAAAAAGGTCAAAGAATTCAAGATGCCCATGAAGCTATAAGACCAACATCACTAGATCGTACACCTAGTAAGATGAAAAAATATCTTTCTAATGATGAATTAAAAATTTATACAATTATTTATAATCGTGCATTAGCATCAAATATGTCTGATACAATAGTTGAGGATACAGACGTATTAATTAAAGCTGGTGATTATAAATTTGCATGTGGTGGAGAAGTAGTTTTATTTGATGGATTCCAAAGATTATATGATGAAGTAACTGGTGAAGAACAAGAAATTTTATCAGGTTTACCAGAACTTACAAAAAATGAAGTATTAGACAAAGAAGAAATTAAGAGTGAACAAAAATATACAAACCCACCTCATCGTTACACTGAAGTAAGATTAATTAAGAAAATGGAAGATTTAGGTATTGGACGTCCATCGACTTACGCTCTTACAATGGAAACTTTAAGAATTAGAAGTTATGTAACAATGGATAAAAGAGCATTTGTGCCAAGCGAACAAGGAAGATTAACTAGTGAACAATTAGATTTATTCTTTAATTCTATTATTAATGTTAAATATACAGCAGAAATGGAAAATAAACTTGACGCAATAAGTGAAGGACAAGCAATTTGGTATGAAGAAATAAAAGCTTTTTATGATCAATTTGCTCCTTTAATTGAAAATGCTAGGGATAATATGATAAAACTTTATCCAAAAATCACTGATGAATTCTGTCCAGAATGTGGACTGCCACTATTCATAAGACGTGGTCCATTTGGAGAATTTACTGCATGTTCGGGATATCCTCATTGTAAATATATTAAGAAAAAACCAAAGGTTGAACCAGTACATACTGGCCATCAATGTCCACTATGTAAAGAAGGAGAACTAGTTGAAAGAATCAATGTTCGTGGTCGTAATAAAGGAACATTATTTTATGCATGTAGTTTGTTCCCTAAATGTCGCGCAACTTATTCAGGACTTCCAAATGGTGAGATTTGTCCAGTGTGTGAAGGTCCAATGATTGTTGTAAATGATGAAGTTGTATGTGGCAATGAGAAATGTAAAACCAATAGAGAACGTCGTGCAAAAGAACGTGAAGCCGCAAAAAAAGTAATTTCTTAAAAAAAATTGTAGAAATTTTAAAAAAACTATTGACAAATTGTCGAATGTTTGCTATAATTAATGTGCCGTACGAGTTGTACGGTACACATATCCCCTACACTTATGTTAATATTAACATAGGAGAAGCCATGTTCCCCCATGGCTTCTTTTTATTTTTAAATGTATTTACAAATTTATTAAAATATAGTATAATATCTAAAGAAAGATAAAAGGTGAAATTATGGGTTTCTTTTCAGTCTTTAAGAAAAAGAAAAATCAAGATAATAAAGCTTTAGAAAAAGCAAATAAATATCGCTTAGGAATGGAAAAAACAAGAAGTGGTCTTTTAAATAAATTAAAAGGTTTATTCCAAAGTTATGATCAAATTACGGAAGATTTATTTGATGATTTAACAGACATTTTTATTATGGCTGATATTGGTGTTGAAACAACTCTTGATTTTATTGAAGAATTAAAAGAAGATGAAAGAGTTGAAGGAATTCATTCAGCTGATGAATTACAACCAATTATTGTTGATAAAATGTTTGAATTATATTTAAAAAATGAAATAATTGATACAAGTTTAAATCTACCAGAAAATGAACTTGGTGTATTATTATTCGTTGGTGTTAATGGTGTTGGTAAAACAACAACGATTGCGAAAATTGCAAACAGATTAAAAGCTGAAGGGAAAAAGATTTTACTTGCAGCTGGTGATACATTTAGAGCAGGCGCAATCGACCAACTTAAAGTTTGGGGTGAAAGACTTGGCGTTGATGTTGTAACTAAGGCCCCAGGTAGTGATCCATCGAGTGTTATTTTTGATGCTATTGTTAAAGCAAAAGCTGAAAAATATGATGTATTACTTTGTGATACTGCTGGACGTTTACAAAATAAAACAAATCTTATGAAAGAACTTGAAAAGATGAATCGTGTTATTCAAAAAGAAGTTCCTAATGGACCACACGAAACACTTTTAGTAATCGACGCAACAACTGGTCAAAATGGTTTATCACAAGCAGAATCATTTAAAGAAATTACGGATGTTACTGGTGTTGTACTTACTAAGTTAGATGGAACAAGTAAAGGTGGAATTGTTCTTGCAATTAGAGATAAATATAATTTACCAATTAAATTTGTTGGTCTTGGTGAAAAGATGGATGATCTAGAATACTTTGACTTAGAAGATTATATTTATGGACTATTTGGTGATGATGATGAATAATCTTTTAGAAAAGAAAACATATTATCAAATGTTGTTTAATTTTTATGGTAATTTGTTAACTGAAAAACAAAAAGAATTATTTATGGCATATTATGAAAATGATTTTAGTCTTCAAGAAATTGCGGATGAATTTAATATTAGTCGTAATGCAGTGCATGATGCACTTAAAAATGCGATTAAAAATCTTGAACATTTTGAAGAATCATTAAAACTTTATAAAAAATATATGTTATTTGAACAATTAGAAGAAGAATATAAATATGATTCTAAATGTATGGAGTTATTGAATAAAATTAAAGAAATGGAGTGATATAGATGCCTTTTGAAAGTTTATCAGAAAGATTTCAAATGGCCTTACGTCGATTAAGTGGACGCGGAAGAATAAATGAAAATGATATTGATGAAATGATGAAGGAAGTTCGAGTATCTTTACTTGAAGCCGATGTTAACTACAAAGTAGTCAAAGCGTTCATTAATGATGTAAAAGAAAAAGCCCTTGGTGAAAGAGTAATGAAATCATTAACTCCTGGTGACCAAGTATTGAAAATAGTTGATGAAGAATTAAAGAAATTAATGGGTGAAGAAGCTGTACCTATTAATATAAATCCAAATGGCACTACTGTTATTTTGCTTGCCGGGTTACAAGGTAGTGGTAAAACTACTCATGCTGGAAAACTTGCTAATTATTTAAGAAAGCATCATAATGTTCGTCCATTATTAGTTGCGGCTGACGTTTATCGACCTGCTGCTGTAAACCAACTCGTAACTTTAGGTAAACAACTTGGTATCGATGTTTTTGAACAAGGCGTTTCAGTTAAACCAGAAGTGATTGTTGAAAATGCTCTTAATCATGCTAAGAAGATGAATAATAATTTAGTAATTATCGATACAGCTGGTCGTTTATCAATAGATGAAGCATTAATGGAAGAACTAGTTAACATCAAGAAAATCGCTAAACCACATGAAATTCTTTTAGCAGTAGATGCAATGACTGGTCAAGATGCGGTTAATGTTGCAATGCAATTTAATCAAAAACTAGATGTTACTGGTTGTATTTTAACAAAACTTGATAGTGATACTCGTGGTGGTGCTGCGCTTTCTATTCGCTATATGACACAAATACCAATTAAATTCTGTGGTATGGGTGAAAAACTTGATCAAATTGAAATTTTCCATCCAGAACGTATGGCAAGTAGAATTCTTGGAATGGGTGATGTATTAACATTAATTGATAAAGCAGTAGAGAATATTGATGAAACTGAAGCTCTTAATATGGCGGAAAGACTTGAAAAAGGATATTTCAATTATAATGATTTCTTAAAACAACTTAAGATGATCAAAAGAATGGGTTCACTTAAAGGGTTACTAGGTTTAATTCCAGGACTTGGATCAAAACTAAAAAATATTGATATTGATGATAAAAAGTTTGTTTATATTGAAGCAATTATTGGTTCAATGACAGATGAAGAAAGAAAAAATCCAGAACTTATTGCGTCAAGTCGTTCTAGAAAAGAACGTATCGCAAGAGGTAGTGGTAGAAGTTATCCAGAAATTAATAATTTAACTCAACAATTTGATACAATGAAAAAACAAATGAAACAAATGATGGGCTTAGATGAACAACAAATGGAAAAAATGGCAAAAGGTGGTTATGTGCCTAATATGCCACAACAAAAGGTTAAAAAAGGGAAAGGGAAGAATAAAGGAGGATTTAGATTTTAATGGTTAAAGATACTTGGTATAAAAGACTTGGCTGGTTCCTATTTTATTCTGCTATAACCCTTGTAATCTTTTTTCTAATTGATTTAATAGTTCAACGAATTGTATTTAAGTATGAAAACTCAAATGCAGTTGTGTATTTTATTGATGATAATGGTAACAAAACTAATGACAATATAAAAGTACATGTAATAAATGATCCTGCCAAAATCAGATTAAAGATATTTAGTTCAGTGGATCGTTTTACTGTTACGGTTTCAATTGATGGTATGGAGTTAAATAAAGTGTTCGAAAACACTAATATAATTGAATTTGAACTTCCTGCTTTAGCTGGTGAATATATTATTACTTGTAATGTTCATACTAATCCAATATTTGGTAAAGAACAAGATACTTTATTAACTAGAAAAGTAATTGTTAATAAAATAAAAACAGAAGCATTTTTATAAAATTGCTTCTGTTTTCTTTATTTAGTTAACTTCTTTAAAGCTGCTTTAACAGCATCTCCTAAAGATGCATAATCGCTAATTTTAAAATCTTTTGTTATTGACTTTATTTCGGCATTATTATAACCTAATGCTTTTAAAGCATTAATTAAATTTGTTAAGTCTTCATTTGATTTTGAATCAGTTTTTTCAAAATCTAATTTACCTTTTAAATCTAAAATAATTTGTTGGCTACCTTTAGTACCAATTCCAGGAAACTTTTTAAAGTAAGCTGGATCACCGTTTTCAATGGCTGCAACAATTTCAGATACGTTGCTAGATGCAAGAATTGCTAGTGCTCCTTTTGGACCTAACCCTTTAACATTAATGAGCTTTATGAACATCTTACGTTCTTCAACATTATAAAAACCATAAAGTTCAATTAAGTCTTCTCTAACATGTTGATAAATGTAAACTTTTAGTTCTTCACCAGTTTTAAAACTGTATGGATTTGGTGTTTTAATTAAATAGCCAATACCAAAACATTCTAATGTAATAGTATTTGGTTCGATGTTTGTAATTGTACCTTTTATATAATCATACATGATTATCACCTCATAAATATTATAACAAAAAACTATTTAATAATAAAGTAATTAAATAAAGAGTTAAAATTAAACTATATACATATGCTTTGCCAAAAAACGAAAAAAGTGGTATAATAAGAAAGCAATAGGAGGAGAATATGGAAGAACGTTTAGTTAATCAAACATTCACATCATATGACGAAGAAGAACAAACACTTAGACCACAAAAACTAAGTGAATATGTTGGTCAAAGTGAATTGAAAGAAATGTTAGATATTTACATAACAACTGCTAAACAACGTAAAGAAAGTTTAGACCATGTTTTGCTATATGGACCTCCTGGACTTGGTAAAACAACACTAGCATATGTTATTGCGAATGAGATGGGAACCAAAGTGAAAGTAACCACAGGGCCTGCACTTTCTAGACCAGGTGACTTAGCATCAATCTTATCATCGCTTGATGCTGGAGATATTTTATTTATTGATGAAATTCATCGTATTCCAAAAGTTATTGAGGAAATATTATATTCAGCAATGGAAGATTATGCAATTGACATTGTAATGGGTAAAGATAGTGGAGCGATGACTTTAAGAATAGATTTACCACCATTCACATTAGTTGGTGCAACAACTCGATTTGGTGATTTAACTGCTCCACTTCGAGATAGATTTGGAATTGTTCATCAATTAAATTATTATAGTAATGAAGAACTAAAACAAATCATTAAAAGAACTTCAAGAATTTTTGATTATGAAATTGATGAAGATGCAAGTTTAGAACTAGCAAGACGTTCACGTGGAACACCGAGAATCGCTAATAGATTATTTAAAAGAATTCGTGATTTTGCACAATACAATAATGAAGAAACAATTAATGTAAAAACAACAGATTATGCTTTAAATAAGTTGAATATAGATGCATCAGGACTTGATCAAACTGATCGCCGATATTTAGAAGTATTGATTGAAAGATTTAATGGTGGACCAGTAGGATTAGACGCTTTAGCCGCAACTATTTCAGAAGAAACTGTTACCTTAGAAGATGTCAATGAACCATATCTTTTACAAGAAGGTTTTATTATTAGATCATCAAGAGGCCGCGTTGCTACTGAAAAAGCTTATAATCATTTGAACATTAAAAGAGGTGGACTGCTATGAGAGTAGACGAATACGATTACAATTTACCAGAGGAACTCATTGCTCAAACTCCTCTTAAAGAAAGAAGTACATCAAAGCTATTAGTACTAGATAAAACAAATAAAACAATTGAGCATAATCATTTCAGCGATATAGTAAATATGCTTGGTGAAAATGATTGTTTAGTGTTCAATGATACAAAAGTAATTCCATCTAGAATATATGGAATTAAAAAAGAAACGGAAGCTAATATTGAAGTATTGCTTTTAAAAGAATTAGAAAAAGATACATGGGAAGCTTTAACAAGACCCGCCAAGAGAGTAAAAATTGGAACAGAAATAGTTTTTGGTGACAATCAGTTTACTGCTACTTGTATAGGACTTGGTGAAGATGGAATTAGAATATTTAAAATGAATTATGAAGGAATTTTCCTAGAAAAATTGGAACAACTAGGTGAAATGCCTCTTCCACCATATATTCATGAAAAATTAGAAGAACAAGATCGTTATCAAACTGTTTACGCCAAGTACTATGGTAGTGCAGCTGCGCCAACGGCTGGTCTTCACTTTACTAAAGAAGTATTAGAAAAGTTAAAGGAAAAAAATGTTCAAATGGAATATGTAACTTTACATGTTGGACTTGGAACATTTAGACCTGTAATGGTTGATAATATTGAAGATCATCATATGCATAGTGAATTTTATATGATGAACAAAGAAACAGCAGATCGCTTAAATGAGGCAAAAACTAAAGGTAAAAGAATTATCAGCGTAGGTACTACATCAACAAGAACATTGGAATCGATTTATAATAAATATGGTAAATTTGTAGAATGTAGTGAAGATACTAATATCTTCATTTATCCACCTTATAAATTTAAAGCAATTGATGCTTTAATTACAAATTTTCATTTACCTAAGTCAACATTACTAATGTTGGTTAGTGCGCTTGCAACAAAAGAATTAATTATGAATGCATATGATGCAGCAATTAAAAACAATTATCGTTTCTTCTCATTTGGAGACGCGATGTTTATAAAATAATATAGAAGGTGAAAATATGACAATATATAAACAATTAGCAGATTTAATTTTTCCAGATATAACTGAAACAATTGAAGATTTAGAAAAAAGATATCCTGCTCGTGATTTACCAGAAGGTGCAATGGTAACCAGATTTGCACCAAGCCCAACAGGATTTTTACATACTGGATCACTATTTGCTTCAATGACTTCTCGTAAGTTCGCAAAACAAAGTGGTGGTGTATTCTTTATTCGTCTAGAAGATACAGACCAAAAAAGAGAAGTTGAAGGTAGTGGTGATAGCTTAATTAGTCAATTACAAACATTTGGTGTAACACCAGATGAAGGATATTTAGGCACAAATAAAGAAAGTGGAAACTATGGTCCGTATGTTCAAAGCCAAAGAGCTGATATTTATAAAGTAGTAATTAAATATATGCTTGAAAACAATATGGCTTATCCTTGCTTTTGTACGCCTGAAGAACTTTCAAAAATGCGTGAAGAACAAAACGCAAACAAAGAAAACTTTGGCTATTATGCACACTACGCAAAGTGCAGTACTTTAACACCAGAAGAACAAATTGAAAGAATTAAAAATGGTGAAAGTTACGTAATTCGTTTTAGATCACTTGGAGATTATCATAATAAAGTTGCGATTGATGATGCCATTCGTGGTCACATTGAAATGGCGGAAAACGATCAACATATCGTAATATATAAGAGTGATGGTCTTCCAACATATCACTTTGCCCACTTAGTTGATGATCATTTTATGCATACAACACACGTTACACGTGGTGAAGAATGGATGCCAAGTTTACCAATTCATATTGAACTTTTTAATAGTATGAAATGGACTGCTCCAACTTATGCTCATTTACCAGTTATTATGAAACTAGATAATGGTAATAGACGTAAACTTTCAAAAAGAAAAGACTTAGAAGCTGCTGTATCATTCTTCTTAGAACAAGGTTATCCTATTGAAGGATTCATGGAATACTTATATACAATAGCTAATTCTAATTATGAAGCTTGGCGTGATGAAAATCCAACTCTTGATAAAGATGAATTCAAATTTACATTTGAAAAAATGTCTTTAGATGGTGCTTTATTCGATCTTGCTAAAGTTCAAAACTTATGTAAAGAAAAACTTGGTCACATGAATACAAAAGAATTCAGCGAAGCAGCAACTCAATGGGCTAAAGAATATTCTCCAGAACTTCTAAATTTAATTGAAAAAGATCCAGCATATTTTTCTCAAATCGTTGGTATTGAAAGAGAAAAAGAAAACCCTAGAAAAGACTATGAAAAATTCTCTGATATTTTACCACTTATCAAATTCTTCTATAATGAATACTATGATGAAATGGTAAAAGATTTAGTCTTCCCAGAAAACTTATCAAGTGAAACTATTAAAAAAGTTTTAAAAGCTTATGTAGAAGTATTTGATTTAGAACTTTCAGAAGAAGATTGGTTTGCACAAATGAAAGAAGTAGCAGTTAGTCAAGGATTCGCAGCTAACGCTAAAGAATATAAAAAGAATAAAGAAGCATTCTTAGGACATGTTGGTGATGTAGCCGCAATCCTACGTCTTACAGTATCTTTAAGAGCACAATCTCCAAACCTTTATATTGTTATGAAAATCTTAGGTAAAGAAGAAGTTACAAGAAGAATTAACAATATTTTAAATATATAATTAAAATTAAACTCAAAAGTAATTAAATTTACTTTTGAGTTTTTTATTTTTAAATTTAAATACTTGATATTAAGTTTCAAAATATGATATAATAAAAGTGTGGGACTTTCCTATACTCTAAGATAGTTTTTATAATTAGCTTAAAGTATTATTTAAATAAGATTATAATTTAACTCTCTTAGAAATAAGGGAGTATTTTGTATTCATAACATATAATATAATAATAAAGGGAGGTGTTATATATGATTAAGATTTATTTACTGAATATGGTGATTATCTTTGAAAATGTATTTTATAATGACGCAAAATAATGTTGAAAGGATAAATATAAATTGAAAAAAATATTTACTGTTTTAATTACTTTAGTTTTAATAGTGTGTTTAACGGGATGTTATGAACTTAATGATAAGTATTTTTCATTGGATGATTTAATATTTGATACAAAAAATTCAAATAGCGGAGATACGGCAGCTCCAATGAGCGTAATTGAATTGTATATTTCAAGTAAATATGACTCTTATAGTATATACGAATGTAAAAAAACTGATAATAATAAAATTATTGCTGGTTATCTCGATATGGAAACTATAAAATTACTAGATAGTATGGATGATTATTTCTCTGATCCTTTAGATAGAATTTGTGTAATCTCTGGAATTGATAGATATTTAAAAAAATATCAATACGCAGTCATAAATGGTAAAATTAATAAAAATGAGTATCCAGTAAAATGTAAGTATGTTTCTAAAGAAGATTTATCTTTAACATATAAAGAACAACGATTAGTATTTGTATTAGAAGAGTATACTATAACCTCAAAGAATATTTTAAATGAAGAATATAATGAATTTAAAGTGTATGATACTGTTTATGGCAATATTAAAAATGGAATATTTCATTATAATTTAAGTCAAAATTCTAAAACAATTTTCGAACATTTTCTATTAGGTAATACAAAAATGAATAAATATTATATGGAAAGTATGCTTGAATATTGTAGCTTAATTATTTACGAAGATTTATATGTTACTTCATGTACTTATGAAATTGAGGGTTACATCTATACCGAAGAGTATTATCAAACTGTAGAAAATACTATTATTTCTGAAGAACCAGAATCTATATATAATGTGTATTATAAGTATGACTATAAGGAAATTATAAAAATTTTAAAGGAGAATAAAATGTTATGATAATAAAAAAAATATTATTTATAATTTTTGTAAATAGTTTTATATTTCTTGTGTTGCCAATATCTGTTAATGCCCATACTACGAATTTAGGAATTGATGGATATGATGACATTACATATGATGACTGTGATGCAGATTATTATGTTAGTCCATTAGATATTGGTGATGGTTATGATGAAAAATGGTATGATTTAATATGGGGAAATACTGATGAATCGACAACTCCAAATACTTTTCAATATACAACGATGTGCCACATAGATGATAATATAGATACAATATATTATCAATTTCAAGAAAAAGGCCATGAACAGCCAACTACAACCTGGTATACCGAAATTGGAATAACAAATGGAAACAATGTAAAAACAAAATTTGAACAAAGTATGTTAAAGTGGAATAATGTGTACTATTATAAAAAAACAGCTGATGGTTTATATGAAAAACATAAAATTATTAATTTAGTTAATTATGATTCATTAACTGATAAAAGTGGGATAACGCCTCATATTTTAATACATCCCTATTATGGTGAAAGTGATTTTGTAGCATATGTAACCACTGTTAATGAATCTGAAGTTGAAAGTGATACACAAGTATTTAATGATATTAAACATAAACATTTTACACAATTTAGAATGGTGGTAAATATAGGTCATATAAATAATAGTACAATCCTTAAAGATAGAACAGGTGCTCATGAATTAGGACATGTTTTAGGATTATTTGATATAGATAAAATAGAAAATACTAATGAAGTTTCTATGAATCATCATGAAGAACTGTTGATGGGATATTCAAAAAATAATAATTCTTTAATTAAACAAACTAATATTACTTATAAAGATATTGCAGGTGTTGCTATAACTAGAGGTTTTCATACAAATAGTGATCATTTATGGTTATATGATGCGAACAATCCTAGAGATGGTAAATCGAAATTAATTTGTTCATTGTGTAATTGTGTAAAATATGTGGAAGATATTTCACAATATGATTATGATATTTATCAACAATGTGGACATAGTGCAGATAATAAATTTAAACGAATAGATTCTAATATGATACCTGTAGCGAGTTATGGAAATAAAGATTATTATAAGTGTAGATACTGTAGATATGTTGCTTCATTTTCAAATTTAGTTGATCAAAATTATTCTTTACTTGATAATTATACAGACAAGTATCACATATATTATAATTCTGTTCTAAATTATGAATTATTGGAGAATCATAATTTTAGTATACACTTAGGTGGATATAAATATAAATGTGACACGTGTGAGTGCATTCATGTTAAAGCAGATGATGAATATACGATTTCAAATTATTCATTAACAATAAAAGATAGTTTGGAAGTTAGTAATAAAAGGTTAATTAAAGTTAATTGCAAATATAGTAAGCATTATGAAATAATATTCCAAGGTGACTTAAATTTTGATATTGTACTTTATGATGAAAATTTAAATACTATTCAAATAGATTATTTAGAGTTCCAAAACAATAATAAACATTTTGTTAAAATGTTAAATAATGGAACTTATTATATTGAAATTATTAATCAAAGTTCATTAAATAATGAAGTAAATATGAAAATAATATCACGTAATACTGCATATTTAAGTACTACTGATAATGACATATTAATAAATACGATTAATTTCAATGAGGATATATATTCATCAAATTACTATTATTTTATTAGTTCTAAAGAATCTGCTATTTTTCAATTTAAAATAATCGGAACAAAATTAGACGGTAATTCAATTGAATTTCCGGCCAATGCAGTAAGTATTTACTTGGACGAAGATAGAACTACGGTTTTAAATAAAATTGGAACAAGTTTATATAATGATCCCGCATGTAATAAAGCTGGAGAGAATTCATTTATAGCTTATTTGTCATCAGGAAGCTATTATTACATTGATATTAATATTCCGACTGACAATTTAATATCTTTAAATTTGGTCATTGAATTATTTGATATCGAGAATCTTAATTTATTTAACATGGTAGAAAATGAGAACACTATCTTGGAAATAATTCAAACACATAAATCTGGCGATTATTTTAAAATGTTTGATTTGTATCAAAGCGGTTCATTTTGTATTAATGTAAATTATGATGGTCAATTAAATCAAGATTTTATATTTATTTTAGCTAAAAGAGTTTACAATGAAACTACGAAAAAATACTCAGTCCAAACAATAAAATTTGAACATGTTAATTCAAGTAATGATAGCATTTTTTACAATTTAAATTTGCGTGATGGTCAATACTATATTGGTTTCATTAATAAACAAGATAATGATAATTTTACTGTTAGTATTACAAGAAGAATAACTCAATTTGGAAGTGAACATTTAATTGCCGATCCTGAAGATATTAATTTATGCGGCTCTCAAATAAAAATATTAGAAATGAATGAAAGTAATAAAAGTTATTTGGAAAATTATATTACTGTTGGATTCACAAGATTAATTTATTTAGATGAAACTGATTTTGATGATTTATCAAGATTAGAATATTTGTGGTATTCGAGTAATGAATCAATTGCGAAAGTTACTAATTATGGAACAGTGCTTGGGGTTAGTCAAGGAATCGTAAAGATAATGGCTGTTCATAAAGATGATTGTTCAATTGTCTATGTTAAAGAATTTGAAGTTATAGAAGATAATTCAAATAATCACGATGAAATAGAAGTGACAAGTAATTATTCTATAAAATATTCTGAAACTAATAACGGAACATTTCATTTGCAACTTGAAAAAACAAATTGTCCATATCCAATGTATCAAAGTTATTCTTGGGAACAATACATATATAATGAGTCAATTGGAATGGATGCTACAGTACTAGGAAATTGTAATTTTCATGTAACTGGTCCTGGTAATTTTACAATTATTGGAACATATGATGTTGATCCAAGGATTAAGATAATTATTAATGTAATAATACTAGACAATTGATAATTCAAAATTTTAATAGATAGATTGAGATACATTTCATTATTATAAATGTATCTCTTTTTTTACATAATATTATTTTATTGTAACAAAATATTAATAGGAGGATATTATGGAAAAAACAAATGAATTAAATAAATTTTTATCGTATATTCATATGGGTACTAGTATTTTTAGGATTTATATGGATAATGCAGAAAGATTACATGCGGATTCATTAATCAGTTTAATCAAAGAAATTGAAGAGATTTTCAAAACGCATGAAGAAAAGATTACAAGACTAATTCATGAAGAAAATGAAAAAGCAACAACAAGCTTAACTGCTGCTGGAATACTTGGCGTTTATAAAGAAAAACTTAAAATTTTCGATAATGCTTTTACAATTTGTATTAATGCATTAAAATCTACTAATATGGGTCTTATTAGTGCAATTAAATTTTTAGAAGATAATAAAGAACTTCATAAAGAGATTAAAGATATTGTAATTAATGTAATAGAAGATTATCAAAGAATTGAAAAGAAATTAGTTGATTATGTTATGTTAAGGCTTAATGATTAACAAATAAGTTATTTTAAAGTCTATTTTGTGATATAATTTAGATGATAGAATAATGGAGGGTTATTATGAGTAGTTTTAAAGATTTAAGAATAGTAGATAATTTCTATCAAACATCTTCATTTTTTCCAATGCCACTTTGTTTAATTGGAACTTTAGATGAAAAAGGAGAACACACATCTTTTGGTGCATATTCTCTTGTCTTTCCTTATTATATAGCAGGTAAAGATTATTACGCAATGGTCTTAGAATGTCGAAATTCATCCAATACATGTAAAGGACTTTTAAGACATGGAAAATGTACGATTAATTTTTTACCATATTCTAAAAAAGGCTTTAAAGAACATGTAAGACTTGGTTTTCCTGGTGATACGCCAGAAGAAAAAATGAAAGAATTTAAATATCACGTTGAAGATGGATTAAGTCACTTAGATTATCCAAGTGTAAAATATCCAAAAGTTATAACAGAGGCATTACAGGTTTTTGAATGTACTTGGGTAAAAGAATTAGATCATGCCGAAAATGATATTATCCAAGAAGAATATAATGGACCATATCATGATTTTAATGGTATTACTTCTAAATATGGTGCACATTTTATTTTAAAGATTGATCATATATTGATGAAAGAGAAATATTATGATTCAATTATTAATGGTGTAACAAGAAGTAATTTCTGTCCACTTCCAACTAATTGGGGATATCGTGATTCCAAAAATTTCTGGTGTAGTGATTATAAAAAACCTAGTGCTGAAGGTATTCCAAATAAAGAGATTGATTTGACATCAATTAGATATGCGGCTGATAGGGTTGATGATGTTGTTAAGTTTACGGATGATGCTTTAAAAATGCTCGTTAAAGTTCCCAGACCATTCTTAAAGTTAGTGCTTACAGGATGTGTAAATTGGGCAAAAGAAAATAATTGTACTTTAATTACGGAAAAAGAAATTGCGATTATTAATGATAAACGCTCAAAAGAAAAGAAAAAGAAATAAAGAAAAGGTCTAAAAACAGTTTGACTGTTCTTAGACCTTTTTTAATTATTAACTAAATTTAAAGTTTTCCATTTACCTTTTTTAAGTCTTATAATAAAGATAAATGCTCGTGATAGTTCATCAATGGACATTGCAATCCAAATGCCAACAATACCCATTTTTAGCGAAACACCAAAAATGTAACTACCGACAACAGCTACTAACCAGCAAAAGATAATTGCAAGTAGGGTAGGAAAAATCACGTCACCACTTGTTTGTAATGCTCTTACTAGTGTAATATTAACAGCTCTTCCTATTTCCAAAAATACTTCAATCCACATAATATAGCAACATAGTTTAATTACTTCAATATCAGTTGTAAATAATTTAAATATAATAGACGAACTAATTGCAAGACTAATAGAAATGATTAAACTAGACATCAGTGAAAATAATAAAGTTTTGTTTATTAAATTTTCAGCTTCTTTAATTTCTTTGGCACCTAAGTATCTACCTAGTAGTATTTGCATTGCTTGTGAAATAGAAGAAGTAAAGATAAATGAAAAAGGCAAAACAATATTGGCATATGTTCTTGCGATAGGAGCAGCATAATTTATTCTTAAACCAATTATATTTATAATAGCAAGTATAACAATTTGTGATATGGAATAAGAAAATGATTCTCCAGCTGATGGGATACTTATTTTTAATAGTTTTTTAAGTTCTTTAAATGAGGTATCAAAGGCGTATTTAAATGATAATCTAATTTTTGTTAGTTTTAAAACCATGATAATTAAGACGATACATCCAACACTACGGGATATAACTGTTCCAAGAGCTACCGCTGTAATACTAGGCAATTTTAAAACATACAAGAATAACGCATTTAGTCCAACATTTAAAATATTGATACAAGTTGAAACAATAAACCCTTCAAATACAAAGGTATTACTTCTTAAGAATGTAGTAGATGTTAATAAAATTGCTTGTAAAAATAATGTTCCACCACATATTCTTAAATAAACTATAGCAGCATTAAAAGATTCTTGATTTACTTTCATTAATCTAAAAATATCTTCAGCAAAGATTAACATTGTTAGTCCAATAATAAAGCTTAAGAAAAGATTAAAATAAAAGGCAATAGAATATATTTTCTTTTCTTTTTCTGGCTGATTAGCACCTTTATATTGATTGACTAGGATCAAACTTCCGGCTGCAAGAACTGATATGAAGACCGTAAGAACATCAATAATAGAATTAGCTTGATTAATTGCATTTGCGATAAAATCATTGCGGACCATTATTTTATCAATATTACCCAGTAGTACTTGTAATATTAATTCTAAAAAGATTGGAATGGTTAGTTTAAATAATAATTTTATATCTTTCTTCATATAAACCTCAAAGTCCATATATTATATCATTAAATAATAAAAACAGGTTTTAAATAAACCTGTTAATTTAATTTATCTAGGGGGTCTTCCTCCACCACCAGGAGGTCTTCCTCCAGATCCACTCATGCCTTGATTACCAACATTAGTTAAAGTTGATGATAAAGTAACTGTATAGTTTGTTGTTCCTATAGTGATTTTATAAGTAGATCCCATTTCAAAATTTTCTAAACTTATTACAATCGATTGAAATGATTTAAGGGAAGTTGTTTCTAATAAAATATTTTCATTTTGATCTTCAATTTTTATTTGAGTATTTGATGTAGTTGTATTGATACCAAGAACTAAAGAACATTGTTTAGAATTATTACTTGGTGTTTCAATCATACCCATTGGACCAATAGCAATTAGATTACCACCGTTAACTAAAATACCCCTATCAGCATCTAAAGCAGCATTATCATTTTTTGTTGGACCATTAATGATAATGGTTCCACCTGCAATTTCAACAGTTCCATTACTATCTATTCCATCACCTTCTACATTTAATAAAATGTTGCCTCCGCCAATATAAATATTGTAAGGATAATTTGTAAGGTCACTGTTAGCTGCATTGATACCATCATCAGCGCTTATCAAATTAAAATCTCCACCATAAATTTCAACGCTTGCACCTTCAATTGCTTCATAGCATTTATTTACCGTTAAATTGCCATTATGAATTGTTGTAATATATTCAGCGTGCACGGCATCATCACCAGTAGAAATTTCAAAGTTACCATCAAAAATAATTAAGTTGCCCTTAGAAGTAATTGCATCATCATTACTGTTTATAACAAAGTTACCGCCAAGAATTACAAATAAATAATTATATTCAGATGTAGATAATAAATCAGTTTCTTCTTCAGTTTCTGGATCAACATATTTGATACCACTAGCACGAATTGCTTTGCCATCAGCATTATCAGAAGAAGTTTCAGTAATTGTAGATGGTGCACCACCGTTTGTTGTTACTTGAATTGTATGATTTACTGAGTTATCAATTTTTAGATAAGAGTTTGCATCAATACCATTATCAAGTACATCAATTGTAATGTTAGAATTCTTAATGTATATAAATCCTGCATAAATGTCGTTAACAACAATATCATCTAAAGATTCTGCCTCTACATCGGTTTTAATGCCATCATTTTCAGATTTTACAAAGATATTTGCATTATAAATACCCATAGTGTTGCCACTTTTAATTCCGTTATCATTGACATCAATATTAATTGTAGTATCAAATATAAATAAATCTTTTTTGACTTTAATGCCAGTAGTTTCTTCACCAAAGGATTTTAAATTAAGTTCACCACTACCACAAATAATTAAATTAGATTTTTTAGCTTGTATAACTGCACATCCTTCATCTGCCTCGGTTGTATCACCTACGCTATCGCTTAAGTAATTAGTAGTGTTTTCCATGATCTCTAAAATACGAACACCACTATGCTTTTTAAAAGTAATGGCAGGATATGGTTGAGTATCTAATGTTTTAATAGTGACATTATTTAATAGAACTTTAATGGAATCGGCATCACCATCAATAACTAATGCTCCATTTAATGAGCCAATAAGTTCATAATTACCGTTATTGAAAATGGTTAAGATATTATCCTTATATGTATAATCTGTAGATGTTGATAAATTATTTAAATCAATTAGAATTTTATGATCATTTGTTATAAAATCATTTGATTTTAAATTTTCAATCTCTTGATTAACAGGAATTTTACTAATTGTTATTTCGCTTTCTTCGGTTTGATCACCAGTTCCACCACCACCTAGGTTGTCCCAATCATCTGGTGTGTTTGGCGGTAAGTCCGGAATCTCACCTTCTGGAATGTTGTTTTGACCATTGTTTATAGTTGGGGAAAAATTACAACTAGAAAGGGTAAAAAGGCCTAATGTTAATAAAAATATAATTTTCTTCATATCATCCTCCTCAATTTATTATAGTTAAATTATAAATAAAATACAAGTAAAAAACAATTTTTTTGATTAATTGTAATTATTAAAGTTATATGATATAATACATTTAATAGTATTAGAATATAATTAAGAGGTGTGTTTATGAGAAAAATAATTAATTTATTGTTTATTGCTTTTATGTTTTTGTTAGCTGCAGGATGTGTAACTAGTCATATTCATTCATATGTTGATGGCGTATGTTCATGTGGAGAAAAAGAAATTATTACTTATACAGTTGTTTTTAAAGATATTGATGGGAATATTTTAAAAACAGAAGTTGTAGAAGAAAACAAAAGTGCTACTGCACCTGATGTTGAAGATAACTACGGATATACATTTCTTGGATGGGATAAAGACTTTTCAAAAGTTACAAGTGATTTAGAAGTAAATGCTATGTATGATTTAATGGAATTTAATGTTAAATTTTATGGATTTTATGGTGAACTATTAAAAACAGAAAAAGTTCTTATGAAAAATTCGGCGACTGCACCAGATGTTCCTGAAGTTCCATATCACGAATTTAAAGGGTGGAATGTTGATTTTTCATCTGTAGATCATCACATGGATGTAAGAGCAGTGTATGATGAAAATATGGAGACTTATGCTATGAATGATGTGAATTATTGGTTACAAGAATTATCTAAAAAGTATAACATTAAAGAAACTGTTATGACATTAGAACAAATTGTATCTTTTAATCAATTAGTATATTCTGATTATACAAAAACTGAAGTAGTTGATGTTTTAAGCCTTGCAAGTAGTGTGCCAATGGACACAGTAAAAACAATGATTAATGCTTATTCTAATATGAATAAATATACTGTATATAATAATGAAACAAAATCAAGTATTACAACTTGGGAAAAGAATGATATTCTTGCTAATCGTAATCTAGATAATATTAGTGATATAGTAAATGTTCAATACGGATTAATTGTTGATTTTGCGTGGTTAAGAAGTTATCCAACAAATTACTATTCTAATGATTATGCTATGGATAGATTCCAAGAAACATCACTTAATGTCGGAGAACCACTAGCAATTTATCATGAAAGTAGTGATGGTAATTGGTATTTTGTTCAAGCTGAAAACTATAATGGTTGGATTGAAAAGAAATATGTCGCAGTTTGTACATACGAAGAAATGGTTAGCTTTGTAACTGCGAAAGACCGTCTTGTTGTAATTAGCGATTATGTTGAAATTGGTTCGGCATATGTTAGAATGGGACAATCATTCCCAATAACATCACTTGTTACGGAAAGTTATCAAATTCTATTCCCAACAAGAAAAGCAGATGGAACATTAGAACTTGTGACAAAATATATTAATCCATCGTCTGACTATTCAGTAGGTTATTTAGAATATACACTTGAGAATATGATTACACAAGCTTTTAAATTATTGGGTATAGATTATAGTTGGGGTGATAAAAACAAAGATGGTCGTGATTGTTCTTCAACAATGAATGCTATCTTTAGAAGCTTTGGTTTTGTAATGCCAAGAAATACAAGCAATCAACTAGCTATTCCAACTCATGGACTTAGAGTAAGTGGATTATCTCCTGTTAGTATTAAAAAGTATCATCCAGGCACAATGATTTTTACTAGCAGTCACGTAATGTTATATATAGGTGAAGATGCTGATGGAAATCCATATTTATTACATAATACAACATCTGGTGATGGTGCATGTATTTTACAATCACTTCAAAGTTATGGTGGAAGTAAAATGATAGCGGTACTACGCCCATATCAATTAAATTAAGGTACAAATTAATTGTACCTTTTTTACTTGCAATTTAAGTGGAATTGATATACAATATATAAGATAGAATTATATTCTATTTAGTTTTGGAGAATATTATGAAGAAAAAAGAGTTAGTAAAGATCATTAAAGAATTTAAAAATAAAAACTATCATTCTTTTGATAAATTTTATAATGAAACAGCAAGAGGATTATATGTTTATGTTTTTAACGCTTTAAAAAATCGAGAAAAAACAGAAGAACTATTAGAAGAAATATATAAACATTTTATGTATACGGTTGATCATTGTCATAAAAATAAATATTTTATGAGCCATTTACTTAGAATTACTAAAACTGTTGTAGTTGAGTTATATAATAAGGAAAAGCAAAGAATAAATAATAAAGATATCGTCAATACTATAAAAGAAGATGAGAATAAAGAAGATCTATTTTATATACTCGATTATTTAGATAAACCTGAAAAACAAATTGTAATATTATATAAAATAAACAAAATGAGTATTCGTGAATTATCCGATTTTCTTAATATGTCAATTTTTAAAGTGCGTAAGACTTATCGTTTAGCACTTAAACATTTAGAGATGGAGGTTGGTAAATAATGAGAACTAAAGATGTTAAAAACATGTTAGATATATTGGCAACCGAAGTTAAAATTCATGAAATTGACAAAGCATTTTTAGATGAAATCCCTAAAAAGACTCCTAATAAAAACAAACTTAGAGTTGGACGTATTCTTTTACCAATTATACTTTGTATTTGTTTTTCGACAGCTTTTATAACTTTATTAGTTATTTCTATTAATAAACCGCTTTTTGGCGAACAAACTTTAGATAATTTATCGGATACAAAAAGAGAAATAACTTATCAATTGATTGAAACTTTATCTTTAATTAATGATGATAATAATTTACAGCTTATGTCTGATTCAATAAGTGACGATGTTTTAAGAGAAGTAGAAAAGTATTATAAACTTGCATGTTATGGTTTTGATAAAAATGAAATTGTTATCGACTCTTTAGTAAGTGATGATGCAAATTATCAAAATAAATATCGTATTAAGTTAAAACAAGATGTTTATTTTTATTTTAATGAAACTTCAACTGATGAGACGAATAATATTGATTCGGTATCATCAAGTATTAATGGTTATGTTTTATTTGGCACAAATAAATTTACTGTTGAAATATCTAAAGAAGTAAATGGGAATATCAAAACAATAACTCTAAAAGTTTATTATAATGAAGATAAATATTTAGAATCTTATCATCAAATTGGAGTTGATTTGAATAAATATGATTTTTTATATTTCGTTAATGGAGATAAGGAAAAAGAAGTAATATTAGTTTTAGAAGAACATATTAGTTATAATCAAGCAAATATTGTAATTGATGATAAGGAATTTAAATATATTTTACAAGCTGATAAAACAATTGTTGATGTTAAAATACCTAAGGTATATAGTGGTAAAATTATATTTACATTCAAAAATAATGAGTTTACATATCAAACAATAGAATAATTTTGTTTTACAATTTTATTTATTTGGTGTATAATTTTATGGTATTAATCGGAGGAAATTATGAAAAATCATCAAAAAATTCGTAAAATTACTATGACAGCAATCTTAGCTGCAATATTATTGATTTTAGCCTTTTTACCAGTGCGAATTATTGCGTTAGAAATAACGTTGACAGTTATTCCAATTGCGATTGGAATCATTCTATGTGGAAGTAGTACAGGAATTATTTTGGGTTCTTTATTTGGTGTTGTTAGTTTTTTACAATGTTTGGGATATAGCCCATTTGGAGCTGTTATGCTTTCTATTAATCCTTGGTTGACGCTTCTCGTTTGTCTTCCAACTCGTATTTTAGTTGGCTTTATTCCATCACTAGTTCATAAATTTTTAGTTGATAAAAACAAAAATTTAGCTCAAGTGTTAGTTTGCGTGATGGTGCCAATTTTCAATACATTATTCTTTATGACAATGCTTTGTGTATGCTTTTATAATACAGAGTATATCCAAGGATTTGTTAGTTTATTAGGTGCTACTAACCCATTTACATTTGTAATCTTGTTTGTTGGTGTTAATGGATTAGTAGAAATTATTTGTGGTATTTGTGTTTCATACCCTATAAGTAAAGCACTAGAAAAAGCAATGAGTAAATAAAAGATAGGTAATAATCGTTTAACGATTATTACCTTTTTATATTGCGATATAGTTATAAATATACTCTTCTAATGTTAAATTTTGTTTATAAATCTCTTCTGCAATCTCACCAACATAGCGAAAATGCCACGGTTCATAGTTATATCCTGTAATTGATTCTTTATCTTTTGGGTATCTTAGAATAAATCCAAATTTATGTGCATTATCATTTAAGTAGCTGTAAGCTTTACTTTTATTTTTAGTAAGACCATCTTCTTTTGTACTTATATCTAAAGCTAAACCTGAGTGGTGTTCAGAAAAACCGGGTACAGCTAAATACATGTTATCAAACGTTGGGGTTTTATCCCATAAACTTAATTGTTTATTATATGATCGATAAGCTGAAAATAATACTAAATTAATGTTATGTTTTTTGGCGTCTTCGACCATATTTTGATAGTTTAAAAGTACATGTCTATCGATATACATTGTCTCACCAATTCTTTTGATATAATCAACATTTTGAACTTCAACTAAATTGTTTGGGATAAAAGATTCATCCACGCTATGATATTTATTAATTAACATTAAATCATCAAACATAATTTTGTTAGTAGAAGTAGTGTAAAAGTTTGGATAATTTACTTTATTTAAGGCTTTAATATAAGAATTGGAAATTTTAAATTCTTCAAAATATTCTTCACTTAAATCTTTATTAAAACTTGGATATTTGGAAAGTTCTAACACAAATTTATCATAATCGGAAGGTTTATGACAGCTGAATAATAAAAAACATGTAAGTAAAAAAACTAATAATTTCATTTTGTCACCTCATTATATTATGTCCAATTTAAAAAGAATACATAATGAGTTTTCAAAATTGACAAAATGTGGTATAATAAGAAAGGTGAAAATTATGAAAAAAAGAGTAATATTACTAGATGGCAATAGTTTAATGTTTAGAGCTTATTATGCGACTGCATATACAGGTAATTTAATGCAAACAAGTAGTGGACTTTATACTAATGCTTTATATGGTTTTGTTAATATGATGAACAAGATTATGGACACAATTGAAGGTGATCATATGCTTGTTGCTTTTGATAAAGGTAAAAAGACTTTCAGACATCAACAACTTGAATCTTACAAGGGTACAAGAAAGAAAATGCCAGAAGAACTTGCGATGCAAATACCACTTATTAAAGAATATTTAGATGTAATGGGAATTAAAAGACTTGAACTTGATGATTATGAAGCAGATGATATTGTTGGTTCAATGGCGAAACTTGCAAGTAATAATGGATACGATGTAATTTGTCTTAGTGGTGATAAAGACTTATTACAACTTGTTAATGAAAAGGTTACAGTTTGTTTGACTAAAAAAGGTATTACAGAATTAGATGAATTAACAAATGAAAACTTTAAAGAAAAGATGGGTTTTGATCCAATTCAAATGATTGATTATAAAGCTATGATTGGTGATAGTTCTGATAACTTAGAAGGTGTTAAAGGAATTGGTCCTAAAACAGCAGTAAGTTTACTTGAAAAATATCAAACATTAGATGGTATTTATCAAAATCTTGAACTATTAACTCCTAAAGCAAAACAAGCGTTTATAGAATCAAAAGATGTTGCCTATCAAACAAAGTTTCTCGCAACTATTTATCAAGATATTGAGTTTAATTTTACAATTGAAGATATATTAATTCAAGAAGCTGATTATGGAAAGTTAAGAAGCTTTTTTGAAAAAGTAGAATTTACTTCATTTATTAAAAAAATGAAAATTGAAAATATTAAATCTGTTGTAAAAATAGATTATCAAGAATTTATAAATGATGTTGATAAGTTGGAATCTGAATTAAAAACTGCAACTGAATTTTATTTTGATGTAGAATTAGATGGAGAAAATCATCATCGTTCTAATGTTTTGGGTTTAAGTTTTTTAGTAAACAATAATTGTTATTTTATAGAAAAAGGTCCATTTCTAAATAGTGATTTAAATAAATATTTGGAAGATGAAACTATCCATAAATATACACTTGATTCTAAAAAAACTTATTTAACACTTAAGTATTTAGGAATAGAAGTCAAAGGGATTGTATATGACTTCATGGTTGCAGTATACTTGATAAATCCAAGTTTTGTAACAGGTGATTTAAAAAGTATTTTTGAACATTTTAAAAATGTTAATTTAGAATATCATGAAGAAGTATATGGTAAAAAAACAAAATATTTAGTACCTGATTTAGAATTATATGCAAAATATGGTATTCATAAAATGATTGCTGTAAAAGAAACACAAGATGAAATTTATAAATTATTATTGGATGATCAACTAGATGATTTGTTTTATAATGTAGAATTACCACTTGCAAGAGTATTAGCTCAAATTGAATACAATGGGTTTAAAATCGATAAAACAAGACTAGCTGAAATTGGTAGTATCTTTGAAGATAAAATAAGTAAGTTACAATCAAAAATATATGAGCTTATTGGTAAAGAATTTAATATTTCATCACCTAAACAACTTGGCGTGATCTTATTCGAAGAATTAAAAGTTGGAAAAGGTAAAAAGAATAAAACAGGTTATTCAACATCTGCAGAAATTTTAGAAAGTTTGAAAGATGAACATCCAGTCATTCCTTTGATTTTGGAATATCGTAAATACACTAAATTGTATAGTACATATGTTCAAGGTTTAAGTAATGAAATTTTTGTAGATGGCAAAGTTCATACAACATTTAAACAAACATTAACACAAACAGGAAGACTTTCAAGTACTGAACCAAATATTCAAAATATTCCAATTCGTACAGAAGAAGGTAAAATTATTCGTTCTGTTTTTGTGCCTACTGAAAAAGATGGATTATTACTTAGTGCTGACTATTCACAAATTGAACTAAGAATATTAGCTGAAATGGCTAATTGTGAAACAATGATTAATGACTTTAATAATGGACTTGATTTACATGCATCTACAGCTGCTAAGATAAATAATGTTCCATATGAAGAAGTTACAAAAGATATGCGTAGAATGGCAAAAGCTGTTAATTTTGGTATCGTTTATGGTATGAGTGATTGGGGTTTATCAGAAACTTTACATATTTTACCAATCGATGCGGCGATATTTATTGATAAATATTTCGCAATATATCCAGAAATTAAAGTATTTTTAGATTCTTTGGTTCAAGATGCTTCGGCTAAAGGATACTCAACAACACTTTTTGGTAGACGTCGTTATATACCAGAACTTGCATCTGGGAACCATGCGTTAAAGAAATTTGGTGAAAGAACTAGTATGAACGCACCTATTCAAGGAACAGCAGCTGATGTTATTAAAATGGCAATGGTTAAAGTTCAAGATAAGTTAGATTCTTTAAAATTAAATAGTAAAATTGTTGCACAAGTGCACGATGAATTAATAATCGATGCTGTAAAAGAAGAAATAGAAATTGTTAAAAAAATATTAAAAGAAGAAATGGAAAATGTAGTAAATCTCAAAGTTAAATTAGATGTTGATGTTGAAACAGGATCAACTTGGGATTTGAAATAGTAAGGAGATAGTATGGAAAAGAAATATGATGTTATATTAGTTGGATCAGGGCCAGCAGGAATTTTTTCTGCTTATGAGTTGATGTTAAAAGCTCCCCAATTAAAAGTATTATTGATTGATAAAGGACCAAATATTTATAATCGTAAATGTCCAATTTTAGAAAAGAAAATTACACGTTGTCCAAAGGTAAAAAATAAAAGTGCTGGATGTTACCCTGCATGTTCTATGACATCTGGATTTGGTGGTTCAGGTGCATACTCAGATGGTAAATTTAATATTACATCTGAATTTGGTGGTTGGATGACTGATTATCTTCCAGAAGAAGAAGTTTTAGATTTAATTCGTTATGTTGACGCAATTAACTTAAAACATGGAGCTCCTGATAATATTACGGATCCTCATACTAAAGAAGTATATGAGATTGAAAAACGTGCAATGGGTGCGGGATTAAAACTTTTAAGAAGTGAAGTTAGACACTTAGGTACAGAAGTTAATTTAAAATTACTTGCGAATATTTATGAAACAATGAAACCACATATTGATTATGCTTTCCAAACTGAAGTAAAAGATATTTTGGTTGAAGATGGTGAAGTTAAAGGTGTCGTTTTAGCAAATGATGAAATCATTGAAACAAAATATTTATTACTAGGCGTAGGTAGAACTGGTGCTCATTGGCAAACACAAGTGTTATCAAGTAAAGGTATAGAATTTACTAATAATCGTGTCGATGTAGGTGTACGTGTTGAAACATTAGATATTATTATGGATGAAATTAATAAGCACTTATATGAAGGTAAATTTATTTATAATACAAGTGTTGGAACGACTGTTAGAACATTTTGTTCAAATCCAAGTGGCCACGTTGTAATTGAAAACCATCATGGTATTATGTTATGTAATGGACATTCATATAATGATATTAAATTAGGAAGTAAAAATACTAACTTTGCATTATTAGTATCACATTCGTTTGATTCACCATTTAATGAACCAAATGAATATGCTGAAGAAATTTCACGTCTTGCTAATAGACTTACAAATGGTTCTGTAATTGTCCAAAAATATGGTGATATTAAAAAAGGTCGTCGTTCAACAGCTAAGAGAATTAATGAAGGTTTTGTTAAACCGACACTTAAAGAAGCAATTCCAGGAGATTTAGGATTAGTACTTCCATATAATACAATGAAATCATTAATAGAAATGATGGAAGCATTAAATTATATTACACCAGGTATTGCAAGTGATCACACATTATTCTATGGTGTTGAAGCTAAGTTCTATAGTGCAAGACCTGAGGTTAATAATCAGTTTGAAACAAAGATTAAAAATCTTTACGTTGGTGGTGATGGTGCTGGTATTACAAGAGGATTATCTCAAGCTGGTGCAAATGGTGTTGCGATTGCAAGAGCAATTATTATGAAAGAAAACAAATAGACTGACAAACTGTCAGTCTATTTTTCTTAACAAATTGTTTTTTTTTTTAGGTAGAAAATGGTATAATAATATAGATATAAAAAATAAAATATATGAAAGGAGATACTTATGATTAAAAGATTATTAGGATCTGTTAGGGAATTTAAGAAACCTTCGATACTTACTTTATTACTAATGGTTGGCGAAGTTGTTATAGAAGTATTTATTCCATATATTACAGCTGATTTAGTCAATATGATTAAAAAAGGTGTAGAAATTGATTTTGTTGTTAAACAAGGTTTATTATTAGTATTAATGGCATTTTTATCATTAACTTGTGGTGGACTTGCTGCATTCACTGCTGCTAAATCTTCTTCAGGATTTGCTAGAAACTTAAGATGCGATATGTTTAATGCGATTCAAAATTATTCATTCGAAAATGTTGATAAATTTTCTTCATCTTCACTAGTTACCAGAATGACAACCGATGTTGGTAATGTTCAAATGTCATATCAAATGTTAATTCGTATTGCGGTTAGATCACCACTTATGTTTGTGTTCTCGATAATTATGGCATTTGTTATGGGAGGAACTTTAGCTTTAACATTTGTTGTAGTTGTTCCAATTTTAGGTTTTGGTTTATTCTTAGTAAGTAGAAAAGCAATGCCAGCATTTAGAAGAGTATTTAAAAAATACGATAAACTGAATGAATCTATTGAAGAAAATGTTCGTGGAATGCGTGTTGTAAAAGGTTTCTCAAGAGAAGAATATGAAAAAGAAAAATTTACAAGTGCTTCTGAAAATATTCGTATAGATTTTACAAAAGCCGAAAGAATAGTTGCTTGTAACAATCCTTTAATGAATATATGTTTATACTTTAACATGGTTTTTGTTCTTTGGGTTGGTTCTAAACTAGTTATTACAGGAAGTTCAATTGATATCGGACAAATTTCAGCAATGCTTACATATGGTATGCAAATCTTAATGAGCTTGATGACTCTATCAATGATTTATGTAATGCTTACAATGTCATATGAATCAATGAAAAGAATAGATGAAGTTTTGAGAGAAGTACCTGCTCTTACAAATCCAGAAAATCCTGTATATGAAGTAAAAGATGGTTCAATCAAGTTTGAAAATGTTAACTTCAAATATAATATTAATGCGAAACGTAATGCATTGGAAAATATTAATGTTGATATTAGATCAGGTATGACAGTAGGTATCATTGGTGGAACTGGATCAAGTAAGTCAACATTCGTCCAATTAATCCCTCGCCTTTACGATGTAACTGAAGGTAATGTTTTAGTAGGTGGAGTAGATGTCCGTGAATATGATATTAAAACTATTCGAAATGAAGTTGCGATGGTTTTACAAAAGAATTTATTATTCTCAGGTACAATCAAAGATAACTTACGTTGGGGAAATCCAAATGCTAGTGATGAAGAATTAATCGAAGCTTGTAAACTTGCTCATGCCGATGAATTTATTCAAACATTCCCAGATAAATATGATACGTGGATTGAACAAGGTGGTACAAACGTATCTGGTGGACAAAAACAAAGATTATGTATTGCCAGAGCACTTTTAAAACGCCCTAAAATTTTAATTTTAGACGACTCAACTAGTGCTGTAGATACAAAAACAGATGCATTTATTAGAAGTGGATTCAAAAAATTTATTCCTGAAACTACCAAAATTATTATTGCACAACGTATTGCATCTGTTGAAGATGCTGATATGATTATTGTACTTGATAATGGTCATATTGAAAATATTGGTACGCACGATGAATTAATGAAAAAATCAATAATTTATCAAGAAGTATACAATCAACAAATAAATGGAGGTGATGACAATGAAGCCAATGCCTAAGGTAAATAAAAGTCGCACTTTCAAAAGATTATTAAAACTATTATTTAAATACTATCCAGTTTTAATAGTAATTACAATTGTTTGTATTTTAGCATCAGCTGCTGCTGCAACAATTCCAGATGTATTGATTCAAAAAGTAATGAAATTAATTAATGATTATGATGTTACAAAAAACTGGACAGCTGCAAAACCACAAATTCGTGAGTTGATGTTTTTCTTAATTGGTATTTATGCTGTTGCAATTACATTAAATGTTTTATATACTCAATTAATGGCATACATTACACAAGGGTTCTTATCAAAACTTCGTATTCAAATGTTTAACGGAATGCAAAATTTACCAATTAAATTCTTTGATACAAATAAACATGGTGACATCATGAGCTATTACACTAATGATATTGATGCTATCCGTCAACTTGTATCTCAATCACTTCCTCAACTTTTAAGAAGTGGCGTAATTGTATTAACAGTTTTCTTCATAATGTTATATTATAGTTTATGGATGACATTAATCGTTGTCGTTGGTGTTATCTTCATGATTTTTGTTGCGAAAACTGTTGGTGGAGGTTCTGCTAAATACTTTATTAGACGTCAAAAATCAATTGGTCAAACTGAAGCATTTGTTCAAGAAATGATGAATGGACAAAGAGTTGTTAAAGTATTTAACCATGAAGAACAAAGCATAATTGATTTTGAAGCTATTAATCAAGATTTATATGAAAATAGTAGAAAAGCCAATGCATATGCTAACTTAATGGGTCCAATTATTGCAAATATCGGAAATATCTTATACGTAATAATTGCAGTTGTTGGTGGAATTTTATTAATTTCAAATGTTAAAAATGTTAGCTTATCAGGTCTTGCATTTACAATTGATATTTTAGTTCCATTCCTTAATATGACAAAACAGTTTACAGGTAATGTAAATGGTGTATCTCAACAAGTTAGTTCAATGGTTATGGCATTAGCTGGTGCTTCACGTGTCTTTAGTTTAATGGATGAAGAACCTGAAGTAGATAATGGTTATGTTACACTTGTTAATTGTAATATTTTAGAAGATGGTTCAATTGAAGAAACTGAGAAAAAAACAGGTCACTGGGCTTGGAAACATCCACACAAAGATGGAACATTAACTTATACTCTTCTTCAAGGTGATGTTACAATGACTGAAGTGGATTTTGGTTATGTAGAAAATAAAACAGTTCTTCATGATATTACTTTATATGCTGAACCTGGACAAAAAGTTGCCTTTGTTGGTGCAACAGGTGCTGGTAAAACAACAATCACTAATCTAATTAATAGATTCTATGATATCGCAGATGGTAAAGTTCGATATGATGGAATTAATATTAATAAGATTAAAAAAGCAGATCTTCGTCGTTCACTAGGTATTGTTTTACAAGATACTAATCTTTTCACTGGAACTGTTCTTGAAAATATTCGTTATGGTAATTTAGACGCAACAGATGCTGAATGTATTGAAGCTGCTAGATTAGCTGGTGCGGATGATTTTATTACTAGACTTCCAGATGGCTATAATACAATGTTAAACAATAATGGTTCTAACCTTTCACAAGGCCAAAGACAATTAATTGCGATTGCGAGAGCTGCTGTTGCCAATCCTCCAGTAATGATTCTAGATGAAGCTACTTCATCAATTGATACTCGTACAGAAGCAATTGTTCAACGTGGTATGGATAAATTAATGGAAGGTAGAACGGTATTTGTAATTGCTCATAGACTTTCAACAATCATGAATTCAGACGTCATAATGGTTTTAGAAAAAGGAAGAATCATTGAACGTGGAACACATGAAGATTTAATTAATCAAAAAGGTACATACTATCAATTATATACTGGTGCCTTTGAACTTGAATAGGAGAATGACATGATTAAACACATTGTTTGTTTTAAAATTAAGGATGAATATAAAGATTTAATTCTTGATGCGAAGAAAACTTTAGAATCAATGAAAGGTAATGTGCCAACAGTAATTGATTTAAAAGTTGGTGTTGATTTTTTACACAGTGAAAGAAGCTATGATTTAATTTTAGAAGTTATTTTAAATTCTAAAGAAGATTTAGAACTTTATCAAAAAGATGAATATCATTGCAATGTTGTAAAAACTTTAATGCATAAAATTAGAAGTGCTAGTATTGCGATTGACTATGAATTATAATTAAAACTCCCATATTTAATATGGGAGCTTTTTTTAGGAAGAAGACATAATTCGGCTAATATTTTAAATTGAACTTGATATAATAAATCAGGTGATAAAGATGAGAAAAATAGTGATATTAATAGGGATTATGTTTTTTAGTTTGTGTTATCAATTTAATATTAAAGCTGAAAATGCTCAAAACATTCATATAATATATAGTAACTATACTGTTTATAAAGATCAAGAGTTTATAGTTACAATCAATTTTGAACAAGTTAATTTATATTATAGTACACAAATTGTCTTAGATTTGGGTGAGTATTTTGAAGTATCAAATGAAGTTCCGTGTGAGTTATTAATTAATAGTTATTATAGTAAAGACGAAGTCTATGTTAATAATGTTGAGAATAATATTATTAGGTTTGTTGCATTTAAAAAAACAAATGAAAATACAACTACTTTTAATAATATTGTACAAATAACTTTAAAGTCTAAAATTAATTGTTCTGATGTTAGAAAGTATCTTCAAAATGTGAAAATTGGCTTATTTGATGCCGAATATCAAACAATTCCTATAAACATAATAACTAGTGAGGGGATTAAAGTTGAATGGTTAAAAGACATTTATGAAATGGAACTAGGAAGTAATTTACCAGACTTTAATGATGATATAACTATATCTAATAGAAAAGAAGATGAATATATTGTAAAAGTTTTTGTTGATAAAATAAATGTTAATAAAGTAGGGCCACAAATTGTGACAATATACGTATATGATTATACGAATTCATCATGTGTGATCTTAAACCGAACTGTAAATATTGTTGACAATGAAAAGCCAGTTATAAGTGGTAAAAAGGAAATAATAATTAATGATATTGATTTAGAATTAAATAAATTAACGAATTATCAAGTAACAGATAATTATGATGAAAAGCCTGTTTTATTTGTTCAATATTTTACAGAAGATTTAGAATTAATTTCATCAATTGATGAGTTTTTACAATATCTAAAAACCCATACTATCGGAATCATAAAATTAGCCGCAACAGATAGTAGTAAAAATCAAAGTAATGAATTTATTCAAACAATTAAAATTATCGATACAACGCCACCTGAAGTTATAATTGATGATGAAATTATAGTCAATGATTTTGAACTTGATAAATTTAATATTAATGATTTTTTAAAAATAACCGATGATTATGATGATTCTCCAATCGTTAAATATTATATTAATGGTGTAGAAAATCCAAATATACAAAAAGAACTATTAAAGAATTATGATTTAAATATTTTATTAGTATCAATTGACAAATTTGGTAATAAAAGTAGTGAAACGAATGTTAAAATTACGCTACTTGATACTACATCACCAACTATAGAAAAAATATCTGATTTAATAATTAATGATACTGAATTTGTAAGTATTGAAGACGCCATTACAAACATTATTAAAGTTAATGATAACTTTAATTTACCACTAGAATATAAGTATAAATATTTTAATGATGAAGAAATAACTAAAGAAGAATATATTAATTTATTATATCTTGGTTTAAAACTAAAAGTAGAAGTAAGTGCTATAGATCAAGCTGCAAATGAAAGTAATAAAGTAATGGTTGAAACAATGCTGGTTGATACAACACCACCAAATGTTATTGTAAAAAATATTGAAGAAAATAAAAAATATTTAACAATTGCAAATGTCGAATATCAAGTATTTGATAATTTTAATAATGACTTAGAAGTAAAACTATTTCTAGATGGCGAAATTTATCAAAATACGCCAATCAATATAATAGGAAAACATTCATTACTAATTGTTGTAAAAGATAGTAAAGGTAATGAAACAAATAAAACAATTAATTTTGAAATAATTAAAAATAATTTAATCGGTTGTGGACTTGATAAAGACTGTTATACAGAAAATTATCAAACAATTTTAAATATAGCATTTTCACTTTTAGTATTATCAATATTAATCTTTATGACTAAGATATTGATAAGGAAAAATAAAAAAATTCATTAAGTTTGATCTTTCATATATAAATAGATTTTAGTTAAAGCTCTTTTTTCAATTCTTGAAACATAACTTCGACTAATATTTAATTTATCAGCGATTTCTTTTTGGGTTTCAACTGGTGTATCATTTAAACCATATCGTCTTGATAATATATCGAGCTCTCTTTCGTCCAAAACATTGAGGGCTTCTTTTAGTTTGGATTCATACTCTTCTTTAATTAGTGTAGTGCTAAGAAGTGGAGTAGGATCTTCGATAATATCACAAAGTCTAATTTCGTTACCTTCTTTATCTTCACCAATTGGTGTATATAACGAGGTAACATCTTTTCTTTTTTTATTGCTTCTTAAATGCATTAATATTTCATTTTCAATGCATCGAGATGCGTAAGTCGCGAGTTTAACGCCGGATTCAATTTTGTATGAATCAACAGCTTTAATGAGTCCAAAAGAACCGATTGATAATAAATCGTCTTTATCTTCTTTAGTGCTTTCAAATTTTTTTACGATGTGCGCAACCAATCGTAAGTTATGTTCGATTAATTCATTACGGGCTAATAAATCATGATTTTTGGCTTTGTTGATAAGTTCTAATTCAATATCTGGCTCTAAGACATCGGGAAAACTCCCGGAATTGATTGCGCCTACAAGCGGTAGTAATAATAAACTAAATATTCCTAACATTTAAATTCTCCTTGTATTATTAGACAAAATCGTTAAATTTTAGTATAATATATTGATAAGAGGTGATTTTAATGTATACACCAAAATGTGTTATTAAACAATTCAACGATCTTGACTTTAATAAATTATATGAAGAAGGGTATCGAATTATTATAAGTGATTTAGATAATACTTTAGCTCCATATACAATGTCTACGCCAAGTAAAGAACTAATAGAACAAATAAATCAAATTAAAAAGATTGGTTTTAAGTTTTATTTAATATCAAATAATAAAAAAGATCGAATTGATCATTTTAATAATGTTTTAGGACTTGATGGATATCTTGCTAGAGCCAATAAACCAAATCCTAAAAGATTAAAAACTTATTTAGAAGAACAAAATATCAGAAGTGAATTAGTTATAGCACTTGGAGATCAATTAGTAACTGATATCTTAGGTTTTAATAGATTAAATCTTTATAGTGTATTAGTTAAAACAATTGATAAGAAAACACAAAAATGGTATACAAAAATTAATCGTCTAAGAGAAAAAAAGATTTTGAGTAATATTAGAAAAGCAAATAATGAAATTTATAGAAAGATAGAAGAAATATATGAGTAAATGTATTGGTTGTGGAACAACACTTCAAACATCAGATCCAAATAAACCGGGCTATATTCCTGTTAGTGTTGAAATTAATAAAGGCGCTTACTGCAAAAGATGTCATGCAATAAGACATTATAATTTAGATTATAGTTTAGATAATCTAACATTGATGACTAATCCTGAGCTTATTAAAGAACGTCATAATACTTATTTTAATTTGTTACAAAATATTAAAAATGAAAAAGCATTAGTTCTTTTAATGATTGACGCAATGGATATTTATACTAGTTTTATACCTAAACTTGATACTTTAATTGGTAATAATCCTGTTTGGATTTTAGTTAACAAGAGTGATTTATATCCAAAAGACTTAAAACTTAATAAGATTAAAGAAAAGATTCAAAAGAATGCTTTAAAATATAATTTAGATGTACACAATATTTTCTTTGTATCTTCAATGAAAGAAAAAAATGTTGATGTTATAATGGAAAGAATGTTTACAAGTCTAAATAAAAAGTATCCAAATAATTTAATTTATATCATAGGCGCAACTTCAGTTGGTAAATCAACATTTGTTAATTTGGTTCTTAAAAAATATGCTGATACTGTTGATTTAATTACAACGTCAATGCAAGCTAATACAACTGCTAATCTAATAAAAATTGGTGTTGGCAAAAATAGATTAAAAGAAGAATGTTATTTAATTGATACACCAGGATACTTAAATGAAGAAAGTGTGTTGTCTTGTGCACCACTTGAAACATTAAAAGTGCTAGTTCCTAAAAACTTTATTAGGGTAAAAACTTATCAATTAAAAGAAAAACAAACATTGTTTTTAGGAGGGCTTGCTAGCATTGATATTGAAACAGAAAAAGCATCGGTTTCATGTTATGTTAGTGATAAACTTGAAATACATCGAACTAAGACTGAAAATAAAGAAAAAGTTTTTAATAATCTTGTATTTAATAAACTTGTCCCACCATTTAATGAAGAAGAAAAAACAATGTATGGTAGTAATGTAAGTTATGAATTTTCATCAGATGAACAAGTTAATCTTTGGCTTTCGGGAATTGGTTTTTTACATATTATTGGTAAATGTAAAATTAATGTTAATGCTTTAAAAATGGTAAAAGTTACGGTTGATTATGATGAATTATCTTAAAATAAAAGAAGAACTTCAAAAACACTTTGTAAATCATCCGAAGAGATTTAATCATTCAATTGGTGTTGCAGATTTTGCGGTTGAGGTTAATAACTTATTTAATTTTGGTCTTGACAATGAGATGTTAAAAATAACAGGTATTTTACATGATATTGCGAAAATATATGATTTAGATACTTCACTTGAAATGCTAAAAAAATATGAATCAAATGAGATCATTGAACATTATCAACAATATCCTAATGTAATTCATGCAGTACTTGGTGCACATCTCGCAAAAGAATTGTACAATGTTAATGATGAAATTTTTAATGCTATTTATTTTCATACAACAGGAACAAGCAATATGACCAAGTTTATGGAAGTAATTTATACTGCAGATGTAGTAGAACGTGGTAGAACGTATAAAGATGCTGACTATTTTCGTAGTGAAGTATTGAAAGATTTTAATCTAGGTTTATTTAAAATATTAGAAAGTATAATAGAAATGTTAAAAAATAAAAATGAGCCTATTGAATGCCACACTATTAAAGCATATGAATATTATAAAAAGAAGGTGTTAGAAAATGAAATTTAAAAATCCGATTTTAGATGTTGCGATTGAATGCATTAATCGTGCAGTTTTATCAAATACAATAGTTTACGATGTTTCTTCTGTTACTCCTTTTTTTGATTATAGTGTTGTATCAACTGCTTCGTCATCAAGACAAGGAATGAGTGCTGTTGGGTACTTAAGAGATGAAGCACAAAAACAAGGTTTCTTGGTAAAAGGGTATTCGATGTCTAATGATAGTAAATGGTTTTTCGTTGACTTAAATAATGTTATCGTTCATATTTTTGTTGGAGAAGATCGTGAAAGATATAATTTAGATGGGTTATATTATCATTTAGATAAGGAGAACCTAGAGTAATGTTTAAAAATAAATTCATAAGTTTAACTATTTTGCTTTTAATATATGTATTTGCTTTTTTACTAGGATTATATGTATATAATTTATTAAAAGATATGCATTTATTACTTCGATTCTTAATTATGGATGTCATAACAACAGTTATTATTTTTATCTTTTCTTGGATATTTAATAATGCTTCCATCTATGACCCATATTGGAGTGTTTTACCACAAGTAATGGTTGTCTTTTTAGCCCTTGATGGTGATGCTTTTCATTGGTCATCATATATTATGATTACTTTAATTGAACTTTGGGGTCTTCGATTAACATTAAACTGCTTAATTAGATTCAAAAACTTAAAAAACCAAGATTGGCGCTACACTAACATTCAAGAAAAACATCCTAAACTTTGGCCATTAATAAATTTAACAGGTATTCATCTATTCCCAACTCTTGTTGTTTATTTACTAATGTTGCCAGCAGCTGCTTATTTTGAAGCTGTAAATAATAATTTGGTAACTAATAATTTTAAT
The DNA here is from genome assembly GCA_045652765.1 of Bacilli bacterium. Classification (GTDB taxonomy): domain Bacteria; phylum Bacillota_I; class Bacilli_A; order ML615J-28; family CAG-313; genus UBA1231. The sequence goes on from JAZOLG010000049.1 coordinate 54,001, forward strand.
TTATCATCAATTCTTGCAATCATTATTGCTGTTGCCGGAATTATCTTTGAACTTGTTAGCGATATTCAATCAGGATTTTATCGAAAAAAATATCCCAATCAAATGTTAAATAAAGGTTTGTGGAAAATAAGTCGTCATCCAAATTACTTTGGAGAAATAATTTTCTGGTTTGGTGTATTTCTATTGATGTTATCAATCCGAGATAATTATTGGGTGCTCGTATTAGGACCAATTGTAAATCTTTTAATGTTTAGTTTCATTAGTATTCCAATGATGGAAAAAAGAATGTTAAAGAAATATCCAGAATATAATGAATATATTCAAAATACTAATGTTTTACTACCACTTAAAAAGAATAATAAATAATAATTAAAAATGATGTAGGTTGCTACATCATTTTATTTTAGAAAAACTATACAAAAATTGATAAATGTGGTATAATAACAAAAGAGGTGATTTCATGCCAGAACTTCCAGAAGTTGAAACCGTTAGAAGAATATTATTATCTAATCTAATTGGTAAAACAATTAATAAAATAAATATTTATTATGATGGTGTATTAGAAAATACAATAAAAGAAGAATTTTCATCTGTCTTATTAAATGAAACATTTAGAGATATTCATCGACTTGGGAAATATTTAATATTAATCTTAGATACTAAATCTATTGTTGTCCATTTAAGAATGGAAGGGAAATTTTATTTTAAACAAACAAGTGAAATCTTAAGTCCACATGAACATGTGGAATTCATTTTAAATACATCTGAGGCTTTGAGATACCATGATACACGTAAGTTTGGTAAATTTGTTTTATTAAATACTACAAACATGGCTGAAATCGTATTATACCCATCACTTAAAAAACTAGGAGAAGACGCAAATAAAATAACAAACTTTTATCAAGTTGTCGAAAAACTAACAAAATATAAAGGAACTTTAAAAGCAGCCTTATTAGATCAAACTATTATGGCTGGTATTGGTAATATTTATGCTGATGAAATTTGTTATTTAACAAAGTTTCATCCAGAAGTAAAATGCAATAGTTTAACTATTCGTGATGTTAAAAGTATTGTTGATGCGGCTGAATATGTATTAGAATCGGCTATTCTTCAAGGGGGTACTACTATTAGATCATATACAAGTAGTTTAGGAGTAACTGGAAGATTTCAACAATCACTACTTGTCCATTCTAAAGAGGGTGTAGAATGTGTAATTTGTAAAACACCTATAATAAAAACACGAGTAGCAGGACGTGGAACCTATTACTGTCCAATATGTCAAACATTTAAAGATAATATCAAAATTGTCGGATTAACTGGAGTTATTGCTAGCGGTAAAACAGAAATCACAAATTATCTAAGAAATAAATCTTATAAAGTTATTGATGCTGATGAAATTAACCGAGAAATTTTAAATCCGGTAAGTGATTATTATAATGAATTATTTATTAAAATTGAAAAAGCTTTTCCTAATGCTATTGTAAATGGCTTAATTGATAAAAGAAAACTAAGAGAGATTATTTTTAATGATGAACAAAAAAGAAAAACGCTTGAACAACTTGTATATCCAATTATTAAAAAAATTATAATAAAAGAAATAAAAAAAGAAAAGTTTGATATAATTAAGAACAACAAACAAAATATAATGTTTCTTTCTGCACCATTACTATTAGAAAGTGGATTTGATGCGCTTTGTACTGATTTGATAATTGTTGATGTAGATAAAGAAATTCAAATCAAACGTATTATGAAAAGAGACAATGTTTCTTATGAAGATGCATCAAATGCGAGTACTCTTAGAATGAGTATAGAAGAATTAGTAGAACTTGCGAAAGATCGAATATTTGAACCAATTGTCTTAAAAAATAACAATGATTTAAAAGAATTATATGAAGAAATAGATCAAGTATTAAAAACAATAAGGGAGGATTAAAATGGGATTTTCTGATTTTTTTAGTAATGATTTTCAAACAACAGATAATCATTCTAACAATGTATTAAAAACACGTTATTATCGTGGAGATTATAATAAAGTAAAAAGCGAAATAATAGATGTAGTGAAAAAAATGGGATTTGTGGTACAAGAAGTAAATGACGACTATAAAGAAATACGTGTTGATAGTAGACGTCAAGAAATGATTTTTAATGTATTTAGTATTAGCTATTTTGAACAAGCTGTTGATATAAAAGTTAATACACGTTATTTAATTGCTTGTGGACGTGGATTAAAATTAATAGAAACATTCTACAAAGAATTAGGTAAAAATTTAACTACGGTAGATAAAAAATAGTATGGAATACTACCTATCTTTAAAAGACAAATTCAGTGTTTGTATCAACTCACCTTTAACTAATTATGATCAAAAGTTGTTTATTGATTTTTTTCAACCGCTTTTATCGTCTGCAGCAAGCAGTTTATTTCAAACACTTCATGCTATTGTGCCACTTGGAACAGTAGAATCAAATGATATAGAACACAAAACCATATTAAAAACATTAAAAATGAATACTATAGATGCTTTCTTAAATGCTCGATTTGAACTTGAAGCTTTAGGTTTGTTAGATGTTTATGTGTATAATGATTCATTTAACGATCAAAATATTTATGTTTATGTTGTAAAGAAACTTCCAACTGCTTGGGAATTTTTTAAAGATGAAGTTTTATCTACATTCTTATTAAATACTGTTGGAGAAGAAATTTTTCACAAATTAGCTTGTGAATATTTAGCACATCGTTATGATTTAAGTGATTTTACTAAAATTACTAAAAATGTAGATGACATATATAATATAGCAAGAAATGGTGAAAACTTATCTAGTTGGTGGGTTGATTCATCATACAATACAATTGGTGTAAAAAATCAACATTTTGATTATGAATACTATTTAGTACTTGTAGGATCTAGAGCAGTTGTTAATAAGAATATTTTAGAAAGTGCTGAACTTTATAAAACTATTAATCGATTAGCTTGGTTATTTGGTTTGACAACGGAAGAACTAGCTAACGCAACAATTGATTCAACAACAAATGGAATCGTCGATGTTGAACAACTAAGAACAAATGTTAAAAAGATTTATTCTAACCAAGAACAAGTAAAATTCGAAGCTAACTTTAAACATGAACAAGCATCGAACAATAAGCTAGTTAATACATTAAATTCAATTACTCCATCACAACTTGTGGAAAATAAATACAATACTAAATTAACTGGCTCTGAAATTGAAACATTTGATAAATTACTTGTTGAAACCAATATATCAGTTGGTATTTTGAATGTTTTAATAATTTATGTTATGGATACTAAAAATGGTGAAATTCCAAGTTATAATTACTTCTTAAAGATTATTAATACTTGGATTAGAAAAGGTGTTAAAACAACTGAAGATGCACTTAATATCATCACTACACCAAATACAAAAAACAAAACGAAGAATGTTCCTACTTGGTATCAAGATTATCTTCAAAATGAAGTAGATAGTAAGAAAGAAAAAGGTACGAATAATAAACAAGAAACTCTTGATGATTTAGAAGAGTTCTTTAATAAGAAAGAATAAGATAATATGAAAAAATTTGTTTATAATGATGTTGCATATCGAAATTTTGTAAATAAAATGCTGCAAGATAAAGATATAAAAGAATTTATTAATGATAATAATATAACAAACGATGAACTTGAAAAGTATATGGAAATATTCATGGCATACTTTAATAAAAAAGGTTTATGTGAAAACTGTCAAGGTCTTTCTTCTTGTAAACAAACAAGAAAAGGCTTAGAACCTATTTTAGATAAAGATGGAATGTATATTGATATAGATTATATACCATGTAATTATCAAAATGCTTATAATGAATTACATAGCACTAATGAATACTTACACTTATACGGAACAAGTTTTAGTGAATATGGTAATGATTTATTTATTAATAATAATCGTCGTTTAGTTCTTAAAGAAATAAAAAGATTTTTAGAAACATATGATGAGAACCCAAAACAAAAAGGTCTATATGTTCATGGACAATGTGGACAAGGTAAAAGTTATATTGTTGCGTATCTTGCGATTGAACTAACAAAAAGAGGAATTGATGTAGCGTTTGTTTACTATCCAGATTTAGTAAGAAGAATCAAATCAATGGTATTAACTGGTGGGATTAATGAACTGGTAAATGAATTAAAGAAAGTGCCTATTTTAATCTTAGATGATTTTGGTGGTGAAAGTAATACTAACTTTATTCGTGATGAAGTTTTACTTCCAATTTTACAATATCGCATGATTAATAAAAAACCATTATTTATAACATCTAACTTAGATCAAAAAGCAATCTTAGATCATTTATCAGAAAGTTCAAAAGAAATTGATGCTCAAAAAGCAGTTCGCGTTTACGAACGTATTAAGACTCTTGTTGATTTTGTTGAACTAAAAGATCAAAATTATCGTTAATTGTACATAATTCTTTACAAAAAAGAAAAAATATAGTATAATATTTAAAAAGTAATGATTAGGATATGATTATTTAAAACCGTTTTATTAGTGAGACTTGATAGTGAAAAAAGTCAAAATAGGCTAAATAGTTACTCCCTATGAACTGCTCTGTGAAAACAGTTGCCGGGTCAACCCGTTATAGTTGTTAAAGGCTAACTAATGTTAGTAAAATAAGGTGGTACCACGGAAGATATTTCGTCCTTTTTCTATAGTATAGAAAGAGGACTTTTTTATTTATAGGAGGCAAATATGATTAAAATTACATTCCCAGATGGTTCAATTAGAGAATATAAAAAAGGAACAACAGCTGTTGAAGTTGCGGCATCAATTTCTGTAAGTTTGGTTAAAAAATGTTTAGCAGTTAAACTTGATGGTGAACTTAAAGATTTAAAAGCACCAATTGAAAGTGATGCGGCTATCGAACTAGTTACAGGTGATGCACAAGGTATGGAACCATTACTTAACCATTCATGTGCGCATATGTTAGCACAAGCTATTAAAGAACTTTATCCAAATGCGATGTTTGGTGTAGGTCCTGCAATTGATGAAGGTTTTTATTATGATTTAGATTTAGGTGATGTCAAACTTACTGAAGAGGATTTAGTAAAAATTGAAAAGAAGATGAAAGCAATTGCTGAAGGAAATACTGAAATTGAAAGACGTGTCGTTTCAAAAGAAGAAGCACTTGAATTATTTAAAAATGATAAATATAAAACAGAATTAATTAATGAATTAGAAAGTGATGCAGTGATTAGTGTTTACCAACAAGGAAACTTTATGGATCTTTGTCGTGGTCCTCATGTATCAAGTACTAAATGGCTTAAAAATTTCAAACTTTTAAGCGTAAGTGGTGCTTACTGGAGAGGTGATGCTAAACGTGAACAATTACAAAGAATTTATGGTACTTGTTTCATGAAAGAAGCAGAACTTAAAGCTCATTTAGAAATCATTGAAGAACGCAAAAAATGTGATCATAGAAAACTTGGTCGTGAATTAGATTTATTTATGATGAGCGAATATGGGCCTGGTTTCCCATTCTGGATGCCTAAGGGGATGATTTTAAGAAGAAATCTTGAAAACTTCTGGTTTGATATTCACACAAAAGAAGGTTACCAATTTGTTCAAACACCAATAATGTTAAATAAAGAACTTTGGGAAACAAGTGGTCACTGGTTTAACTATAAAGAAAATATGTACACATCATCAATTGATGAAAAAGAGTTTGCGATTAAACCAATGAACTGTCCTGGTGGAATGTTAGTTTATAAAAATAACATTCACTCATATCGTGATTTCCCACTTCGTATCGGGGAACTTGGACTTGTACATCGTCATGAAGCAAGTGGCGCATTAAATGGATTATTTAGAGTGCGCAACTTTACTCAAGATGATGCTCATATTTTTATTACAGAAGATCAAATTGAAGCTGAAATCGGTCGTTTAATTGATTTATATGACTATGTTTATAGTGTATTTAACTTAAATTATCATATTGAATTATCAACAAGACCACTTGATAAATATATTGGTGAACTTGCGACTTGGGATAAAGCAGAAAGTGCCCTTGCAAGTGCTATGGAAAAGAAAGGTATTAAATATATTTTAAATCCAGGTGATGGTGCGTTCTATGGTCCTAAACTTGACTTTAAATTAAAAGATTCAATGAATAGAATTTGGCAATGTGGTACAATCCAACTTGATATGAACTTACCAGAAAGATTTGATTTAACATATATTTCTGAATCTGGTGAAAAGGTTCGCCCAATTATGTTACATAGAGCATTATTTGGCTCTATTGAAAGATTTATTGGTATTTTAATTGAACACTTTGCGGGAGTATTCCCATTATGGCTTGCGCCTGAACAAATCAAAGTAATTCCGGTTAATAACTTATATCATTTAGAATATGCTAAAGAAGTACTTGCTAAATTACAAGCTTTTGGAATTCGTGCATCAATAGATGACAGAAACGAAAAAATGAACTACAAGATTCGTGAAGCTCAAACTAGTAAAATACCATATACTTTAGTACTAGGTGATAAAGAAACACAAGAAGGATTAATCACATATCGTGTTCATGGTGAACAAAAATCAACAACTGTTACATATGAAGAATTTGTTGAAATGTTGAAGAAAGAATTGTCACCTGCTGCAAAAAAATAGTATATAATAAGGAATAGAGACTAACTATAGGATAAACATAATCAATTAGAAAAAGTGATTATATTTATTCATTAAATTAGTCTCTTTTTTTGTCGAAAACATTTAATTTAATTAATAATGAAGTAGTTTATTGCCTAGACATAATCGTAATTTATACATATAATGTTATGAAAGGAATGATTAAATGCAATATCAAACAAACGAAGTCGTGTATGAGGAGTATGTGGTAAAACCTAAAGATAGTTTATATTCGATTGCGAAAGAGTTTAAAACAACGGTTGCTGAACTTACGGATGTTAATATGTTAACAACAAATGTGTTATATCCTAATCAAGTTTTATTAGTTCCAACTCATACAAAGACGCAAGATATCACTTTATTTGAGTATTTTACAAAAGATGGTGATACTATGGAGAAAATATCAAATAGAGTTGGTGTTCCAATTCAAACACTAGGCGCCTATAATGATTTTGGTAAAGTTATTTTGAAAGAAAATCAAAAGATTTTGTATCCTACTAATGAAAGAAGCTATTTAATAAAAAGTGGTGATACAGTAAGATCTATTTGTGAAGAGACTGGTCTTACTGCAGAAAAAATATTGGAGTTAAATATTTTACCAGATATGAGAATTAAAATATAAATAAATGATGCGAATAATTATTCGCATCTTTTTAATATTAAATAAAAGTATTGTTAAAATTATTTAATTGTGTTATAATAAGGTAATATATAATAAAGAGGCGTAATATGAAAAAAATAGTAACAGTAATTGGAGCTGGACTTGCGGGAAGTGAGGCTGCTTATCAACTTGCAATTAGAGGATATCAAGTAAAGTTATACGAAATGCGACCAAAGAAAATGACGAGTGCGCATACGACAAGTGGTTTTGCAGAATTAATTTGTAGTAATTCATTACGTGCAGCTTCTGTTGAAAATGCTGTAGGGTTATTAAAAGAAGAAATGCGCAGAATTGGTTCTATTATTATGGAAGCAGCAGACTCAACGAAAGTAGAAGCGGGAGGCGCTTTAGCAGTTGATAGAACTTTATTTAGCGAATATATTACAAATAAACTCTCAACTATGGAAAATATTGAAATTATAAATGAAGAAGTATTATCAATTCCGGAAGGACCAGTAATTATTGCTAGTGGACCTTTAACAAGTGATGGGTTACATGAAGAAATCTCTAAGTTAATAGGTAGTGATCACTTATACTTTTATGATGCTGTAGCGCCGATTGTAACATATGATTCTATTGATATGAATAAAGTATTCTTAGCATCACGTTATAATAAAGGTGAAGCATCGTATCTTAACTGCCCTATGACAGAAGATGAGTTTAATAGATTTTATGATTATCTAATAAATGCAGAATGCGTAATTCCCAAAGAATTTGAAATGAAAGTATTTGAAGGGTGTATGCCTATTGAAGATATGGCAAAACGTGGACGCCAAACTTTATTATTTGGTCCAATGAAACCTGTTGGATTAGATGATCCAAGAACCGGTAGATGGCCATATGCAGTTGTTCAACTTCGTCAAGATAATGCTAGTAAAACATTGTATAATTTAGTAGGGTTCCAAACTCATCTAAAGTTTGGTGCTCAAAAAGAATTATTATCGTTAATCCCAGGACTTGAAAATGCTAATATCGTAAGATACGGTGTAATGCATAGAAATACTTATATTCAGTCCCCTAAGCTATTAAATGTTGGTTTCCAATTTAGAACAAGACCTGATTTATTCTTTGCAGGACAAATGACAGGTGTTGAAGGTTATGTTGAATCAGCTGCAAGTGGTTTAATTGCTGGTATTAATATGGCTAGATTTTTAGAAGGTAAAGAACTTTTAAAACTTAATAATAAGACTTCGATTGGATCACTATCTTGTTATGTAGCAAACCCTAGTGTAACAGATTTTGTTCCTATGAATGCTAACTTTGGTATTTTTGAGGAATTAGTAGGTAAAATATACAAGAAAAGCCGTAAAGCTAAATATGCAGAACGTGCACTCGATGAATTAGACAATTTAATAAAAGAAATCAAAGGAGAAGACTGTGCGAAAGAAAACGAAGAATAAAGTAGTATCGGTTGCTCCTAAGAAAGTTAATAAAACAAGTGTTCAAGATGCAATCATAATGTACGAAAATTATTTATTAGTTGAACGTTCATATTCTGAATATACTGTTTCAAATTATTTAAGAGATATTCATGATTTTAATGAATTTGTAAAAGGTCAAAATTTTGGTGATCTTTTGAATTTATCGACTAATAATATTTCCAGATACTATATTTCTTATCTTTCCAACAATTTTTCTAAAAGATCAATTAATCGCAAACTTTCGTCACTTCGAGGATTTTATCGTCATATGAAAGAAAGAAAAGTGTGTGAAGAAAATCCATTTGATGAGGTTCAATCGGTAAAAGCTGAAAAAACGTTACCGCACTTTTTACAAAAAGACGAAATAAATGCAATGTTCCAAGTAATTGATAAAAACAAACCACTTGGAATGCGAGATATGACGATTTTAGAACTTTTGTATGGTTCTGGATTACGTGTTAGTGAACTATGCAATTTAAAGTTTAAAAATTTTGATTTTTCAAATAAAATGGTTAAAGTATACGGAAAAGGTTCCAAAGAACGATATGTTCCATTAAGTGATAAAGCAATACAAGCTATTCATATTTATAATGAAGTTGGCCGAGTAAGTCTACTTAAAAATGCGGAAAACAAGAAAGAAGAAATATTTTTGTTAAATCATCATGGTGGTCCATTAACAACAAGAGGAGTACGAGTTATATTAAATAACATCATTGAAAAAACTTCTGACACATTTAAAATCTCACCTCACATGTTAAGACATACCTTCGCTACGCATCTATTGGATGGTGGTGCTGATTTAAGAAGTGTTCAAGAAATGTTGGGACATGTTAATATGTCAACAACTCAAATTTATACCCACGTATCGTTAGAACAAACAATGAAAGCATATATGGAACATCATCCAAGACAACATAAAGGAGAATAAAAATGAGTAAAAGAATGTTCGAAAAAATAAGCTTTGAATCATTTAAAAAAAGCTTTGAAGGGTTTCCTAAAGAAGTAATTGATAAAATTTATAGTGAAGTAAAACTTCCAAAACGTAGTACAAAATATAGTGCTGGTTATGATATTTTCTCACCAATAGATTTTGTGCTAGAACCTAATGATTCAATAATTGTGCCAACAGGAATTAAAGTATATTTACCAGAAAATGAGTTTTTGGGAATTTATATTCGTAGTAGTTTTGGTATTAAAAAAGATATTATTCTTAAAAATGGTGTTGGAATTATTGATGCTGATTATGTTGATAATCCAACAAATGAGGGACACATTTGTGTAGCACTTCGAAATATTGGCGACAAAACATGGAGTTTTTCAAAAGGGGAAGGAATTGCTCAAGGGATATTCCAAGTATATAACGTTGTTGATGATGATGTAACTGATGGAATAAGAGTTGGCGGTACTGGATCAACTAGTGTAAAACTTGAAAAAGTTAAGCTGATAGACGCAAAAACAATGCTTAATTTACAAAGAAAAGCCTTCGAAAAATACTCTGTTAAATACGGTAAATTTGATTCTGATCCATGCAATATGACATTACATCGTATGGAATTTAATATTAAGTATCGTTTGGGTGACTATCAAAAAATCATGGTTGATGGACAAGTTATAGGTGGTATTTTTGGGTTTATGTTAGAAGAAGAAGCGACTTGGAAGATAGCACAATTTTATGTGGATCCTAAATTTAGTCATCTTGGATATGGCTCAAAAGCGTTTAAAATGTTCTTAGAAAGTCATCCTGATGTTAAAATATGGTATGCAGATACAATCAAACAAGAAGAAAATAATTTAAGATTTTATCAAAAATTTGGGTTTGATATTATAGATGAAGAAGAAGAACATGATGGTTTAAGCTTTGTAACATTAATTAAAAAGTAGGAAATAATCATCAAGTAATGAAATGTTAAATTTAATGTTAAAAAAATATTAATAATTCAAATAAATAAAAAAGTAACAAATCAGTTGCTAAAAAAGGCTGTTTGTGATACAATATGTAATGGCAAAAAATAAATACACACAAAGTGGGAGTTATAAGCCCTCTGCGATAAAAATCGTGGCTTTATAGCGTTGATCACGATGGCGGCCAAAAATTAAATGACAAAATTGGAGGAAAAAAGAAATGTCAGTAATTACAATGAAAGACTTATTAGAAGCAGGAGTTCATTTCGGTCATCATACTCGCCGTTGGAACCCTAAAATGAA
>JAZOLG010000050.1:0-53213 GCA_045652765.1 Bacilli bacterium
AAGATGAAAGATTTAAAAATAATATTGATCAATATGCGAAAGGTACTGCATTATATATCAAAAATGCTATTGATGTTTATTGTAAGGAGAATATATGAAAACAATCGATTCAATTTTAAAAAGATATTCATGTCGAAATTACGATGGAAGACAAATAAGTGAAGATGATTTAAATATCATTTTAAAAGCTGGAATGAGTGCTCCAGTTGCACGTGGAATGTACGAGAATTTACATATTACTGTTGTCCAAAACGATGAATTAATAAATGAAATATTTGCTATAACAGAAGAAGAAATGTTTAAACAAACAAATATTAGAAGAAATATGAATTTTGGTGCTAAAACTTATATTATTGTTTCTTCAATCCCATCAGAATATGCAACAGGAATGGAATATGTTAATGCTGGATGTATTGTAGAAAATATGATTTTAGCCGCAACTTCACTCAATATTGATACAGTAATGATGGCTGCACCAACAAGATCAATTGTTGATAAGACAGATTTATTAGTAAGACTTGGTATTCCAAATGGTTATGTACCACTGTTATCATCTTTATTTGGTTATGGTAAAGAAAAAGAACTACCAAAAGAACATCATATTGCGATAAATCGCATTTAGGAAATGAATTATAATGTAGACTTAGTCAAAGTATTGACTAAGTCTTTTGTTTATATATATAAATAATTGATATATATAGAACTTTATGATATAATAAATCGAAAAAGGAGATTTAATGATATGAGTTTTGTAAAACGTTTAGCTAGTTTTCTATTTATTTTTCTAGTTGGTTTTTCGCTTGTTGCATGTACTAATGGTAATAACACTGAAAAACCAAAAGATGAAAAAACATTCCAAGAATTAAAAGATAGTTTAGAATTAGTTTCAGTAAGTGAAGCTTTGTCTATGTCTAGTTCTAGTGAATCATTCTATTTGTATGGTACAGTAAAAGAAGTTAAAGACACAACTTTTGGAGAAATGTATATTACTGATGGTTTTAATGATATTTTTGTCTTAAGTTTTTACTCAAAAGATGGAGGAACAACTTATGGTAATTTAGCAGAAAAACCAGATGATTTGGATGAAGTTATTCTAAAAGTTACTTTATCTGAACATGATGGTGTGGTTGAAGTTAGTAAGGCTTATTTAATCGGATTTAATCCTGTTAAAAAACCTGAACCAATTGAACCTGAACCTCCTGTTCATACACACACTTTTGTAAATGGACAATGTAGTTGTGGTGAAAAAGATCCAAATTACGTTGAACCAAGCATTAATGTTACACCAATTAGTGAAGCACTTGCTATGGCTAAAGGTGATACTGTTACAATTGAAGGAACAGTTGACGGAATTTATTATGCGTGGGATGATTCATACGGAAATATGTCAGTTTATTTAAGTGATGAAACTGGACGTATTTTAGCATTTAGAATCACTGAAAAAGTTCAAATGGGTTATGTAATTAGAGTAACTGGTACTATTGATATTTATAATGGAACAGCTCAAATTGCACAAGGTTCAACAGTGGAAATTCTTCAAACAGAACAACCAATTGATCCAAATGCACCTGTATATAAAACAGTAAATGATGCTAGAAACGCTGAAAAAGGTTCACGCGTAGAACTTACTGGTGTTGTTGCTCAAATCACTTATGCGTTTGGAATGGTTCCAGATGGTTTCTTCTTAGTAGATAATACTGGATCAATTTATGTATATGGAAAAGATGTTGCATCAGAAGTTAAAGTTGGAAATACTGTAACAATTACTGGTAATAAAACTTATTATGTTTTAGATTCAGAAATGGCTAATGCAGAAAAGTATGGATATCTTGGATGTAACCAAATTGATAGTGCAAGACTTGTATCAAATGATAATGGAACAAGTGAATTTGACAAAACTGCAATTGAAGAAATTTCAGTAAAAGAATTGTTAGAAATGCCACTTGCTAATGATATTACTACTAAAATTTATAAAGTTACAGCTCAAGTTGTAAGAGCTGAAGGTAAGGGATTTACAAACTATTATTTTAATGATTTAGATGGCGTAACAGGTTCTTATGCTTATACAAAATGTAGTGGTGGAGATTTTACATGGTTAGATCAATTTGATGGTAAAATATGTACTGTATATTTAAGTGCAATTAACGCAAAATCTGAACCATCAGGATGCTTCTATCGTTTACAACCTATTGCTGTTGTTGATGAAGGATTCAAGTTTGAAGAATCTAAAGCTCCAAGTTTTGTATTAGAATATTATGCACGTCCTCAATTCTTAACACTATATAAAGCAGATCCAGCATCTGAATTATTAACAAATGTTGTTAATAAATTAGAATTATTTGATAACGTTGAATTAAAATATGAATCTAGTAATGAAGAAGTTGTTTACTTTGAAGTAGTAGATGGAAAATTATTATTCCATACTAAAAATGCCGGAAATGCAGTTGTTACAATTACAGCAAACTATAAAACTTATTCTGAATCAATTAATGTTGAACTTGTTGTCAAAGAAGCAGAACAGTATGATTCAATTACTGTTAAAGAAGCTATTGATAGTGAAGATAATACTGAAGTAATTGTAAAAGGAATTGTAGCTGCATCTACTGTTAACCAAGATGGTTTCTATTTAGTAGATGAGTCAGGTGTTATTTCTTGTCTTGGTCCAATTGATGAAGTAGCATTACTTTCTGTTGGTGATGAAGTAATTATTAAAGGTACTAAAATTCATAAATTAAATCCTGATTATGCATCATCAACTGTTGGTCATATTGTTATTAATGATTGTACAGTGTTATTAAATAACTATGGTAATCATGAAATTCCAACAGATTCATTTGATACTACTAAAACTTTAGAAGATTTAAATAAATTAAGTAAAATGGAAGATCATACAGCTCAAGTATATGTTATTAAAGGTATAATCAATTTCATTGATTCAGCATATTATACAAGTGTTGTATTAAAGAATAGCGATGGATCAGTTTCTATGAATATCTATTCATCTAGTGGTAGTCAATATAATGATTTTAGTGAATTCTTTAATAAAGAAGTTACATTAACTGTATGTATTTGTAACTGGAATAGTAAAAAACATCAAATTGCTATTTTATATGCAACTGATGGTGTTACTACAATTTACAATACTTTAAATTTTGAAAACTAATAAAGTAAGAGTAATACATAGAATGTATTACTCTTTTTATTTGAAAAAACGACTATAATAGTGTAAAATAATATAGAAATATAAATACTAATTATAAGAGGCTATTTATGAAAACAGATAACTTTGGCTTTAAACATAAAACAGGACTATTATTACCAATAAGTTCATTACCTTCTAAATATGGTATTGGTAGTTTTGGGAAAAGTGCTTATGAATTTGTTGATTTCTTAAAACAAACTAATCAAACAGTATGGCAAGTACTACCTCTTAATCCAACATCAGTTGGAGATAGTCCATATCAATCACCATGCTCTAATGCTGGTAATCCATATTTTATTGATTTAGATAAGCTATGTGAAGAAGGTTTATTAACTGAAGAAGAACTTGAAAAAAATAAACATGAATATCAAACTATTGATTATGGATGGTTATTTGAAACAAGATATAAATTATTAAGAAAAGCTTATGTACGTTTTAATAAAAATCTAGATTACTCTAAATTTGTTGAGGAAAATAAAGAATGGTTGTATGATTATGCTTTATATATGGTATTAAAATTAAAACACAATTATTCTGAATGGACAAAGTGGGAAAAAGATTTTAAAGACATAAATCATGCAAGAAAACTAATGCCAATCTTTATGCAGGATATGGAATACTGGATGTTTATTCAGTTTAAGTTTTTTGAACAATGGAATAAGTTAAAAATATATGCAAATAATGCAGGGATTAAAATAATTGGCGATATTCCAATTTATGTTGCTCTTGATAGCGTTGATGTTTGGAAAAATCCTGAGGAGTTTTTACTAGATGAAGACTATCAACCATCTTTAGTTGCCGGATGTCCACCAGATGATTTTGCAAAAGATGGACAACTTTGGGGGAACCCGATTTATAACTGGAAACATATGGAAGAAGAAGGATTTAGTTTTTGGATTAAAAGATTAAGTACTACTTTTATAATGTATGATATAGTTAGAATCGATCACTTTAGAGGCTTTTCCGGATACTACGCCAT
The DNA here is from genome assembly GCA_045652765.1 of Bacilli bacterium. Taxonomy (GTDB): domain Bacteria; phylum Bacillota_I; class Bacilli_A; order ML615J-28; family CAG-313; genus UBA1231. The sequence continues at coordinate 4,182 of JAZOLG010000050.1, forward strand.
TCCTTCAACGGATGAAACAGCTATTAATGGAAAATGGTATGAAGCACCGGGAATTAAATTATTTAAAAAAATTAAAGAGGTATATCCAAATTCGAAGATAATTGCGGAAGACTTAGGATTTATTACAGATGATGTTAGAACTCTTTTAAAAGAAACTGGTTTTCCTGGTATGAAAGTTTTACAATTTGCATTCTATACTGATGATTCGGAATACTTACCAAGATGTTTTGAAACAACAAATTCTGTTTGTTATACCGCAACCCATGATTCAGATACATCAAGAAGTTTTCTAGAAGATGCAGATATTCCAGTATTAGAAAGGTTTACAAAAGAAACTAAGAGTTTTAGAAATAAATTAAAAACGGATAAATTAATTGAACTTGCATTATCTTCAATATCAAATTTAGTAATTATTCCAATTCAAGATTATTTAAATTTAACAAACGATGAAGGAAGAATAAACACGCCATCTACAAAAACTAATAACTGGGTATGGCGAATAGATAAAAGCTATATAGAAACTAAATTAATAAATAAAATAAAAAAACTTACTGTTAAATATAATAGAAATTAATATAATTTTATAAGAAAAAATTTATATGTTAGAAAAAGTGTAAAAAACAGCAAAATTTATGTTAGAAAAAGTGTAAAATTTCTTTGATTTTTTACACTTTTTTTAACGTATGATAATATTTATTATTCAAAGATTTAAAAATCATAATATTTTTATTAATAATTTAGTAATTTTAATATTATATTAATTGATTTCAGATGAATTATGATATAATTATATATATGAGGTGAATACATATGAAAAAGAAAATAGTATTACTAATTGGTTTAATATTTTTAGTTGGAGTTGGAATTGGTATTTATTTTATAGCAGATAAAAATTCTGATTCAACTCATGAGCATGAATATAAAATGACAGTAGTTGAACCAACATGTATAGAAGATGGGTATACACTTTATGAGTGCAAAACATGTAATTATTCGTATCTTGAGAATATCAAGGAAGCATTAGGCCATAATATAATTATTGATCAAAAAGTTGAACCAACTTTTACTGAAGTTGGGTTAACTGAAGGTAGTCATTGTTCCGTTTGCAATCAAGTTTTAATAAAACAAGAAGAAATTGCTGTTTTACAACACCTGACTATTACTGGTGATGAGATTATGTTTTCATCTTTAACTGCTTCTAAAGATATACCAGGAGGAGAAGAAGTTAGTGTTATTGCGACTATGAATCCAGGCTTTGAATTCATTGGATGGTACAGTGGTGATGAATTAGTATCAGATAGTTTAGAATATGAATTTACAATGCCTTCATCAAGTTATACGTTAATAGCAGTTGCTGAGTATGTCGATTACACATTGGAAATATCTTCAAATTATTTGAATAGTGGAACTAGCTCAATCCAAGAAATTACATTTAATGTAGGTGAAAATATAGATTTATCGTATGAAGTAAATCCTGGTTATACATTTATTGGATGGTACCGTGGTGATGAATTATTGGCGGAAGAACTATCATTCACTTGGAATTGTGTGCCAGATAATACTACTTTGGAAGCACGTACTGCACTTATTGAGTATGATTTAACCATTTTGTCATCTATTGGAGGAACTGCAAATATAACAGAAGGTAAATTTACTGTATTAGATGAAATAAACTTAACTGCACTTCCAGATATTTCATACGATTTTATTGGTTGGTATGAAAACGATACTTTAATAAGTACTGATTTAACATACCAAATTACTGATTTACTTGAAAATAAAACATTAAGTATATTGTTTGAACAAGGTTACGTTAGTGTTAATGTTTTATCTGGATTAAATGGTAGTGCATTCGGCACAACTAGCACCTTAAAAGATTCTGAAATTACAGTAACCGCTATTCCAAATGATAATTATCGTTTTGTTGGATGGTTTATAAATGGAGATTTAATTTCAACTGAAGAGGAATTTACACAAGTGTATGATGTATCAGGTGAATATAATTTATATGCTATGTTTGATACATTGGGAATAGTTGTAACATACCATTTGGAAGATGGTGATGATGGTTGGTCTGAAAAGATTATTGATCCAGAAACATATTTAGCCCCATATTCCTATAAAGAAGGTTATATATTTGAAGGATGGTATTTAGATTTTAATGTGTGGGAAGAACCACTTGTTAATACCTTACAACATAATGTTGATGTTTATGCTAAATGGAGTAAAAAAACAAATATTACAGAAATATATCGTAATTTAAAATTGTCATATAATATTGAATTGTATTCTAGAATAGATTTATTGTCTGAAGATCTATCGAAATATATTAGAGTATATGATGCTAATAATAATTTAATAAATATAAGTGTTACTAAAGGTGAAAATGCTGGTTACTATTTATTACATGGTGATTTTATAGAAGGTAGAAGTTATTATGTTGAAATAATTTCTGAGGAAGTATATAGTTTAAATAGTCAAAAAGAATTTGTATTATCATTTGATCGTGAAGAAATTACTGATATCAAGTATGATAAAAATATTGTTTTAATTGATTTTAATGACATTATTGATGAAACAGAACAAGGACTAATATTATATACTGAAACAATAATTGAACCTGGTAATATAATCTATTGTTATGATAGTGAAGATGGATATATAAAAGAGGTAGAATCAGTTATTGTTGTTGATAATAATGTATATGAAATAGTATTTAGAAATACGGAGGTTAATAAAGAAGAATTAGACTTTGAAATTAACTATAAATCAAACGATATTGATTTTGATCTAGCAAATGGTGAAGATATTGGTGACTTAGAAGAAACATTAGAAGTTATATATTCAACAGTAATGTCATCTACAAATGTTTTAGGATTTTGTTCAATGCTAAAAGAATTATCTGATGCGGATAATACATATCATTTTGAAGATCCAATTATTGACAAAGAATATGTTTCGTCTTTGAAAGAAATAAGATTTAAAATTACAGTCACAATTAATGGAGTACGTAAAGATTACGATGGAAACGTAATTGACGAGATTTTAATAAAAGCTGTATTTGAAATTAAAAATATTATTACACTTGATTGCGATATGGATTATCGTGTATATCCGCCAAAATTAAATAATTTTGAACTTACTGTAACATCACAGTCATCTGTTTCATTTAATTTAGATTTAATATATGGAACACAAGGTGTTGATGATAATTATGATGCATTAGAAAAATTATTTGAAGATTATAAAAACACTTATCAAGAGAAAAAAGAATTACCTTTCGATGTTAAATCGAAATACGAACAGCGCGTTGAGGCTTATAAAAAGACAGTCCCTATTCAAATTCGTAATACACCTTTAATGATTGATTTAACAATTTCACCTTTTGTAGTAATTAATGCAATTGGACAACTTGACATAAATACATCAGTTACTGTAACTAATGCTTGTACATTAGGATATTCAAAAGGTGATTTTGATGTATTCTTAAATTCTGAAATAGAATCAAATATTTCTGTTTATGCTTTAGCATACATTCATGCTGAAAGCGGGCTAAATATTGATTTGGAATTATATATTAAGCATTTAAAAGATATTTTGAGCGGTAGTGTTGTTGTAGAAATTGGCCCTTATTTTGAAGCATCGGGAGCTTTAAAATATGATAATGGCTTGAGTGATTTATATGGTTATGTCGAGGCAGGTATTGTTTTAGAATGTTATGCACAAGTAAAAATAATTGGACAAAAGTTTAAAACTAATTCTGAAAGAAATTATATTGAGATGGATACGATTGGTAAACGTTATATGCCACTTGGATTTGTTGATGACTGCGAAGATTATACATTGAAATCATATTCAATTGATATTTATAAAGAGTTAGATTTAGAAATGTTAATTATGGATTTAGAAAATCTAGTTATGGATTCTAAAGTATTGTCACGTTCTGAGTATAAATATGAATTAGAAAATAATAAATATTTATCTATAAATAAATATAACCGACTTGTTGTGAAACTTTTACCAAGTGAGAAAACATTTGTTAAGTTGTATGTATATTGTGGTGAGAATTCAGTTAAGACATTTAATATTTTAATAGATGTACATTACGAAACAGTAAAATGTATTTCACCAAGTGAAGGAATGCTTACCGCTTCTAAAGCTTATGCAATAGTTGGTGAAAGTGTTGTATTTAACTTTGAAAATTATTCTTCAGATAAAGTAATTGATTATTGGGTAGTAAATGGTATAGAAAACAAAACTGTTGCGAATATGATAATATTAGAAATGCAAGATGGTGGTTTAGAAGTAGAAGTTGTTTTAAAAGATGCGCCAGAGACTATTTATATTTATTCAGCTAGTGATTTAGAACAAATGAGAACAAATCCATCGGCAATTTATATGCTAATGAATGATATTGATTTTAAAAATGAAACGTTAATTGAACTATGTTCATATGAAAATCCATTTAGTGGAATTTTCTATGGAAATGGTTATACAATTAGAAACGTTGTACTAGGTGCTGCTAGTTATAATAATCCTGATTATGATATTGATGATTGGAATTGGTATAAAACAATTGATTGTTTTAGTGTATTTGGTCATGTTAATGGTGGAATGTTCTATGATGTACATTTAAAAAATATATATGCAGAATATGTAACAACATATAATAGAAGTATAATTTTTATATGTGGTGCTTTTGCTTCTATGGTTGAAAATAGTTTAATTGAACAATGTAGTGTTGAAAACGTAGATTTCAAAATTGACATAAGAATATCGAATGCAGGCATTGATAATAAAAATGTTGAATTACATGCAGGAGGCTTAATCGGTAATGCTAATTTTACTCATTTAAACAATATTGCATTAACTGATATTTCAATAGATTCGTTTATTCAGTCTAAAAAAGGTATATTATCTTCTAATCCAATTGAATGTTTAGTAGTAGGTGGAATTGTTGCTAATAGTGCAGGTTCTGCTATTAGAACTAATTGTTATGTTGAAGGTCAAATAAAAGCTTCAACATATGGCACTGGTGGAGATAAGAACTATAGTTGTGTTGGTGGAATTTTAGGAGCACATTACGATCGAGATGATCATTTTATAAATGGTGCACCAGTTGAGTTTAAAAATTGTGTTAGCGACATTACAATTGAACATACTGGAGGTACTTTATATAAGTCGGCATTGCTTAACTTTAGATATCATGATGATATTACTTCTGCAATGAATAGAATTATCAGTTGTTCAGAAAATATTTTCTATGTAGATTCATCGTATAAACCTACTGATTCAATAATAGATAATGCATGTGAGTCAATCACATCTAGTGACATATCAAGTTCCGATTTTGTATATTCAGTGTTGAATTTTAATCCAGCAATTTGGAATATAGCTGATGGGAAATTATATCTAAAATAATTTAAAAGAAGTGATTATTTAATAATCACTTCTTTTGCATTTTTATCCAATGTTTATCATAAAATTAATGAGGAATTTTTATGAAAAAGAAAATGGATTATACTTTACTCATAATTATCTTATCTATTGTTGTATATGGTTTATTAATGGTTTATTCCGCAAGTAACATCACCGCAAGTTTTAAATATCAAGATTCATTTTATTATATTAAAAGACAAGTACTATTTGCTGGAATTGGTATTTTTTTAATGTTTTTAATTAGCCATGTTGACTTGGAAAAAATAAAGAGTAAGACAACAATTATTTTTTTAATATGTTTTGCATTATTAATATTGGTTTTAATTCCAGGTATTGGTAGTGTTCGTGGAGGGGCGTGTCGTTGCTATACACTTAAATAGATAAATTTAGAGGAGTTACACTTCAAGTAACTCCTTTTTTGTATTGGAGGAAATGATTATGGATGTGGTATCTTACGCTAGGTATAGCAGTGATATGCAATCAGAAAGTTCAATAATCACTCAACAAGCAGCTATACGAAAATACTGTGGATCTAATGGTTACAAATTGATCAAGGAATTTTCTGATGCAGCATTATCAGGTACAGATGTTTCTCATCGATATGGATTTCAAGAAATGATTAACTATGTGTGTGAAAACAAAATTGATGCTGTAGTTGTTTATACGAGAGATAGATTCAGTAGAAATATCAATGATTTTTTAAGATATTTGGAAGTTTTAGATCATTATAATTGTAGATTGTTATGTGTTAATGGAATGAATGATGATACGCCTAGTGGTAAATTATCAGAATGGATAAATATTGCTTTGTCAGAATTTTATATTAAGAATTTATCTAGGGAAGTAAAAAGAGGAATGAAATATAATGTTCAAGTAGGAAAGTTCAATGGAGGAATGGACCTATTAGGATATGATATAGATTATAAGACAAAAAAATTCTTAATAAATCCGAAGGAAGCAGAAGCAGTAAAAATCATGTTTGATTTATTTATAAAGGGTTATAGTTATACACAAATTGAAAACTATTTATATGATAACGGATACAAAAGAAAAAATGGCAAACCTATAAGGCTTACCAATCGTAATTTGTTGTGTAATAAAAAGTATATTGGAACTCATCATCAAAAATTTATTGAGGATGGTAAGAAAGAAGAAGTGATTGCTGAAAATGTTATACCGCCTATAATAGATAAAGAAACATTTGGTAGAGCTCAGGAAATATTAGATAAAAGACGAGGGAAAAGTATTAGAGTTTATCAATCACTACTTAGCGGAATAATTATTTGCGGTTATACTGGAGCAGCAATTTGTGAAACATCGGTTACGAAACATCCTTTTGGAACTAGAACAACTATATATCAAAATTCAACAAAAGCAAAATTTAAAAGGGATCAATACGCAAAACAAATAACTGGAAATGTTCTAAATGACTATGTATTGTGTTTAGTAGAAGAAACCTTATTGAGTGAAAAGAATATATCAATTATTTATAAATTTATTAAAAAGATAATAGATAAAAAAGTTTCTAAAATCGTTAAAGAGATAAACAATCTGGAATCTGAATATAGTTTAGCTAGGGAACACTATATATTTATTGTTCATGACATAGCTAAAGCTACTGAAGAAGAACAGCCTAATCTGCTAAATAAATTAGAAATTATATCTACTAAATTAAATAATTTTGAAATTAAGAAGACTGAACTAAATTCTCAATTATTATTATTGCCATCTCTTACGAAAGAACAATTAAAAATAAATATGTTTAAATTATTAGAATCTTTTATTACAGCTAAAAATAAAAATTTGGTTTTAAAAAAGATATTTTCAAAGATTATTTTATTTAATGAAAATGTCGAATTTAGGCTTAATTTGGGAGTTTATTTTAATAATGATAAAATTATCAGTGAAAAAGATTTAATTGCATCTTTCATGGTAAAAAGGTCTGATATAGTTGAATTTGTAAATAATAAGGATTTTAGTTTTATAAATATAAATGATTTAGATATAAAGGTGGTTAATTTTAATGAGTAAGTATAAAAATAAACTAGTTCAAAGACAACAATTGGTTAAAATTATTGCGTTTAATTTAGGCCTTGCAAGGAAAAGAGTAGATCAAGTATTAAAAATGCAAGAAGAACTTATTGTGAAGTTTATGATGGAAGGACGGATTGTATCTTTTGGAGATTTTGTAACCTTCAGAGCAAGAATATCAAAGAAAGGAAAAAATCTTGTCAATCAAGAACGACTATATCCTGACATTATACCAAGTAGAGCATTAATTAAACTGTTAAGAGGTGTAGAGATACCAGAACTGGCAAGAATGCCATTTAAAAGTATTATAAGGTGGCATCCCGAATTAAGAGAAGAATATGAAAATGGAGCAACTGAATAAAGGTTGCTCTTTTTATTTAGGAAGGATAAAGAAATGGAAAATAGTATTATTAGTCAAGAAAAATATCAAAGTCTATTTGAGACAATGAAAAAGTTAATATCGAAAGTTTATGCTAATGTAAGTGATTTAAGTATTAAAAAGAATTTGAGTTTATGGTTAAAAAATAAAAAGAAACTTTATGATGTTTTATCGAAAGATCCAAATTGGAATGATGAAGAGTTATGTTTAGTTTTAAAAACTAAAGTTCATAGAAAGTTAAAATTACCATTAGTAAGAGAAATACTTGGATGTTTAGTGAAAAATCATCAAATATGTTTAGATTCTAAGAAATATAGAATTGCTGATGCATTAAGAGGATATTTGAATACAATTGATGAAAGATTATTTGATGGTTTTATTAAACAAGAAGATATTGATAATCAAAAAGCCCGATTTGAACAAGCAGTCGGACGAGATTATTCTGATGAAGAAATTATTAAATTATTCGAGGAACACCAATACGCACATTATTCTTATGCAAATAGTTGTATTTGTTATGCATTAATATTGAAACATAAAATTAGGGAAGGGCAAAAGTGGAGTAAGGTATTAAATAAAATAATTAAAGCAGAAGGACTTGATGTAGGCAAAACAGATTTATTCTCATTAAATAATGCTGATGAAATAAATGGAGTAAGAGATTATTTAAATAAGAATGATTCTAATTGGTATATTGATTATTATTATAATTATAATCAATTGTTTGCTGTATTAAGTGATATATTAAGTCCTTTAGAGTATGACGAAACTATTTACATTTCGCTTAATCCTATAGATTATTTGACTCAATCGCATGGAGATAATTGGAATTCTTGCCATAGTTTAAGAGATAAAGGATGCTATCATTCTGCTACTTTAACAATGATGACAGATAGTTCAACATTAATTGCTTATACTCTATCAAAAGAAGTAGATTCAGATTATTCACTATACAATAAGAAAACAAGACAATCGTTATTTATTGGAGAAAATTTTAATTCAATATTTCAGAATTCTTTTTATCCTTCAAAAGATTTACAGGAAGCTAAAGCAGTAAGAGAATATTTAGAGGAAATTCTCTCAAATGAAAATAAACTTCCAAACAAGTGGATAAAAGTAAATTCTATTGATGATATTGAAGATGATGATTATTTAGGCTATTGTGATTGGGAAGCAGGACAACAGTTTGTTTGTGCTCACTTAAAGGATTCAAATAAACCTTATACAATAGTAATTGGATCTGAGGCTTTCACAATTGATGATCCGAATTCATATATTCAATGTGAAAAAAGTCTAAGTGTAAATCTTGGAAAATGTGCAGACTGTGGAAATGAAGAAGATGAATTAACATATCTTCCATATTATGACAGAAGTGTATGTTGTTGTTGTTTAGAAAATGATTATGTTTATTGTGAAGATGAAGGACAATATCGTTTATATGAAGATGCCATTTATTTAGAAGATAAGCAATACTATGTAACATTAAATTGTGAGCATTATTATTGTGAAAAATGTGGATGTTACTATTCTGAAGTAGTAGATTCAGAAGAATACGGTGAAAAATGTGAAGAATGTTATGAAAACTTAAAAGGAATAAAAAATGAAACAGATTATTAATAAATTAATAACAATTTGCAAAATGTCACAACAAGAACTTCTAAACCAATTACCTGAATATCTAGAAAGATATTATCCAAAAGAAAGTATCTATATTACACGAAAATATATATATGTTAAAGGTGATATTCCTGTATTATTAGTAGCACATATGGATACTGTGCATCTAACAACTCCAGAGAACATATGGATATCTTCAGATCAAACTAAAATAAAATCAGATGAAGGTATCGGTGGAGATGATAGATGTGGAATATATGCATTGAATTATATAGCTACTAAACCAATTAAACCTCATTTGTTATATACAACAGATGAAGAAATAGGAGCAATAGGAGCACAGGAATTTTGTGCTGATTATGAAGATATAGATGTTAATTGTATTATTGAACTTGATAGACGTGGTGATAAAGATGTTGTCGTATATGATGATGAAAATACTAATCTATATAAAAAATTTGAAAAGCTTGGATTTACTTTAGCAAATGGTAGCTTTACAGATATATCATGTATATCTCCACATTTTAAAATAAGTGGAGTAAATTTATCTATAGGTTATTATAATGCACATACTTGTAACGAATATATAGATATCAACGTTTTAAAAGAAAATATAGATATCCTATATAAATTTTTAGAAAATCCTAAGAACTACCGCAAGAAATATATATATAAAGAAAAGCAAGTCAAAAATATTTTTAATAGATATAGATATCTATATCGAGATAATAAATGTGATTATTGTGGAAGTTATATAAATGATTTTGATGAGGAATTTATCACAGAGGAGGGAGTATTTTGTGAAAGTTGTTTTAATAGATATTTAAATGATTATATGATTTGCCCTCATTGTAACGAAATAGTTTATAAAGCAAAAAAATGTGAATATTGTGGATCAAAATTAAAGGAGGATGAATATGTTTAATAAACAAAAGTATTTAACAAGTGGAGTGCTTAATTCAATACCTATTGATGTTATTATCGCATTATTTATTTTAATTGATAAACTAAAAGATAAAATGGAAGTAGATTATCTACAAGTGTTCGAAATAACATCAAAAGAAAATAATAATTATGAGATAATCCACAAACAAGAAGAGCCACTTTATGAAGAAAAGTTTTTATATGAAAGTCCAATATCAGATTATAATACAAGTTTTCCTAAACTTGATAAATGTAAAGTTTTTATAATTGATGATACAGGAACGGAAGAAGGAAATATTACAGTTTTACTAGCGGAGGAATATTAATGCAAAATAAAAGAAAAAATAATAAAAATTTAGTAAAAAGAAATAATCAACTAGTTCCTAATAGATCCTCAGGCAAAATTAACATACCAAAATATCCTAGATTAAATAATTTTATTTATAATCCTAAAGGTGACAGGGTTATTTTAGGAAGGTCTGTTAGAACTGTTGAAGTACGAAATAATCGTAATGAAAAACTTGTCATAAGAGAAGAACATGACTATATAAATTCAAATGGAAAAAATAATTCAAGAATTACTAATGGAAACTTTTATAATGAATAAAAGTAGATTCATTACTATTATACTGAGTTATTCTTGAAAATATGATATATAATTAAAAAGTAGGTATTAAATTATGATCGAATTAGAAAAGAAACAAATTAGTGATCAAGAAAGAGAAAGAAGACTTAGCGACTATGAATTAAGGTTAAGAACACTTCATAAAATGAGATGGGGATTGCTTCAAATGGCTCATCATGATAATCATGATAATCATCGTGGTTATGATGACGAATTCTATGTTGAGGCTAATGAGATTATTAATGAAGTCGAGCGTAGAGTTTGGAAATATGTTAATGGAGAAACAGATTAGTATTAGAATGGTTAATAAACCATTCTTTTTTTATTTAAAATTTATAAAATTAGCTGCAGTTTATGTTAAAATATGTTTTATTTAAACAAAATTTATAAAATTATGATATAATTAAACATAATTGAATTAAAATTTTTTGGAGGTTTTTGCTGTGGGAGAAAATAAAATTGTAAAAAGTGAAGTACAACCACTAAAAGATTTGTTTGGAACAAATTTTGATGTTGATTTTTATCAAAGAGAATACGTTTGGCAACGTAAGCAATTAGAAGATTTAATAATTGACTTATCAAATGAGTTTTTGAAAAATTGGAATCCTGCACATCAAATTAGAAATGTGAATACTTATGACCCTTACTTTATGGGGGAAATTGTTGTTTCAGATAAAGGTGAAGAAAAATGTGCAGTAATTGATGGTCAACAAAGAATAACAACATTAACGCTTTTGTTAATTTATATTCTTAGAACATATGGTCATGTAGATCATTTCCCTAAAGGAGATGTGCAAAAACTAATATATTCAGACTGGTTTGGAGAATTGTTATTCAAACTTGACATTGAAGAACGTAAAGAATGTATGTTGAGTTTATATGAAAACGGTGAATATATAGTTAAAGAAGAAGATTCTATTTCAGTAAAAAATATTGTTTCAAGATATTTAGAAATTTCCGAATGTTGGAACGATAAAATCAATGAACAAAATATAGTACCGTTTATTTACTGGATTAAAGAAAAAGTAATGTTTTCAAAAGTTTGGACTAACAGTGATGAGTTTGCTTATGTAATTTTTGAAACAATGAATGATAGAGGATTATCTTTGACTCAAGTGGAAATGTTAAGAAGTTATTTGCTAGCTAATATTGATACAGATGAAAGAGAAAAAGCAATGCATACTTTTGATGAAGTTGTTAAAAATCTTATTAAAATAAAACTTTCCTCTAAATCAAAAGCAGAATTTGAATTTTTCAAAATATATTTAAGAGGACATTACGCTCAAGATTTTTCGCAAGCAAAAAACAGTACATCAGACTTTGTAAGAATTGGTAAAGAATTTCACAGATGGGTTAGAGATAATGAACCATTGCTAGAATTAACTGATTCTACATGTTATATAAAATTTATTAATAGAATTAAATACTTTGCTGATGTATATCAAAAAATTAATAATATTATTTTGAATAGAAACTCAAAAGATTTTTTATATTTAGTGGTTAATAGTGATTATGGATTTACACTACAACCTGCCTTAATACTATCAGCTATTAATTATATGGATTCAGATTATATAGTAGAAGAAAAAATAAAAGTGGTTTCTAAATATCTTACAAAAGTATTAACTTGGAGGGTTTGGAATCATTGGATTATTTCTCAAAGTTCATTGGAATCTCCAATATATGAATTATGTAAAAAAGTCAGAGGAATGTCTATAGCTGAATTGAAGACATTCTTGAATCAAGATCCAATAAAAGAAGTTCCTGAACTTGTTAATTCTCCTACATTGAATCAACAAAATAGACAAAGAATTAAAGTTTTACTTTCATTGATTACAGAAATAGTAGCATATAATTCTGGTGAATCAGATTATATTTTGAATAATTCAGATATTGAAGTTGAACATATTTGGTCAAATCATTATTATCAACATTTAGATGAATTTGATAATGAAAATGATTTTGCTAATACAAGAAATAACATCGGGGATTTATTAGTTTTGCCAAAATCGTTTAATGCTTCATTTGGAGACAATCCTTATGAATCTAAAGTAATTCAATATTTCTCTCATAACATATTAGCTCAATCATTAAATGAGAAGAAATATGAAAATAATCCTGGATTTGTAAAATTTATTACAAATTCAAATTTAAAATTTAAACCCTACAATTCTTTCAAACGTAGTTCAATAATTGAAAGAGCTGATTTATATCGAGAAATATTATTGTGGAATTGGCGTAAAGAACAATAAAATTTATTTTTAACACAAGGGAGTATATTTATGACTGATATTAAAAGAGAACAAGAAAGAGAAGAATTACATAGATCAATATGGAAAATCGCTGACGAGTTACGTGGCGCAGTTGATGGATGGGATTTTAAACAATATATTTTAGGAATAATGTTCTATAGATATATTTCTGAAAATTTATTAAAATATGCGAATTCTGGAGAGCATGAAGCTGGAGATTTATCGTTTGATTATTCTAAACTTTCAGATGAAGATGCATTAATGGGAAAACAATCACTAATCGAAGAAAAAGGTTTCTTTATTTTACCCAGTGAATTATTTTGCAATGTAGTTAAGAATGCTGACAATGATGAAAACCTGAACGAAACATTAGAAAGAGTGTTTAAGAATATTGAAGAATCTGCAAAAGGATCAGTCAGTGAATCAGATTTTACTGGTTTATTTGACGACATAGATGTTAATAGTAATAAGTTAGGCTCAACAGTAGAAAAAAGAAATAAAAAATTAGCATCAATATTGAAAAATATTGCTGATATGAAATTATCTTATGGAGATAATGCTATTGATGCGTTTGGTGATGCTTATGAGTTCTTGATGAGTATGTACGCTTCTAATGCAGGAAAAAGTGGTGGTGAATTCTTTACTCCACAAGAAGTATCTGAACTATTAACAAGACTTGCAGTAGTTGGGAAAAAAGAAGTGAATAAGGTTTATGATCCAGCTTGTGGATCTGGCTCACTACTTTTAAAAGCATTAAAAATATTAGGGAAAGAAAATATTAAACAAGGATTCTTTGGACAAGAAAAGAATATAACAACATATAACTTATGTAGAATTAATATGTTCTTACATGATGTAGATTTTGATAAATTTAATATTGCCTGTGAAGATACATTAATAGCTCCACAACACTGGGATGATGAACCATTTGATGTAATTGTTTCTAACCCACCATATTCTATAAAGTGGGAAGGTGATGATAATCCATTATTGATAAATGATACAAGATTTTCACCTGCTGGAGTACTTGCGCCAAAAGGAAAAGCTGACTTAGCATTTATAATGCATTCACTTGCATGGCTTTCTACTAATGGTGTAGCTTCAATTGTATGCTTCCCTGGTATCATGTATAGAGGCGGAGCTGAACAAAAGATTAGAAAATATTTAGTTGATAATAACTATATTGATACAGTAATTCAACTTCCAGATAATTTATTCTTTGGAACATCAATTGCAACTTGTATTATGGTATTAAAGAAATCTAGACCAGATACTAATGTTTTATTTATAGATGCAAGTAAAGAATTTGTTAAAGTAAATAATAATAATAAATTAATGCCTGAAAATATTGAAAAAATAGTAAATATATTTGCAAACAGAGAATCTATTGATCATGTTTCAAGATTAGTTAAATATGAAGAAGTTAAAGAACAAAATTATAATCTATCTATTTCAACATATGTAGAAAAAGAAGATACTAAGGAAAAGATTGATATTAAAGAATTAAATCAAAAGTTAGCTGAAATAGTTGAAAGAGAAAATGACTTAAGATTAGCTATTGATAAGATCATTAAGGAAATTAAGGGTTAATCTATGAGTAAATTAGAAAGATTAATTCAAGAATTATGTCCTAATGGGGTTGAAATGAAAAAAATTAAAGACCTATGTACAATTTCAACTGGTAAGCTAAATGCTAATGCAATGGTTGAAGATGGAAAGTATGAATTCTTTACCTGTTCAAAAGAAGTTTTTAAGACTAATACTTATTCATTTGATGGAGAAGCATTATTAATAGCAGGAAATGGATACATTGGTGATGTAAAACATTATAATGGCAAGTTTGATGCATATCAAAGAACATATGTTTTAATGAATTTTAATCCTAAAATTAATGTTAGATTTATGTATCATTACTTTAAAATGAATTTTAGAGATTATGTGCAAAAGTTTCAAAAAGAAGGGTCTGTTCCATATATAACTCTAGGCACGTTAGAAGATTATAAGTTACCTTTTCCTCCTATAGAGGTGCAAAGTGAAATTGTTAGAATTTTAGACAATTTTACTTTGCTTACAGCAGAGCTTACAGCAGAGCTTACAGCAAGAAAAGAGCAATATAATTTCTATTTAAACTATTTATTTAGTGATGAATATATTAAACCTATAAAGTATATGACTGTTGGGGACTTATTTGAATTTAAAAATGGTTTGAATAAAGAAAAAGAAGCTTTTGGACAAGGAACTCCTATTGTTAATTTTACTGATGTATATAAAAAACGCTTTTTACGTTCTTGTGATTTAAAAGGACTTGTTACACTTACTTTACAAGAAGTTGAAAGATATAAAGTTTTGAAAGGTGATGTGTTTTTTACAAGAACATCAGAAACGCTAGAAGATATAGGTATGTCATCTACAGTAGTTGAAGATATACCAAACTGTACATTCAGTGGTTTTGTTTTACGAGCAAGACCTAAAACAAAACTATTTTTGCCGAAGTTTTGCGCATATTTTTTCTCTACTAGTAAAGTAAGGAAAGACATTGTAAGATATGCTTCTTATACTACTAGAGCGACTACTTCAGGACCTAAACTTTCAAAAATTAATATGCCAATTATTAGTATTGAAAAACAAGCCGAAATTATAAATTTATTAGATAAATTTGATTCATATTGTAATGATATTTCTCAGGGGCTTCCTGCAGAAATAGAACTTAGACAAAAACAATACGAATATTATAGAAATAAATTATTAACATTTAAAGAATTATAAGATATAGGAGGTGGCATTTATGACTAAGTACAACATAATTGCTGAAATGAATGATAGCACAGTTGTTACTGAATATAAGCCACAAACAACTAAATCAGATGCTTATCAAAGTGAAGCAGACTTAGAAAAAGAGTTTATTAGACTTTTACAAGAACAAAGCTATGAATATTTAAATATTCATCAAGAAGCAGATTTAGTTTTAAATATTAGACAACAATTAGAAGATTTGAATGATTTTAAATTTACTGATGATGAATGGAAAAGATTCTTTTCAAATTCAATTGGTAATCCTAATAATGGAATTGTTGAAAAGACAAGAATCATTCAAGAAGACTATGTTCAAGTATTGAAAAAAGATGATGGGTCTAGTAAGAATATTTATTTGATAGATAAAAAGAATATTCATAAAAATAAACTTCAAGTCATTAATCAATATGTAAACAATGATGGTAATTATGATAATAGATATGATGTAACTATATTAGTAAATGGTTTACCATTAGTACATGTTGAATTAAAAAGAAGAGGTGTAGCTATTAAAGAAGCTTTCAACCAAATTGAAAGATATCAAAGAGATAGTTTCTGGGCAGGACTTGGTTTATATGAATTTATCCAAATATTTGTAATATCAAATGGAACAAATACTAAATATTATTCTAATAGTACTAGATTTAATCATATTAAAAATACAACTACAAAAAGAGCTAAAGAAAAAACAAGCAACAGTTTTGAATTTACTTCTTATTGGGCAGATGCTAATAATAAAGTTATACCTGATTTAGTAGACTTTACAATGACTTTCTTTTCTAAACATACAATATTAAATATTTTAACTAAATATTGTGTATTTACTGCAGAGAATATGTTATTAGTTATGAGACCATATCAAATTGTTGCTACTGAAAGAATTATTAATAAAATAGAGATAGCAACAAATTATAAATTATATGGTAAAAAAGAAGGTGGAGGTTATATCTGGCATACTACAGGATCAGGTAAAACTTTAACTTCATTTAAAACAGCTAGAATAGCATCTAAACTTCCATATATTGATAAAGTATTATTTGTTGTTGATAGAAAAGATTTAGACTATCAAACAATGAGAGAATATGATAGGTTTGAAAAAGGTTGTGCTAATAGTAATAGATCAACTGAAGTATTAAAAAAACAATTAGAAGATCCAAATGTAAATATTATTATTACAACTATTCAAAAGTTATCAACATTTATTAAAAAGAATAAAACTCATGAAGTATATTTAAAGCATGTAGTATTAATATTTGATGAATGCCATAGATCTCAATTTGGTGAAATGCATTTAGCTATTACTAAGCATTTTAAAAAGTATCATATCTTTGGATTTACTGGTACACCTATATTTGCTGTTAATGCTGGTAAAGGTAAAAAGTTAGATTTAATGACTACAGAGCAAGCATTTGGTGATCAATTACATACTTACACAATTGTTGATGCTATTAGAGATAAAAATGTACTACCATTTAGAATTGATTACATTAAAACAATGGAATCAGATGATGATATGAAAGATGAGCAAGTATGGGATATTGATAGAGAAAAAGTATATCTTGCCCCAGAAAGAATCAGCTTAGTAGTTAAATATATTATTGAAAACTTCAATAAGAAAACATATAGAAATCAACAAAGTTATGCATTTAGTGTCGTAACAAATGTGCCTGATGTAGTTCAAAACAAGAATAAAAAATATATTGAAGAGATTAAGCAAAAACAAAGAGTAAGTGGATTTAACTCAATATTAGCAGTATCATCAATAGATGCAGCTAAACTATATTATAATGAGTTTATGAAACAATTTAAAGAGCATCCTGAAAGTGCTTTAAAGATGGGAATTATTTATTCATATGGTGCTAATGAAGATGAATCTGATGGTATTTTAGATGAAGAAAATTCAGAAGATACTATTTCATTAGATTCAAGTTCAAGATATTTCTTAGAAGAAGCTATTAAAGATTATAATGGTATGTTTAATACTAATTATGATACTTCTAGTGATAAATTCCAAAACTATTATAAAGATATTTCTTTAAGAATGAAAAATAAAGAATTAGATTTATTAATAGTTGTTAATATGTTCTTAACTGGTTTTGATGCAACAACACTTAATACATTATGGGTTGATAAAAACCTTAAAATGCATGGTCTAATTCAAGCATACTCAAGAACTAATAGAATTTTAAATTCAATTAAAACTTTTGGTAATATAGTTTGTTTTAGAAATTTACAAAGAAGAACAGATGAAGCTATATCATTATTTGGTGATAAGGATGCAGCTGGTATAGTTCTATTAAAGAGTTTTAAAGATTATTACTATGGATATAAAGATAATAAAGGTATTGAAGTTCAAGGTTATGTGGATTTAATAGATGATTTATTTAATAAATTTCCTGTTGATATATGGCCAATAGATAGTGAAAAGAAACAAAAAGAATTTATTACATTATTTGGTGCAATACTTAGAATGAGAAATTTATTATCTTCATTTGATGAATTTGAAGGAAAAGAAATAATTTCAGATAGAGATTTTCAAGACTATTCAGGAAAATATTTAGATATAAAGGATGAATGGAAAAATAAGAAGGATAAAAAAGAATTAGAAGATATTACTGATGATGTAGTATTTGAACTTGAATTATTAAAACAAGTTGAAATTAATATTGATTATATTTTAATGTTAGTTCAAAAATATCATGATTCTCATTGCCAAGATAAAGAAGTTATTATATCTATTCAAAAAGCAGTTGAATCTAGTCCAGAACTTAGAAGTAAAAAAGATTTGATAGACTCATTTATTGCAGGTATAAATGATATCGATGATGTTTTGGCTGAATGGAAAAGATTTGTAGCTGAACAAAAAGAAAAAGAAATTATTGAAATAATTAGTTCTGAAAACTTAAAAGAAGAAGAAACTAGAAAATTTATTGATGATTCGTTTAAGAATGGATATGTAAAAACTACTGGTACAGATATAGTAAAGATCATGCCTCCTGTAGGTAGATTTGGAAAAAATGCAAATCCAAATAAAAAACAAAATGTTATTACAAAAATTGTTAATTTCTTTGAAAAGTTCTTTGGATTAATTTCACATTAATAAAACCACTATTACTAGTGGTTTTTTCTTTTGTAAAAATTATTTTTAAAAATAATTATGGTAACAATCTATTATGATAAATGAAAATATTATCATAGAAAGGAAAAACCGAATGACTGAAGAGCAAATTAAAGAGATCTTAGATTATATTTATAGTGATGAAGATGATTTTAGCGAAAGTTTAACTGATGATGAATCTTACTTTTTTAATTTATTATGTAGTTTATCTAATAAAGATTTGGAAAAATTAGGGAATATTTAACTACATTAGCATAATGACCATCCATTTTGGATGGTCTATTTGTTGCTTTTTACTTGACTAAAAAAATATAAAAATGATATAATATACGTGAAGAATAAAGAACACCCTAAAATTGAATCAAATTAATAATCAATAGAAACAATGAGTACATTATTATTAATTACTTAAAAATATGCAAGTATGATTTTGTAATTATAAATAATTCACTAAATTGAGAGATTGTAAAGTTACGTTTAATAAAGTGTAACTTCAGAACTTTTATTAGTTCTTATAAGAAGGATTCTAGATATCTTTTTATAATATGTCATTCTCGCTACCATTGTTTTGGTGGCGTTTTTTATTTCTTTAATAAATTTAAAGGAGAAAAAAATGAGAAAAAATTTAACAAGAACAGAAATTAAATTCATAGAAGGAGAACTTGAATATAAATTCAAAAATGAAAAGTTGTTAGTTCAGGCCTTCACTAGAAAGTCGTTTGGTATTGAAAATCAGGTTCCATATAATGATTTTTTAAAATTAATTGGTGATTCGATTATAAGAATGTTAAATATTAAAGATGCACAAAATTCTATAATACGAACAACAATCAACACGGAAATGAATTTAATTGACAATTATCATGAATTTAAAAATGCTTTATCTAATATGGGATTTAACACTTTTGAACAATTTGCAAATGAAGAATTTGTTAAAAAATATGGAAGTGATAATTATCTTGCTGATTGTATTAAACAAAAAAACTTTGAAAATTATTTACTTTTAAATAGATCAGACATTAACAATGATGTTAAAGAACATTATGATGTTAAAGCAGAATTATTTAAATCAATTATAGGAGCTGTAGCAATTGATTCAAATTGGAATTTAGATGTTTTAGAACAGGTATATATCATGATGAAAATTGAAGAATCTGATATTATTGGAAAAGAATATTTTGACTATGTAAGGTTAGTACAAAAATGGTACTATAATTATGCAAAGGGTACAATTGAATGTAAATATTCCAAAGTAGATAACGTTTATAGTTGTACTATTAATTTAATTTATGATAACAAGAAATTTAGCTTTAATGGTATTGGAAATTCAAAAAAAGAAGCAAGACAAATTTGTTGCAAGGAAATTACAAACATACTAAAGATTAAAAATATTGATAGCAAAAAAGATCAAATTGCTATGTATTTATCTGATACAGATATTACCACTCCTGTTAATAGAATACAGGAATTATATCAACATAAGTTGATACCTAATCCAGTTTATGAATTTGAAACTGTTTATGATAATGATGGTAATCCAAAATGGAATTCATATTTAAAGCTAAAAGTAAAAATTTTATCAACAAATCAAATCATTGAAAAATTTGAAAGTACGTTGCAAAATTCTAAAAAAGATTCAAAATTAGTTGCTGCATTGTGTTTTTTGCAATTCATTAAAGAATTAATTAAAAATGATTTAGATTTTATTGTATTAGAATAAATTAATTATAATGGAGGTATTAAAATGAAAGTAAAAGAAATAATTCAAATGATTGAAAAAGTATATTTAACTATTGATCAAAGTATTGGCTTCGTAGAAGAATGTACAAGTAATTATGAGGGTAAAATTGAAGATTTTAATGAACTATCGGTTGAAATCATATACGATGAAAATAAAGTGATTAAATATAATAATGTTACTTCTATTGAGGATGCAATTATGGATAAGGAAGCAGTACTTACTGAAATTTCTATTTATAGTAAGAATGCAATTAAATATGGTACAGAAAATGAATATTCATATATTGTTGATGATAGTTGTAATTTAACTATTGAGCTTATAAAGTAAGTTTTTAGTATATAGGATATATAATATAGAAAATATAAGGTAAATTAATAAAAGAGAGAAATAATATGTTGGTAAAAGAATTATTTGATATTTTAAAAAATACAGTTTTTGAAGGCAGAGTAGAAAAACAAGATTTAGGAACTCATTCATTATGGCAAATGGGTAGAGATAGTTTCGGAGTACCTCGAGAAAAAACGTTAAACTTTACTTCTAGTGACAATATTATAAGTTATAGTTTTAATGGTTTAACACAATTTGAACAAAGTCCTTTAAAAGAAGTGATTCTAAATTCAGAAATAATTGAGATTAAAGAAATTAGTATATTGCCATATGTAAATGTATATCATGGACGATTTGCAGGAAATTTTTCATCAATACATTTAATAATAAAACTTAATGAAAATCAAAATATTTAAGTTAAGAAACGAGCGTTAAAATTTAAATTTTTATTCTAAAATAATTTTAAGTTTAATTTAGACTGTTAAACTAATAGACCTCCATTTTGGATGGTCTATTTTTTTATTTGTTTGTATATACTTGAATTGTATGTAAGTCA
The DNA here is from genome assembly GCA_045652765.1 of Bacilli bacterium. Lineage (GTDB taxonomy): Bacteria > Bacillota_I > Bacilli_A > ML615J-28 > CAG-313 > UBA1231. The sequence goes on from JAZOLG010000050.1 coordinate 25,984, forward strand.
TCTCAAATAATTGAAATTATTTTCTAAAATAAAAAATCTAAAATAAAATAGAACTTATTACTTAAGAACAATCCATTAAGGCAACAACGAATTGCCAGGCTTGCAGCTTGGAACGGAATGCCTTAGAAACGAGGTTCAATATGAATAATAATATTAAAGAGGTAGTTATACCAATGGATTCTATAAAAAAATCTAGAGGGACTTTAAAAGTTGAATTAGGTACGGTTGACCCTGGGGAGATTTTAAGTTCTAATGATATTTTAGTATTAATTAAAGATGTTTTAACATCGATTACTACGGCAGGTGAAGACAATGTTTATAACTAATATTGAGAAAAAAACTATACTTGATTTTATAAATTACAAATATGCTAATGGATTCATTAGTGTTCCTAATAAAATTAGAGTTGCTGCCTATGCCCGTAAGTCACAAGAGGATGAGGCTTGCTCTTTAGAGACTCAACTTAGTGAAATACAAAAATTCTATATGGAATTAAAGAGAGAATTTCTAGGATTCCAGTTGGAGTTTAATGAGATTGATATATATACCGAAGATAATGTAAGTGGAGTATTTGTTGATAATCGTAGAGAATTGAATAAGCTACTCGAAAAGGTTAGGAAGAAAGAGTATGAAATTGTAATTGCTCTAAAATATGATCGTATTGGTAGAGGAACAACTTCATTTGAAGCTGTTCGTGACTGTCTAATAGCTAATTGTTGTATGTTATTATCTACCATAGAAAGAGATGACGGATCTGAAACATCAGAATTAACTAGAATTGTTTTAGGTGGAATTAGCTTATACCATGCAAGAAATTCTGCTAAGTTAAGCAGTTTGGCTATGAACTTTATGGCAATGGAAGGTAAATCAACAGGACGATTGCCATTAGGATTTAAAGCAAATAAAGATCACATAATAGAAGTAGATGAAACTGAAGCACCGATTGTTAAATTAATCTTTAGTTTAACTGCACAGGGTGAATCACTTACAAATGTGGTTAAGAGACTTGATGAACTTGGCTATAAAACAAGAGATGGTTATAATTTCACTACATCGACAATTACGACTATGCTTCGTAATGAGAAATATGATGGGGTTTATATTTATAATAATAAGAAACGTAAGGAAAGTGAGTATAGGAGAACACATAGAGTTCTCCTTGGTAGATTCGATGAAGTTCGAATTGAGAATATTATCCCAAGGATTATTGATCATGAGACCTTTATGAAAGTTCAAGGAATATTAGACCAAAGGAAAAGAAATCATTTTTATTCAAGCAATCAAGAATTTAAGCGTGATTACTTACTTAGCTCGAAAATATACTGTAAAAATTGTATGAAACCAATGGGAGGTTCAATGACATCGTCTCATAACTGTCACTATCCTTTATATGTTTGCAGCAATAAGAAGCGACATGTGAATGATTGTTATACTAAGTCAGTCAATGCAGATTACATTGAGCCTGTAATAAAAAATTTGATAACCCAATATTTTAATGAGATTTTAAGACAAAATCATGAAATATTTGGAATCATCCAAAAAGATACCAAGGTAGAGTTAGAGATGCAACTTAATGTCTTAAAACGTGATTTGAATCGAACTACTAGAGATTCTAAAATTATATTTAGCAAAATATTAGAAGAAACTGATGAACTATTTCAGAAGGAATTTAAAGCAACCTATAAGGATAAACTTAATAAAATAGAAGAATTAAACGAGCAAATTATTGTGACAGAGACTAAATTGGTGGAATTAAATGAGATAATTAATAATTTAATTGCAAGACCTTTTGAAATATCTGAGGAACAATTATTTAGCGATCGTAATATTGCAAAGAGACTAGTAGTAGGATTTATAGAATCAATAGTTTGCGATAATGATGAGGTCATAATAAAATTTAAGTAGGAGTGGGGATCCACTCCTATTATTTTATTTTATAAAAAATTGACTAAAAAATAATGAATTTTTAATATTTTTAAAATATAATATAACAATATATTATATAAATAATAATTTATATTAAGGTTGAAACCTGATAAAGTATGAAAATCATTTGAAAAGAGCAGCCTGAGCATATGTGACAATGACTCTTCTGACGTCTATTGAATTCGGATGACTGGATTATTTTATGATGGATGCTGGTGAGTTGAACCCTGTCGGAAAGCGGCAGCGGTATCCATATGTTGATTTATAGAAATTGACGAGTTTCCGAGCTTGGCTATATTGAGTTATATAGTTTATAGGAAATGTTCGACACAGATTGGAACAAATAGTCGAATTAGGAGTGGTAAAATCCTAACCAAAAATAACCTAAATAATTACATTTCTTCTCTTTGGAAATACTTATTCTCTGTAATTGCTTGCATAATTTATGTAAGAAGAGAAAGGTATAAAATTTTTGTTCCCAAGCATATATGATTCCATACTTTATAATGAACAAAGGACAAGATAAAGATATCATAGAATAAATAATTGTAATAGGTTTTGTTTTTGATTTACAGCGAAAAACAAAATAACGCTCGTTAATATCCAAACATAGATAAAGTATTAAACTCAATATAATCACTAACCAAAATTAGTTGCACAATGAAATAAGACATGTCTGATAAATAATCAAGTTAGTAAATAGATATTCAGCTGTTAAAATTATTTTCAAAAATAATTGTAGCAACAATATATTAGATATTAAAGATCAATATATTATAATCAGTTGTACTCAAATTCAAAAAATTATTTTTAAAAATAATTGTAGCAACAATATATTAGATATTTAAATATCTAGAAAGAAGGAAAAAAATGAAAGAATTAATTAACAACAACAAAAAGAACAAGAACAGTAAAGGAAAATTTCATATTGATGATAAGATTCATCTAATGGAGTTAGTATTTCAAGATTATCTAACACACTTAGATAAATTTTATATTGATATGTACCAAGAGTATCTATGGGATGAATTACCATATTCCGAAGATGAGGAAAGAGTCACATTTAGTTATGGTGAAGGATGCTTTCAACCATATTATCCCTTCGAGTATTATTTATATGATGAAGATGATAAATTAATCCCTTTTGAAGTAATGAGGATTGAATTTATTGATAAAATAATTAATGATATTTCAAAGATTTCAAAAAAATATGGGATTAAGGTTGAAAATTTAGAGTCTGCATTAGATAAATGTGGTCCTGAAATATTTGATGATTTAGATGATTATGCATATGATGCTATTGATTTACTATATGAAGAGGTTGAACGCGGTTATTACTATTATTGTAAATATGTACTTTATGGTGTTGATGCGACATTTGTTAGAGATTTTAAAGGAATGTATGTTTGTAAAGGTTCAGGTTATACGAAAGCAGAATCTAATAGGGTATGGGATCACTATTTAGCTTCTAATCACTGGTATGAGCGTTTTAGAAAATTTGAAAATGATAACTTTACTAGATTTAAAAAATTGGCTAAAAAGTATGAACCAGATAAAGCTGCTGGATATAAAAGAATCACATTAAGAAAATAAAGTTGTCAAATGACAACTTTATTTTTAATAATATTTAAAAAATATATTATTATTATGAGTAGATAATTTAGAAAGGAGTAAGAAATGATGAAAAAGAAAGCAGCAGTTTATTGTCGATATTCAAGTACTAATCAAAGAGAAGAATCTATTACTACACAACTTGAAGCAATTCAAAAATATTGTATGTTAAATGATATTGAGATAGTGGCTACTTATATTGATGAAGCACAATCAGCTACAAGTGACAATAGAGAGAGCTTTTTACAAATGATTGAAGATGCCAAAGCTGGTGAATGGAATACATTAGTATTATATTCACTCGATCGTTTCAGCAGGTCTGCGCATCTGCATTATAAGTATCAAAGTATATTAGATTCATATGGTGTAACAATTATTGCAATTATGGATGGGTTATCTACTGAAAATAACACACCTGATGCGGGATTATTGATGTCATTAAAAGTTGGTTTGTCGGAGTTTTATAGTAGAAGATTACAAGTTTTAGTATTAGATGGTTGCATTACAACTTGCAAAAATAAAGAGAAGCCTGGAGGTAGGGTATGTTTAGGATATTATAGTATAAATAAAAAATATTATATTCAAGAAGATGAAGCTGTTATTGTAAGAAAGATATTCGAGATGTTTAATGAGGGTAAACATTATATAGAAATTGCTAACTATTTAAATTCGCAAGGATATAAAACGAAAGAAGGGAATCCTTTTTATGTATCCTCAATAGAATATATCGTCAGAAATAAAATTTATTGTGGTTATTTAGTTTATAATGTACATAAGAGAAAGGCACGATTAAGCGATAGGAAGACTACCAGAATATTAAAACCTAAAGAAGAACATATTATTATTCCAAATGTTATTCCACCTATTATTGATGAATTAACTTTTGAAAAGGCGCAAAGTATAATCAAAAGGAGAAAAGAAGGAAAATTAAGAGGAGAAATTTACACAAAGTATTTATTATCAGGGTTAATTAATTGTAAGTGTGGCGGTAAATTTACTCATATGGTTAAATATGGTGGTCCTACATATCAACGAAGAGAAGTTTATAATTGCAGAAATAAAAAAGCAAAAAGCTGTAAAGTTAAAGAGGTAAATGCTAAATATTTAGAAGAATACGTTCTATTACAGTTAGATAAACTATTAGTTGTTCCAAATGCTAAAGAAAGATTAACAGCACTTATTATAAGTATTATTAATGAAAATAAGAAAAGTATAGCAAAACTAATTGATAATTATGAACGTCTAAACATTAAGGAGAATAATGAAATTAATAAATATTTAGATATTGCTGAAACTGCAAATGAAGTTGCTCAAAAAGCATTACTTAGTGAAGTGGCAATTAGGAAAGGAAAAGTTAAAGATCGAGAGAATAAGATTAAGGAGCTTAGGGAGAGTCTAGATAAAGTTTCTGGGGATTATATTATCTCAGTCGATGATATGCTCAAAAAATATTGTAAAGCAAGAGAAGGAAACTTTGATGAACTGAAAAGATGTTTATTTAGACTAATAAGAAAAATCTTCATCAGTAATGAGGAAATTGCAACATTTATTGATCTTGGAAACTTTATAACAAATTACTCGGAGGATGTAATTTATAAAATTAAGATAGAAAGAGATAAAGTTGCATTTAATAGGTTCTCAAAAAAATTGATGTAATAGCTTGAAAATAGAAGAAATTTGTCGAATAAGTGTCCTCTTCAGTGGATGCTTCCCCGTGCTATAAATCCCCCACTTCAAATGTTAAAAAATTGAAGCACAAAAGGGGTTATTTAATATAGAGGAATAGAGTGGGTATAAAGTCTATACCCTTAATTTAAGTGTGCCTACATCGACAAGGGGGTGCAAGATCTTGGATAGGATTTGGTTCTTTTAGTATTCAACCGGCAGAGTTTATGAAATTTGCGTTAATTTTGTTGTTTTCAAAGTATCTTTCAAAAAATTATCAAGATTTAAAAAAGTTTAAAAACTTTTTATATTCATTAATCTTAATCATTTTAATATTTGGTTTGATTATGTTACAACCTGACTTTGGAACGGGACTTGTAATATTGCTTAGCAGCATTTTAATGTTATTTATCGTTGGTGTACCATTTAAATATTTTATAGGACTAATGATAATTGGACTTATTGGTTTGGGTGGATTAGTTATTAGTGCACCATACAGATTAGAAAGAATACTTGCATTTATTGATCCTTGGAGTGATCCTTTAGGATCAGGGTTTCAAGGTATTCAATCTATATTGGCTGTTGCTCCATCGGGTTTATTTGGACTTGGGTATAATAAAAGTATTCAAAAACATTTCTTTTTACCAGAACCACAAAATGATTTTATTTTCGCAATCATTTGTGAAGAAATGGGATTAATTGGAGCACTTGTTTTAGTTTTGTTATATATATGTTTGTTAAGAAAAGCAATTAAAATATCTATTCAAACTAATAATTTGTATTATTCTTTTTTATCATTAAATATAGGTATTAGTATATTTATTCAAGCAATTATTAATATTTGTGTTGTAATTGGTTTACTGCCAATTACCGGAATTACTTTGCCACTTGTAAGTTATGGTGGATCTAGTTTAGTTATAACACTAGTAGGACTTGGAATACTTTTAAATGTTAGTAGACATAAGGGGGATTCATGAAAACAATCATTTTATGCGGAGGTAAAACTTTAGGTCATGTTGTGCCTGGAATTAGTGTAATACATGAATTACATAAAAAATATCCAATGTTAAGAATTGTTTATATAACTTGTGATAATCAAAAAGAATTAAAAATTATCAAAGAGGCTCCAATTGATAAAGTAATTTATTTTAATTTAACATTTAAAAACAAATTAGATAAAATTATTAAAACAATAAAATATTATCAAGAGTTAATTAAAATTATTAAGCTTTATCAACCAGTTTCAGTCATAAGCTTTGGTTCAATACTTGGAACTCTTTTAGTATTTGCTAGTAAAAAGAATAATATAAAAACCATAATTCATGAACAAAATGCTGTATTTGGCTTAGGTAATAAATTAGTACTTAATAAGTGCGACTTAGTGTTAACTAATTTTTTAATATCTTCTAAATATAAACAAATTGGCAATCCCATTTTAATTGAAAACCATGATACTAATTTAATAAAAAATAAGAAAAAACTAGTTATAACATCGGGAACTAATGGAAGTGAAGCGTTTGTTAGTCTTGGTATTAAACTATATAATAGCAAGATAAGTGAAGATTTTGATATTACATTTATTACTGGTAAAAAATATTATGAAAAAGTAGTAAAAGAAATTAAAGAAAAACATAATTTTAAAATTGTACCTTTTATCGATAACTTATCTAATTATTTGATTGATACAAGTTTTATAATAACCAGAGCAGGAGCACTTACTTTGTCTGAGATTTATTACTTAGATATATATCCGATTATTATACCTTCACCTAATGTTACAAATAATCACCAATATAAAAATGCTATTAAATACTCTGGACGATGTACAATAATCAAAGAAAATGAAGTAGATGTGAATAAGATTTCAAATGTTCTTGGAAAATACCAAAATAAAAAGATTTTGAACCTTAAATTTAATTCTACAAAGAAGTTTATCGAGGAATTAGAAAATGTTGTTAAACTTTATTAAAAGTCATAATATTGGTAATTTATATGAAAATGTAAATTTAAAAACAAAAACAACTTTAAGAATAGGTGGAATAGCTAAATACTATTTAGAAGTAAATAACATTAAAAGTTTAAAACAAATAATTAAGTATTGTTATGAAACTAAACAAAAATATTTTATTATTGGGAATGGTTCTAATCTATTAATAAGTGATGAGTATTATGATATTTTATTTATAAGCTTAAAAAAACTAAATAAAATAGTTAAAATAAATGATAATACTTATTTTGTTGAAGCTGGAACCAATGCAATATTATTTGGTAAGAAAATAGTTGATAAAGGATATTTAGACGCCATACATTTATCATTAATACCTGGTTCTATTGGTGGCTTAATTTATATGAATGCATCAGCATTTAAATATTCAATGAAAGATATTACTGTTAAAGTAATTTATATGGATGAATTTGGTAAAATAAAATCTAAATATCATGATTTTGAATTTGATTATCGTAAAAGTTATTTTCAAAATAAAAAACTAATAATTATCGGAACAATATTAAAGTTTACTAAATATAGTAAAGATACAAAAGCAAAGTATCAAAAGTTCTTAAATCTTAAAAAAAATACACAACCAATAAATTCATATAGTGCAGGAAGTATTTTTAAAAATCCTAATGATATTAGTGCTTGGAAATTAATAGATAAATGTAATTTGAGAAATTATTCGATAGGTAATGCAAAAGTTTCAAATATTCATACTAATTTTATTGTTAATGAAAAGCATGCGACGTTTAATGAAATGTATAGTCTAATATTTTATGTAAAAAGAAAAGTAAAAGAAAAATTTAATATTGAATTAATACCTGAAATAAAAATTATTACGAAGGATAATATATGCCCACGCTAATTTATTTTGTTTGAATAAGATAAATTGGGAGGGATAAAATGAATCACATTAATTATTTTAAAGATTACAAAATGAATAACGTTCCAAATTTAAATTCTAATATTGAAGATACAGAGTTAGGGTTTTTAAAGGGTAATATGTTTAAAGATTTATATGATCCATATAAAAACTATCAACCACTTGCAATAAAACCAAAAAATGAAAAAGAACGTTTAATGTATGAAATTGGGATGTATGGCTTTGGCATGAATGATTTAGTTTTATATTTAGACACTAATCCAACAGATCAAGCAGCAATTAATAAATTTAGTAATCTACAAAATGAATACAAACGGGCTGTTCGAGACTATGAAAATAAATTTGGCCCAATTAACTTAACATCAGATTCATTAGATAAACTTCCATGGCCATGGTTAAATAATTGGCCATTTGGAGGTAGATTCTAATGTGGATGTATGAAAAGAGATTGGCATATCCAATCAATATTAAAAAGAAAGATTTAAAGATGGCTAAGGTAATTATGAGCCAGTATGGAGGTCCACAAGGTGAATTAGGCGCAGCGCTAAGATACTTAAATCAAAGTTACACAATGCCTGATGATATGGGCCGTGCAGTATTACAAGATATTGGAACTGAAGAATTATCACATGTAGAAATGCTTTGTACAATGATGAAACAACTAACTGAAGGCGCAACTGCCGAAGATTTTAAAAATGCCGGAATGGAAGATTATTTTACTGAACATGGAATCGACTTATTTCCACAAAATGCAAGCGGTGTGCCATATACAACTGCATACATTTCAGCAGTCGGTGATCATATTGCGAATATCGTGGAAGATATGGCGGCAGAAGAAAAAGCAAGAGCCGTTTATGAAAATCTAATTGATCTTTCAAATGATCCTGATGTTTTAGGACCATTACTATTCTTAAGACAAAGAGAAATAGTGCACTATAAAAGATTTAAGGAACTTTTAAGACACTATCAAAAAAATAAATTAGATTAATTTTTTTACGGAGTTTTAAACTCCGTTTTTTTATGTTGGAAAAATAGTTGATTTTTTTATTTGATAAAATTTAGACTTAATGATATAATAAGACTACATTAAAATAGTAAAAATTGTCAAAGGAGGCATACATATGAGAACTGAAGATAGAGTTACCACAACTCCAGGTCCAGTTATTAAAGTAGTTGGTGTAGGTGGCGGCGGATGTAATGCAGTCAACAGAATGATTTTAAATGACGTTGGTGGTGTTGAATTTGTTGCGGTTAACACTGACTCACAAGCTTTAAGAATGTCAAGAGCAGCAAATAAAATTCAAATTGGTCGTCAAATAACTAAAGGTTGGGGAGCAGGTGCTGAACCAGAAATTGGTCAACGTGCTGCTGAAGAATCAGAAGATGAAATTAGAGATGCATTAAAAGATGCAGATATGGTATTTGTTACTGCTGGTATGGGTGGTGGAACAGGTACTGGTGCTGCTCATGTAGTCGCAAGAATTGCGAAAGAAATGGGAAGTTTAGTTATTGGTGTTGTTACTAAACCTTTTGGATTTGAAGGTAGAAAACGTATGAAGATGGCTTTATACGGTATTGAAAAAATGCGTCCTTTTGTTGATACTCTTGTAATTATTCCTAACGATAAATTACAAACACTTGGCGGTCCTGATTTTACATATTTAGAAGCAATGCGTGAGGCTGATAATGTATTAAGAAGAGCGGTTCAAGGTATTTCCGAAATTATTACTTGTGAATCAATGGTTAATGTTGACTTTGCAGACGTTAGAAATGTTTTAAAAGGCAGAGGTACTGCACTTATGGGTATTGGTATGGCTGTTGGTCCAAACAGAGCTGTTGAAGCTGCTCGTATTGCGATTAGTTCACCTCTTTTAGAAATAAACATTAATGGTGCAACAGATGCAATCGTTCAAATCACAAGTGATGTTGAAGTTAAGATGAAAGAAGTTCAAGATATTGTTGCGGAAATCCAAAATGCATCTAGTACAGAAATTGATATTATTTATGGTACTGGATTCAATACAGGTTTAGAAGGTGCAATTATTGTTACCGTTATCGCAACTGGTTTTGACCAAACAAAACAAACTGAAGCCGAAGTTAGAGAACAAGAACGTATGGAAGCAGAGCTTGTTAATTTAGGTGGCGGTCAAACAACTCCACAAGAACCAAAGATTGAATCTTTAAATAAACCTAAAGAAGATATTAAAGGCAAAATGCCACAATGGTTAATTGATCGTTTTAAATAACCAAACGCTTAAAATAATAAAAATTTTGTCTAATTTCAAATATCGACACTCCTGACAACAAGAATTTATTCTTGTTGTTTTTATTTTTAAAAATAATAAATAATTTGCTAGAAAAAATTTATATTTTATGATAAAATATTATAGGTGATAATTATGAAAATATATATTGGTTCAGATCATGCAGGATATGATCGAAAAAATGAAATTATTGAATTCTTAAAAACAAAACAAATTGAAGTAGTAGATTGTGGAACATATTCGAAAGAATCTGTTGACTATCCTGATTTTGCTAAAAAAGTATGCGTTGGTGCTTTACAAGATGCTACATATGGTATTTTAGTATGCTACACTGGAATTGGTATGAGTATCACAGCAAATAAATTTAAAGGTATTCGTGCATCTTTAGTAGGTAGTGTGGAAGACGCAATTCTTACTAAAGAACATAATGATTCTAACGTATTATGTTTGAGTGCAAAAAATACTGCCAAAGAGTTAACACTTCAAATTGTAGATGCTTATTTAAATGCAAGTTTCACTTATGGGCGTCATGAAAGACGTGTTAATAAAATTGTGGAAATCGAGAATGAATAAACAAAAAAAAGATAAACTTGTTCACGGTTTTAAACTTTATAATGAGGTAATGCAAGAAATTTGGAAATTTCTAACAATATTATTATTTGGTGTTTTAATTGGATATTTATTACAACGAAATGGTCCTGAGAATAATAATCGTCTTGTTTTCACACTAATTATTGCTTTAGCGCTTGGTTTAGTTAGTTTTTTTATAGGACTATTAAAAGTTATTAAAAAAGAAGAAAAACGACGATTAGAAAAGAATAATCAAGAAAATGAAAAAACAGAACTTTAATGACAATTTCGATAAAATAATAGTATTGTATTCATTCATTGTTTCAATAGTTATTTCAATTATATTGTTTTTAATTCAAAAAAATATTGCGTATAGTTTTATATTATGTTATTTAGTAGGACTAGGAATTTTTATTAAAAATTCAGTAATCACAACATATGTGCTTTATCGAAGATTAGAACCAGCCTCACTTTGGATGATGGTTAATTTCATTACAAGCACATTGTTATATATTGGCGTAATTTTAGTTGTGGTATTGCTTGAACCATTTCATCTTTTAGGACTAAGTGGTTTATTTATGATACCAATTGTTACAATTATTTTAGGAATTATTCACAAATAGAAAGAGGGTGATGAATTGTTGATTTTGACTTTTGCCGATTTTTACAAACGGATGTCCCCAAATATTAAAGCATCAATTATTATAACTATTATCTTGGCTGTTTTAGTTTTGATTGTCGGTCATAAAGCAAAAAAACAAGACCCTAGCAAACCATCAAAAGGAATAGTCTTAGTATTTGAAATATTAATTGATTGGATAAATGGGATGTGCAAAGAAAATCTTGGTCCAAAATGGAAAAAATATGCACCAATGATTGTTACATTAGCACTGTTTATTTTTATTTCTAATATTAGCGGAATGTTTGGTTTAAATAATCCAACAGCTAATATTGCGATTACTGTTGCACTTGGATTTATAAGTGCATTTATGATTCAAGCAACAGCTATTAAGGAAAATGGATTAAAAAATTATTTAAAAGGCTTCTTAGATCCATTTCCAATTATGTTACCAATAAATATTATTTCGGAAATAGTTACGCCATTCTCACTTGGAATGCGTTTATTTGGTAATATTTTAAGTGGTAGTATTATTATGGCTTTGATTTATCAAAGCTTAGCATTAATTGAAATTGCTTCAATTCCAATTGGTGCAATATTAAGTGTCTTTATTGCTCCTGCATTCCATGCAATATTTGATATATTCTTTGGAGCAATTCAAACATATGTTTTTATCTTATTAACAATTATTTTTGTATCTGGAAAGATGCCGGAAAAATAAAAAATTAGGAGGAATTAAAAAATGATGAATTTATTAACACAAGTATTTATGTTTTTAGCAGAAACTATTTCAACAGGTGAAGGATTAAAATATTTAGGTGCAGGTGTTGGTGCTGGTCTTGCGGTATTTACAGGATTTGGTACTGGTCTTGGACAAGCAAATGCTGCTGGTAAAGCAGTTGAAGCTGTTGGTCGTCAACCAGAAGCTGTTGGTGCAATTCGTTCTACAATGATCATGGGTCAAGCAGTTGCTGAAACAACTGGTATCTATGGTTTCGTTACAGCTATTCTTTTAATTTTCGTATTCTAGGAGAAAATCATGGGTGGAGCCGCAGAAACTGTCAAAAATGCAATCATGAATGGGATTGATCTAATTCGTGAGGGTGCAGGACTTGACATTACTAGCGTGACTTTTATTACTCAAATTTGTGCTACTCTAGTTTTATTTTTATTTGTAAGATTTAAGTGTTGGAATATTGTTACTAATTTCTTAGAAAAAAGAAACGAATCAGTAAAAGCCGCTTTAGATGAAAAAAATGAAGCAGAAGTCGAACTTGCTTCATTAAAACAAGAATCTAGTCATATTATTGAAGATGCTAAACAAACGGCAAACTCATTAGTTCAAGATGCTAAAACTAAAGCAAATACTGAAAAAGAGAAAATTATTCAAGACGCAAAACAAGAAGCTGAAAGACTTCTTGATAACGCTAAAACAATAATTGAACAAGAAAAGCAAGACTTACAAGAAGACATTAAAAATGAAATTGTAGAAGTTGCATATCTATTATCAGAAAAGATTACTAAATCGCATATTGATAGAACTAAAGATCAAGAGTTAGTTGAAGAATTTTTAAAAGAGGAACTTGCTAATGATTAATGAAGTAAGCTTACAATATGCTAAAAGCTTATATGATTTAAGCAATGATTTAGATAAAGACTTAAATGATTTAGAAGTACTTAAAAGTTGTATTAGTAATTCAAATGAACTTGTAAAAGTTTTAATGCATCCAAGTATTTCCAAAGAAGAAAAGAAAGAACTTTTTAAAAATTTATTAAGTGATAAAGTTGATAATTATTTTTTATATTTTATTTATGTATTGGTTGATAACGAAAGAATATTAGAAATAGAAAATATTTATGATACATTTAAAATGTTGGTTGATGAAAAGAAAAACATTTTAAATTGTGAAGTTATTTCAAAGTATTCATTAACTGAGCAAATTAAAATAGATTTAATAAAGTTTTTAGAAAATAAATATCATAAACAAATAAAATTAAATGAATTAATTGATGAGGCTTTAATTGGTGGAATCAAAGTAATTGTACAAAATGAAGTAATTGACTATACGTTTGATTCATCATTAGCTAATCTAAAAAATACTATTAAAGGATAGGTCTAATTATGAAATCCTTAAGAATTGAAGAAATTTCATCTTTAATAAAAGAACAAATTAAAAAATATGAAACAATTTCTAAAACTGATGAAGTTGGTACAGTTGTATCAGTTGGTGATGGTATTGCACTTGTACATGGTTTAGATAATGCAATGTATGGAGAACTTTTAGAATTTCCAAACAATGTATATGGTATGGTTCTTAATCTTGAAAAAGATTATGTAGGTGCAATTCTATTTGATGATTCTAGTAAAGTAAAAGAAAAAGATCAAGTTAAACTTACAAAAAGAATTTTAGAAGTTCCAGTAGGTGATGCAGTTATCGGTCGTGTTTTAAATGCTTTAGGTCAACCAATTGATGGACTAGGTGCTCTTAAAACTGATAAGTTCCGTCCAGTTGAAAAGAAAGCTAGTGGTGTAATGGCAAGACAATCTGTTAAAGTGCCACTACAAACAGGTATTAAGGTAATTGATGCCTTAGTTCCAATTGGCAGAGGACAAAGAGAGCTTATTATTGGTGATAGACAAACTGGAAAAACTTCTATTGCGTTAGATACAATTTTAAATCAAAAAGATCAAAACGTACTTTGCATTTATGTTGCGATTGGACAAAAAGAATCAACAGTATCAAGTGTTATTGAAACATTAAAAGCTACAGGTGCAATGAAGTATACAACAGTAATTAGTGCATCTGCATCACTTCCAGCTCCACTTTTATATCTAGCGCCTTATGCTGGTGTAACAATGGCGGAAGAATTTATGTATAGTGGAAAAGACGTTTTAATTATTTATGATGATTTAACAAAACATGCTGTAGCATATCGTGAATTGTCATTATTATTAAAACGACCACCAGGACGTGAAGCTTATCCTGGGGATGTATTCTATCTTCATTCAAGACTTTTAGAAAGAGCTGCAAAACTTTCAGATGAACTAGGAGCAGGCTCAATTACAGCTTTACCAATTATTGAAACACAAGCTGGTGATATTTCTGCATATATTCCAACAAATGTTATTAGTATTACAGATGGACAAATTTTCTTACAAACAGAATTATTCCATTCTGGTGTAAGACCAGCTATCAATGCTGGACTTTCTGTATCACGTGTTGGTGGTAATGCTCAAATTAAAGCTGTTAAAAAAGTATCAGGAACATTAAGACTTGATCTTGCGGCATATCGTGAACTTGAAGCATTCACACAATTCGGTTCGGATTTAGATGCCCAAACAAAAGCAAAACTAGAACGTGGTAAACGTACAGTTGAACTTTTAAAACAAGGTCTACATGAAAATGTTGTTCCGGAAAAATTAGTATTTAGTATTTATGCTTTAACACATGGTTATTTTGATCAAGTAGAAGTAAATGATATTTTAAATAAAGAACAAGAACTTTATACATATTTAGATATGAATGAAGATGCGATAAAATTACTTCAAGAAGTGAAAAATACTAAACAATTACCAAATGACGAATCAATGAAAAATGTATTAAATAATTTCTTTAGATAGGAGGAAAGTATGGCAACATCAATGAGAGCTGTTAAGCTAAGAATTAATGCGACTAAAAAGACGTCACAGATTACTAAAGCTATGAATATGATTTCAGCATCCAAACTAAAAAATGCAGAACGTCATATCAAAGATTATCGACCATTTTTAGATAAAATAGAAGAAATACTTGCAAATATTACTCAAGATAAACAAGCTCTAAATGATTGCCAAAGTATTTTCTTAAAGGTTAGAGAAGTTAAAAAAATATGTTATATTGTTATTTCATCTGATAAAGGTTTGGCTGGTGCATTTAATATTAATGTACTAAAAGAACTAAAGAAAAATATTGATGAATTACCTGATGGTATTGACTATACTGTAGCTTCAATTGGCACAAAAGCATTTAACTATGTTATTAAAAATAACTATAATAAATTTAATGATAAACCAATCTTTATTCGTGATGATGTTGAATTTCACGAAATGCGTGAGTTTATTAAAAGTATTGTCGTAGGTTACATATTAGGTCAATTTGATGAAGTTAGAGTAATTTATAATCATTATGTAAATACTTTAATTCAAAACATAAAGGTATCAAAATTATTACCAATTGTAGAAGTTAACAAAGAAGCTACTAATTCTAATTATGAATATGATGGTCAAATGGAAGATATTTTGAATATGATTTTACCAACATATGTTGAGAATTTAGTATATGGATTTGTTTTAGATTCTAAGGCTAGCGAACATGCATCACGCATGAATTCTATGAAAAAAGCTACAGATAATGCAACTGAAGTTGTAGGTAAACTTGAACTTTTGTACAACCGTGCAAGACAACAAGCTATTACTTTAGAACTTACAGATATTATCGGTGGTGCTAGCGTAATTAATAAAAAATAGGAGGGTGCTATGAACAAAGGTCGCGTAGTACAAGTTTTAGGACCGGTTGTTGATGTTAAATTTGATAGTGGTAAACTTCCCAAAATCAACGATGCATTAAGAATCGATGTTCAAGAAAATAATCAAGTAGAAATTCATCTAACGCTAGAAGTTGCCCTTCATGTTGGTGATAATACAGTTAGATGTGTAGCGATGGATGCAACAGAAGGTATTAGTCGTGGAATGGAAGTAGTTGATACAGAAAATCCAATTATGGTACCTGTTGGACCAAAAACACTTGGAAGACTTTTCAATGTTTTAGGTGAAACCATCGATAATAAAGGAGAAGTTAAAGATACAGAAAAAATGCCAATCCACAGACCTGCGCCAAAACTTACTGATTTATCTGGTAAAGTAGAAATATTAGAAACTGGTATTAAAGTTATTGATTTACTTGCGCCATATATTAAAGGTGGTAAAATCGGTTTATTTGGTGGTGCCGGTGTTGGGAAAACGGTATTAATTCAAGAGTTAATCCATAATATTGCGCAAGAACATGGTGGTATCTCAGTATTTGCTGGTGTTGGTGAACGTACAAGAGAAGGTAATGATTTGTACTATGAAATGACTGATACTGGTGTAATTGACAAAACAGCTATGGTGTTTGGTCAAATGAATGAACCACCAGGAGCAAGAATGCGTGTTGCATTAACTGGGCTTACAATGGCTGAATATTTTAGAGACCAAGAACATCAAGATGTATTATTGTTTATTGATAACATTTTCCGTTTCACTCAAGCTGGTTCAGAAGTATCAGCAATGCTTGGTCGAACACCTTCTGCTGTAGGTTATCAACCAACTTTATCTACTGAAATGGGTAACTTACAAGAACGTATTACTTCTACTAAAGATGGATCAATTACATCAATTCAAGCTGTATACGTTCCAGCCGATGACTATACTGACCCAGCTCCTGCAACAACGTTTATCCACTTAGACGCAACAACTAACCTTTCAAGAAAAATTAGTGAAGAAGGTATTTATCCTGCTGTTGATCCACTGTCATCAACATCACGTGCTTTATCAATTGATATTGTTGGCCGTGAACATTATGAGGTAGCAAGAGGCGTTCAAAAAACAATTCAAAGATATAATGAATTATTAGACATTATCGCCATTCTTGGTATGGATGAACTTGGTGAAGAAGATAAATTAGTTGTAGCACGTGCTAGAAAGATTAGATTATTCTTATCACAAAATACATATTCGGCAGAACAATTTACCGGCAATCCTGGTGTTTATGTTCCAGTAAAAGAAACAGTAAGAGGCTTTAAAGAAATTCTAGAAGGTAAACATGATAACTTACCTGAAGAAGCATTTAGATTTGTTGGCACAATTGATGACGCAATTAAAAAAGCCAAAGAATTAGAGGCCTAAATGAAATTATCAATTGTAACACCTAAGGGTAAATTTTATGATGATGTCGTTGATTATGTAGTAATTGATGGTGATAATGGTCAAATTGCGATTATGGAAAATCATTCACCATTAGTACTTTCAGTATCTTTTGGTTTCATTAAACGAGTAATAAATAATGATGAATATTTCTACATGGTAGAAGGTGCTATTATCGAATATCAAAACAACGTTATAAATGTTATTGCTGGTGAAATTAATTATGGTGAAACATTAGAACTTGCAACTGAAAATTTCAATAAAATGCGTGAAAATCAAAGACTTGAGAATAATCGAAAACTAATTGATTTTACAAAACTCGAAAGAGATCTTGCTAAAAACATTAAAGAAATTAATGCATCAAAACTATAAAAAAGCAGTATTGTCAAATACTGCTTTTTATTATCAATACAATTAATGGACAAATTAAAGTTTTTCGATTATAATATATAATATGCTTTATAAAATAGGTGAAGTTATGATTAATCAAAAAAATTATGAATTAGGTTCAAATCGTTCAGCAATTAGAGAATTATTTGAATATGGTAATTATAGAAAACAACAAATAGGAATTGACAAAGTATTTGATTTTAGTTTAGGTAATCCAAGTGTTCCATCTCCTAGTATTGTAAATGAAACATTAATTAAATTATTAGAAAGTACTGATTCAACTAAACTTCATGGATATACTAGTGCGGCAGGAGATTTAACTGTTCGAAATGCAATTGCTAGTTATTTAAATAATAAATATAATATGGATACAGATGCGTCACTTATTTATTTGACTGTAGGCGCAGCTGCGTCTTTAACAATTACTCTAAATGCTTTATTAAATGATGATGATGAAGTAATTGTATTTTCACCTTTTTTTCCTGAATACAAAGTATTTACAGAAGCCGCAAAAGGAGTTTTAAAAATTGTTAAACCAAGTATACCTTCATTTCAACCGGACTTAGAAGATTTGGAAAAAACAATTTCACCTAAAACTAAAGTTGTTATTATTAATTCACCTAATAATCCAACAGGTGTAATTTATACAAGTGATACTATTAAAAAAATATCAACTATTTTAGATAAAAAACAACAAGAATTTAATCATAATATATATATATTATCAGATGAACCATATCGTGAATTGGTTTATGGTAATATGCAAACACCTAATATTATGGAATATTACAATAATACAATTATTGGTTATTCATTCAGTAAATCGTTATCTTTACCAGGAGAAAGAATTGGTTATATTCAAGTCTCAAAAAAGTGTAAAGAAAAAGAAGAACTGTTTAATGCTATTTGTGGTAGCGGAAGAAGTTTAGGGTTTGTATGCGCACCAAGTTTATTTCAGCACATGATTCCAAGTATTTTAGGCTTTACATCAGATATAAATGTATATCAAGAAAACCGTGATTTACTTTATAATGCTTTAACAACAATTGGATATGAAGTAGTTAAACCAGATGGTGCATTTTATCTTTTTGTGAAAGCTTTAGAAAGTGACGCATTAAAGTTTTCTGAACAAGCCAAAAAGTATGAACTACTAATTGTTCCTAGTGACTCATTTGGATATCCTGGTTATGTTAGATTATCTTATTGTGTAAAAAAAGAAACAATTATTAATGCAATACCTGCATTTGAAAAATTATATAATGATTATAATAAATAGGTAAAGATATGAATGAAATAAGAAAACAAATAAATGAAATTGATAAATCAATGGCAGAACTTTTTGAAAAACGCATGATTTGTGCAAAGAAAATTGCGGAATACAAAAAAGAACATGCCCTACCAATTTTTGATCAAGCAAGAGAATTAGAAGTTATTAATAATAATTCTAAATATATCAAAAATGATGAAATTCGTGAATACTATGTTGATTTCTTACAAAATACAATGAATGTATCTAAAAGATATCAAGGAAGAGTATTAGAAGGATTAAAGGTTGCTTATAGTGGAGTTAAAGGGGCATTTGCATATATCGCATCAACTCAGATGTTTCCAAATGCAACATATTTTCCGTATAAAGATTTTGTTAGTGCTTATAATGCGGTTGTAAATGGTGAATGTGACACATGTGTATTACCACTAGAAAATAGTTATGCAGGTGAAGTTGGAAATGTTATGGATTTAATTTTTTCAGGACCACTTCATGTAAACCAAGTTAAAGAAATAACTATTAATCAAAATCTTATTGGTATAAAAGGTACATGCCTTGAAAATATAAAAAAAGTTATTAGTCATGAACAAGCACTAAATCAATGTAGTGAATATCTTCAAAAACATGGTTTAGAAACAGAAGACGTTGTAAATACCGCTGTTGCTGCTAAAATGGTAAAAGATGCTAACGACCCACACTTAGCCGCAATCGCCTCTACTGATACAGTTGAATTATATGATTTAGAAATCATCGAATCAAATATTAATTCTAGTAATAATAATACAACACGTTTCGGTGCTTTTACTAAAGCTCAAAATGTTGAGTTTATGAATAATAAAATGGGTGTATATACAATCTTAGTGTTTACTGTTAAAAATGAAGCAGGTGCACTTGCTAAAACACTTAATATTATTGGTTCTTATGGATATAATATGCGTACTCTTAGAAGTCGCCCAATGAAAGACTTAATATGGAATTACTATTTCTATGTTGAACTTGATGGTTCTATTAATACACAAGATGGTAAAGATATGTTAAATGCTTTAAAAGTATTTTGTGATAAACTAAAAGTAGTCGGAACTTATTTTAATAATTGAGGTTAAAAAATGAAACTAACAGTTACTTATAATAATTTAGAATATGATGTTGTAATTGAAAAAAATAGCTTAGATAAAATAAATGAATATCTAGACTTAAATCGTAAAGTATTAGTTGTAACTGATAGTTTAGTTCCAACAATATATTCGAAGAAAGTTTTAGATTATGCCAAAGACGGATATTTGTATACAATTGAATCTGGTGAAAAATCAAAAAACTTTGATAATTACACAAAGATTTTAAACTTTTTAATTGACAAAGAGTTTTCTAGAAGTGATTGTATTATAGCAGTAGGTGGAGGAGTTGTTGGAGATTTAACTGGCTTTGTTGCAAGTACATATATGCGTGGGATTGATTTTTACAATATCCCGACAACACTACTTTCACAAGTTGATTCTTCGATTGGTGGAAAAACAGCAATTGACTTTAATGGTGTAAAAAATGTTGTTGGCGCATTTTATCCGCCAAAGAAAGTGATTATTGATCCAACTACTTTATTAACACTTGATAAAAGACAACTACATTCTGGTCTTGTTGAAGCAATTAAAATGGCTTTAACATCAAATGTTGAACTTTTTGATTTTATAGAAAATTCAAGTTGTTTATGTGATGATTTAGAATACATCATAATTGAGGCTTTAAAGATTAAAAAATCAATAGTCGAACAAGATCCAAAAGAACAAGGATTAAGAAGAATTTTAAACTTTGGTCATACAATTGGTCATGCTATTGAAAGTAGTGGAAAGTTTAATGATTTGTTACATGGTGAAGCAGTTGGTATTGGTATGCTATATTTTTCATCAAACGATGTCAAATTAAGACTACAAAAAGTATTAGAAAAATATGACTTACCAACATCAGTAAATACATCAAGTACAGAATTAATTAAATATATTAATTTAGATAAAAAAAGAACAGGTAATAACATTACAATTGTAAAAGTTAATGAACCTGGTAAATATATATTAGAAAAAATAGAATTAGATGAAATTAAAAAATTTTTATAGGAGGTAGCAATGCGAAATATTCTTGGCGATTATCTTACTCTTTCATTATTTGGTGAAAGTCATGGACCATTAATTGGTTCAACACTTGATGGAATCCCATCAGGCATTAAAGTTGATGAAGATTTTATTAAATTAATGCTTTGTAAAAGAAGACCACAAAAAGATATTGAAACAAAAAGAGTTGAAATGGATGACTTTGAAATCGTAAGCGGTGTATTCAATGGTTATACAACTGGTGCTCCTCTTACTATTTTAATTAAGAATAATAATGTTATTAGTAAAGATTATAGTGAACTCAAAAATATAATGAGACCATCACATGCTGATTATGCAGCAAATGTAAAATATAATGGTTATAATGATTATCGTGGTGGTGGACATTTCTCTGGTCGAATTACTGCATCAATTGTTGCTAGTGGATCAATCTTACTTAAAGCATTAAGAGAAAAAGGTATTTACATAGGAACACATATTAAAAAGTGTGGAACGGTCTTAGATAAAGATTTTTCCCTTGATGCATTAGAAGTTAAAGATTTAATGGAAAAAGAATTTCCAGTTCTTAATGATATTGAAAAAGATATCAAAAAAGTTATTTTAGAAGCTAAAGAAAATAATGATTCAGTAGGCGGAATACTTCAAACAGCTATTATTGGTTTACCTTGTGGACTTGGAAATGAATGGTTTTCATCAGTAGAAGGAAAACTTGCGAATGCATGTTTTTCCATAGGTGGGGTAAAAGGTATTGAATTTGGGCTTGGTTTTGATTTTAGTAATAAATTAGGATCAACTGCCAATGATCAATTATATGTAGAAGATAATAAAATAAAAACATATACAAATAATAATGGTGGTATTAATGGTGGAATTACTAATGGAATGCCAGTAGTATTTAATTTAGCTATTAAACCAACACCATCAATTATGAAAGAACAAAACACTGTTAATATCGAAAAAATGGAAAATGTTAAATTAGAATTAATTGGTAGACATGATCCAGCAATTATTCGAAGAATGGCAGTTGTTATTGATACAATAACTGCACTTGTTGTATGTGATTTATTAAAAGAAAAATATGGTGAAAATTTCTTAAAATAAAGGAGGACAATATGAAATACGGTCTTATTGGTGAACATTTAGGTCATAGTTTTTCAAAAGAAATTCATGAATCAATTGGTAATTATGAATATCAAATTCATGAAGTGGCAAAAGAACAACTAGATTTATTTATGAAAAGTAAAAACTTTTGTGGTATTAATGTAACAATTCCATATAAAGAAAAAGTTATACCATATTTAGACTATATTGATCCTTCAGCAGCCTTAATTGGTGCGGTCAACACTATTGTAAATAAGAATGGCTTACTAAGTGGTTACAACACTGATTTTTTAGGTTTAAGAGATTTAATTTTAAAATCAAAAATAAAAATTAAAGATCAAAAGGTTTTAATTTTAGGAAATGGTGGAACATCAAAAACAGCTCAAGCCGTTTTTAAACATTTAGAAGCTTCCACTATTAAGGTAGTTGCGTTAGAACCAAGGGGTGAAGAAATATCATACCAAGAAGCTCTTGAACTTCATAATGATGCACAAATCATCTTAAACGCAACACCAGTTGGGATGTATCCTAATAATCAAGACTTAATAATTGATATAAATAACTTCACTAATTTGAAGGGCGTTTTTGATGTCGTGTATAATCCAATGAAAACGAAGCTTGTACAAACTGCTAAAGCTAAGGGCATTAAAGCTTATGGTGGATTATATATGTTAGTGGCACAAGCAGTATACGCATCTTGTATATTTAGAGATGTAGAAATTGAACAAAAAGTTATTAATGAAATATATACAAAAATTAGAAAAGAAAAAAGAAATATTGTTTTAATCGGAATGCCTTCTTGTGGTAAGTCAACAATAGGTAAAAATCTTGCGAAAAAATTAAATAAAGATTTTGTTGATATTGATAAAGAAATTGAAAAAGAAATTGGTACATCTATTAAAACATTTATTGAAACAAGTGGTGAAGATGCTTTTAGAAAATTAGAAACAGAAGTAACATATAAATTTTCTAAACTAAATAATCAAGTAATATCAACAGGTGGAGGAGTAATCAAACGACAAATCAATATTGATAATTTAAGACAAAATGGAAAAATTGTTTTTATTGATCGTCCACTAGAAATGCTTACTGCAACTTCATCTAGACCACTTTCAAATGATCCGGAAAAGTTAAAAAAATTATATTCTGAACGTTATGACATATATATGCGAAATGCTGATTTAGTTATTAAAAATGATGAAGAATTCGAAGAATGTGTCTATAAGTTATATTATGAGGTAAAATAATGAAAATACTTGTAATTAATGGTCCTAATCTTAATTTTTTAGGAATTAGAGAAAAAGATTTGTATGGATCAAATACTTATCAAGATTTATGTGATATGATTAATGATTACGCAACAAAGTTAAAGATTGAAGTAGAATTGTTTCAGTCAAATCATGAAGGCGCAATTGTTGATAAAATTCAAGAAGCATACTTAAATAAAGTAGATGGTATTGTTATTAATCCAGCTGCTTATACTCATACAAGTATAGCAATACTTGATGCGTTGAAATCAGTTATGATTCCAACAGTTGAAGTTCATATTACAGATGTTAATAAAAGAGAAGATTATCGTAAAATAAGTTTTGTTAAAGAAGCCGCAGAACTATCAATTGTCGGCCATGGCTTGAAAGGATACTTAGAGGCAATTGATTATTTAATTAAATAAATTATAGAAAGGTCGCTGCAGAAATGATTGAAATCAAAAAGACAACTGCTAAAGGACAAGTAATTGTTCCTCCATCAAAAAGTTATGCCCACCGATTATTGATCGCTGCAGCACTAACAAATAAAACATGTTATGTAGAAAATATCGAACTTAGTAACGATATTAAAGCATCAATTAATTGTTTAGAAACAATTGGAAAAAAAATAACTTTCAAAGACAATTTAGTTAAAGTAGAAACAGTAAAAACTTATCAAGAACTTGATGATACTTTAATATTTGATTGTTTTGAAAGTGGTAGCACACTTAGATTTTTTATACCTCTTGCGTTAACTTTAGGAAAAACTGCGATATTTAAAGGGACAGAAAAATTATTAAGTAGAGGTATAAGTGTTTACGAAGAAATATGTCAAACACAAAATATTGAGATAATTAAAGAACAAAATCAAATTATGTTTAAAGGTTTACTAAAACCAGCCACATTTAATATTCCAGGAAACATTAGTAGTCAATTTATAACAGGATTATTATTCGCATTACCACTATTAAATGGTGATAGTTTTTTAAATATTACAACTAATTTGGAAAGCGCTAATTATATTGATATAACACTTGATGTTTTAAGACTTTCTGGAATTGAAATTGTCAATATTGATAATCGATATATTATTAAAGGTCCTCAAGAATATCAAGTATCAAAATTTATAGTTGAAGGAGACTATTCTAATGCTTCATTTCTTGATGCCTTTAACTATTTAGATGGAAATGTAGAATTAATGGGATTAAAAGAAAACTCCATGCAAGGTGATAAAATATATAAAAAATATTTTAAACTTTTAACAACTAGCTTCAATCAAATTGATCTTCAAAATGCGATTGATTTAGGTCCAATCTTATTTGTTATGGCAAGTATATTCCATGGAGCACATTTTATTAATACAAATAGATTAAAAATTAAAGAAAGTAATCGTATTAATGATTTAGCTGTGGAATTATGTAAATTTGGTATTCAAATTGAAGAGTTTGATAATGAAGTAATTATCAAAAAACAACCAATTCATTATCCAATTGATGTATTAGATGGACATAATGATCACCGTATTGTCATGGCCCTTTCGGTTCTACTTACAACAACAGGTGGATTTATTGAAGGAATTGAGGCTGTAAATAAAAGTTATCCTAAATTTTTTAACGATTTAAAAACACTTGGAATCGAGGTAAGACAATGCTAGATAAAAATAATAAAATACTAATCGTCGGCCTAGGACTTTTAGGTGGAAGTTACGCATCATGTTTGATGGAAGCAGGTTATCAAGTCTATGCTATTGATAAAAATCCATCATCAATTGAATATGCTATTAAAAATAATATTATTATTGATGGTACAACCGAAGTTCATAAAGAATTTGTTGAACAATTTGATTTGTTAATCTTTTGTTTATATCCAAAAGTATTTGTAGAATGGATTAATAATTATCAACAGTTTATTAAAACAGGAGCTGTTTTAACAGATGTTACTGGTGTAAAAAGTTATATCATTAATGAATTAGAAAAAGTATTGAGAAAAGACTTAGAGTTTATTGGTGCTCACCCCATGGCTGGCCGTGAAGTATATGGAGTAGAAAATAGTAAAAAAGACTTATTCTTAGCCGCAAATCTAATTATTACTCCAACTAAGAAATCGACACCGAAAGCTATTTCGATGGTTGAAGATATTGGTAAAATTTTAGGCTTTAAAAATATTGTTAAATTATCTCCCGAAGAACATGATGAAATGATTGGATTTTTATCACAACTTACGCACTGTATCGCAGTTAGTTTGATGACTTGTAAAGATTCAAAAAATTTAGTTCAATATACTGGAGACTCTTTTAGAGATTTAACAAGAATTGCTAGAATTAATGAAAATATGTGGAGTGAATTATTTTTATTAAATAAAGAAGAATTGTTAAAACAAATGAGTGAATTTGAAGAACAATTTAAATTATTAAAACAAACAATAGAAAATGAAGATATTGAAAAAATGAAAGATATTATGCGTCTTTCGACATTAAGAAGAAGTTATTTTGATAAATAGAAAGAGTGATTGATATGAATATGGAATTTTTAAGAAAATTGCCGACACCGCAAGAAATTAAAAATCTTTATCCGTTAAATGATGATTTAAAAGCAATCAAAAAACAAAACGATGAAGAAATTCAAAAAGTATTTAAAGGTGAAAGTGATAAGTTAATTTTAGTCATAGGACCATGTTCAGCGGACCGTGAGGATGCAGTAATTGACTATATTAAACGTTTAAGAAAAGTTCAAGATCAAGTGAAAGATCAAATTGTGATTATACCTAGAATTTATACTAATAAACCAAGAACAACAGGCGCAGGATATAAAGGGATGTTACATCAACCAAATCCATTAAGTGATCCAGATATGTTAAAAGGTTTAATTGCGATAAGAAAGCTACATATGAAAGCTTTAGCAGAAACTGGTTTTTCTTGTGCCGATGAAATGTTATATCCCGAAAATCATCGTTATTTATCAGATTTACTTTCTTACGTCGCAGTTGGTGCGCGTTCTGTTGAAGATCAACAACACCGTCTAACTGCTAGTGGATTAGATATTCCTGTTGGAATGAAAAATCCAACAAGTGGTGATTTAACCGTAATGATGAATTCAATTAATGCAGCACAAAATTCCCATACATTTATTTATCGTGGATGGGAAGTAGTAAGTAAGGGTAATGATATGGCTCATGCCATTTTACGTGGATATGTTGATAGAGAAGGGAAATCACACCCTAACTATCATTTTGAAGATTTAGCCTTAATTGCTAAACAATATGAAGAATCAGGATTAAAAAATCCTGCGGTCATTGTTGATACTAATCATGCTAACTCAAATAAAAAATGGGATCAACAAGTTCGCATCGCCAAAGAGATTTTACATTCAACAAGACATAACGATCAAATAAAAAAACTTGTTAAAGGTTTAATGATTGAATCTTATATCGAAGATGGATGTCAAAAATTAGAAGAAGGTACTTATGGTAAATCGATTACTGATCCATGCCTTGGTTGGGAAAAAACAGAAAAATTAATATTTGAAATTGCAGAACTTAGAAGACAACAATAGTTGTCTTTTTTAAAAAACAATAACTCAAGTAATGCTTGAGTAAATATTTAGTAAATTCAATAAATGCTTTATTGATAATTATGTAATAATTTGTTAAAATTTT
>JAZOLG010000051.1:0-75271 GCA_045652765.1 Bacilli bacterium
ATATAAAATACAAAACTAAATAAAGTGAATAATATTTGTTTACTAAGTAGAATCAGAAAATATTAATATATAATTAAAGATCTTTTAAGGACCTTTTTTTAATCTTGAAAAATGTAAATATCATATTACTTTATAAAAAAAATAAAATGTGATAAAATAAGAGAGTAATATGGCCTAGTATGCCAACATAATATAAACTAGAAAAAAAGGTGATAACATGAAGAAAAAGAATAACATATTATCAATTTTCTTAACTATTTTAAGTATTGTTTTTGGTTTTGGTACTTACTATCTTTATGCAACTCAGTATAAAATTAAAGATGTAATAATCTATCCATATTTCTTATATGGAACAATTATTTTATTAATTTTAACTTTATCTGAATTAATGAGTAAATACCGTTTAAATAAATATATTAAAAAAGTTAAGTTCTTAGAAACAAGATTAGGCGAATGGAATACAATTAGCTACCGAGTAAAAAAAGCTGGTGAACATGCTTTTAATGGTTTGCCGATTGGGATTATTATTTTATCTGAAAATAATGAAATACATTGGTCAAATGTTTATGCCCAAGATATTTTTGAAAGTTCATTAAATGATATTAAACTTAAATATATTAGTAAAGAATTATATAAAAATGTTAAAGAAAAAAATGAAACATTTCAAGTTGAAATCTATGGTAAAAAGTTTAGCGCAAAATATGATATTGAATATCATACTATATATTTAACTGATGTTACTGATATTGTTAATGTTAAAGCATTATATGATAGAAGAATTACAGCTTTAGGTTATCTAAATGTTGATAATTTAGAAAATATTTTATCGGACTTTGATGTAGAACAAAGAGCTGAATTTATGTGGCATATCGTAACAGCGATTGCGAAATGGTCGGAAAAATTTAATGCATATGTACGTGCCTATAGTGATAGTAGCTATTTGTTTATTATGGATAAGAGTCAATTACAACAAATGATGCATGAAAACTTTTCTATTTTAGACACAATTAAAACATTAGTTCAAGGTAAACCTTATAAAATGAGTTTAAGTATTGGTGTTGCGTGTCTTGATGAAAACATTGATGACTTATCTGCGCACGCTAAAGAGCAATTAGAATTTGCGATGAATCGTGGTGGTGACCAAGCTATTGTTAAGATTGATCAAAAAGTTATGTATTATGGTGCTAAAACTGATACAGCACAATCTGAAACAAAAGTTACTATGCGTATGAAAAGCGAAGAGTTACAAACATTTATTAAATCTTCAAACTGCGTAATGACTATTGGACATAAAAATGCTGATGCGGATGCTTTTGGTGCCACACTAGCAATCTATCGCATGGCTAAAGCCTTAGGAAAAGAAGCTTATATTATACTTGATGAATCAAGTATTGATCCAACTGTAAGAAGAATATTAGATGAAGTAGATAAAGCTCATATTGAATTAAAGAGTGTTATTATTTCTCCATCAATGGCTCTTGCAAGAATGACAGAAGATACATTATTAATGGTTGTTGACTGTCAAAGTGATGGATTATTAATAGAACCAAAGCTTGTTAAAAAAGCATCAAAAATTGGTGTTGTTGACCACCATCGTCGTGGTGACAAAGCAATTGAAAATGTTGATTTCTATTTATCTTCTACAGCAGCATCTTCAAGTGTTGAGTTAATTGTAGAACTTTATGACTTTATGGAAGAAGAAGTATTCTTTGATAAATTAGAAGCAACTTGGTTACTACTTGGTATTATTGTTGATACTAATAATTTTATCTATCGTTGTACAGAAAAAACATTTAGAGTTGCGTCAATCCTTGCTAAATATGGCGCAGATATGACTGGTGTTAAAAAGTACTTGAAAGAAGAATTAACAGAAAAAACAACAAGACATGAACTTATTGATACTATTAAGTTATATCCAGAAAATGATCACAAAATAGGTATTGCTGTTGGTTCACCAAATCAATTATTTGATAGACCACAACTTGCTAAAATTAGTGATGAAATTATTTCAGTTAAGGATTTAGATGTAGGTATCACAATTGGTAAAATTGAAAACCATACTGTGGGTATTAGTGCTCGTAGTTTAGGTACAATCAACGCCCAAGTTTTAATGGAAAAAATGGGTGGTGGTGGACACTTCAATAATGCGGCTGCTCAAATTAGAACAGACGATATTGATGCTGTTTACGAACAATTAATAACATATATAGATGAATTAATCGAGAAGGGTGAAAACGTGAAAGTAATATTAAGAAAAGACGTTAAAGGTCATGGTAAAGCAGATGAAATTATTGATTGTAATCAAGGTTTCGCAAATCATTTAATTAGAACAGAACAAGCTATTCTTGCTACTTCAGAAAACTTAAAACGTCTAGATGAACAAAAGAAACAAGAACAAATTGCTGCAGAAAAACATTTACAAGAAATGAAAGAATTAAGAGTTAAAATTGAAAGTACACCAATTAAAATTCCAGTTAAAACAGGTCTTGAAGGAAAAATGTTTGGAACAGTTAGTATTAAACAAGTTGTTGACACTTTCTTAAAAGATACTGGTGTTCAACTTGATAAAAAGAATATCAAATTCAAAGGTACTATTAATGCTTTAGGATCATATGATATTCCAATTGAATTACATAAACAAGTTACTGCAATCATTAAAGTATACGTTGTTGAAAAGGAGTAATATATGCCAAGTTATGAAAACTTATACAATAATTCAGCAGAACGTTATGTGTTAGGTAGTATCCTAATTGATAATAATGTTATAAATGGTGTAAGTGGAAAACTTGATATTCGTGATTTTTATAACGAAGATAATCGAAAAGTTTACGAAGCAATGCTTAATCTTTTTAAAAGAGATTCAAATGTTGAAGTATTACTTGTAATTGATGAATTAAAAAGATTAAATTTAACTCTAACAACTGATCATAAAGAGTATTTATTAGGTTTAGCTGATGAGGTCCCAACAACAGCCTCTACTGATTTATATGTAAACTTAGTAAAAGATAAAGCGATTGAAAGAGAGTTACATCGAGTATTCAATGAATTAAATAGTGATATTTTATCAAATAAATTAGAATTTAATGAGTTACTTGATAAAACGGAAGATGTTGTTTTAGATTTAATTAAAAAAAGAAGAACAAGTGAACTTTTAACAATTGAAAAAGCTGCTACACGCGTTTATGAAACAATTGAAAAATACAATAATGAATATGGTGAAATTAAAGGAATTCCAACAGGATATCCAGCCCTTGATAGAGCAACTCTAGGACTTCAAAGAGGAGATTTAATTATCTTAGCCGCTCGTCCTTCTGTTGGTAAATCGGCATTTGCCTTAAATCTTGCAATTAATGCTTGTCGTGCAAGTGATATTTCTGCCGCATTCTTCTCACTAGAAATGAGTATTGAACAGTTGATGATGCGTCTATTCTCATATGAAGGCGCTATCCAAATGTCTAAGATTCAAAAAGGTGAATTAAGTGATCAAGAAATGATTATCTTAGGTCGTGCAAGACAAAAACTTTCAAGTTATCATTTGTATTTTGATGAATCGAATTCATCAAACATTTATGATATTCGTTCTAAATGTCGCCAATTAAAACAAGCTGGACACTTAGATTTAGTTATTATTGACTACTTACAATTAATTTCTGG
The DNA here is from genome assembly GCA_045652765.1 of Bacilli bacterium. Classification (GTDB taxonomy): domain Bacteria; phylum Bacillota_I; class Bacilli_A; order ML615J-28; family CAG-313; genus UBA1231. Next base: position 3,655 of record JAZOLG010000051.1, read on the forward strand.
TGATGGAAAAGGATCACGTCAAGAAGAAGTCGCTGCAATTTCGCGTGCCTTAAAGATTTTAGCAAAAGAACTTGAAGTTCCTGTTATCGCCTTATCACAGTTATCACGTAGTGTTGAAACACGTGAAGATAAAAGACCAGTATTATCTGACCTTCGTGAATCAGGAAGTATCGAACAAGATGCCGACATCGTAATGTTCTTATATCGTCCTGAAGAAAAGAAAGCAGAAGGTGCTGAAGAAGAAGTTGTTGAAGCATCATCACTAGGTCCTGATACAACTGAAAAACAAATTGAATTAATCATTGCGAAAAACCGTCAAGGTGCGCTTAATGATATTCGCTATAATTTCTTCCCTGCTGAATGTCGTTTTAGAGAAGTAAAACACATTACTAGAAAGAAAACAAATAGCACACCTATAGAAGAATAGGAGGAAAATTATGAAAGATCGTTTAGAAGTAATTGCTGAAAGATATAATCAAATATCAGAAATGCTTTTAGATATGAGTGTAGTAAGCGATATTAAAAAATTAACTGCTCTTTCTAAAGAACAAAAATCATTAGAAAAAATTGTTATTAAATATAAAGAACTACAAACAATAGAAAACAATATCGTCGAAGCTAAAGAATTACTACATGATAGTGATCCAGAAATTAAAGAAATGGCTGAATTCGAACTTGAGGAATCAAAAATTAAACTTGAAGAAGTTACTCAAGAATTAAAGATTCTATTAATTCCTAAAGATCCTAATGACGAAAAGAACGTTATTATGGAAATTAGAGGTGCTGCAGGTGGAGATGAAGGTAATATCTTTGCGGGTGACTTATACAGAATGTATGTAAAATATGCTGAAGCAAAGGGCTGGAAAATTGAAGTTGTTGATTCACTTCAATGTGAAGCTGGGGGATTTAGCCAAATTAGCTTTATGGTTTATGGTGATTCAGTTTATTCATTCTTAAAATACGAATCTGGATCTCACCGTGTACAAAGAGTTCCATCTACAGAATCAAGTGGTAGAATTCACACTTCAACTGCAACAGTTTTAGTAATGCCAGAAGCTGATGAAATTGAAGTAAACCTAGATATGAATGATGTTAGAATTGATACTTTCTGTGCATCAGGTCCTGGTGGACAATGTGTAAATACAACAAAGTCTGCGATTCGTGTAACACACATTCCAACTGGAATTGTTGTATCTTGTCAAGATGGTAAAAGCCAACATGAAAACAAAGCTAGTGCTTTAAAAGTATTACAAGCAAGACTTTATGATCATATGTTACAAGAAAAAGAAGCAGCTGAAGGAGCTGAAAGACTTTCTAAAGTTGGACGTGGAGATCGTAGTGAAAAAATTAGAACTTACAACTACCCACAAAACCGTGTAACAGATCACAGAATTGGTTTTACACTTCAACAATTAGATAGAATCATGGAAGGTAGAATTGATCCTGTTATTGATGCTTTAATTGCTGAAGATCAAAAGAAACAATTAAGTGTTGAAGAAAATTAAAGGAGTTCATTTAAGAACTCCTTTTTAATAAGATATTTTATTAAGAAACACTACTTGATAAAAATATTAATTTATGATACAATATATCTAAGTAATCTTTGGAGGTTTATATGACATATCAAAAATTAATTAAAAATGGACAAAAACTAGCAAGAAACAAAGGTCTAGAAGAAGAAGCAATAAAACTATTAGTGTTAGAACTATCTGGTCTTGATGGTGCTGAATTCTTTATGAATTTAAATAGTGAAATTGATATTGAATTAGAAGCTAAAATTAATAAGGCAATTGAAGATTATTTAAGCGGTATTCCTGCTCAACATATTATTGGTTATAGTTATTTTTATGGCTATAAAATGATTGTTAATTCTAGTGTATTAATTCCACGTCCTGAAACAGAAGAATTAGTAGGTTTAGTATTATCTTATTATGATGATTTATTTGATGGTAAAAAAGTTGATGTTGTTGATGTAGGAACTGGTTCTGGTAATATTGCGATTGCACTTAGTAAAGAAGAGTCTAATATGACTTTAACTGCAACTGATATTTCAAATGAAGCTTTACAAACAGCAAAATGTAATGCATTAAACAACGATACAACTGTTACTTTTTTACAAGGTAATATGCTAGACCCTTTAATTGAAAAAGGTCTGAAGTTTGATATTTTAGTATCAAACCCACCGTATATTCCAGATGATGAATATGTAGAACCACTTGTAAAAGATAATGAACCAAATATTGCTTTATTTGGTGGAGATAAAGGGATGAAATTTTACAAAGAAATATTAGAAAATGCTAGTAAGATTTTGAAACCAAATGCTCTTTTATGTTTTGAACATAGTCATAAAACAAAAAAAGAAATGTTAGAATTAGCAAATCGTTGTTTTCCAAACGCTAAAGCTGAAGTTTTAAAAGATTTACAAGGAAAAGATCGATTCTTAGTAATTGTTAATGGTGAATTTGATGATTAAAATGTTATCATTACTTGTGGCGTTATTGTCTTTAAATGTTTGTAATATTACATCTATAGAAGAAGAAACATTTATAGATACCGTTAATAAAGCATACGATGAATATAAAGTTGTCATTGATGAAGAAACTCATTCAGGTGATGTTACTATCGTATTTGGAATGAAAAAAGATGAATATTATGTAAGTGCCTTTTTCTTGAATACGTCAAGTGCAAATTTTAATTTACAAATATATATTGATGATGTATTAGAAAACACATTTGTACAAGAAGGAACTATAATTAATGCTTTTGGTGTTGAAGTAGAAGAAGGTGAAATTGTTAATGTTTTAGTTCATCATGATTCACAATATTTTAAATATCAATTAGATATAGAAAAGTTAATAGAAGAAGAAGGTTTTGTTAAAGGTTTAGGTGAAATTAAATTTCCACAAAATAAATTTGAAACAGACATTATTAAGATTATTCGTTTATTTATCTTTGGTTTTGCAATTCTTTCTGGTTGTTTTATTTTTGTTATTGTCTATTTTTATAAAAAACGTAAAGGACGTTTTAACGATACATTCAAAGAAAGAATTGATGTTGTAAACGATTATTATGAAGAATATGGTGACCCAGAAGAAGACTCTAAAAAAGATATTGAACAAGTTAATAAGCAAGCCTTAATGGATCGATATTTTGAAGAATATCGAAAAGGCGATATTACAGAAGAAGAACTTAATGAAAAATTAAAAAGACTTTGGTGGCAAGATGATAAAAATTAGTTTACAAGAATTATTAAAAACACCAAGAAATTTATTTAGCGGTAAGACCATAGCATTTATAACTGATACAGTTTGGGGTGTTGGTACAGTTGTAGATAACAATGTATTAGAAGGTATAAATAAAATTTATTCTTTGAAAAAAAGAGACTTAAATAAACCTTTAGCAGTTCTTGTTTCTGAACTTGAAGAAATACTTCAACATATTGAAATTACGAATGAACATATATATGACTTAGTAAAATTATGGCCTGGTGCGATAACATTAATTTTTAAAAAAAGTGATAACTTTTTTGATAATGTTACAGCACTTAATACTATAGGAATTCGTATACCTAACTCAAATGTTGCGTTAGAGATTCTAAAGTATTTAGGCCCAATCGCAACTACATCGATTAATATTAGTGGAGAAAATTCATTAAATAGTATTGATGAAATCGAAAATAGTTTTAAAGAACATATTGATTTTTTAGTAACTGATGTTCATGAACTTTCTAAAACGTCATCAACGGTTGTTGATGTTAGTTCGAATGAGGTAAAAATATTACGTCTTGGTGATATTAAAATAAATGTATAAAATACCAAACATTACCAATAATAATATTGGTGATGTTTTTTTATGCAAAAATTATTATTATGCTTTTCTATTTTACTTGGAATTTCTTTGTGCTTAGTAAGCTGTTATAAAGAAAACCAAGAGATAAGAATTAGAATACTTGGTGAAAGTGATACAGCAGATTCTAATAATTTTAAATATTTAGTTAAAGAAGAAGTATTATATTTATTAAAAAAGACTTCTTATTTAAAACCCCAAGAACTAGTAAAATATTTAGATTCAAACTTAAATAAATCTTTTTCTAATAAAACAATTAATGTAAGTTTTGAAGATGTCATGTATCCTGCTAAAGTTTTAGATGGTAGTGTTATACCAAGTGGTAAATACCCTACTGTACTAATTAAAATTGGTCAAGGTGCTGGCAGTAATTGGTGGAGTATATTGTATCCAGAATTTTTTGGTGTAAGTTATGAATCTTCAAGTGAAGTAGAATATCGAAGTTATTTTTATGAACTTTTTAAATAAAAGCGAATAAATACTAAAATATATATAAAAAGCCCCATAATGGAAAGATTTTGGGGCTTATTTGTTATTTTAATGATAATAATCAATAAAAGACTATACTTTAAGGTAAATGTGTGATTCTAGAAATTTTAAAGCAATATGTTAATAATATCTAGAAAAATATGGTATAATAAGCTATTGGAGGTGTAATGCCTATGAACAAAGAAATTATTATTAAAGGTGCAAGAGAAAATAATCTAAAAAACATTGATTTAAATTTACCAAAAAATAAATTAATCGTTATGACTGGTGTATCAGGTAGTGGTAAAACATCATTAGCCTTTGATACAATTTATGCAGAAGGACAAAGAAGATATGTGGAAAGTCTATCTGCGTATGCTAGACAATTTTTAGATAATGTGGATAAACCAGATGTTGATCAAATTGAAGGCTTATCTCCAGCAATTTCAATTGACCAAAAAACAACAAGTAAAAACCCAAGATCAACTGTTGGTACTGTAACTGAAATATATGACTACTTAAGACTATTATTTGCGAGAGTTGGTAGACCTACATGTCCACATCATGGTATTGAAATTACAAGTGATACTTATGAACAAATGACCGATAAAATCTATAACTATCCTGAAGATTCAAGAGTAATAATTCTAGGGATTGTTGCGGAAAACCAAAAAGGTACTTTTGAAAAAACTTTTGATATTTTAAGAAAAGATGGTTTTACAAAGATTTTGTTAGATGAAGAGATGTTAGATTTAGATGAAGAAATCAATTTAGATAAAAATAAGAAACATACTATTTATGTTGTAATTGACCGTTTGAAATTAACAAAAGAAAATCGTAGTAGAATTTATGAGTCTATTGAAACAGCCGCAACTCATGGTAATGGAAAATTATATGTTGATATTAATGGTGAAAGATTATTATTATCAGAACATTATGCATGTCCTCATTGTGATTTTACTGTTCCTAAATTAGAACCAGCCATGTTTTCTTTTAATTCCCCACTTGGCGCTTGCCCAAAGTGTAAAGGACTTGGAACAATTTCAATGATTGATATTGATTTACTTGTCACAAATCCAGAACTATCGATTGCGGATGGCGCGATAAGATATTTAAAAAATATTGTTTTTACAGAAAACATTGAGTGGCAACAATATAAAAAGTTGTTTGATTTTTATAATATTGATATATTTAAACCATATAAAGATTTAACCGAAGAACAAAAAGAAAGAATATTATATGGGTCACATGTTCCAATTCAATATGAAATTCATACAAGTGGTGGAATCACAATGAAAAAGAATAAACATATTGAAGGTCTTTGTGATTTAATTGAAAGAAGATATCAAGAAACTTCATCTTCTTTTCAAAGAGATTATTACAGCTCATATCTAAGTGAACAAACATGTCCAGAATGTGACGGTAAACGTTTATCACCAATGATCTTATCAGTATTAATTAATGGAAAAAATATCTTTGATTTTACCAATCTTTCTGTTCACGATGCTTTAGAATTTATAAATAATTTAAAATTAACAGAAACAGAAGAAATGATTTCTAAAATTATTTTAAAAGAAATTAAGTCAAGACTAGAGTTTTTAGATAATGTTGGACTTAATTATTTAACATTAGCAAGACGTGCTGGTACACTTTCAGGTGGTGAATCACAACGTATTAGATTAGCTACCCAAATTGGTTCACATTTAACAGACGTATTATATGTTTTAGATGAACCATCAATTGGACTACATCAAAGAGATAATGAAAAGTTAATTAATTCATTGAAGCTTATGCGTGATGCCGGTAATAGTTTAATTGTTGTTGAACATGATGAAGAGATTATGCGTGAGTCTGATTATATTGTCGATGTAGGGCCAGGCGCAGGTATTCATGGTGGACAAATTGTTGCTCAAGGAACGTTTGAAGAATTTAAAGATTTTACACATTCTTTAACTGGTGATTATTTATATGGAAGACGTAAAATTGAAGTACCAAAACAAAGAAGAACTGGTAATGGAAAGTCTTTAAAAATTTATGGTTGCAAAGAAAACAATTTAAAAAATATTGATGTTGAAATTCCACTTAATAAAATAACTTGTGTAACAGGTGTATCTGGAAGTGGTAAATCTACTTTAGTTAATGAAATAATTGGTAATGCAATTAGTAAAAAACTTTATAAGTCGAAAGTTCATGTAGGTCTTCATGATAAAATCGAAGGTATTGAACATATTGATAAAATTATAGATATTGACCAATCACCAATTGGAAGAACTCCAAGATCCAATCCGGCTACATATACTGGGGTTTTTGATTTAATAAGAGATTTATTTTCAACAACAAAAGAAGCTCAAATTAGAGGATATAATAAAAGTAGATTCTCATTTAATGTCAAGGGTGGACGTTGTGAAACTTGTGGTGGAGATGGTGTTATTCGTATTGCCATGCATTTTTTACCTGACGTTTATATTGAATGTTCTCAATGCCATGGAAAACGCTATAATAGAGAAACTTTAGAAGTCAAATATCACGATAAATCTATTGCTGATGTTTTGGATATGACAGTAGAAGATGCTTTAAAGTTTTTTGAAAATATTCCAAATATTAAGAATAGATTACAAACCCTATATGATGTTGGACTTGGATATATTAAACTTGGCCAATCATCAACTACTTTATCTGGTGGTGAAGCTCAAAGAGTAAAACTTGCTAGCGAACTTTATAAAAAGGTTACTGAAGGAAGCGTTTATATTTTGGATGAACCTACAACAGGGCTTCATACTGCTGACATTGCTAGATTAGTTGATGTATTAAATCGTTTAGTTGATGGTGGCGCAACCATCATTGTTATTGAACATAATTTAGATATTATTAAAATATCTGACTATATTATTGACTTAGGACCAGAAGGCGGCGATTTTGGTGGTACCTTAGTTGCAGTTGGAACACCAGAAGACGTAGCACAAAACGATAAATCTTATACCGGGCACTTTTTGAAAAAAGTATTATAGTAATTTAAATAAACCAGAAAGTGTGGTATAATAAAAATGAAATACAAGTTTTTAAAAGAAATGATTATAATACTTATCATTCTGCTATTAAGTATATTATTAAACTATACAAAAATAAATAATGTTATTACAATCTATTTTTGTTATTTTGATTCTTTTGTTTATATATTTATAACGTTACTTGTATTTTATTATTTTATTATAACGATTATTGATAAAAATCATTTAACAAAATTAATAATCGTATATAGTATTTTTATAATTATTATATTGTTTTTTAGAAAACAAAGTTTCACAAATATTCAAAAAGACTTTTATCTAATAAAGTGGTTAAAATTACTTTTTACTAACCGAACAGTTTTTATTAATGTATTTGGTAATATTTTAATATTTTTACCATTAGGTTTTATTTTAAAATGTTTATTAAAAAATATCTATTTAGTTTTATTGTTTGTCTTATTAATAATTATAATATTAGAGTTTATTCAATTTAAAACATTATTAGGTATTTTTGATATTGTAGATATAATCCTAAATTATGTGGGTGCATTAATTGGAATAATAGGAGAAAGGAGGGCGTATGAACGAAGAACAAAATAAAAACCAGGAAAGTGTAGATTCAAATGAAGAGCAAACTAATCAGATTCCAGTATTTGATTCAGAAGATTTTTTGAAAGTATTGGAACATATTGAAAAAGAACTTAAAAATGAAAAAGTTTTTCGTACTAGCTATTGGTGGTATATTAGTTTGTTTATTCAACTTATGTTTTATTATGGCATAGGCATAAGTTTATTAACTTTATTTCAACCTTTTAAGCTTGCGAATAATTATATTGTATATATATATTTGGGTCTTTCTACTCTACTTTGCGGTTGTGTTAAGGTTTATACGCATATATCCAATAAGCCTATAATTAAAATGATTGATAGTTATATTAATTATGGAATATCTTTAATTTTAAGCGTTGTAGCCGCAAGATATCTTCCAGGTATATTAGATATTGATTATGTACTCTTAATTATATATATATTAGTAATGCTTGTTTTTAGCGAGAATATTGCAAGATTTGTAAAAAAATTCATTCGAGGTAGTTATGAAAAAATTAAGTAAAAAACAAACTATGTTATGCGGCATATTGTTAGTGGCCGTTTTATTAGTGGTTTATATAATATGCTCTTTGTTATATAAATACCCATATATCGATCACCTAAAACCTACTATTTTAGATCCATATATATTCGAAATGAAAAATTTTGAAATTCGTTGGTATGCTATTTGTGTAGTTGGTGGTGCATGTTTAGTAGCATTATATGGTTATTATGGTTTTGGTAAAAAAGTTGGTTTGGACTCAGATACAACTTTGACCGGTGTTACTATTGGTATTGTATCTGGTGTTTTAGGCGCTAGAATATATTATGTAATCTTTGAACATGAAATGATTTCATTTGATAATGGAATTATTAGAGGATTGATTGATATTATTAATCCTGCAGGTGGTGGTCTAGCAATTCATGGTGGTATATACGCGGCCGCAATCTTTGTAGGTATTTATTGTATAGTTAAAAAAATAAAATTTTTAGAATTAATTGAAATTGTTTTACCACTTTTAATGCTTGGTCAAGTGATTGGAAGATGGGGAAATTTCTTCAATCAAGAAGCATATGGTCCGCTTGTTAATGGTTATCCAGGTCATGCTTTAACAGCAAGTGAACTGATTGCTCAAAGGGAAACATTAAGACACTTATTAGTTCCTAATTTTGTTATCGATCAAATGTATTTAACTAGTAAAGTTGCAATCGATGGTGGATATGCATATGTAACTGGTTATTATCATCCTACTTTCTTTTATGAGTCTGTAGCTAATTTCTTTGGAGCTTTTACTTATATTTTTATTAGAAAACACTCTAAAAAAGTTTATGTAGGTGATGGTATTTGTTTTTATTTAACATGGTACGGATTTGTTCGCTTCTTTATCGAACTATTACGTCAAGATCCACTTATTTTAAGATTATTTGGTATTGATTTCAAGGTTGCAATTTTAACATCTATTTTATTCTTTGTTGCCGGTATTACATTATTTATTTTAAGAAGAGTATTTAAATTCTATTTAGTATCAACTAGGGAATTTTATTATGAAGGTGGCGTAATTTGGAAAGATGGTTATAGTGGACCAGTAGTCGAAAAAGCCAAAGAAGAAGCAGAGAAAAAATATAATGATGTAGTAATATTTGATTGTGATGGTACACTTCTTGATACTTATGGTTTGATAATGTATATTACACGTAAAGTTTTAGAAGAGAAGTTTCCTGAACGAACATTTTCTGAAGAAGAAGTTCATGCATTCTTTGGACCATTACTTGATGAGTCTTTCGCAAAATATGCAAGAAATGAAGAAGAACTACAAGATTGTATAAACTTATATCGCAAATATAATGTTGAATATCACCCTGATTATGTTCACGCATATGATGGAATTAAAGAGTTATTAGAAAATTTAAGAATGCTTGGTTTTAAATCTGTAATTGTTTCTAATAAAATTACAAAGGCCGTTAAAATGGGCTTGAAAATAGCTGGTATTGATAAGTATATTGACGAAATTTATGGGGCAGAATTGTTAGCACGTCCTAAACCAGATCCAGATGGAATAATGCAAGTTATTAATAAATATCAACTTGATAAAGTATTATTTGTAGGTGATACAGCATTTGACATTGAATGTGGAAAAAATGTTAAAGAACTTCATCCAAATTTAAGAACAGTTGGTGTTACTTGGTGTCAAACATCACGTCAAGAGTTCGAACAATTAGGTGCTGATTATGTTGTTGATCAAGCACATGAAATATTGGAAGTGTTAGATAAATATGCAAAATTATAATGTAATTATAATTGGTGCAGGTCCAGCAGGTATGGCTACAGCCCTTTATCTTGGACGTTCCAATTTAAAAACTTTGTTAATAGAAAAATCTACACCTGGTGGTAGAATGTTACAAGCAACAGAAATCGCTAATTTTTCTGGTGTTTTGACTGATAGCGGAATGAATATTGCGGTTAAAATGTTTTCTCAAATAGATTTTAATAATGTTGTATTTGTACAAGAAGAAGTTTTAGAAGTTACAAAAGATGAACAAATTAAAGTAAAAACTAATTTAAATGAATATACTTGTGATAAATTAGTTATTGCAACTGGGTTTGTTAATAAGCCACTTAATGTTATAAATGAAGATAAGTTTGTTGGCCGTGGAATAAGCTTTTGTGCATTATGTGACGCAGCTTTAACTAAAGATAAAGATGTTTTAATGTATGCATCTACATTAAAATCACTTGAAGAAGCAAGTTATCTTGCGACGATCGCTAAAAAAGTATATATTATTTGTAACGAAAAACTTTTAAACTTTATAACTCTTAAAGATAATATGGAAGTATTATCGAATGCATCAATTGTATCGTTTAATGGAATGTTTAAATTAACGTCTGTTACAATTAAACAAAATGATGTAGAATCTACACTACCTGTTGATTTTGCTTTTATTTATAATGGTTATACTCCAAGTAGTAAATTTATTAAAAACCAAGATTTTACCGATAAAATTGGACAAATAATTGTTAATGAAAACTATGAAACAAAAATAAAAAATATTTATGCCATTGGAGATATAATTAATCGACCAGTTAAGCAAGTCGCTACTGCAGTTGGTGATGGATCATTTGTTGGAAGTATTTTAGTAAAATAGGAGGATAAAATGTCTTTTGCATCAGAAGTAAAAAAAGAATTGTTATCGCTTGAAGTAGAATCCTGCTGCAAAGACGCAATAGTTGCTGGAATCCTTCAAGGAAATAGTGAAATTGTCCTTGCTAACTTAAATGTTAAAGTGTTAGTAAAAAGTCCTCTTTCGGGAGTTTTACGATATATTTCACCAGTTTTAAAAAAGAAATACGAAGTATCCACTCAAATTAGTTATTTAGAAAAAACTAATATTAATAAAAATAGAATTTACTGTTTAGAAATATTAGATAAAGCTAAAGAAATAGTTGATGATTATCATTTGTTTCCATTTGATACAATAACATTTAATGATAAATTACTAACAAATGATTGTTGTAAAATAGCATTTGTAAGGGGACTATTTATTTCTAAAGGATCAATTAGTGATCCTAGAAAAAGTAACTATCATTTAGAAATAGTTTTTAAAAAACCAGAAATAGCAGTCATGGTTCAACAAATTGTTGGCGAATTTGGTATACCAATGACTTTAACAGCTAGACGTAATCAAAGCATGCTTTATATTAAAAAATCTGAATTAATTAGTGAATTCTTGGCATTTTTAGGAGCTAATTCGGGTGTATTACAATTTGAGGATTTAAGAATCATGCGTGATCTTCAAAATTCAGTAAATCGTGTTATGAATTGTGATATCGCTAATTCACAAAAATCTTTACAATATTGTGGAGAACAAATTGAAGCAATTAATTATCTAAAGGAAAAAGGACTCTACAATAAATTAACATTAAGATTGCAAGACGCAATAAGATTAAGAGAAGAATATCCCGACGCAACATTATCTGAACTTAGTGATTATTCCAGTAATATTATAGGTAAACATTTATCCAAATCAGGTATTAGTCATTGTTTAAGAGAAATAATGAAAATATATGATGGATATAAAAATTACAAAAAAGACAAGCTAGATAATTAGCTTGTCTTTTAATATGCTTCTTTTAAATCAAAAAGCTCAGATACAATTAAGTATACCCCCGAAATACCTACAAGTGAATAAATAATTCGAGATATTGTAACGGATAAATTGTCAAAAATAAAACTTACTAAATTGAAGTTAAACAATCCGACAAGTAACCAGTTAATTGCACCTATAATTACCAAAGTTTTACAAATTCTTCTAATTAAAGTCATATATGCCTCCTATAATAATATTATTAGTAAATATATATTTTTTATGCATAAATTTATTTAAAAAAACATATAGTTTACTGATTGAGGTGACAAAGTGTTTAAAAAACAAATTTTATTAATTTTATTGTTGTTTTGTATATTGTTAATTACCGGTTGTAAAGATAGTCCTAAAAAAATTAAAGATTTTCCAGAAATTGTAAATAATTTAGAAAGTTATAAAGTTACAGGAAAACTTTATTCAATGTTTCCAACAGGAACTAAAGAAAGTTTAATAACAGTTTATTATCAAAAGCCTGAAAAATACCGCGTAGAAATTGATAACTCAACTAATGGAGATAAGCAAATAATTTTAAAAAATAACGAAGATGTTCATATTTTATTGCCTTCTGTAAATAAGAGTTTCAAGTTAAGAAGTGGATGGCCTATTAATTCTTCATATCCATATCTATTACAATCACTTACTAAAGATTATGTCAATGATGATAATAAACTAATTACAAAAGAAGATAAAACTACATCAGTAGAAATGAAAACCAAAATGTTTGATAATGCTGCTGTATCAAAAGAAAAAGTTATTTTTAATAATGAAACAGGATTACCAGAAGAAGTACAAGTCTTTGATGAAATGAACAATTTAGTTTCTAGATTTGTATATATGAAGATAGAAGAAAATATAAAACTAGATGAAACTTTATTTATAAAAAATGAAACAATGACTTCAAGTTTTGAAACATATGGAACAATTGAATATCAAAGAGAAAAAACATATCCCACATATTACCCACTAGATACGACTTTATCGCAGGAAAAAGTAATTGTTAATAATAATGAAAGAACATACATAATGACTTTTAATGGTGATACTAATTATACTATTATTGAACAAGAAGTAATTAAAAAAGAACTTGAAACAATTCAATATGTAGATGGTGATATATATATATTAGGTGATGCAGCAGCGATTTTAAGCAACTCAATAATAACTTTTTTTCAAAGTGGAATGGAATACACAGTTGCATCTAATGATGTAAAAACATTAGAGATGTTAAAGATGGCTTATTCATTAATTACATATCAAGAAAAATAAAGGTTAGGAAACTCCTAACCTATTTTCAGAAATTTGGTTAGGAAACTCCTAACCTATTTTCTTGATATTATGAACGAATTATGTTATAATTATTCTAAGTTGGTGAACAATAATGAAAACAGTTAAAATAATTTTATTTTTAATAATAATGCCACTTTTATTTATGACATTAACTAGTTGTAAGGTTGAAGATTACGAGGATATGAAACATATATATCATGAAGAAATCTTAACTCAAAAAGAAACAGAATATTATGTATATGTTTACCGATACAACTGTGCAGTATGTGAAAGAATTAAAGAAGATGTTATATATTATTATAATAATTATAAAAAACATGATTTACCAAGACTTTATGTGTTAAATAAAGGTGATACAGAAAAAAATCAAGGTATTAATTCGGATGTAGAGAAAGAAATTGATTTTTTATGGACGCGAGACTATCGTGACATTCAAACTGCTTACTCACCATGCCTAATAAAGGTTCGTGATGGACAAGTTGTTGCCGCATACGATATGAAAACACAAATATTAGAAAAGTTAACAATTGAAGACAAATAAAGGAGTATCCCATGAAAACAAATCAAGTAGAAAATAAAGTAACTAAATTGACATATTTTTATGTATTTAGTTTTGTTGCTATTTTTGTAGCATTAGTTTTATTTTTAGCATTATATTTTATTAAACCTTTTGCTTATAAGAAAATTGAAGATTTACCACAAATTGAAGCATCTGAAGTTGCTACTAAACATATCAATGAAGCTGGTACTCAAACATCTTATTATGTATTAATTTACAATAAAAACAATCCTGTAAATGAATTAATTGAAGAAACTGTTTTAGAATATGCAAATCTAGTACGTAAACAAGATAAAGATGGTAAATTAGCTAAAATTTATTTATTAGAATATACTGCCGAAAATGAAACACTTATTAAAGCATTAGACTCAAAAATTGTTAATATAGATACATGCCCAGTTTTAGTAAAAATTTCTAATCAAAAAGTTGCTAGTGGTGGATTAGATTTGACAGTATCTGATATTAATGATTGTCTTGGTGATTTAATCTACGATAATACAAAAGAAAAATAAACCTGCAATGCAGGTTTTTTTATTTATCGATACACTCAAATGTTTTACACATAGATTCATGATGTGGTTTAGCACCTGGTCTATTGTGTGTTTCTTTTATTTCAATCTTATCAGCATGGCATTCAGAATCTTTTTGAAATACACAGTTTTCTACATCACAATAAACATTTGTCTCACGTTTTGGATATTCTTCTAAATCACCAATTTCGAAAAAAAAGTTAGAATGATTTTTTGGCACGTAACTTCGGCACAATGTTTCTGATTTTGAAAAAGAATGTGGTCCATCAACACTAATTGCTTTTCTTGAACACAGTGATCCACAATTATAATGACATTTAGTTACATCACAATTTAGTTTTGGCATATTAATTCCTCCTATATTTGCTATTTTTATTATATCCAATATTTGCAAGCTTATACAAAAATAAAAAACTATATTAGTTGACAATTTAATAAAAATAGTGTAGAATAATAAGGCAATGGAGTAGTACTCAAGAGGCTGAAGAGGTGCCCCTGCTAAGGGTATAGGTCGGGAAACTGGCGCAAGGGTTCAAATCCCTTCTACTCCGCCAATTGGTCCGTTGGAGAAGCGGCTTAACTCACATGCCTTTCACGCATGCATTCACGGGTTCGAATCCCGTACGGATCACCATTTTATGAAATCTGTAAGTCTTCTGATTGAAGGCTTATTTTTTTAATTATATAGGCTATTTTGCTTGAAATATAGTGAAATAGTCTATTTTTTATACATTTATGAAATATTTAGATTTAAAGACTAATAGTTGTATTTACAACTATTGGAGACTGACCACGGACTCGAACCATTAACTTACGGGATTCAAATTTTAGGTTCTGATGGGACTCGAACCTAAAAGAGATAATGGTGGAAATTAAATTAGCTTTAGTGTATAATATAAGTGAAAGATAAATTAGAATTTGTTGGTGAGATAATGAACGAATTAACATATAAGAGAATTGTGAGTCAAGAAGATAAAGACATTTTTTTGATTAATGAAATTCATTCAAAACCTGAAATAAAAAAATATATTAGTATTGGAGATAATTATTTTAATTATGTGACTACCACTGAAAATGTATTTTTTTACAAAGTTTATAAAGAACGAAATTTAGTTGGAACAATTCATCTCGAAAAAAATGATAATATAATATATATGGATATTTTAATTTTTCCTGAATTTCAAAAGTATGGTTTAGGTACTAAAGTTATTAATGATATTAAGAATGATATCTTCAATCTTAGTTTTAAAAAAATTGAAGTTTCTATTGATGAGAATAATATCCCTTCATTAAGACTTTTTGAAAAAATGGGTTTTAAATTTGTGTCACAAGAAGATGAATTGAAAAACTATGAGTATTTGAAAACAATAAGGAACAAGTAAAGAAAAAATAAGGAACAAATAAGGAACGAAATTATTGACTTTTGTTCCATATTTGGAGCAATTTTTTTATTTTCTATGGATATTTTAGTTTTTATTCAATTAAAGGGATTTGAATTCTTTTTTATTTAAAATAGTTGATAATTTAATTTAGGTATGATAAAATATAGTAGGAAAGTAGGAATTTCCAACAAGGAGGATATTATGATTATTGAATTAAGAAAGAAATCACAAATCACGTTGCCAAAGGAAATTGTAAAAAATTTAAATTTACAAGAAGGAGATAAATTTGAAGTATCAATTGAAAATGGTAGTATTAAACTTGAACCTGTCGCTGTATACCCTAAAGAATATATATTAAAATTAGCAGAAGAAATCCAAGTATTGAGGGAGGATGTAAAATTCGAATATAATACATTTAACAATGTAGATGATTTGTTAAAGAGCCTTAAAGATGATAGTAAGGAGTAGCTTATGTATAAATTAGCATACACTGAAAGATTTAAAAAAGCTTTTAATGATCTTACTAATAATGAACAAATTCAGTTTCAAAATAAAATGAAGCTGTTTGTGGAAAATATATTACATCCATCATTAAGAACAAAAAAGATAAAAGGCCAAAAAGATCTGTACGAAAGTAGTATAAATATGGATATAAGAATAATATGGTATTTCGAAAATGAAGAATTAATTATTTTAGTTGATATCGGCCACCATGATATACTTAAGAAATTTTAAAAAAGACTTATCGTCCCATACACCTTTTAAAAAGATAGATATCGTAGCAGTTAGGCATTTTTTGAAATCTATAGGTCTTCTTAAAAAGAGGATTTATTTTTTATTTTTGTAGGGTATTTTAGCCTATCATGGTTAGAATACCTTATTTTTTATACATTTATGAAACATTTAGATTTAAACACAATAGTTGAATATAACTATTGGAGACTGAGCATCGATTCGAACCATTAACGTACGGGACTTGAACCTATAGGAGATAATGTTGGAGAAAAAATTGGTATTGTGGTATAATAGTTGTAACATAAATAAGAATTTGTAGGAGTATATATGAATCGCGTAAATAAAACACTATACATTCCCTTATACGGTAAGTCCTACGTAAGTAAAAAGGGATTGTTTCTTGAAGACAAAAAAGCTGAAGAAATATGGGATAAAGAAAGGTTTGAACTAAAGAAAAAATCTAAATCTAAATGGCTTGCCTATTATATGGGAATACGCTCTGCCGTGTTTGATGAATGGCTTAATCAAAAAATGATTGATTTACAAGATGCTGTAATTATACATATTGGTTGCGGAATGGATAGTCGCGTTTTAAGAATTGGAACAAGTAATCACAAGTGGTATGATGTTGATTTTGCTGAGGTTATTACAGAAAGAAGAAGATACTATTTTGAGTCTGAGTACTATCAAATGATTGCAGGTGATGCAAGAGATTTTGCATGGCTCACAAAGATTAAGGAAAACGAGTCTGCCATCATCGTTATGGAAGGTGTAAGTATGTACTTGACCGTAGAGGAAATGCAAAAATTAGTAGATAGACTTTGTTCTCATTTCAAAAGTATTAACCTTTTAGTAGATTGCTATACTTCTTTAGCCGCTAGAATATCAAAGCATAGAAATCCGATAAATGATGTGGGAGTAACTGATGTTTATGGATTAGACAATCCACAAGTCTATCAGAATGATAAACTTACTTTTATAAAAGAACATACAATGATACCTAAAAAATATATTGATGAATTAAAAGGGTTTGAAAGGTTCGTTTTTGCAAAGCTTTATGCAGGAAGTTTCTCAAAAAAGTTGTATCGTTTATTTGAATATGAAAAGAATTAAAAGACAAAATCTAATTTAAAAAAGGTGAAGTATGAATAAAGTAATAGAAAATGCAAAAGAATATGTATTTAAGTTCTTTCAAAATCAAGAAGGAAGTCATGATTATGATCATACAATGCGCGTATATAAGATGGCGAAATATATAGCATCTTTTGAAAATGCTAATATGGAAATTGTAATACTAGCTGCATTACTACATGATGTTGATGATTACAAAGTTTCACCAGAAACTTATCATAATATGACTAATGCGAAACAATTTTTATATGATAATAGTGTTGATGAAAACACCGTACGATTAATTTGCGATATTATTAAAGATGTAGCATTTAAGGGAAAAGATACTAAAACTCCAAGTACTATTGAAGGCAAAATAGTGCAAGATGCCGATCGGTTAGATGCTCTTGGTGCAGTAGGTATCGCAAGAGCGTTTACTTATGGAGGTAATAAAAATAGAATATTATATGATAAAGATATTTTACCTAATCTTGATATGAAAGAAGAAGAATATCGTAATCATGTTTCTACTACTATAAATCATTTTTATGAAAAGTTATTCAAATTAAAAGATCTCATGAATACTTTAACTGCCAAAAAACTTGCGGAAAGTCGTGATAAATATATGAGAGAATATATTGATAGATTTAAAAAAGAGTGGGAAGGATTGATTTAACAAGTTTATTTATTTTTGACAAGTCGTTAATTTTATGATATAATTTTGTTATTAATTTAATTAATTGCATGTAATATTCTGTTTTTCAATAGAAATTTAAGAAAAAGGAGATTCACTTTATGATGAATTTTATTAAAATTGGTATGATTTTAGCAAATGGAGATTGGGATTTTACTTTAGCTAATTATGGACCAGTTTGGTCATTTATGGTTCAATTTGGCCTTTTATTAATTTTTTTAGTTTTGGGTAATGTTTTAAGAAGAACTATACCTTTATTTAGAAAATTATTAGTACCATCAGCTCTATTAGGTGGGGCGTTATTATTAATTACTAACTTTATATTTAAACAATTTGATCGTGGTTTTGTTGATAACAGATTAATGCAAGTAATTACTTATCATTGCTTAGCAATTGGATTTGCGGCTATGTCGCTTAAAACAGAAAAAAGCAAACACAAAACAAATAAAGCTCAGGTGTTAGAATATGGCGCTTTACAAGGTGGCACATATATGTTACAAGCATTTATTGGGCTATTAATTACAATTGTATTATTTTTAATTACAAGATATGGTGATCAAATAGTGTCATATGTTTGTGGTGTTATTTTGCCGCTTGGATTTGGTCAAGGTCCAGGAAATGCTTTAACTTGGGATGTAAATTATACTAATATACCTGCTGCACAATTTGCCGGTAATGGGAGCTTCGGTTTATCACTAGCTTCTATTGGTTTTGTTGTTGCATCTGTGTTTGGCGTTTTATATATTAACATTCATAAAAAACGTGGTACATTAAAAATCAGAGAAGCTAATCAATATGCGCGTGAATTAGAAGAACTAGAAGCAAGTATCGTTGAAATTCCTGATAATGAATCAGTTGATAAATTTACAATCCAACTTGGTTTTGTTGCGATTGCGTATGCTTTATCATTTGGACTTATGTATTTGCTTGGTATTTTATCAGATTTTACTAATAGTATTGCTTGGGGATTTAACTTCTTGTGGGCATCACTTGCTGCTATGTTAATTAAGTTTGTTGTAAAACATTTACGTAAACGTAATATTATGCACCGACAATATATTAATAATTATCAAATGGATCGTATATCAGGATTCTCATTTGATTTAATGATTGTTGCAGGTGTTGCGGCAATTGAAATTAATGATATTAAAAACTATATTATTCCGATTATATTATTAACTATTGCTGGTATGATCGTAACATTAATATACATTCGTAAAGTAGCCAAAGAATGTTTTAAAGGATTTGAACATGAATTTTTCCTAATGAGTTTTGGTACGTTAACAGGTACTGCATCAAATGGTATGATTCTTATGAAGGAAGCTGATCCAGAATTAAAAACTCCTACTTCAAGTTTATATATTCTTTCAAACTTCCCAGCTATGGTAATGATTGCACCATTACTATTCTTACTAGGCTTTGCTGGCAAATCGTTCCAAAATGCTATAATCGCATGTGGTATATTCTTTGTATTATGGATTGCGTACAGTATCTTCTTATTTAGAAGAAGAATTTTCAAGAAACGTTACAAAGATAAACCAGTAATTGAATGGAAAGAAGAATAAAAAAACTTCTTATGGGTAACCATAAGAAGTTTTTATTTTATCGATTTAAAATTAATGATGTTAATTTTACTGGATCAACAATTTGGCCATCTTTGTAAACACGCATATTACCTGAGGCGATTTCATCAATTAAGATTACTTCACCATTATTGTATCCAAATTCAAATTTAATATCCCATAAGTCTAAACCAATAGATTTTAAATCATCAGCAATTAGTTTAGTAATTTTTAAAGTTTGTTCTTTCATACTATCAAATAATTCAGCGCTCATGACATTTAATGCAACTAAACCTTCTTTAGTAACAAGAGGATCGCCTTTTTCATCATTTTTAAATGTACATTCAACGTATCCACCATCAAGTACTGTTCCATTTTCAATATATTCTCCATAACGACGGATGAAACTTCCAGTTGCAACTAGACGACAAATTACTTCAAGACCGTGACCAAATACTTTACCAGGTAAAACCTCCATTGAAGCTTCGTCGATATTAGCATTGACATAGTGTGTTTTGATGCCAGATTGTTTTAATAGTTCAAAATAATAGATTGAAGTTTTTAAATTTTCTTTTCCAATTCCTTCAATTGTTAGTCCTACAGTGTTTTCTCCCGGATCGAATACACCATCTTTGCCAGTACAATCATCTTTAAATTTTAATAAAACATTACCATTTTCTAATTCATAAACATCTTTTGTTTTTCCAGTATATAATTTTTTCATTAGCTTTAGTCTGTCTCCTTTAGCATAAAGTACGATTTATTCTAGCATAATGCGAAAATTTATTCACTAAATTTGCAAATTTATTTTTTTAATGATATAATAATGTTAGTTATACAACTGACGGAAGTGGAGAATACCACATGGGAGTATAATGTATCGAAGTCGACCGTCTGGGCATATTATCTTTAATAGGGGATAGTATGCCTTTTTTTGATTTTTTACAATATGGAGGTAATTATGAAAGTATCAGTTATTATGGGTTCAAAAAGTGATTTACCAATCGTTGAACCTGCTGTTAAAATTTTAAAAGAATTTGATGTATCAGTTGAAGTGAGATGCTTATCTGCACATCGATTACACAATGAATTAATGTCATATGTTGGGGAGTGTAATTCTAATGGTACTGAAGTAATTATTGCGGCGGCTGGAATGGCTGCAGCCTTACCAGGTGTAATAGCATCTGCAACAATTATTCCTGTAATTGGTGTTCCAGTAAAAAATGATACATTAGGTGGTATTGATGCTTTGCTTTCAATAGTACAAATGCCAACTGGTGTTCCGGTAGCAACCGTAGCTATAAATGGAAGTAAAAATGCTGCTTATTTAGCATTACAAATATTGGCTATTAAATATCAAAACATAAAAAATAAACTATTAGATGCTAAAGAAAAAATGCAAAAAGATGCACTAATAGCAAACCAAGAAATAATAGAAAAATATTAATTGGAGGTTCTTATGAGTAACAAATATCGTGAAGCTGGTGTAGATTTAGAAGCTGGTTATGAATCAGTAAGATTAATTAAATCACATGTTGCAAGAACAAAAATTAAAGGCGCAGTAGATTCTATTGGGTCTTTTGGTGGCATGTTTGATTTAAGTTTATTTAATATGAAGGAACCTGTTCTGGTTTCGGGAACAGATGGCGTTGGTACAAAACTGATGATTGCTTTCGCATGTGACAAACACGATACAATAGGTATCGATGCAGTTGCTATGTGTGTTAACGATGTATTAGTTCAAGGTGCAATGCCAATTTTCTTTTTAGACTACTTAGCAGTAGGAAAAAATCATCCAACAAAAATTGAACAATTAGTCAAAGGTGTTGCGGATGGATGTGTTCAAAGTGAGTGCGCATTGATTGGCGGAGAGACTGCTGAGATGCCTGATATGTATGATGTTGATCATTATGACATTGCAGGTTTTTGTGTTGGTGTAGTTGAAAAATCAAAACTTTTAGATGGCCAAAAAATTGAAGTTGGTAATGTTTTAATTGGTTTACCTTCAACTGGGTGTCACTCAAATGGATATTCACTTGTTCGTAAAGTTTTATTAAAGGATGGTAAGTTAGATGTTAAAAAATATTATCCTGAGTTTGGAAAAACTTTAGGTGAAGAATTGCTTACGCCGACTAAAATATATGTTAAAACTATTAAACATCTATTAAACAAAAATGTTGATATTTTGGGGATGTGCCATATTACTGGTGGTGGTTTCTTTGAAAATGTTCCTAGAATGTTAAAGGCAGGACAAGGCGTTGAAATAGATGTTAAATCATTTCCACGACCAGAAATTTTTAACTTAATTCAAAAAGTTGGAGACATTCCAGAAAAGGAAATGTATAATGTCTTCAATATGGGAATTGGTTTTATACTAGCCGTTAATGAAAAAGATGTTGAATCAACAATGAATTTACTAAAAGAAATCAATGAACCTGCTTATGTAATTGGTAAAGTAACAAATAGTGGAGAAGTAGATTTAAAATGGTAAATATTGCAGTATTAATATCAGGTAGTGGAACTAATTTACAATCCATTATTGATGCTTGGAACAATAAAGAAATCAATGGAAATTTGAAATTGGTAGTCTCTAATAGAAAAAATGCATATGGACTAGAACGAGCAAGAATAGCTGGAATTGAAGCAATTCATATCAAAGATGAAGAAAAACTGATAAAGACATTACTTGATAATGAAATTGATTTAATTGTATTAGCAGGCTATCTTGCAATAGTATCTGATAAGTTAATTGATAAATTTCCAAATAAAATTATAAATATTCATCCATCATTAATTCCATCTTTTTGTGGACCAGGCTTTTATGGTATTCATGTCCATGAAGCAGCGTATAAAAGAGGTGTAAAAGTTTCAGGTGCAACAGTTCATTTTGTATCAAGTGTAGTTGATGGTGGACCGATTATTTTACAAAGAACAATTGATATAAGCGATTGTAAATCACCTGAAGAAATTCAATCAAAAATTTTATTAAATATCGAACATAAGTTAATTGTAGAAGCTGTTAAATTATATTGTGACGGCAAACTACAAGTAAATAATGAAAGGGTAGAAATAATATGAAAAGAGCATTAGTTAGTGTAACAAATAAAGAAAAGATTACTGAATTTTGTCAAGGCCTAGTTGATTTAGGCTTTGAAATTGTTTCAACTGGTGGAACACTTAAGAAATTAACTGATGAAGGGATTAACGCAATTCCAATTGACGATGTTACAGGTTTTCCTGAAATGTTAGATGGAAGAGTTAAAACACTTCACCCAATGGTACATGGTGGATTATTATATCGTAGAGATTTAGAATCACATGTTGAAACAATTAAGGAACATGGTATTAAACCAATTGATTTAGTATGTGTAAATCTTTATGAATTTGAAAAAGCTCTAAGAGCTGGTAAAGAACTTCCAGATATGATTGAAAACATTGATATCGGTGGACCTTCAATGATTAGAAGTGCTGCAAAAAACTTTAAAGATGTTTTAATTGTTACTAACCCTGAAGATTATGAAAGTGTATTAGAAGCATTAAAAAATAATCAAGATGATTATAATTTCCGTTTAAATTTAGCATATAAAGCTTTCGCAAGAACAGCAGCATATGATTCAATTATTTCAAGATATTTTGCGGATGTATGTGGTGATCATTTCCCAGACACATTAAACATGACATTTAAAAAAGTCGAACATTTAAGATATGGTGAAAATTCACAACAACAAGCTAATAAATATGTTGATTCATATGTTGAAAAATCTTTACTTGACTATGAACAATTACATGGTAAAGAAATTTCATTCAATAATTTGAATGATTTATATGGTGCAGTAGCATTAGTCAGAGAATTTGAAAATCAAACTGTCACTGCAGCTATTAAACATTCAACTCCATGTGGTGTAGCAATCGCTGGAACTGGATATGATTCATATATGAAAGCATACGAAGCTGATCCACAATCTATCTTTGGTGGAATAGTAGCTTGTAATTACAAAGTTGATAAAGCAACAGCAACTGAAATGAATAAGATTTTCTTAGAAATTGTTGCTGCTCCTGATTTTGATCAAGATGCTTTAGAAGTACTTAAAAAGAAGAAAAACTTAAGAATTTTAAAATTAAATAATTTACATGTAAAAGAAGCTAAGTATGATATTAAATATTTAGAAGGACAAGTATTGGTACAAGATATTAATCGTAAAATGATTGATGAAATGAAAGTTGTAACTAATGCTATGCCAACAGAAGCACAACTTTCTGACATGGAATTTGGTATGAAAGTTGTTAAATATGTTAAATCAAATGCTATATGTATCGTTAAAAATGGCGTAACACTTGCAATAGGTGGAGGTCAAACATCAAGAATCTGGGCTTTAGAAAATGCAATTCATAATAATCCAGATAAAGACTTTAATGGTGCGGTTTTAGCAAGTGATGCTTTCTTTCCATTTAATGACTGTGTACAAGTTGCGGCCAACGCTAACATTGCAGCAATCATTCAACCTGGCGGAAGCATCAAAGACCAAGACTCAATTGATTTATGTAATGAATTAAATATCCCAATGGTATTTACAGGATTCCGTCACTTTAGACATTAGGAGTCATATATATGAAAGTACTAATTATTGGTAGTGGTGGTAGAGAACATGCAATTTGTTATGCACTTTCAAAAAGTAAGAAAGTAAGTGAAATTCACGCAATTCCTGGTAATCCAGGAATCGCTGAACTTGGTACTTGCCACCCTGGAAGTGTTGAAGATTTAGATGGGATTTTAAAGTTTGTCGAAGAAAATAAAATTGATATGACTATAATTGGTCCAGAAGTTCCCCTTTGTTTAGGACTTACAGATTTATTAGAAGATCATAATCATTTAGTTTTTGGACCAAGAAAACTTGCAGCTACTTTTGAAGGTAGTAAAGCATTTTCTAAACACTTTATGAAAAAACATCATATTCCAACTGCTAATTATGAAGAAGTATCATCAATGGAAGATGCTTTAGAAAAATTAGAAAAATTTGACTATCCAGTTGTTGTAAAAGCAGATGGCCTTGCAGCTGGAAAAGGTGTTGTTATTTGTCAAACAAAAGCAGAAGCTGTACAAACTTTAGAAGATATGCTTGTTCACGGTGCTTTATCAGGCGCAGGTAAAACTGTTGTTTTAGAAGAGTTCTTGACAGGATTTGAATGTTCACTTCTATGCTTTGTTGATGGTGAAACAATTATTCCAATGGTTTCTTCAAAAGATCATAAACAAATTTTTGACAATAATTTAGGTCCAAATACTGGAGGGATGGGTACAATTTCCCCTAATCCTTTTATAGAAGATGGTATGGAAGAAGTCTTCAAAGAGGAAATATTAAATCCATTTATGCAAGGACTACAAAGTGAAGGAATTGATTACCGTGGTGTAATATTTATTGGTTTAATGGTTAAAGATAATCACGCTAAAGTTTTAGAATTTAATGTACGTTTCGGTGATCCTGAAACTCAAGTTATTCTGCTTAGATTAGAAAGTGATTTATATGACATAATGTATGCAACCGCAACTAAAACGTTAAAAGATGTTCAAGTTAAATGGAAAAAAGAACATGCTGGTTGTGTTGTTTTAGCAAGTGGAGGATATCCTAATGCTTATGAAAAAGGTAAAAAAATTACTGGAATAGACAAACTATCTAGTGAAATTATTATCTTCCATGCTGGAACGAAACTTGTAAATAATGAATTATTAACTAATGGAGGAAGAGTATTAAATGTATGTGCTCTTGGAAATTCATTAGAAGATATTAGAAATAAAATTTATCAAGAAATTGATAAAATAGAATTTGAAAAAAAATATTATCGTAAAGATATTGGAATAAACTAGGAGGTAATATGGCTAAAGTACATCGAATTTATGTAGAGAAAAGAATGGAGTTTGCCGTTGAATCAGTAGAACTTTTACACAATTTAACTCATCAATTAAAGATTAAATCAATTGAAAAAATAAAAGTTGTAAATCGATATGATGTTCAAGGTGTTAGTGATGATGTTTTAAAAGAAGGTGTATCGATTATTTTAAGTGAACCAATGGTCGATGACGTTGTTATTGAAGACTATCCATTTGAACAATTTGATGTAGTGTTTGGCATAGAGTACTTACCAGGTCAATATGATCAAAGAGCTGATGCATGCGAACAATGTTTTCAACTTTTAACTGGTGAAAAAAATGTTCGTGTTAAATGTGCTAAAATTATTGCGATAAGTGGAAAATTATCAGAAAATGAAATTGAAAGAATAAAAAAATATTTAATCAATCCAGTAGACCAAAGATTAGCCAGTCTTGACAAAATTACAGATTTAAGTGATGAAGAAGTTGAAATTCAACAAGTACCAGTAATTAAAGGTTTTATTGACTTTTCTAAAGAAGAATTGATTCATTACTTAAAAGTAAATGGAATGGCGATGAATTACGATGATTTGAAAGTTACTCAAGATTACTTTAAAAATGAAGAACATCGTGATCCAACTGAAACAGAACTAAAAGTTTTAGACACTTATTGGTCTGACCATTGTCGCCATACAACTTTTTCGACAATTATTACTGATTTAAAAATTGATGAAGGTTCATTTAAAGAAATTCTTGTAAAAGATATTAATGATTATAAAACATCAAGACATATGGTATATGGATTTGAAACAAAAAGACCTATTACTTTAATGGATCTTGCGACTATTTCAATGAAGGAACTTCGTAAAAATGGATATTTAGATGATTTAGAAGTTTCTGAAGAAATTAATGCATGCTCTATTGAGATTAAAATAAAAACACCACATGGTGATGAAGATTGGTTATTGATGTTTAAAAATGAAACACACAATCACCCAACTGAAATTGGACCATTTGGTGGTGCTGCAACTTGTTTAGGTGGTGCCATTCGTGACCCATTGTCAGGTCGTGCATATGTTTATCAATCAATGCGTATAACAGGTGCCGGAGATCCTAGACAAAAATTAGAAGATACTTTAAAAGGTAAACTTCCACAAAGAAAAATATGTAAAGAAGCTGCTCATGGATTCTCAAGCTATGGTAATCAAATCGGTTTAACAACAGGATATGTACATGAGTTGTATCATCCAGGGTATGTAGCAAAAAGAATGGAAATTGGGGCAGTAGTTGCTGCTGCACCAAAGGAACAAGTTAAAAGACTTGAACCATTAAAAGATCAAATAGTATTATTAATTGGTGGTAGAACTGGACGTGACGGAATTGGTGGCGCAACAGGTTCATCAAAATCTCATGAATTAAAAACTACAACAACAGCAGGTGCTGAAGTACAAAAAGGTAATCCAATTGAAGAACGTAAAATCCAAAGACTATTTAGAAACAAGGAAGTATCAGAAAAGATTATACGTTGTAATGATTTTGGTGCAGGCGGTGTTTGTGTTGCAGTTGGTGAACTTGCACCTGGACTTACAATTGATCTTGACAAAGTACTAAAAAAATATGAAGGTTTAAATGGTACTGAACTTGCGATTTCCGAATCGCAAGAAAGAATGGCTATTGTTATAGCTAAAGAAAATGAAGAAATTATTAAAAAGGCGTGTTATAAAGAAAATTTAGAAGTTGTTAATATTGCAACTGTAACAGATAATAACCGTCTTGTAATGACATATAAAAATCAAACAATTGTTAATATTGATCGTGCATTCCTCGATAAGAATGGAGCATCAAGAATACAAAATGTTGAGATTAAATTACCAGATTTTAATAGCACACCATTTGATGCAAAAGAATATGAATCATTTGCATGTGCGACAAATGAAGTGTTAAGTCGTTTATCTGTATGTAGTCAAAAAGGTTTAGTAGAAATGTTTGACTCATCAATTGGAAATGGGACTGTATTATCACCATATGGTGGTAAAACATTAAGAACAGAAACAGAAGGAATGGCGGCTTTAATTCCAACACTTGGATATGATACAACAACATGTTCAGTAATGAGCTATGGATTTAATCCAAACATTTCTAGTTGGTCACCATATCATGGCGCAGTTTATGCGATTGTTGAGTCAATATCAAAAATTGTTTCAATGGGAGGAGATTATAAAACAATTCGTTTTTCCTTCCAAGAATATTTTGAAAAATTACTAGATAATCCAACAAAGTGGGGTAAACCTTTTGCGGCTTTACTTGGTGCATATCGTGTCCAAAAAGAATTAAATTTACCTTCAATTGGTGGTAAAGATTCAATGTCTGGATCATTTGAAGATTTAGATGTTCCACCAACACTTGTTTCTTTTGCAATCACATCAGCAGATGTTTCAGATATTGTTACACCTGAGTTAAAAGAAAATGGACATGTTCTAGTTGAAGTAACTTTAGAAAAAGATAATTATCATTTATTCAACTTTAACCATCTTCAAAAACAATATGATGCAGTACAAAAGTTGATTAAAGATAAAAAAGTATTTAGTGCTTATACTGTTAAAGATGGCGGTGTATTAGAAGCTGTTTATAAAATGGCTTTTGGTAATAACATTGGTGTTAATTTGAATGAAAACTTGTTTTTAGCATCTTTAACTAATCGAGATTATGGTAATATTATTTTAGAATTAGCTGATGAGTCAAAATTAGAAAATTTAAATTATCGAGTAATTGGTTATACTAATAATTCAAATACTATTACATATAAGGATGAATCAGTTTTACTAGAAGATGCTTACAAAATAAATGCAAGTGTTTTAGAAGATGTATATCCAACAAGTGAGGTTGCACCGACAACTGATTTACAAGTTGGTAATTATAATAAGCGCAGTACTTTAAAAGCAAAAGTATTATATGACGAAGTTAATGTAGTAATCCCAGTGTTCCCAGGAACTAACTGTGAATATGATTCCAAACGAGCATTTGAAAAAGCTGGTGCTAAAGTTGAATTAGTTGTTATTCGTAACAAAACTGAACAAGATATTCAAGATTCTATTCATGATTTAGAAAAAGCAATTAGAAAAGCTCAAATCATGATGCTTCCAGGTGGATTTAGTGCTGGTGATGAACCAGAAGGATCAGGTAAATTTATTGCAACATTCTTAAGAAACGAAGTGCTTAAATCAGCAATAACTGATTTACTTGAAAATAGAGATGGTTTAATGATTGGTATTTGTAATGGATTCCAAGCATTAATTAAACTTGGCTTATTACCTTATGGTAAGATTATGCCACTAACAGATAAAGACGCAACATTAACTTTTAATACAATTGGTCGACATGTATCACAAATGGTTAATACTAGAATTGCAAGTGTAAATTCTCCTTGGCTTTCAAAAGTAGAAGTTGGAGATATTCATACTATTCCTGTAAGCCATGGTGAGGGTAGATTTGTTGCACCAAAAGATGTATTAGATGATTTATTCAACAATGGACAAGTATTTACACAATACGTAGATGAAAATAATGAACCTACAATGTTGTCGCCATTTAATCCAAATGGATCAATGATGGCAATTGAAGGTATTGTATCAAAAGATGGGCGTGTTTTAGGTAAAATGGGTCACAGTGAGCGTCAAGGTGACAATAGATTTATTAACATTTATGGTGAAATGGATCAACTTTTATTTGAAGCAGGCGTGAATTATTTTAAGAAAAAATAATAAGAGGTAATTATATGGGCGGTTTTTTTGGAATTGCATCTAAATCAGATTGCATAATGAATTTGTTTTTTGGTGTTGATTATCATTCTCATTTAGGTACTAAAAAAGGCGGTTTAGCTGTATATGGCGAAGAAGGATTTAAAAGATCTATTCATAACATTCAAAATTCACCATTTAGAACTAAATTCGAAAATGATATTAATGAATTACATGGTAATATTGGTATTGGTTGCATTTCAGATTATGAAGCTCAACCATTACTTGTTAATTCACCTTTAGGTTCTTACGCAATTACAACAGTTGGAAAAATTAATAATATTGAAGAACTTCGTGATGAGTGTTTTAAAAATGGTAAGATTCAATTTCTTGAAATGAATAAAGGTGAAATTAATCCAACTGAACTGATAGCGACTTTGATTTGTCAACAACCAACTATTGTTGATGGAATTAAATATGCACAAGAAAAAATCAAAGGTTCAATGAGCATTTTATTAATGTTTCCAGATAAGATTTATGCAGCTCGTGATAAATATGGCAGAACACCAATCATTATTGGTAAAACTAAAAATGCTATTTGTGCAACTTTTGAAAGTTTTGCTTTTCAAAATTTAGGTTTTAAATTTTATAAAGAATTAGGCCCAGGTGAAATCGTATCGTTTAATGCATCAGATGTAATTGTTGAAAAAGAACAAAATGATAACTTGAAAATTTGTTCATTCTTATGGACATATTATGGTTATGCTACATCAACTTATGAAGGAATTAATGTAGAAGAGATGCGTTACCGTTGTGGTAAATTATTAAAACAAAATGATTCAGTTGAGGCAGATGCTGTAACTGGTGTTCCAGACTCTGGTATTGCCCACGCAATTGGATATGCAAATGAGGCCCATATTCCGTATATAAGACCATTAATTAAATATACTCCAACATGGCCACGTTCATTTACGCCAACTAATCAAGCTCAAAGAAACTTAATTGCTAAGATGAAGTTAATTGCAATACCTGAGCTTATTAAAAATAAAAAATTAGTAATTATTGATGATTCAATTGTTCGCGGAACTCAATTAAAAGAAACGGCAAATTATTTATATGGAGAAGGTGTTAAAGAAGTGCATGTAAGACCGGCATGTCCACCAATCTTTTATTCATGTAAGTATTTAAACTTTGCTAGAACAACATCAGAAATGGATTTAATAACTAGAAAAGTAATTGCAGAAATCGAAGGTATTGAACAAGTTAACAATGAATTAGTACAAAAATATTTAGATCCTCAATCAGAAAATTATAAATTAATGATTGAAGGAATTAGAAAGAAAATGAAATTTGATTCGCTAATGTATCATAATATAAATGATTTAGTTGAATCAATTGGTTTAGATGCATGTAAATTATGCACGTACTGTTTTAATGGAAAAGAATAAAGGAGAAAAAATATGGCATTTTATTTTAAAGAACCGTCTAGAACTTTTAGTGAATATTTGTTAGTACCTGGTTATTCAGATTCTAATTGTCAACCTAAAAATGTTTGTTTAAAAACACCACTAGTGAAATTTAAGAAAAATGAACAACCAACAATATCTTTGAATATTCCAATGGCTTCAGCCATAATGCAGTCTGTATCTAATGATACTTTAGCAATTGCTCTTGCTAAAGAAGGTGGTATATCTTTTATTTATGGATCACAAAGTATTGAAGACCAAGCGGAAATGGTTAGAAAAGTAAAATCGCATAAAGCTGGATTTGTTGTATCAAATTCAAATCTTACTCCAGATAATACGCTTGGGGATATTGTAAATCTAAAAGAAAAAACAGGCCATTCAACAGTTGCTGTAACTGATGATGGCACTTGTCATGGTAAATTATTAGGAATTGTTACTAGTCGTGATTACCGCGTTTCAAGAATGAGTCTTGATGTAAAAGTTAAAGAATTTATGACACCACTTGAAAAATTAGTTACGGCAAAAGTTGGAATTACTCTAACTGAAGCAAATGACATCATTTGGGATCAAAAATTAAATTCTTTACCAATATTAGATGAAAAAGGACATTTAGATTCATTTGTATTTAGAAAAGATTATGAGTCAAATAAAGAAAATCCTAATGAATTATTAGACGATAAAAAACGTTTAATAGTTGGTGCTGGTATTAATACTAGAGATTATAAAGAAAGAGTACCTGCTTTAGTAAATGCTGGGGTTGATGTAATTTGTATAGATTCATCAGAAGGCTTTAGCGAATGGCAAAAGTTAACTTTAGAATGGATTAGAAGTCAATATGGTGATAAAGTTAAAGTTGGTGCTGGTAATGTAGTTGATGCAGAAGGATTTAGATTCTTAGCAGATTGTGGTGCTGATTTTATTAAAGTTGGAATTGGCGGTGGATCAATTTGTATTACAAGAGAAACTAAAGGAATTGGTCGTGGTCAAGCAACAGCAACAATCGAAGTTGCTAAAGCAAGAGATGAGTATTTCGAAGAAACTGGTATATACATACCTATTTGTTCGGATGGCGGTATTGTTCATGATTACCATATTACATTAGCTTTAGCTATGGGTGCTGATTTTGTAATGCTAGGAAGATATTTTTCTCGTTTTGATGAATCCCCAACAAATAAAATTATAATCAATGGACAATATGTAAAAGAATATTGGGGCGAAGGTAGCGCTCGTGCAAGAAATTGGCAAAGATATGATTTAGGTGGAGATAAGAAACTTTCTTTTGAAGAAGGTGTTGACTCATACGTTCCATATGCTGGACCTTTAAAAGATAATGTGGCAATTTCTCTTGCAAAAGTAAAATCAACAATGTGTAATTGTGGTGCTCTTACTATTAATGAATTACAACAAAAAGCTAAGCTTACAGTTGTATCTTCAACAAGTATTGTTGAAGGAGGAGCACATGATGTTATTCTAAAAGATAAATCTAATTCATAAGAGGTAACTTTATGGATATGAAAAAAATTATAGAAAATTTTGGTTGTTATACTTTCAATGATGAAGTAATGAAAGAAAGACTACCTAAAGAAACATATGAAGAATTTAAAAAATCTTTGAGTGCATCAGAACCTTTATCTAAAAAATGTGCAGATGTAATTGCTGAAAAAATGAAAGAATGGGCAATTGAAAAAGGTGCAACACACTTTACACACTGGTTCGCACCTCTTACAGGTCTTACAGCCGAAAAACACGATTCTTTCTTAGAATTAAGTGATGATCAAGCTTATTTATCGTTTACTGGTAAGCTTTTAAGAAAAGGTGAAACAGATGCTTCAAGCTTCCCATCTGGTGGGCTTCGTGCTACTTTTGAAGCAAGAGGTTATACAGCATGGGATTGCACATCACATGCATTTGTTAAAGATGGATCACTTTATATTCCAACATTATTTTGTGCATACACTGGTGAGGCTTTAGATAATAAAACACCTTTATTAAAATCATGTGATGCTTTAAATAAAGAGGCCGTTCGTTTATTTAATTTATTAGGTATGAAAGAAATTACGAAAGTTGAATCATATGTTGGTAGTGAACAAGAATATTTCTTAGTGCCTGAAGAATATTTTGAAAAACGTTTAGATTTAAAATTAACAGGCCGTACTCTTTTTGGTGCTAATCCACCAAAAGGTCAAGACTTAGAAGGTCATTACTACGGATATTTAAACAATAAAGTTGCCAATTTTATGAAAGATTTAGATGCTGAGCTTTGGAAGTATGGAATCCCTGCCAAAACAAAGCATAATGAAGCTGCACCTGCACAACATGAAATTGCTTGTATTTATCGTAAAGTAAATATTACTACAGATAACAATCATTTATTAATGCAATTAATGCAAGACATTGCGAAAAAATATGGTTTAAAATGTTTATTACACGAAAAACCTTTTGCCGGAGTAAATGGTTCTGGTAAACATAACAACTGGTCAGTTGTTACAAACACTAAACTTAATTTATTTACACCAGGTAGCGATCCAGTAAATAATGAACCATTTATTGTAACATTAGCTTGTTTAGTTAAAGCAGTTGATAAATATGCGGATTTATTAAGATTAAGTATTGCTACTCCAGGAAATGATCATCGTTTAGGTGGAAATGAAGCACCACCTGCTACAATTTCAATGTTCTTAGGTGATCCAATTAATCAAGTAATTGATGCATATTTAAATGATTTAAAAATTAAAGAACAAGATGCAAAACGATTCCAAACAGGTGTATCAGTTATTCCTGATTTTAAAAAGGATAGTACAGATCGTAATCGTACATCACCTTTCGCATTTACTGGTAATAAGTTTGAGTTTAGAGGTGTTGGTTCATCTCAATCAATTGCTATTGCTAATACAATGTTAAATACTATTTTGGCTTATTCTATGAAAGAAATGGCTGATGAAATAGAAAAAGGGAAAAATAAAACTGAAATTATTAAAGAATACTTTAAAAAACACCGACGTGTAATTTTTGAAGGTGATGGTTATTCTAACGAATGGGATAATGAAATTAAAAATCGTCAACTTTCTAATAGAAAAAATACTGTTGAGGCAATTGAAGTTTTAAAAGATACAGAATTAATCAAACCTTTAGTTGAACTTGGTATTTTAACTAATAATGAAGTTGAGTCTCGTTATGAAATTATGTTAGATAGTTATTGTAAAACAGTTCAAGTTGAAGCAGCAACTGCATTGAAGATGGCTAAAAATCAAATTTTTCCAGCATGCTTAGATTATTTGAATCAAGTAGCTTTAGTAGCTTTAAATGTTGGTAAGAATAACATTGAAAATAATTACTTAACTAATGAAGTTAAAGAATTATCTAAATTAGTTGAAACAATGCAACAAGCGATTAAAGTCTTAGATGCTTCACTTGCAAAAACATTAACTATAAAAGAAAATATATATGAGAAAGCTCAAGTCTTAAAAAATGAAGTACTTGAGGCGATGAAAAATTTAAGAATAATAGTTGATACTTTAGAAATTAAAGTTGATAGTAAATATTGGCCGATGCCAACTTATACTGAAATATTGTTCGGTGTAAATTAGAGGAGGAAATATGTTGACAGATTTAGAAATTGCTCAACAAGCGAAAATAGAAAAAATAATTGATATCGCGAAAAAAATAAATTTAACAGAAGATGATTTAGAATTATATGGGAATTATAAAGCTAAGATTCATCTTGATAAATTACAATCAAATAAAAAAGATGCTAAATTAATTTTAGTAACAGCAATTAATCCAACACCAGCAGGTGAAGGAAAATCAACTACAACAATTGGATTAGCTGATGCGATGAATAAAATTGGTAAAAATACAGTTGTTGCATTAAGAGAACCAAGTTTTGGGCCGGTTTTAGGTGTAAAAGGAGGAGCAGCAGGTGGAGGTTATGCACAAGTCATTCCAATGGAAGATATTAACCTACATTTTACTGGTGACTTACATGCTATAACTACAGCTAATAATGCTATTTGTGCAATGTTAGATAATCATATTCAACAAGGAAACGAATTAAATATTGATCCAACAAGAATTATTATTCATCGTTGTTTAGATATGAATGATCGTGCATTACGTAATGTTGTAATTGGTCTTGGTGGTAGTGCAAATGGCGTACCAAGAGAAGACCACTTTGATATTACTGTTGCATCTGAAGTTATGGCAATTCTTTGTTTATCAAATTCCTTAGATGATTTCAAAGAAAGAATTGGTAGAATGGTTGTGGCTTATACATATGATAGAAAACCTGTAACTGTTAACGATTTAAAAGCAACTGGTGCTATTACTTTAATTATGAAAGATGCATTAATGCCTAACCTTGTTCAAACATTAGAACATACGCCAACACTTATTCATGGCGGTCCATTTGCTAATATCGCTCATGGTTGTAACTCTGTAATTGCAACTAAAACAGCTTTAAAAATGGCAGATTATGTTGTAACTGAAGCAGGTTTTGGTGCAGATTTAGGTGCAGAGAAATTCCTAGATATTAAATGTCGTATGGCTGATTTACACCCTTCTTGTGTTGTTATTGTTGCAACAATAAGAGCATTAAAAATGCATGGTGGTGTTGATAAAAAAGATCTATCACAAGAAAATGTTGAAGCATTACTTGCAGGTATAAAAAATTTAGAAAAACAT
This sequence comes from Bacilli bacterium, assembly GCA_045652765.1. Lineage (GTDB taxonomy): Bacteria > Bacillota_I > Bacilli_A > ML615J-28 > CAG-313 > UBA1231. The sequence goes on from JAZOLG010000051.1 coordinate 39,316, forward strand.
ATTGAAAATATTGGTAAATATAATTTACCATATGTAGTAGCAATTAATCGTTTTGGAACAGATACAGAAAATGAAATTGAAGCTTTAGCAAATTGGGCAAAAGAAAATAACCATCCAGTAGCACTTTCAGAAGTTTTTGCAAAAGGTGGCCTAGGTGGTATTGAACTTGCAGAAAAAGTAGTTCGTGAAATTGAATTACATGATGGATCAGATTCATTCAAACCAATATATGATGTTAATCTAACAATCAAAGAAAAAATTACTGCTATTTGTAAAGAAATTTATGGAGCTAAAAATGTTGAATTTTCAACTAATGCTAAAAATCAAATGGCTGCATTAAAACGTAATGGTTGGGATAAATTACCTATTTGTATCGCTAAAACACAATATTCACTATCAGATAATCCAAAACTACTAGCACGACCTACAGACTTTACAGTAACAATTCGTGAATTAAAACCATCAATTGGTGCAGGCTTTATTGTCGCATTAGCTGGTGACATTATGACAATGCCAGGTTTACCAAAAGAACCAGCAGCAAATAAAATGGATGTTGTTGATGGTAAAGCAATTGGTTTATTCTAAAATGTAGATAAGGACTAAATATGAAAGATTTAAGAGATCCAAATTTTATTAGAATTACAAACAAAGAACTTGCGTTATCATTTATTGAAAAATCAATTAATGAGTTAAGAGAACAAATTAAAGATGATAAAGTTATTTTAGCTTTATCAGGCGGTGTTGATTCGAATGTTGTTGCAGCGTTGTTACATAAAGCTATCGGTAAGAACTTATATTGTATTCATGTAAATCATGGATTACTTCGTAAAAATGAAAGTGCAGAAGTATTACATGTATTTAAAACACAAATGAATTTAAATCTTATTTATTTAGATGTTGAAGATTATTTTTTAGATAAACTTACAAATATAAGTGATCCGGAAGAAAAAAGAAAAATTATTGGTAATGAGTTTATTAATTGTTTTGTTGAGGAAGCAAAAAAATTAAATGGAATAAAATATTTAGCACAAGGCACAATATATCCAGACATTACGGAAAGTAAGGGTATTAAAGCTCACCACAATGTTGGAGGACTTCCAAGTCATTTAAATTTTGAACTTATTGAGCCGTTAAGACTTTTATATAAAGATGAAGTAAGACAAATCGGAAAAGCATTAGGTTTATCTGATGAACTTGTATATCGTCAACCTTTCCCAGGCCCTGGTTTAGCAGTGCGTTGCCCAGGTGCAATTACCAAAGAGCGATTAGAAATTGTTCGTGAAACTGATGCGATTTTACGTGATGAATTTAAAAAGTGTGGATTAAGTGATAAAGTATGGCAATACTTTACCGTGGTTCCAGAATACAAATCAGTTGGTGTAAAAGATAACAAAAGAACGTATTTATATTTCGTTGTAATTAGAGCAGTTAATTCTATTGACGCAACTACTGCAACTGTTGAAGAAATTCCATATGATATTTTATTTAAAATTAGAGATCGTATGTTAAATGAAGTAGAAGGAATTAACCGAGTATTAGTTGATATAACACCAAAGCCAACTGGCACAATTGAATGGGAATAATATTTATATAAAAAATAAAAAGAACAAATAAAGATATTTAATAAAATATCTTAAAGAATTTGTTCTTTTTTTATTTAAATAAATTGTTTACAAATAATCATAAATAAAGTATAATAATATTATATTTTAGTAAAGAGGAATAATATGAAAAAATTTAATATCAAATCTGTTGATGAAATGACGATTGAAGAATTAGTTGGTCAAGTTATAATGGTAGGATTACCATCAATTTATTTAGATGAACAATATAAAGAATTTATCAAAAAGTATAGTATTGGTAATTATATTTTATTTGCTAGAAACTATGATAATACTAACCAAATGAAAAGTTTTATGCAAGATTTATATAACTACACTGAATCTATTACGGGCTCATTTCCACTTGTTTCAATCGATCAAGAAGGTGGAATGGTTGTTAGATTATTTAAAGATGTAACTTTTCCTGCAAGCCCTTTAACAACATCAGCAACAAGTATTAAAGATGCGCCATATAAGACGGGTTATATTATTGGTAAAGATATGTTAAGTCTTGGAATTAATTTAAACTTAGCACCATGCCTCGAAATTAATGAAGATTTACTTAATCCTTTAGTGAATGTGCGTGGTTATGGAAAAACGAAAGAATTTGTTTTAACTCAAGCTAAAGCTTTTGTTCATGGAATTCAAGATAGTGGAGCATTAAGTTGTATCAAACATTTCCCAGGCGCTGGATCTAGCACCAAAGATTCACATTTAGAACTTCCAATTATCGAAGATTCTAAAGAAGATTTACTAAATTATAATATGTACCCATTTGTCAATTTAACAGAAAGTGATGCTTTAATGACTAGTCACTGTTTATATAAATCTTTTGATGAGCTTCCATCAACTCTTTCACATGTTTTATTAACTGATGTATTAAGAAAAGAAATTGGATTTCAGGGCTTAATTATTTCTGATGGAATGGAAATGAAAGCCATATCTGACGTATACGGCATTGGAAAAGGTTCAGTAATGGCTTTAAATGCTGGTTGTGATATTTTGTTATTGTGTCATGATTATGATGAACAAAAAGCTTCATTTGATGCAGTATTAGATGCAGTTAGAAATGGTGATATAGATATAGCATTATTAAAAGAAAAAGTTCAAAGAATTAATCTTGCAAAAGAAAAAATATTAAATTATTTAAACAAATATTTTACTGATGAAGATTATATTATTAACAATGAAGAACATCAATTAATGGAATCAATTGTAGATAATTCTTTTACTTTAATAAGCGGTGAAGAACCAAAACTAGATTCCAACACTTTAATTATTTCAAGTAATGCGAAAGTTGGAAGTATAGTTGAAGATGAGTTTGACGAAAGAAATTTGACTAATGCTTTAAAACATAATTTTCCAAATAATTTAGTTCTTAAATTTAGATCAGATTTAGAATTTATTGATGAAGCTTTAAATATATCAGAAAAATATAATAACATTGTGATTTATTCGTACGATGCATATAAGGATGAAGTACAAAAAGAAGTTATTAATAAATTATTAGAAACAGATAAAAATATATATGTGGTATCTATTAAAGGTCCAATTGATCGAGTACATTTTAATAATTTAAAAAACTATTCATGTTTATATGAATATACACCAAATAGTATAAAGACTATTGTTAAACAATTAAAAAAAGAAATATCATTAAATGGTAAAATACCAATGTAATAATATATAAGTGAGGATTCAAAAATGAAAGTATTTATTAGTGCAGATATTGAAGGAGTTAACAATATTGTAAGTTGGGATGAAACAGAATTAAATCATCCAGAGTATCAGTATTTTAGACGTCAGATGACTGAAGAAGTAAGAAGAGCATGTGTTGCATGCTATAAAGCAGGTGCAACAGAGATTTTTATCAAAGATGCACATGATTCAGCCAAAAACTTAATTTTAACTGAACTTCCAGATTATGTTAAACTTCATCGTGGTTGGGAAGGGTGTCCATGCAGTATGATGGCAAGTCTTGATGAATCATTCGATGCTGTTATTTTTATTGGCTATCACAGCCCAGCATCAAGTGATGGTAACCCACTTTCTCATACAATGAATTTAAGAAACCAATATGTTAAAATTAATGGTATACTTGCAAGTGAATTTCACATTAATGCTTTATACGCAAACTATTTAGGGGTACCGGTTGCTTTTTTGAGTGGAGATGAAAACTTAACAAAAATAGTTAAAGAATTTAATCCAAACATTGAAACTGTATCAACTAAAACAGGTGTTCATGGTGCAGTAGTTAGCAGACATCCTAATGTTACAAATCAAGAAATTGAAAATACTGTTGAACTTGCATTAAAAAAAGATTTAAAAAATAATTTAATTGAAATGCCTAAACATTTTGAAATAGAAATTCAATATAAAAAATTTAATGATGCATTTAATGCTTCATTCTATCCTGGTTGTAAACTAGTAAATAGTAATACAATTTTATTTGAATCAGATGATTATTATGAAGTTGTAAGAGCATTTAAATTTATTTTATAATTGAAATTGAATAAATAAAAAAAAAGTGTAATTTATAAATAATTACACTTTTTTTGTTAGAAATATGATAAAAATTAAATTATTTAAACGATTAAAGAAATATTATAATATTTGATGAAGAAATATATATAAATCTATTGACAAAAACACAGCATTAATGATTTAATATGATTAATAAAAAAGAAGGAGAAAGCATATGGAAAAAGTTAAAAAGCAGTATGGTCTATGGACTGGTATGGCAATGGTTATTGGAATCGTTATTGGTTCTGGTGTATTCTTAAAAGCAGGTGGTGTATTACAACTATCAGGTGGTGATTTAAAGATGTCCCTTCTTGCCTGGTTAGTTGGTGGATTAATCATGATTGCTTCTGGATTTTGTTTTGCGGTTTTCGCAACTCGTATTACAAAGTATAATGGTGTTATTGACTATGTAGAAACAGCTACTAATAAACGTATAGGATATCATCTTGCATGGCTAGTAACAACATTCTATTATCCAATTGTTGCATCTATTGTTTCATTATTTGCGGGAAGTTATTTTTTCAAACTTGTTGGTTTGAATATTGGTTTAACAGATTGGCAAAATTTCTTATTTGCTTTCGTTATATTAATATTATTTGTTGCATTAAATTATTTATCACCAATGTTATCATCTAAATTTCAAGTTTCTGCAACTGTTATTAAGTTAATTCCTATTGGAATAATTGCAGTAGCTGGTTTATTTGCATCATTAATTGTTGGTGGAAATTTTGGTATTATTAATGCAATTAAAGATCCAGCTGTTGGATTTCAATTAAACTTTGGTGAAGCAGTTAAGAAAACTGCGTTTGCATATGAAGGTTGGGTTTGTGCTACGGCTATTAATGCTGAACTTAAAGATTCAAAGAAAAATTTACCTAAAGCTTTAGTATTTGGTACTATTGCAATTTTAGTATTTTATATTATTTACTATATTGGCTTATCTGCATTCTTAGGTAATGGTGGAACTATTCTTCAAGATGCTAATGCTCCGATTGCTGTATTCGAATCATTAATGGGAAAAATTGGTGGTGCGTTCTTTACATTCTTTATTATGATTTCATGTTTAGGAACTGTTAATGGTGTAGCAATTAGTTGTTGTCGTGGAATGTATACTATGAGTTGTCGTGGACAAGGTATTATGCCAGAACAATTTTCAAAACTAGGTAAAAATCAAAGTGTTTCTTTATTATCATGTTTATATGGTTTATTCTGCATGATTTTAATGCTTGGTGTTTGGTATCTTGCAATGCATGGAGTTTGGCTATTTAAATATCTTGGTAGTATGGATGAAATAGTTTGTGCAATCATCTATGGTGTTTATATTACAATGTATGTTTATATTATTCGTAACTTTAAATATGAAAGTACATTAAAACGATATGTTATGCCAATTATTGCAATTATTGGATCATTATTCTTTGTAATTTGTGGTACTGGTATTTATCAATTAGTATTTACAGGTAGTATGGAAAGTTTAAAAGCATTTGGTGTATTTATGATTTTATTTGCTATTTTAATGGCTCCATCACTATTATTTTATAATCCAAATGGTAAAGAAATTATTACTGGTGAATTTGAGGTTTAGACTTTTGTCTAAACCTTTTTTATATAATTAGACATTTTTCGAAAAAAGTGATATAATAAAAGCAATGTATGTTATAGTGATTTATATTAATTTTTGGAGGGTTTATGACATTATACATTATTGAAACAATACTATTTATGATTGCTGCTATTGGAGCATTATTGATTGGTTTTGAAATGTTAAGTAATGGTATTACAATGATTTTCCATACACAACTAAAAAAACTTTTTAATAAAACTTCAAATAGTCCAATAATTGGTGTTTTAATAGGTGCTGCAGCAACTGCAATTGTTCAGTCATCTGGCGCTACAACAATCATGGTTGTAGGTTTTGTTAATACTGGAATAATGAATCTTTTCCAAGCAACAGCAATGATTATGGGTGCAAACATTGGTACAACAATTACAGCACAAATTGCATCACTTAGTGGTGGAGCTGGTTTTGACTTTGGAGCAATGGCTCTGGGATTAACTGGTATAGGTGCTTTAATTACAATGTTTACAAAAAACGAGAAGGTAAAATCAATTGGTAATTTACTTGCTGGCCTTGGACTTTTATTCTTAGGTTTAGAATGTATGTCTATTGCAATAGGCAAAACTTATAATGGTAATCCGGTTATTAAAGATGCTATTAAAAATATTTTGGCAAGCCCATTTGTAAGTGAAGGATTCTTTGCTCCTATCATTTTATTTGTCCTTGGTATTGTACTTACAGGTATTACTCAATCTTCCTCACTTATCACATCAATTGTTATTACGTTTGTTGCGAATGGTATTTATATTGGTGCCGGTAAAGATGCAACATCTCTAAATAATAATGTATTATTCTTAATTTTAGGTTCTAATATTGGATCATGTGTAACAGCACTTTTATCTTCAATGGGTGCATCAAAGAATGCTAAACGTGCAAGTATAATTCATATTTTATTTAATACTTTTGGTTCAATCTTATTCATGATCATATTATTATTAATTCCAAACCTAATGGAAAAGACACTTGTTAAATGGTTTGCTTCTCCTGGTTCACAAATAGCGATGTTCCATACATTCTTTAATACATTATGTACAATTTTATTCTTACCATTTATCAAAGTATTTGTTAAACTTGCAACTATGCTTGTTAAAGAAAAAGAAGAAGTAAATGAAGGTCCATCACTAGTATTTGTCGATGAACGTATTTTATCTACACCATCAGTTGCGGTTCATCAAGTAAGAAAAGAACTTGGACTTATGTATTCTAAAGCAATGAACATTTTAAATATGTCACTTGATGGTTTCCTAAATAAAGATGTTTCTTTAAGGGCTGAAGTCGACAAAGTTAATGAAGAACTAGAAGTAACTAATAAACTTGTTATCGAGTATATTGTTAAACTTACTTCTCAACAACTAGCACTTGAAGATGAATCAACAATTACATCATTCCATAGAACACTTAACGATATCTTACGTATTGGTGAAATTGCTGAAAACATTTGTAAGTATACTAAACAAACAATTACAAATGAATTGGTATTTTCACCGAATGTAATGTTACATATTGGTTTTATGAAAAATAAAGTTAATGCTTTATATGAAAAATCAGATGAAGTATTCTTAACTAAAAATATTGATAAGATTAAAGAAGCAGATGTTATTGAAGAAGAAATTGACTTGATGCGTAAACAATTAATCGAAGATCATATGGATCGTTTAAAGAAAAATGAATGTAGTCCACAAAATAGTGGAGTCTATGTTAACTTAGTTAACAATATGGAAAGAGCTGCTGACCATATGGTTTATATTGCATATTCTGTTAAAGAAGCAAAAGAACAATTTCATAAGTAAAAAATAAACTACTGATTAAAAAAAATCAGTAGTTTTTTATTTCTATTTGTATAATTAGAAAGATTGTGATATAATAATTGTAAAGTAACATATGAGGTATATTATGAACAATAATTTTGAGGAAATATTAATAAAAGCTAAAGAACTAGAAAAAATTGAAGATTTTGAAGTAGCAGTAAATTATCGTGATTTTGAAATGGCTATTACATCAATTGCTAGTAGTTATAAAATTGATGAAGAATTACAATTAAATTTAATAAATGAAATTGAAAAAACACTTGAAGAAAACGATAAATTAGCATTTATTTTATTTTTTGTTTTATTTACAATGGCAAGACGTCAAAACTTTGGTAATATATATGATTTAGTTAATCAATATGAAAAATACTTTACAAAGTATGAAATTATTAATCATATTAGATTAATGGCTGCACTTGTCAAACTTACTAATACAAAAAAGATTTATCGTGAAATTTTAAAGGCAAAAATACTTTTAGAAAAGAAATCACCTAATTCTAATTTTGCAAATCATGTTGGTTTCTTAAATGCTTTTTGTAGTTTAATTTGTAAATATTTTGAATATGAACTGGACGAAAGAAAAGATCAAGATAATAAAAAACTATTAGAACTTAGTTTAATATGTATTAATAAGGCAATCAAACTAGAAACAAGTGAAAAAGGCATTGATAATGTTTATAATAAATTTTATTTAAACCGTGGCCGCGTATTAATTTTACTTGGGCAATACGCAAAAGGTGAAGATGATATTTTAAAATCAATTGAACTTTTACCATATTCAGTTGATCGTGATTCTAAGATCAATGAATATAATCAATATCTTGTAAAATCTTCAATCATTCATGCATATGATTTAAACGAAACAAAAGTTGAAGACTTAGATAGAATAAAGGTAAGTAACTATAAATCAATTGCGTTAATGACAACTTTACTGGGATTTTTATTAGGTACTATTAATATTTTTACAACAATAACTGATCGTTTTACATTACTTGCTTTAATGCTTGGTTATTGTGGTTTATTATTAGTTTTAGTGGGAACCATTCTTTTAGGTTTTTCGTTAAACTTTAAAGAACATAAAAAACGTTTATATATATATGATGTTTTAATTATTTTATTAGGTGCTTTGATTTTTGTTGGGACAATGATTTTAATTAATTGGGGAAGATAATATGAAAATAACTGCTAAAACAAGAAAATCTCATTATTGGAATGAAGATCGATTTGTCTTAGGAAAAGATTACTTTATGGTAATCGATGGCGCAACGCCACTTATTAAAACTAATAATTTTAATGAAGCTTGTTGGCTTGTTAATTTTATTAAACAAAATATTAATGAATTAGATGGTTCGATAAAAGAACGTTTAAATGTTTTATCGCGTGAAGGATTTAATAAACTTCCAGTTAAAATTAAGGAAGAAGATTATCTTCCATCCGCAAGCCTTTCGTATGTTGAAATTAAAGATGACAAATTTGTTGCTTATACTCTAGGTGATTGTGAAGTTACATTTGTTTTAAAAGATGGTAAAATTATAAGATGCTTTGAAACAGATCTTCAAAAACTTGATGATGTTTCAATAAAAGAATTAGTTTATCATGCGAAAGAAAAAAATATTCATGTTGTTGAGGCAAGACCTTATATTAAAGAGACATTATTAAAACACCGCAAGATGATTAATAAACCCAATGGTTATAGAGCTTTTTCTTTAACATATGAACCAAAAATTGAACCATACGTTTATGAAATAAGAAAAGATGATGTAAAAGAAATATATATATATTCAGATGGTTTTTCTCAAAGTTTTGAACATTTAAATATTTATAGTAGTCATAAAGAAATGTTTTCTAAAAGTCTTAATTTAGATGAAGAAATTAAAAAAATTAAAGAACAAGCTTTTATGGATAAATATTGTGATAAATATCCAAGACTTAAAAAAATCGATGATATTACAGTTATTAAAATTGAAATTGAATAAAGGAGGTATATATGAATATTTGGCACGATTTAGATTTAAAAAGAATAACACCAGAAGAATTTATAGTTTGTATTGAAATATCTAAGAATAGTAAAATGAAATATGAACTTGATAAAGAAACTGGTAGACTCATTCTTGATAGAGTGCTTTTTACTTCAACTCATTATCCTGCAAATTATGGTTTTATACCAAAAACTTATGCCGGCGATGATGATCCACTTGATGTGTTAGTGCTTTGCCAAGCAGAAATTATTCCACTTTGTCTTGTAAAATGTCGACCAATTGGTGTAATTAAAATGATTGATAATGATCAAGTAGATGAAAAAGTTATTGCTGTACCTGTTGGTGATCCATCATGGAATAGTTACAAAAACATTGATGAATTACCTGAACACATTTTAGATGAAATGCGACATTTCTTTGGTGTATATAAACAACTAGAGGGAAAAACGACATCAATTGTCGAAACTAGAGGACCAATTGAGGCCGAAAGAATTATTTCATCAGCAATTCAAAGATATCAAGAAACATTTAGAAAATAGGAGTTTTTATGAAACACATATGGAAATTTATTGTAATTAGTTTGTTTTACTTCTTATTAACCTGCTGTAATCAACCAAAACAAGATGTTTACTACAAAGTATATTTAAATATACAAGAACCACAATTATTTGAATCTTATGCCTTCCAAGAATATTACGAAGTTAAAGAAGATGAAAGCTTTATTTTGCCTGTTTTAAATAGTTCTGATATTGTAAACTTATATCAAGAAACTTCTAGTGAAAATATTAAGGAATTAATTCAAACTACGTATATGATTAATTATAGTGGATGGTTTGATGAACAAAATAATCTATTAAATAATGAAGTGGTTATTACTGAAGATACACAAATAACTTTAGGATATTCTTATACAACAGAAACAAAAAAAGTTAAGTTTAATTTAAATGACGGTTTACTTAATGAACTTCCAAGTATCAATGACGGTAAATTAGTTTTACCTGATGCTGTAAAAGAAAATAGTATTTTCCAAGGCTGGTATACTAATGCAAGTTTTATTAGTGATAAACAAGTAGAAATTGATTTTAATGAATTTGATAAACAATTAAATTTATATGCGAAATTTACGATTGATCCAGAATATGTTATTAATTTAATAAGTCAATTACCTGATAGTCCAATGATTGATGATATCGAACAAATTAAACTAGTTCAAAGAGAATACAATCGTCTAGGATTAAGTGACCGAGAAAAAATTACTAATTATGCTAAATTAAAAGGTTTATATCAAAAATTAAGTGATTTAGAACTTGCGAAAGAGTTTTACGATAAAATTAATGATTTATATGCTCAAGAAGTAACTGTTAACTTAAGAGATGATATTGAAGAAATAGAGGAATTATTAACTCAAATAACTGATGAACATTATTTGTTAATGCCACAAATTGATTTAAATCGATTCTACGAAATTATCGAAGAAATTGAGGCAATATTAGTTATATATCAAGAAGATGCTAAAGCTTTTGATAAAGCAGTTATTAGTATTCCAATTTTTATGGAACAATACTATGAACAAGAAATCAAAATCTTATATGAAAATTATCAAACATTTGATGATACTTTAAAAGCTATTATTACTTCAACCCATAAGTTAAATCGTTTATATCAAAATTTATTAGAAATGGAAGCAAGTGATGAAACTATTTATTATTTAAATCCAGAAACTACTAAAGTTGCATATTTATCGAAAGAACAATTATGTGAAGGATTCTTTACTGATTTCTATTATTATATTGTTTCATATCATGGCACAAGTCATCTTGAAAAAAATAATTTATATGATGTTTACGACTTTGTTGAATTATCGCAAGATTTTACTGGTGCAGGTGCAAACAATTTATATGGTATTGGTAATATTGCGGGTAGATATTTATTAGAAAAAGATATTAATGGTATTTTAGAAAATCAAACTGATAATGCCTTCTTTGGTTTTTGTTATCAAAATGGAATGTATAAAGATGTTTTGCCATTCTTTATTAATTTCTTTGCATATTGGCGTATAGACGAAAAATATGCAAATACTTCAAATTATGGTGCTGATATATTTGCTGAAAGTTGGGCACCAACTGTAGATATTGCTAAATTCTTCTATTATAATGAAGAAACTTCATATGTAAAAACAGAACGTATGATTGATTGTTTAACTAATACAGCATCAGTTGTTTATGGATTAGAAGATGACATTTTAAATATTAGAATGCGTGGATATAAATTTATGGGTTGGTATGATAATCCAGAGTTTAGTGGTAGTCCAATTACTGATTTATCAAAATATTCAAAAGTATATGCTAAGTGGGAAATTGATGAACAACAACAAGCCCAAGATGCCGCAAACTTAGTTGATGTTTATATTTATAATCTTACAACTAAAAAGGCCGTAGTTAATGTAACAACTGTTACTTATGTTAAAAATATGTATAATAATTTAACAGAATATGGCAAATCGCTTGTTAAAAACTATTCAACTTTACAAGAATATATTAGAAATAACCAATAAAATTTGATAAAATATCGTTATCTTAATCAAGAGGTGATATAATGAAAAAGCTATTTTTATTAATGCTATTATTTGTTCTAACAGGTTGTTTTAAGAGTACACCATATGACCCTTGGGGCGAAGTATATGTTAAATCAAGTCCTTCAGTAGGTGATGCTGGTGTTGGCGAAGTTGTTGATTTTGAAACAAAATATAAACAATATGACCTCAGTCAAAACCGAAGTATTCCAGCAACTATTGGAACAGGATATAAATATGGTGACCCTATTGGACCTTATTCTTCATTATATATTGCAGTTGTATCTAATGAAGAAGAATTAAAAACTTATTCATATGAATATTACAATTTCAATAGTGTTATTTATGAATCAACAGTAGCACATGATGATTCTTTTTTAGTTATTCCTTTTTATGATGACTTTTACCCTAAATATCATGAAGAACTAGAAATAGAAATTCCCGAGGATATTGCTAATGGTTACATATTAGTTCAACAACGTTGGGATCTAGAACGTCCAAATGGTATTCATATAAAAGTATATTTTGAAATCATTGATAACATTTTATATTTTAAAACAGAATAAGACGCTTTTGAAAAAGCGTCTTTTTACATTTAAATATAATATTATGTTATAATAAACTGAGGTGTTAAAATGACAACATTTGAAAGATTAACCAAAAATATTATTGTTCATAAAGACCAAGGATATGCACTATATTATTATAACAATGGTGAAATACTAGAAAAAGTAAATGGTAAAGTAACTTGCGATAAAAGTTCTAACATTACCTTTGAAACTAATTTTCGCTTAGCTTCTGTTTCTAAACAGTTTATTGCTTTTAGTATTATTAATTTAATTAAAGATAATAAAATTAGCTATGATACTAATATCTTAAGTTTATATCCCGATTTACCAAATTATTTTAATAAAATAACAATAAAAAATTTACTTAATCATACATCAGGTATTTATGATTATGAAGATATGGATCATAAAGATGATGACCCACAAGTACAAGATAAAGATATCTTAGACTTTTTAAAATCAACCAAGGAAACTTATTTCGAAGTAGGCACAAAATACAAATACAGTAATACTGCATATATTTTACTTGGCTTAATTGTGGAATTAGTAAGCGGTGTCAATATAAATAATTATATTGAAACAGAAGTATTTAATAAAGCTAATATGCTAGCTTCAAAAGTAAATATTGAGGGAATAACAAAAATTGAAAATCGAGCGTATGGTCATTTACTGGATAAAAATAATAATTTGTTTGTAAAAGATCAATATTGGTGTAGCGCAACAATTGGTGATGGTGGTTTATATTCATCAGTTAATGATTTAAAAAAATGGTGTAAATATTTAGTATCAACATCTAATTTTCAAGACATGAAAATACCTAATTATATAAACGAAACAGAATATAATTTTTATGGATTGGGTATTAGAACAATAGATGTGGAAGGTAATTTAATACATTATCATTGTGGAGATACGATTGGTACTAATACATTACTTCTTTTTTCTGAAGATTTGAATTTATGTTTAATTTTCTTAACTAATTTAGGCAATATTAATACAGAGATTATGAAAAATAATTTAGTAGAAATAATAAAAGACAAGAGTTAATCTTGTCTTTTATTCTTTACTAATTAATTTTTTATTTAATTTATTAGTTTTTATTTTTTCAGTAAAATATATAATTAACCAAATTAATAAGTAACCAATAACAAATACGATACTAAAAATTATAATTCCATCATTATTTAACCAATCATTAAGTAAATAGGTTATTAAATAACACAAATATAAAAATAGCCCGTGAATAATAATTTGAAAACCTATACCTATTTTTTCTATTTGCCAAATAACTGAAGAAGCCGCAATTAAAAAAGCCATAAGAGATGTAGATATAATACCTTTAAATAGATTAATTCCATCAATAGATTTTTCAACATTGCATAAGTATAGAATTAATATAATAATACTATAAACAATTGGTCCAAATCCCATACATAGAAGTCCCCTCATTAAGAACTCTTTAACTATTTTTTTCATTACTTAATACCAATCCTTTCTTTAACTTGTTTTAACATTCTTCTTGAAACATAGTCTTTAAAACCTGATTTTAATACTACAAGTAAACTTACACCAATTGTTACTTCAAAGTGATCTATATAATTAATATTCACAATACAACTTTGATTAATATAAATAAAGTTATCATTTAGTATTTCTTTTATTTCATAAAGTCTTTTTTTCACGTGATATTTAATGCCTGAATTTAGGGCATACACTTTATCACCTTCGGTATAAAAACATTCAATTTCTAAAGGATTTAGGCCTTTAATTTGATTTTGTTTATAACCTATAATATTTATATTATCCGTTAGACACATTGTTTCAATTATATTAAAAAGCTCATTTTTTTCTTTGCCATAGGCTATAATTTCATATGTATCTGATTTTATAAAACGAAACTTCATATTAGTCCTCCATGTATAATATTATATCTTATTTTCATAAACGATTCAAGTATAAATAAGTATTAGGTAATTTTTTGAAAACATTCGGTATGTTAAAACTATTATTGCAAAAAAATTGACAATATTTTATTTATTTAATAAGATATTATTAGGAAGGTATATATATGATAGAAATTATATTTAGTGTAGTAATACCATTTATCGGAACAATTCTAGGCGCATCACTTGTTTTCTTTGTTAAAGGCAAAATGAGTAGTAATGTCCAAAAAGCATTTAGTGGTTTTGCGGCAGGAGTGATGATTGCTGCAGCTTTTTGGAGTTTAATTATTCCTTCATTTGATGCTGCAAGTAATATGGGTAAACTTTCATTTATACCAGTCGTTGTTGGACTTTGGTTAGGGTTTATGTTTTTAATGTTACTTGATAAAGTAATTCCACATATTCATATTGATAGTGGTGAAAAAGAAGGACCAAGTTGTAATTTAAAAAAATCAACAATGACCGCCTTAGCTGTTGCTCTTCATAATTTACCAGAAGGTATTGCGGTTGGTGTTGTGCTAGCATCTGCTACATCAAGTAACAGTACTGTTTCAATTTCAATGGCTATTGCATTAGCAATTGGAATAGCTGTACAAAATTTTCCAGAAGGGGCGATTATTTCCCTACCGCTTGCTAATTGTGGTGTCAAAAAGTCTAAAACTTTTACTCTTGGAGTTTTGAGTGGAATCGTCGAACCACTTGGTGCACTTCTTACAATGTTACTAGCGAGTTTTATTACACCGGCACTACCATATCTTTTAAGTTTTGCAGCTGGTGCGATGATTTATGTTGTTATAGAAGAGTTGATTCCTGAAATGACTGAAGGAAAGCATTCTCATATAGGTACAATTTTTTTCGCACTTGGATTTTCTTTGATGATGATATTAGATGTTATATTAGGCTAGATATTCTAGCCTATTTTTTTTAAAAAAAATAAATAGGTATAATACCTTGAATAAAAACGAAATTCGTGATATAATACTAAAAAAATAAAAAATATCAGTTGTTTTGTCAAAAAAGTATATTTAGTTCAATTTTGAAACTAAGAACAACTTAAATTAAAATTGGAATTCTTAGTTTTCAAGTCTTTTTGATTTGAAGACTATTTTTTTAAGAGGTGTATTATGAAAGGCTTATTAACACTTAAAGAATTAGAAACAAATAAAATCATGGAATTAATAGAGTATGCAATTAAACTAAAAAATGGATATGTTGTTAAATATCCTGATAAGAAAGTTGCTACTCTTTTTTTTGAAAATTCGACTAGAACGCATTATTCTTTTCAAACAGCTTTAATTAATTTAGGTATCAATGTATTAAGCTGTGATGTTCGTAACTCAAGTGTAGCAAAAGGTGAAACACTGTATGATACAGTTAGAACATTTGAAGCTTTAGGTGTTGATGGTGTTGTTATTAGATCATCACAAGATGAATACTTTAAAGAACTTGAAAATATTAATATTCCAATATTTAATGGTGGTGATGGCAAAAGTAATCATCCAACGCAATCTTTATTAGACTTAATGACAATATATGAAGAATTTGGAAAGTTTGAAGGTTTAAAATGTTGTATTGTTGGAGACATCCTACATTCAAGAGTAGCGCATACTAATATTGAAGTTATGGAAAGACTTGGAATGGATGTTTATATTTCTGGACCAAGTGAATATAATGATAATTCAGCTAAATATATTCCATTTGAAGAAGCTGTTAAAACAATGGATGTAATTATGTTGCTTCGAGTACAATTTGAAAGACATTCTGAATCTATGAGTATGAGCGTTGAAGAATATCATAAGCAATATGGATTATCCATGGATAAAGTTAATGAGATGTTACCACACGCTATTATTATGCATCCAGCGCCAGTAAATAGAGGTGTTGAAATTGCTGATGATGTTGTGGAATGTGCAAAATCTAGAATATATAAGCAAATGACCAACGGGGTATACATTCGTATGGCCGCAATCTCATTTGCGATGGAAGGTAAACTATGATACTAATTAAGAATGGCAAAGTAATTGAAAATAATCAACTCATTAAAAAAGATATTTTAATTGACAATAATTTAATTGTTCAAATAGATTCTGAGGTTGTATGTGATTGTGAAACAATTGACGCATCCAATATGCTTGTTATGCCTGGCGCAGTAGATGTACATGTTCATTTAAGAGAACCTGGTTTTGAAAATAAAGAAACGATAAAAACAGGAACAATGTCATGTGCTAAAGGTGGATTAACTTCAATTATGTCAATGCCAAACTTAAATCCGTGTCCAGATAATTTAGAACATTTAAATAAACAAATTGAT
This sequence comes from Bacilli bacterium, assembly GCA_045652765.1. Lineage (GTDB taxonomy): Bacteria > Bacillota_I > Bacilli_A > ML615J-28 > CAG-313 > UBA1231. The sequence continues at coordinate 56,240 of JAZOLG010000051.1, forward strand.
ATTATTAAGAAAGATGCCATTATTAATGTTTATCCATTTGGTACTATTACAATTAATGAACAAGATAAAGAACTTGCAAAAATTGAAGAATTTAAAGATTTAGTTTATGGCATAACAGATGATGGAAGAGGCGTAAATAATTTAACTATTTTAGAACAAGCAATGCAACTTGCAAAAAAATATGATCTAACTATTGCATCTCACGCTGAAGATAATGTTTATAAAACATTACCCGAAGGAGAATACATTGCTGTAAAACGTGAAATAGAACTGGCTAAAAAAATAGGTTGTAAATATCATTTCTGTCATATGTCAACTAAAGAATCATTTGACGCAATCAGAATTGCTCAAAAAGAGGGTTATCCGATCACATGTGAAGTTGCACCACATCATTTAATTCTAAATAGCGATATGATTAAAGATGCAAACTGGAAAATGAATCCTCCGCTTAGAAGTGAAATTGATCGACTTGCAACAGTAGAAGCATTACTTGATGGTACAGCTTGTATGATAGCATCTGATCATGCTCCACATACGGAAATAGAAAAATCACAAGAATATGATTTATGTCCAAATGGTATAATAGGTGCAGAAACAATGTTGCCAATAATTTATACACATTTTGTTAAAAATGGCTTAATTAGTTTAGATCGATTTTTAGATATTTTAGTTTATAATCCAATTAAAGTATTTAACTTACCTAAAAGAGATTTAAGGGTTGGAAGTGTTGCAGATATCACAATATTAGATATTGAAAACAAACACACTTATACCAAAGAAGAAATATTATCGATGGGAAAAAATTCACCATTTATTGGCATGAGTTTTTATGGCTTCCCAAAATATACAATAGTTAATGGAAAAATAGTTTTCCAAAAGTAAAGGAGACGAACTTATATGAATAATCGTAAATTAGTATTAGAAAATGGTCAAGTATTTGAAGGTATTGGTTTTGGTAGTTTAAACGAAACTGTTGCTGAAATTATTTGTAACACTGCTGTTGTTGGTTATCAAGAAATTATTTCAGATCCAACAAATACTGCTAAAATTGTTTGTATGACATATCCTTTAATTGGGAACTATGGACTTACAGATGAAGACTATGAGTCAAAACATATATGTACAAAAGGTTTAATTGTTCGTGAATATAATGAAATTCCATCCAACTTTCGTTATACAAGAACGTTAGAAGAAGTAATGGAAGAAAATAATGTTTGTGGTATTCAAGGTATCGATACAAGAGAATTAATGAAAACTATTCAAGAACAAGGAACAATGAAAGCATTAATTTGTGATATTGAAAAACCATTTGATGAGTGTATGACATTATTAAACGAATATAGTGAACCTTTAAATTTAGTTCAAAGTGTTACATCAAAGAAAGTTTGGTATTCAAGAACACCAAACCCAATGTATAATGTGGCAGTTATAGATTTAGGAACAAAACTAAATTTAATAAAAGGCTTAAATAATGCTGGCTGTAATGTTATTAGTTTTCCATATAATACGACTAAAGAAGAAATCTTAAAATACAAACCTAATGGATTATTCATTTCATCAGGACCAGGAAATCCAACTAATTTAAAAGATGTAGTAGAAGTTATCAAAAGTTTTATTGGCATACTTCCGATTTTTGGTGTAGGTCTTGGCCATCAATTAATTGGACTTGCGTATGATGCAACTACTTGCAAAATGAAAACTGGTCATCATGGATGTAATTATCCTGTTAAAAATTTGAAAACAGGTAAAGTGGAAATCTCTGTTCAAAACCATTTATATACAATTGATCGTCAAAGTTTAAAAGGAACAAGTTTAAAAGTAACTCATGAAAATGTTATAACTAATGAAGTAGAAGGCTTTGAAGATTCAAAAAATAAAGTTATGAGTATTGAATTTGAACCATTTACAATAATTGACCAAAATACAGAAGATGTATATCAAAAATTCATTACTTTAATGAAGAAACATGGAGGTCGTAAAAATGCCTAAACGTACAGATTTAAAAAAGATAATGGTTATTGGTTCTGGACCAATTGTTATTGGTCAAGGAGCTGAATTTGACTATGCTGGAACACAAGCTTGTTTAGCATTAAAAGAAGAAGGGTATGAAGTTATATTAGTTAACTCAAATCCAGCTACAATTATGACTGATCCAAATATTGCTGATAAAGTTTATATGGAACCACTTGATCTAGAAAATGTGGCGAAAATTATTCGTTATGAAAGACCAGATGGTTTACTTTGTTCAATTGGTGGACAAACAGGATTAAACCTTGGAATGCAACTTGCAAGAAAAGGGGTCTTAGATGAATGTCGCGTTGAGCTTTTAGGAACAAAAGCTGAAACAATTGAAAAAGCGGAAGACCGTGAACTTTTTAAACAACTTTGTATTGATTTAGGAGAGCCAATTATTGAATCAGAAATCGCAACTACGATGGATGAAGTCTTAGCTGCAGTTGAAAAAATTGGTTATCCAGTAATTTTAAGACCAGCTTTCACATTAGGTGGAACAGGTGGTGGATTTGCAGAAAATGAAGATGAACTTATTCCACTTGCTAAAAATGCTTTAAAGATTTCTCCCGTATCACAAGTATTAGTAGAAAAATCGATAAAAGGATTTAAAGAAATTGAATTTGAAGTAATGCGTGATAAAAACAATACTTCAATAGTTATATGTTCAATGGAAAATGTTGACCCAGTTGGTATTCATACAGGTGACTCAATTGTTGTTGCGCCTGCGCAAACTTTAACTAATAAAGAATTTTCGATGCTTAGAAAATCAGCTTTAAAAATTATTAGAGGTTTAGAAATTGAAGGCGGATGTAACGTACAATTTGCGCTTGACCCATATTCTTTTAAATATTATTTAATCGAAGTAAATCCTAGAGTATCTCGTTCATCTGCTTTAGCATCAAAAGCATCAGGCTTTCCAATTGCTAGAGTTTCGGCTAAAATCGCTTGTGGTTTAACACTTGATGAAATCGATATAGCTGCGACTCCGGCATCATTTGAACCAACAATTGACTATGTTGTTACAAAATTTCCACGTTTCCCATTTGATAAGTTTACAACAGCAAACAGAAGTTTAGCTACTCAAATGAAGGCAACTGGGGAAGTAATGAGTATTGGTAGAACTTTTGAAGAGTCACTATTAAAATCAATTAGATCACTTGAAAATAAAGTTAATCATTTAGAATTAAAATCACTAAAAGATAAAACTTTAGAAGAATTAATGAGTTTTATTGATCTACACACAGATGAAAGAATTTTCGCAATAGGTGAAGCATTTAGAAAAGGTGCATCTGTTGATGATATATATATGTTAACTAAGATCGATAGATTCTTCTTAGAAAAATTAGTTAATATTATTAAATTTGAAGAAACATTAACAAATAATAAATTAGATATTAAAACTTTACACCAAGCTAAAAGAATGGGCTTTGCAGATTCTTATATTGGAAATGTTTGGGATTTAACTGAAATCGAAATTTATAATTTAAGAAAAGAAAACAATATTTATCCAGTTTACAAAATTATTGATACATGTGCAGCTGAGTATGGTGCATACGTACCTTATTTTTATTCAACATATGAATCAATGAATGAATCAATTGTAACTGATAAAAAGAAAATTATTGTTTTAGGTTCAGGTCCAATTAGAATTGGTCAAGGTGTGGAATTCGACTATACAACTGTTCACGCTATTTGGGCTATTAGAGAAGCAGGATATGAAGCAATTATTATTAATAATAATCCAGAAACAGTATCTACTGATTATACAGTATCAGATAAATTGTATTTTGAACCATTAACATTTGAAGATGTTATGAATATTATTGATTATGAAAAACCTGTTGGTGTCGTTGTTGCGCTTGGTGGTCAAACTCCAATTAATCTAGCGTCTCGTTTAGATAAAGCTGGTGTTAAAATTTTTGGATCTAGTGCTAAAAGTATTGATCTAGCTGAAGATAGAGAATTATTCGAAAAAGCAATGGAAGAAATTAATATTCCAATGCCAAAAGGTTTTGGGGTATACACTATTGAAGAAGCAATTAACGCAGCAAATGAAATAGGATATCCAGTACTTGTTCGTCCATCATTTGTATTAGGTGGAAGAATGATGCACATTGTTTATGATGAGGCTGTATTAGTTGAAAAAGTAAAAGAAGCTGTTTTATTTGATAATGAACACCCAGTACTTGTTGATAAATATGTAGTGGGTCAAGAATGCGAAGTAGACGCAATTTGTGATGGAACTGATGTCTTTATTCCAGGTATTATGGAACACATTGAAAGAACTGGTGTTCATAGTGGAGATAGTATGTCAGTTTATCCACCATATTCATTAACTGATGAAGTAAAACAAATAATTATTGATTATACAACAAGAATTGGTGTTAAACTAAATATGATTGGTTTATACAATATTCAATTTATTGTAGATAAAGAAAATAAAGTTTATATTATTGAAGTAAATCCAAGATCAAGTAGAACTGTTCCTTTCCTTGCAAAATCAACTGGAATTCCAGTTGCGAAAATTGCAACAAAAGTTATGCTTGGAACTTCACTAAAAGAACTTGGATATGTTGGTGTTGCGAAAAACAGAAAACGTTGGTACGTTAAAACTCCAACATTCTCATTCACAAAAATTGCCGGACTTGATGCCGTATTATCACCAGAAATGAAATCTACGGGTGAGGCAATTGGTTATGATTATTCGCTTAACCGTGCTCTTTATAAATCATTAAAAGCTGCAGGTACAAGAGTAGCAAACTATGGAACTGTACTCGCAACTATTAGCGATCAAGATAAACCAGCAACACTTCCATTAATCAGAAGATTTTATAATTTAGGTTTTAATATTGAAGCAACATCTGGAACAGCAAAATTCTTAAAAGAACATGGTATCAAAACACGTGTTCGTGGTAAGATTTCTGATGGTAGTGAAGAAATATTAGACTCAATTAAAAAAGGTTATGTAACTTATGTAATTAATACACAATCTGAAGAACCAGGTTCTTCTAATGATGGTAGTTACATCAGACGTGCAGCGATCGATAATAATGTTGCAGTATTTACTTGTCTAGATACTGTTAAAGTATTATTAGACGTTTTAGAAGAAATCACAATGGGTATATCAGTAATTGATAAGGAGTAGCCATGAAAGATTTAAAATTAAAAATTGAAAAAAATATCCAAGTTGGTTATGACACTTATTTAATGACTTTAACTGGTGATTTATCGGAAATTAAAAATCCAGGGGAATTTATTAATATCACAATTCCTGGATATTATTTAAGAAGACCAATATCAGTATGTGATTATAGTTCTAAACATGTTGATATTTTATATAAAGTATTAGGTCGTGGAACAAAAGATTTGTCTTGTTTTGAAGATGGAATCTATCTTGATTGTTTAGTAGGCCTTGGTAATGGTTTTACTGTTAAAGAAAATATTAAACCATTATTAGTTGCCGGAGGAATTGGTATTGCACCACTTGTTGGACTTGCTAAAGCTTTTAATAAAATTGGTATTAAACCAACTTTAGTTTATGGTGCAAAATCTCATCAAGATATTGTCTTAAAAGAAGAACTTGAAAAGCTAACTGATTTGTATATATGTACAGATGATGGATCCCTTGGTTTTAAAGGAAATGTCATTGAATGTATTAAACATCATAACTTTGAATTTGATTATTACTATTCTTGTGGACCACAAGTTATGCTTAAATATTTAAGTTTGGCTTATCCAAATGGGTGTGTAAGTTTAGAAGCAAGAATGGGTTGTGGATTTGGTGCTTGTATGGGATGTTCTATTGAAACAACAAATGGTCCTAAAAGAGTATGTAAAGAAGGTCCAGTATTTGAAGCTAGTGAGGTGTTATTTTAATGGATAAATTAAAGGTAACATTTTTAGGTAAACAATTTAAAAATCCAATTATACCAGCTAGTGGAACATTTGGATTTGGGTATGAATTTAGTGATTTATATGATATAAATATCTTAGGTAGTATTTCTATTAAAGGTACAACTCTAGAACCAAGATATGGGAATAAATTACCAAGAATTGCAGAATGTCCATCAGGTCTTATTAATGCAATTGGACTTCAAAATCCGGGTGTTGATAAAGTTGTTAATGAAGAACTTGTTAAACTTGATGAAGTTTATAACGATCAAATCATCGCTAATGTTGGTGGACATAGTGTTTATGAATATACAGAAACAGTTAAGAAATTTAATGAATCTGATAAAGTTTTCGCAATCGAACTTAATATTTCTTGTCCAAATGTGACAGGTGGTGGCATGGCTTTTGGAGTGGATCCAGAAACAGCTCACAACCTAGTAAAAGAAGTAAAGAAAGTATCAAACAAACCAGTTATTGTAAAACTAAGTCCAAACGTTACGGATGTTGTTCAAATGGCTAAAGCTGTAGAAGCGGCTGGTGCCGATGCTATTTCACTTATTAATACACTTGTTGGTATGCGTATTAACTTAAAAACAGGTAAACCAATTATCGCTAATGTCAAAGGTGGTTATAGTGGACCTGGAATTTTCCCAGTAGCTCTTAGAATGGTTTACGAAGTTAGTCATGCTGTAAATATTCCGATTATTGGAATGGGTGGAATAAGTGATGCATATGACGTTTTAGAAATGATGTATGCAGGTGCATCTTTAGTAATGGTTGGTGCACAAAACTTAGTTGATCCATATGCATGCAAAAAAATCATCGAAGACTTACCAAAAGTCATGGAAGAATATAATATTGAAAGCTTAGAAGAATTAATTAGGAGGGTAAAATAATGCGTGATGTAATTATCGCTTGTGATTTTAGTAATAGAGAAACATTACTTGAATTCTTAAAACCATTTGAAGGTTTAAATCCATATCTTAAACTTGGTATGGAAATTATTTACAAAGAAGGACCACAGCTTGTTACTGAACTTCATAATGCAGGTTTTAAAATTTTCTTAGATTTAAAACTACATGATATTCCAAACACAGTTGAAAAAGCAATGAGAAATATTGCGAAACTTGGTGTTGAAATTACAAACTGTCATGCCGCTGGTGGAATCGAAATGATGAAAGCAGCTAGACGTGGACTAGACTCAACAGAAATGGGAAAGAAAACAGAACTTATTGCGGTTACTCAACTTACATCTACATCACAAGAAGTTTTAGAAAAAGAATTATTAATTGAAAAACCTCTTAATGAAGTTGTAAAACAATATGCTCTTAATGCTAAAGCAGCTGGACTTCAAGGCGTTGTATGTTCACCACTTGAAGCATCAATTATTAAAGAAATGGGATTAATTTCAGTAACACCTGGAATTAGATTTGCAGATGATGCAGCTAATGACCAAAAACGTATCGCAACTCCAGCTTTTGCTAAAGAAAATGGTTCAACATATATTGTTGTTGGAAGAAGTATTACAGGAGCTCAAGATCCAGTTGCGGCTTATCAAAAATGTGTAAAGGAGTTTTGTTAATATGAGTAAAAATCTTGCTAAAGAAGTAGCATCAAACCTTTTAAAAATTAAAGCAGTGTTCTTAAAACCAAATGATCCATTTACTTGGGCATCTGGTATTAAATCACCAATTTATTGTGATAACCGTTTAACTTTATCTTATCCTGAAACTAGAAAAGTTGTCGAAGATGGATTAGCTGAAGTTATTAAAGAATACTTCCCAACATGTGAAGTAGTAATGGGAACATCAACAGCAGGTATTCCACATGCTGCATACGTATCTGAAATCTTAAATTTGCCAATGGGATACGTTAGAGGTGGAGCAAAAGATCACGGACGTGGAAACCAAATTGAAGGTGTTGTGCCAGTTGGAAAAAATGTTGTTGTTATTGAAGACTTAATTTCAACAGCTGGATCTTCAATCGAGGTTGTTGAAGTGTTAAGAGAAGCAGGATGTAATGTGCTTGGTATTGCATCAATCTTCACATATAATTTAAAGAAAGGGATTGACAGATTAGCTCAAGCTAATGTTATTAATCATTCTCTTTCTAACTTCGAAACTTTAGTAGAAGTTGCTGCAGAACTTAACTATATTAGTGAATCTGATATTAAGAAAGTTTTAAAATTCCAACAAAATCCAAGTGATCCATCTTGGATGGAAGAATAATAAGATATTGCCTATGATTGTGTCATAGGCATTTTATTTATAATACACTAGTATTGAAACAAAATCATATAAATTATTGTGTTATAATTTCTTATTAATTGAATTATTAGGAAAATAATGTTATAATAATAACAATTAATAAATGGAGGATATTTATGAAACGTAAAAATAAGAAAAAAATATTAATAATTGTTGCTTTATCAATTGTGCTTGTTGTAGGCGTTATTTTAACAATTGGCTTTACAAGTGAATCAGCTAGACAAAAACGTGTTCTAAATAATGTAGATACATATTTAAAAAGTAAAGCATACTATGGTAAAGAAGCTGGTACAGAATATGCTATGACACTTACATTTCATAATACAGAAGAAGATAATTTGACAATTAACTTTGCGAAAGAAAATAGTGGTTCTTATTATTTAACTTTTAAGGGATCATATCGTTTATATTTTGATGGTGACAAATTAAAAATGGAAGTTTCATACTCAGTCGATGAATTAGATGAATTAAAATTTAAAAAAGAATTATTTAATGTTAATTATAATAGAAAAGGCGAAATTACATCTTTAACTAATGTAGATGATAAAGGTCAAACTTCAGTATTAACTTTAAATGTTGAAAAGTAATATGAAAAAAACATTAATTATTTTGATTTTACCAATGATTCTTTTACTTGCTAGTTGCCAAGTAAAAGATTTAAATGGTCCGGACAATTATGAACTTGCAACCTATACATTAGAAGATATTAAATCAAAAAAAATTGATTCTAACTCTAGTATTGGTAGAGTTGAATCGGGATTTCTTGATCATGGTTTTTTGAAAGTCAAAAAGTTTTCTGGTCAAAGAACTTTAGTAAAACGAAATGTTGATTTAGGTTGTAAAGTAAAAATAACATCTAATATTGAATCTGGTAATCTAGCAATATATGTTAAATGTGGTGATAATTATTATAAGATACCACTAAATACAGAATATACATATATTTATGATGATTATGAAGGATCTACATCAATTATAGTGGTTGGTGAAAGTGCTAAATTTAGAGTTGATTATAATTTTGAAAAGTAGTGAGGCAATTATGGATTTAAAATTATTAGAAAAACTATTAACAACTCCATCAGTTTCAGGATTTGAAATTAGCATTCAAAAGATGCTAATTGCAGAGTTAAAAGATATTGATGATGAAGTTTATACACATCATAGTTATAATGTAGTACATGTTGTTAATCCAAATTCACAAGTTAAAGTAATGTTACTTGCACATATTGATGAGATTGGATTAATGATTGAACAAGTATTAGATAATGGCATTTGTAAACTAACCAATGTCGGATCTGTTAAACCGGAAATGTATATGGGACAAAAAGTCAATGTTGTACGTTATAATTTAGATGGTACATATTCATATGTTCCAGGTGTTATTGGATATACACCTAATTATAATAAGGGAAATGTTGAAGTCGAAGATTTAAATTTAGATTTAGGTACATCATCGAAAGAAGAAACATTAAAACTTGTATCAATGGGAGATGTTGTAGTTCAACAAGACAGTTTCCAATTATTAGAAAATAATTTAGTATCAAGCCGAGCACTTGATGATAAGATTGCGACATTCATCTGCACAGAAGTTTTAAAACGCATAAAAAAAGAATCAACTAATGGTGTATATTTTGCATCAACTGTTGGAGAAGAAACAACGAAACGTGGTGCAATCTTCTCTTGTTGTGATGTAACACCGACATGCGCAATCGCTCTTGATGTTGGTTCTAGTTCTGATGTGAAATATCGTGCAAGTTTTACAAGAGATGTAAAACTAGGTTCAGGACCAATGTTTACTATTTCAGCTTTTGGAAATAAAATACTTTCACAAATGTTAATTGATACGGCAATTAAACATAATATCCCATATCAACAAGTCGTAGAAGTTTCTAAAACTTGGACAGATTTTGACGAAGTATACAAATTAAACGGAGGAATCCCTTCAGATTTAATTAGTATTCCGCTTCGCTATATGCATTCATCTGTTGAAGTTGGAAGCTTAGATGATGTTCAATATATTGTGGATGTATTAGTAGAGTTTATTAAATCATTAGATTCTAATACATCATTTGATCCATTTAAATAATATAAAATAAAAGGGACTTGAATTAATTGATTTATTCAGATCCCTTTTTTATTTATAATTTATTAATATGTTTTATAATTTTGCTAAAATATGATACAATATATAAGAAATAAATTAGGAGAATAAGTATGAATCAGTTTAAAAAGATAATATTCACATTAATACTATTATTTTTACTTGTTGGTTGTACTCAAACAGTTGTTCCTGTTGAAATTACAAATGGTGAAAGAATAGAGCTTCATGTGGGCGAAGAAATAGATTTAGACTATGAAACTTCTGATACTGTTACCGGAGTACCTGTATGGGTATCATCCAATGTATCTTGTATCGTTGATGATGAAGGCGTCGTAACTGGTAGAGTTCCGGGTGAGTCTATAATTACAGTATCAGTTGGAGGATACAAAGACACTATTATTATAATTGTTTTACCAATTGATCAAGAGGAAGTAAAAGTTACTTTAAAACTTTCTGAAAATAAGATAAAAGTAGGTGAAGTAACAGAATTAATTCCAACTGTAAATCCATCAGAATATCTTAATGAAATTGAATATGTTATTACATCTGGAAGCGAATTTGTTACTTTAGAAAATAACTTAATTAAAGCTATTAAAGCAGGCGTGGTTGTTATTCACGCCAAAGTTAATAATTTTACAAGTACAAGTGTTCTTCTGGAAATTGAAGAAATACATCATCATCAATTTATTAATGGTGTTTGTAGTTGTGGAGAAAAAGATCCATTTTATGTAGAACATACTCACATTTATGTATATGGTATATGTTCTTGTGGAGAGGTTGATCCAAACTTTAAAGAAGATTATTTTGATGATCCATATGTAAATGTAAATAAAGAAGAGTTTTACGCGAATTATTTTCCTGCAATGAGTTACCTAGATTCTTATTATAGAACTTTACATGGCCTAATGAGTGGTTCGATTGAAGATCAAGATCAAGAACCAACTATATCAGATGTTAGACCAATGGAAAATGGAATGTATGTTAGAAATACAAGTTGTCTATATTCTAGTGATGGAAATACTTATTATGTTCTAGATTATAAAGGTGAAATTGTTAATAAAATTTATAAAGGTGGCGCTTATGTTGTATTAGAAGAAGTTGCGGCATATGTATTTGCCTTTGGTGATATTCCGGCTAATCACTCTGCATCGAAAAAAACGAAACCAACAAGCTCAATTTGGGGTGAATACTTAAGAGTTAACCATACTAAATTTAGTGGTGATACAAGTAAATATCCATATGAACCAGCTTTACCAAATATTAGTGGTATCGGTGGTGATTTACAATATTACGAAATGGACATTGGAACAACAGGAACTGACTGTGATCCATCATATCCAGTAGTAAAATACAACAATGGTTATTCGATTGAGCGTGGGGCCGCAAGAATAGTTTACGCAAGATTTGATAAAAATGGTGATTCAATTATTGATCCTAATGAAAGATACGTATTCTATACTTATAATCATTATAATGATTTCCAAGAATATTTAAACTATGAAGGTGGATGGGGAGAAATGTTTGGAAATATTACTGGTGGTGGCACTATTTCTAGTAAATACGATTATAACCCAACATCATATGTTCCAGTTGTTTATAAAGAATTTAATAATAAAAAGAATTTAAATGTTAATCAATTAGAAGATGAACATATATATATTTATTTACCACTTGAAGATAAAAAATACATGTGGTGTTAGGAGAAAAAAATGATTAATTTAAAAAATGATTATTCAGCGATTGCGCATCCCAAAGTATTATCAAAACTAGTCGAATTAAATGATTTGACTTTTGTTGGCTATGGACTTGATGAATATACAAAACAAGCAACAAACTTAATTAAAGAAGTTATCCAATGTGAAAATGTTGATGTTCATTTTTTAGCAGGCGGAACAATTTCTAATAAAGTTGTGATATCACATATTCTAAAACCATATGAAGCCGTAATAAGTTGTGATACAGGTCACATTAATGTTCATGAAACAGGAACAATTGAAGAATCTGGTCATAAAGTAATAACTGTGCCTAATGTTCTTGGTAAAATTCAAGTTAAGGATTTAATGAAAGTATTAAAAAGTCATACTGATGAACACATGGTAAAACCTAAAATGGTTTATATTTCTAATTCAACTGAACTTGGTACTATTTATAAATACAATGAATTAGTAGAATTATATTCTTTTTGTAAAGAAAATGGTTTGTATTTATTCATGGATGGCGCAAGACTAGGTTCAGCTTTAGCCTCAAAAGAATGTGATTACAAAATAAAAGATCTTCCAAATTTAGTAGATGCTTTTTATATTGGTGGAACTAAAAATGGTTTAACGCATGGAGAAGCAATTGTGCTTATCAATAATGAATTAAAAACAGAATTTAGATATTCAATCAAACATTTTGGTGGAATGATTGCGAAAGGGTTCATTCTTGGTATTGAATTCTTAACATTATTTGAAGATAACTTATTTATTAAGATTGCAGAAGAAGAAAATAAACATGCTGAACATCTTCAAAAAGAATTAAAAAAATTAGGTATTTCAATGTTAATGGAATCATCAACTAATCAAATCTTCCCGATCTTTAAAAAAGATGTGGTTGAAAAGCTAAAAGAAGAAATCTTATTTGAAACTTGGGAAGAAAGAGATGAAGATATGGTTATTCGTTTTGTAACAAGTTTTAAAACAACTAAAGAAGATGTAGATTACACATTAGATATTATAAAAAAATTAATTAAATAAATAGAACCATTTAGGTTCTATTTTTTATTTTAAAAATTCCAATAAAAAATGAATATTATACGTTATATAAGTAGAGGTGATGAAAATGAGAAAAATTTATTCAATATTTTTAGTACTAATATTTGTCTTTGTATTAGCTGGATGTGCAAGCGCAAAAGGTGATGTGTTTTACAATCCAGAGTATTCAATGTCTCCATCAATTGGTATGGACGAGTTCGTTGATGAAACAGGTGGAGAGGGTTACAATGAAATAAAAGAATTCCCATTTGTATCGACAAATGAACAAAATAATACTTTTTTTAGACTAGATTCAAATACTGGAAGTTATTCTAACTTAAGACGTTATATTGAACAAAATCAAAAAATTAATGGTAATATTATTAAAACAGATGAATTAATCAATTATTTTAGTTATGATTTAGAAGAACCAAAAGATGGTGAAGATTTCAGTATAACATCAAGTATGATGCCAACTCCTTGGAATCCATCAACTAAATTAATTACAATCGGTGTAAAATCTAAAACAGTTGAACTAGATCAAAACATTAGAAATAACTTAGTGTTTTTAATTGATGTATCTGGTTCTATGACAGCAGATAACAAACTTGGTTTAATTAAGCAAGCTTTCCCATTAATGCTTGATGGACTTAATCAAGATGATGTGATTTCGATTGTTACATATGCAAGTGGTGTTAGAACTTTACTAGCCGGATGTCCAGTATCTAATAGACAAACAATCATTAATGTTATTAATGGACTTAAAGCTGGTGGCTCTACATCTGGTTCATCTGGACTTCAAATGGCTTATGATGTTGCGAAAAGTAATTTCATTCAAGGTGGAAATAATCGTATTATACTTGCAACTGATGGTGATTTTAATGTTGGACCATCATCAAATGATGAGTTAAAAGAACAAGTAAAACAACAATTAAATAGTGGTATCTATTTATCAGTCTTAGGCGTTGGTATGGGTAATTATCAAGACGATATGGTTGAAACACTTGCAATGCACGGGAATGGAAATTATGCATATATTGATTCATTGATTGAGGCAAGAAAAGTATTAACAGAAGATCTTGCAACTACACTTTTGACAGTCGCAAAAGATGTAAAAGTAAAAGTAGAATTCAATCCACAAGTTATTAGTGAGTATAGAGTAATTGGATATGAAAACAAACAATTAACAGAAGATGAATTTAATGATCAAAAGGCTGATTCAGGTGAAGTTGGAACTGGACATACAACAGTTGTAACATATGAAGTAACATTAAATGAAGATTTTATTAAAATGTCTGATGAAAAAATTTTAGATATCACAATTAATTATAAAGATCCAAATACTGATGTTTCCAAAACAATATCTGATGTATTTACATTTAATGATATTGAAGTAATACCATCAGAAGATTTTGTGTTTGTTGGATGTTTAGTTGAATTTTCATTAATTCTTAGAAACTCTGAATATAAAGCAAATGCAAATCTTGCAAATGTTATAAATAGACTTGAAAGTTTAACAACAATTGGTAATGATTTATATAAACAAGAATTTATACAACTTGTTAAAAAAGTCTATAGTCAAAGTTTAATTGATCAACAATAGTTATATATATATTCTTACGTGGCAACTCCAATTGGAGTTGCTTTTTTATCGTATTTATCTTGTAAAAAATTAACTTATAGTTTATAATAGAGTTATATAATGAAATAGTAAATTTCGAAAAAAGGAGTATAATATGGACTCTATTAAAAACATTTATAAAATTGGTCATGGACCATCCAGCTCACATACGATGGGGCCTGCTCTTGCGGCTGAGATATTTAAGAATAAATATAAAGATGCTGATTCATTTGTTGTTGAACTTTTTGGTTCATTAGCATTAACGGGTAAAGGTCACTTAACTGATAAAGTTTTGGTGGATGTTTTAGGAGAAAACACTAAGGTATTATTTAATTACAAAAAAGTTTTTGAATATCATCCAAATGCTTTATGTTTACATGCTTTTAAAAAAGGTTTAGAAATTGGTGATTGGTTAGTATTTAGTGTTGGTGGTGGATTCCTAAGTGAATTAGATCAAGATAGACAAGTTGTGGAAGACGCAATCTATCAAGAAAAAAATATGGATGAAATACTAACAACATGTAAAAGAAAAGGATTATCACTTCTTGAATATATTAATAACATAGAAAAAAATATTGATGAACATTTGTTAAATGCATGGCATCGAATGGAAGAAACTATTGAAGTAGGCCTTAAGAAAACTGAAAAACTACCTGGTCGATTAAACGTTCAAAGAAAAGCTAATAGCTTTTATCAACAATATTTAAAAGATGAAAATAAAACAACTTATTTATTCGCTGCTGCTCTTTCAACAGCTGAAGAAAATGGTGGTGGAGGAATTGTAGTAACTGCACCAACTTGTGGATCAAGTGGAGTACTACCTGCAGTTTTAAAATATGCAAAATTATTTAGACACAAAACTGATCAAGATATTGTTGATGCGATGAAAATAGCCGGACTAATTGGAAACATTTGTAAATTTAATGCATCTATTAGTGGTGCAGAAGTGGGATGTCAAGGTGAAATTGGTGTTGCTTGTGCAATGGCTAGTGCAGCATACGCCTTCTTACAAGGTGCAACCAATGAACAAATTGAATATGCAGCAGAGATTGCTTTAGAACATCACCTAGGTCTTACTTGTGATCCTGTTGATGGACAAGTACAAATACCTTGTATTGAACGTAATGCAATTGCGGCAATTAAATCAATTGATGCCGCAAAATATGCTCTTTTAACTGATGGTATGCATTATGTTAGTTTAGATCATGCCATTGACACAATGAAACAAACAGGACTAGATTTATCATATAAATATAAAGAAACTTCTATTGGTGGTTTAGCTCGTAAAAGATAGGTGACAAGATGAAGTTTTTAAAAAGATTATTTAGTCGATTTGTTATTACAAGTATTTTCATTTTAGTTCAGATTTTTCTTGCTATTTATTTTTTTAACGAACTTGCAGAAAAATATATTTATGTATACTTTGCAGCAAACATATTAAGTTATATTTTATTATTATTTATACTTAATAAAAGTGGTAGTCCATCATATAAAATACCATGGATCATATTTATACTAATAATGCCAATACCAGGTTTATTATCTTATATTATGTTTGCCAAACCAATTATCACAAAAAAATATCGCAAGAAGTTTATTGCTATAATCGAGGCTACTAACCAAAAATATAAAATTAATAAACAAGATATTAAAGAATTAAAAACATTATCACAAATAGCTTATAATCAATCTAAATACATTTATAAAACATCACTAATGCATACAACAAAAAATACCAAAACGACTTATTTTAAAGATGGCGAAACGATGTTTCAAGAAATGTTAGAGAAAATTAAAACAGCCAAAAAATATGTTTTTATAGAAACGTTTATAATGTCGCCTGGATTTATGCTTGATACACTTATTGATTTATTAGAACAAAAGGTAAAAGAGGGAATTGAAGTTAGAATACTTTATGATGACATTGGTTCGATGAAACATCTTCCAAGAAAATATCATAAAACACTTATTAAAAAAGGAATAAAATGTACAGTATTTAATAAATATAATCCAGTTATAACTGTTGTACATAACAATCGTGACCACCGAAAATTGTTAATTGTTGATGGTGAGTATGGTTTCATTGGTGGAATTAATATTGCTGATGAATATATTAATAAAATTCAACCATTTGGCCATTGGAAAGATAACGGCATTATGTTACAAGGATCTGGTGTTAAAAATATGATTGTTTTATTTTTAGAAATGTGGAATGTATTTTCTAAAGATAAAAGTGAATTGTTTGAAGATTATATAAATGAATCGTATTATGAATCGAATGGCTACGTTCAAGTGTTTGGGGATGGACCATTACCATTATATAGTGACCATGTTGGCGAAAACACTTATTTAAATTTGATTAACCAAGCAAATAAATATTTATATATAACTACACCGTATTTGATTGTTGATTACAATATGATACATAGTTTAGTACTTGCATCAAAACGTGGAGTAGATGTGAAAATAATTGTTCCACATATCCCTGATAAAAAAATAATATCTTGGATTACAAAATCAAACTACAAAATATTAATCGAAGCAGGTGTAGAAATATACGAATATTTACCAGGATTTATTCATTCTAAAACAATTCTGACTGATGATGATAAAGCAATTATTGGAACCATTAATCTGGATTATCGAAGTTTTGTACATCACTTTGAATGTGCATGTTGGATGTATAAACCTGATTGTTATAACGATATGTTAGTAGACTTTATTGAGACTACTAATAAATCAAAATGTATTAAAATGGAGGATGTGCCAAAACAAAGATTAATAAAACGTTTAATCGTTTCATTAATAAAATTATTTTCACCATTATTATAGAAAGGGGATACAAAAATACAATGGATGAATTATTAAAAAAACAAGAAAAAGGATTAATTAATTTTACAAAAAGTTTAATACCAGGATTAAAAGAAGAAGTGATTGGTTGTAGAACTCCTGATATCAAAGAACTTGCGAGAAAGATGATTAAGGAAGATACATATTCCACTTTCTTAAAGCAATTACCGCATAAATATCATGAAGAAAATTTACTTCATGCATATATTCTTGCAAGGATCAAAGTTTCTCAAGAAGAACTTATTAATCTAATTAATGAATTTTTACCTTATGTTTCTAATTGGTCAGTATGTGATTCAGTCGCAAAAAGATCTAAAGTGTTAACAAGTAATCTTTCGATACTTTTTGATGAAATAAAGAAATGGATTTCAACGGGAAAAACTTATTATGTTAGATTTGGTGTAACTACATTAATGAGTTATTTTTTAAAAGATGAATACGTTGAAGATGTCTTGAAGCTTACGTCAAATATTCAAACTGAGGACTATTATATTAATATGTCTTTATCATGGCTATATGCAACTCTTTTAATTAATTACTTCGATGAAACAGTAAAACTACTAGAAGAACAAAAATTAAATACTTTCGTTCATAATAAAACAATCCAAAAAGCCAACGAGAGTTACCGTATTACAAAAACAAAAAAAGAATATTTAAAGACATTAAAGATTAAAAAGAAAGGATAATTATGAACATTTTATTTTTCCTAAAACCCAAAGCAACTGTTGAGTATATAGAGGAAAATTATACTTTGAGACAAGCAATGGAAAAGATGGAGGTACATAGATATACATCTATTCCAGTCATCTCAAAAAATGGTGAGTATATTGGTACATTATCAGAAGGAGATATTTTATGGTACATAAAAAGTCTTGGTGAATTTAATTTATTAGATTCAGAAGACATCAAAATTACGAACGTAAAACGTCATAAAGACAATGAACCAATCAAGATAAATGCAGACATTCAAGACTTGATAAATGTCTCAAAAACACAAAACTTTGTACCGGTAATTGACGATAGAAATATGTTTATTGGTATTGTCACAAGACAAGACATCATTACATATTTTTATGATGTTACTGTTAAAAATTCAACTAAAAATTAAAAAATATTGGCATAAATGTATGCCAATATTTTTATTTTTCTTTAAAAATGTAATAGGAAATAATCATTAAGTAAGCAAAAAGACTAAAAAAATAATATTTTCATAAAATGATTAGTAGGAAATGCGAAAAACGAAAAACTACTAAATATTACTAAAAAACTCCCCAAAAACTACCATAGTTAGTAGTTTGTATAGTAGTGACAATTGTTGACAAAAGTAGTATAATATCTATGATATTTGTGGGAGTATATCCACATTTTGTGAAAAAGCCTACAAAATATCTAATAAATCACAATTTGAGCAACTTTGTAAATGAGGGAGTCACAAACTGCTCAAAGTGAAATTTTTTAAAAAGGAGAAAAATTATGAAAAGAAAAACATTAACTTTAGTTCTATGTTTACTTGCAACTTTTGCTCTTGCTAGTATCGGTTTCGCTTCATGGATTATT
>JAZOLG010000052.1:0-35536 GCA_045652765.1 Bacilli bacterium
GTACTATCTAATGTATCACTACTGCCAATTGTCAATGTACTAATATAACTAGATACTTCTTTTGGAAATTTTAAAACAATATATTCTTTTATTCTATAATGAATTGTTTTAATCGAAAATTGATGGTTTATTTTTTTAATACTAGAATCTACTATGACATATTTGACATTATTATAATGTAAATACTTACTATAATCAAATTGATTAGGATAATGAACTTTATATTGTTCGATTTTACCACTGACTTGTAATATGTCACCAATAATATATTGTTCTTTTGTTTTAACAATATATTTATGTTTTTTATTTTTAATAGTTACTTGGTTATTATATTCATTATTTTTTATGTCAACAACTTTTCCTATTATCGGTAAATCAACATCTTTATGATAATTAATTTCTTTTATTATATAAATAAAACTAAACATAATACCGATAATAATTGAAAACATAAATAGTTTTTTACTTTTAATAAATAAAATTATACAATAAATTATAGGCAAAATAATTAAGTACCAATAATTTATCGAAATAGTAAGCAAAACTATCAAAATGGCGATAAAATGGCCATTATTTTTAAAAATACTAAACAGTAATAAGATCTTTGATTTGATTGAAAACATTATCTTTAATACCTGGTATTTCTTTAATTTGTTCAATTGTTAAAAAAAGACCATTTATTTTTCTATATTCAATTATCTTTTTAGCATAAACCTCACCAATACCAGGCAATGTCATAAGTTGATCTATACTAGCATAATTCAAATTAACTAATGCTGGTTTATCCACATTTATTTTTTCAGGAATTGTTATACTACAAGAAACATTAATTAGTTGTACAAGATTTAAATTTTCAACATCAGCACTTTCTAATAAACCACCGGCTAAATCAATTATTTCGTACAAATATTTTTCATTATTGATTTCATAAATTCCAGGAAATCTTACTTTACCCTTTAGTTCAACATATAAAGTCTTACTTGTTTCATTTTGATTAAATTCAATTTGTTCATTATCTATATTATTATTATTTTTACAGCCAGATAACAAAAAAAGTATTATAAATAGTATTAGTGTTTTCATTTTACCACCTCACTATTATAATACTTTGAAAATAACATTTTTACTTTTTCGAAATTTTAATCTTTCAAACTAATTCTGTTAACTAAAATAGGTGTAACAATTAAACTAATAATTGTACTAATTAATGTATATCCACCATTATATAGTACTGATGCTACAAAACCAGTATTCCAGTAAACTATTCCACTAATTGTTAAAAAGCAGAATCTTAAAAAACAGGCAACTATGATTGAAACACTAATAATAAGAACTTGTTTCCATGAGTTACTCTTTTTAACAAGAGTTGTGGCTAAACCAACAATCCCTAATATAACATTAGGCAAAACATAGTCTAATAATACTTGGAAAAAATTAAGCATATATCCTGACCATATTAATTGAATTGTCCCGGCTAATAATCCACAAATTAACCCACCTTTTAATCCATGTTTGTAAGCTATTACAAAAATTGGAATAAATGCTAGAGTAATTGATCCACCATTTGGCCAGATTGCGGCTGAATAAAGTGTCGCAAGAAAATCAAAAACTAAAGCAAGTGAAGCAAAGATACTTACTTCAATCATAAAATTAATTTGTTTTTTTCTCATTTCTCATCCTCCTAAAATAAAAAAATCTTTGGAAAATGCCAAAGAGAAGAAATACTATTCGATAAAAGAATGTTATATTTCCCTCCGCTAGCATTATCTAGTTCAGGTATAAGCGTCGTTAACTTAATAACCTCTCAGCTTTCGCTCCGCCAATATACGTGTACATTATATCACATTTAAATTTAAATAGCAAGAAAAAAGTGTAACAACAACATTGTTGTTACACTTTATTATTAATCTTGTTTAAAAATGATTTCTAACATTTTTAAATATAAAGTTTTATTATCATTACTAATAAACTTAATTAAACCATCTTCTATTGATGATTTACGGTAGTTATACATCAAATCAGATACATGATCATCAGATGTAAAGTATCCAACCGCATCAGCAACAACATTACTAATATAGTTATTTTGATATGTTGATGGTTTTTCAATTCCATTTAACTTATTAGCCTCAGCTTGAGTTAATAATAATTCATCACGATTAGATAAAATATAATAATCTACAAAATCTTGAAGTTTAGCATCATCTACAACAATATTACCATCTTTGTTTGTAAGTGGGAACATTGTAACAGATGTATCATGGAATGTATACCAAGTTGAATTAGTAGCAGCTGTCATGAAGACAATTGAAAGAGAACTTTCAGTAGTATAATAATCTTCAATACGATAAGGTTTTTGTGTTGAAATTCCTTCTGCCATCTTAGCATTTACTGCTGTATTAGGATAATCAGTAAATGGGAAAATTACTTCTTGGCCATCAATAACCATTTCATGTTTTAAAATCATGTTCCAAGCATCTTTTAATAGTACTGATAATTCTTCATTAGTTGTTTCATCAGTATATGAAGATTCTTGATCAACAGCTAGTCTAATTCCTGCTTGTTTGTAAACTGCAAAAGTTTTGTTTGATAAACTACAGTTATTATAAATTAACACTAATTTAGCAATTCTTTCAGCAAGTGTTGAACCAGTGATTAAAGTAATTGGATCAAATTCTTTATTCTTTAAATCTTTCAAAATATTACTTGCTAAAACTTCAACATCACTTTGTGGATCTACAATTTCAGTAACTTCACTACTTGCAATATAGTAAATAGCTTCAATTAAGGTAATACCAAGTTTTTTTGTATCATCAGTTAAATCATCAAATCCTGTGTCACTATCTTTGTCAACATAGAATTTTAATGTTCCAGCTTTAACATCAAAATATTTATTTAATCGATTAATCATTTGATATATTAAAGTATTTTCATATTGACCTTTAGGTAAAGTTTCTAAATATGCTCTAAAATCGTCGATTGAAATATTACCAGCATCTTTTCTAGTAAGTTCATATGCTTGATGGAACTTTTGATAAATTTCAGCAGTATATTCGTTAGAAATTGTAAATGATTTTAAACTGTAATTTTCAAGTGCAAGCGAATAAGCCTCACCAATCATAATTAATTCAGCTTCATTTTGAACACCGAAGTAGTCAACAATAAAGTTTTCCCAACCATAATTTTTAGAGTAACCATACGATTCTAAGCTTCCATCTTCTAATGCTTTTTTGTATGTTAGAATTTCTGATTGTTCTAATTGTGAATATTTTTCATATTTATTGCCAGATACAAAATCATATACAGAACTGAATTTTTCTGAAAAAATCATATAACGGTTAACAAACTCAGTTACAAGCAATGTACCATATCTTTTAAGTATTTCTGTCATTAATTCATCAGCTGTAATATATTTTGTAGTACCACCACAATTAATTGATGCTAAATAAGTTGAACTTTCTTCAGTTGTGCCTAAATACATATTCACATAACCTTTTAAAGCACTAGCACTTGAATTAATGTATTTAACATCTAATCCTTCATCATAAATTTTAATACCGTTATCTAAACGATTTTTGTATAAATATGTATTAATAATAGATGAAGTAAAAGCAGAATCAACTAATTCATTATAAACTTTTTTTGCACATTCTGTTAATTTTTTTGCTTTATATTGTTCAATAAATTGTTCTGCTGTAAGAGAAACAGTAGTTGATTTTTTAACAGCTAAATAATAATAACCAGTCGCGTAAGATTTTGGAGCTGTAGTCATACATGATTTAACTTTATCACTTGTATCTAAATTATCAAGTGATACAAATATACCATTTGATAAAGCTGAACTAATTTTAGAAAGTTCTTCTTGAGTATAAACAGGATATTTGTTATCAACAATATCAGTTTCATTTAATTGATTATACATTTTTACAAATGTATCTAAAATTTCTTCTTTTGTAAATGCTTTTTGAGTAGATTTATGAATCCATCCATTAGCTAAATTGCTGCGATCAATGTCATATTCTTCCATTAACTTGTAAGCTTCAGATTCACTTCTAAATGTTAAATAAATGATTTCTGATTCATCAGGGCAAGTCGATAAAATAGCATTTGTAATTTGTGATTTAGTAAAATATAACTCTTGTGTAATATTTCCCTTATCATCTTTAACAGGTTGGAAAATTTCAATATCGGCTTCCAACATTTCTTTCGCTTTTTTATTACGTTTTAAATCAAGCTTAATGGCATTAGTCATTTCTGCTTCTGTCATATAGCCTTGATAATTCATTTGTTCAACAAATACTTTAGTTTGTTCTTCGTTTTCAAAATCTACTTCTTCTGGTTTAATATCATTATAAGCAGCATATAAATTTTTACGATGTTCTTCAATCTCTTCATCAGTGACAACAACATCTAGTAATAAGTTATCAGTTAAATCAATTAAAGCTGTTAAACCATATGAAACTAAACCTAAGTCATACATTTCTTTATATGTAATTTTTTTTGTTCCTAACTCTAAATAAACATCAGTCGGGTTAGAAATAGTTGGTTGAACAGTTGGATATTTATAGCTATCTTCATTTTTATCTGTAAAAATGACAATTAATAATACAGCTACACCAACTAATAAAATAGCACTACAAATAAGTGTAATTAATTTCCACTTTTTCATGTATTAACCTCTTATTCTTTTTCTAATTCAGCTTCTTGTTTTGCGTATTTAATATTATTTCTAATCAAAGTTAATACATCTTGATATTCAACGTTTAATTTAATTTCTCCAGTTGAGAATGCAACATTAGCTGTTAAAGATTCTCTTAAGTCAGCGATTAATTCATTTTGAACATTTGAATCATATAATTCATCAACAGATGCAATGAAGTAATATTTTAAACCAGTAACAACATTTTCAGATAATGTTTCACCATCTAAATGTTTTTTATAAACATCCATTGTTAATGTCTTATAATCTGTTGCGTCATTATCACCAGTAACAATACGTTTACCAGCTTTAGTGATAGCTACACGATAGAAACCATATTCAGTATTAATAGTTTTGTTATATTCATATGGAGTTGTATATTCAGTAGTTTCACCAATCTTATAATCAGGATTTGCTTCGATTTCTTTATAAATTACAGCAAATTCTTTATTTAAAAGTTCAGTTGCAGTTGTTTTATCACTAGCATATTCACCAGTATCAAGTTTAACTCTTAAACCAGCTCTTAAATATTTACCCCAAACTTCATCACTATATGAAGCTTCATTATAAGCTTTAACAACAGCATCTAATTGTTTATTTAATGTGTCATCTTTTTCACCAGCAACTGATGCTTTGTCATTGTATAATTTAGCAACTAATTCTTTAGCTAATTCAATTTGAACAGAAGTCCAATTTTCTTGTTCAGCACCTTCTTCAGATTTAAATTCATCTGGAGTTGCATCATTATCATAGTTTACATATACTAATAAGTTAATAGCTTTTAATGAGAAATATTCATTATATAATTTTTCCATATTAGCTAAAATCTTATTATAATCATATTTTTCTAAGAAATAATTTTGTTGAGCATAACTTTGTGATAAAGCAGCAGCTAAGAATTGATTATCATCTTCACCTAAATAATCTCTAACGAAATTGCTCCAACCATAATCTTTAGTAAATCCATAAGAATCAAATACACCATTTTCGAATGCATATTTGTATTCTTTAACAGTTGTTAAATTACCATATAATAAGTTGTAATAATTAAATCCAGAAACTACATTTGAGTAAACATCTTTATCATAGATTTCATCTTTGTATGGATCATAGATTTTATTATAATTTGCATTTGATAATAAAGAATAAGCATTAACTAATTTAACTGTGCTTTGAGGAGCATATTGTTTAGCTAATTCTTCAAATAATTTTTGTGCATCATATTCAACAGTTTGTTGATTTACAACAAATGTGAAAGCAAGTTTTTTACTTGTTTTAGTATTTTCAGCATATTTTGGATAATCAGCTAATTGTAAAGTTTTTTCATATAGATAAACATAAGCAGCTTTATAAGATGCATTTAAGAAACGGTCATAGAATTTAACATCATGTTGTTGTCTGAATGTTAATAACATTTGAGTTTCGATATCATCATTAAATTGTGTTTTAACTAAATGAGCTTTTAATTTAGCTAATTCTTCTTCAGCAGGTTTTTTATCTTTGAAGTCATATGGAACAGCTTGTTCTTTAGTACCATCAAATTTATAAGCCATGAAATATTCACCGCTAGTCATTGCTTTAAATTCAGTTGTATAAACTGATTTAAGAGCACCATCAGCTGCTAAAGCACTAAATGCAGTTAAATCCATAATAGTAGAACTAAATTTACCAGTACCACTTGAAGCATTAGATTTTTCATCTAATTTTGCAGCAGCTTCTTTATCAAATAAGAATTTGCAATGAGGATATTGTTCAGTTAATTTTTCTAATTCAGTTACATTGAATTCAACAACACGTTTTTCTTCGTTTACAGTATAGTGAACACCTTCAACTAATAATTCAGGTTTAACAGCTTCTTGTCCTTCTTTTTCAATTAATCCTGTAGTTGGGTTATATCCTTCCATGTAATATGCATTTACATAGTTATATACATTGATAAAGATTAAAGCGATATCTGCAGCATCTAAATTAATTTCAGCATTTTTTGCAGCAATTTGATCATTTAATACTGTAAGTTCAGCAGTTTTTTCATCAATAGTAGTTTGGATTTCTGCAACTTCAGTTTCATTTTTGCCTTCTTTTGAAGCTTCTAAAGCATCAATTTCAGCTTTTAAAGCATCTCTTTCAGCAGCAATTTTATCTCTTGCAGCTTCTAATTCTACTTTATCTTTGTGTTCCCAACCATTGTATTTGTCAGTACTTGAAGATTTGATTGAACTACTTAATACATTACCAAGTTCAGCTAAAAGTTTTTCACCTTGAGCTTTACTTGCGAAAGTAAGATAAATTACATATGCACTATCTTTAGTTGGATTTAATTCTTGATAAGCTTTGATGTATTCTTCTGGTGTATAATCACTATTTTTCATATACTCATTATATAGTTCTTGAGCTTTAATAGTTCTTTTGCAGATTAATTCTTCATAAGCAGCAACTAATTGTTCATTAACATAACCTGATAATTTTAAATTATTAGCATAAATATTATCTTTTAATTCTTTTTCTTCAGGTGTTAACTCATCAGCATTTTCACCGTATTTAATTTTATTAATAATCTCAGTACGTTGTTCTGCTGTAACTTTTACATCTTTTAATAATTCAGTATCGATAATTTCAACAGCTTTATTGATACCATATTGAGATTTTAAAACTTCGTACATCTTTTGATTAGTAACTTTATAATCACCAATTGTTACAAAAGTATCATTAGGATTTTCAACTTTTGCGCTCTTCTTTGGTGTTGATACAATTGCAATAACAATTGTAACAGCAATTACAACAACTAAGCCAATTAAAACTGGTAAAACAATTTTAAAAGGATTAGATGGTTGTAAAGAGTTTTGATTTTTTTGTTTTTTACTCATATTTTTGTTCTCCTTTTGTATAAATACACTTTCTAGAAAAAAGTAACACTATTATAATACCAAAAAATGCCAAAAATTACAAATGATATAAGAAGCATTTTTCACCATTTTATATGTTTTTTTCTCTTTACATATAACATAACAAAAAAAAATCAATTTTTTTGGGCAAAAATAATTTATTTTTTTATTTCTTTAACGTATGTTAATATGGGAGGAGGGCGGTTTATGAATCAATGTAAAACAGAATACGGTTATGCATTCATTTTAGTACTATTTATTCTTTTAGTTATTATTGGTGCATGCTGGGCTTTCTAACATCATTTTTCAATACAAGTAGGGGAAGACCCTACTTTTTACTTTTTATTTGTGTTTTCGTGCCATTTATGATATAATACTGAAGACATAAGGAAGAAAGTATATGAAAGTAATAATATTAGCAAGTGGTTCAAAAGGTAATTGTACCTATATTGAAACAGAAAATACAAAAATTTTAATTGATGCCGGTTTAAGTTATAATAAGTTAAAAGAACGTCTTCTTAGTTTCGACATTCTTTTAGATACAATCGATGCTATACTTGTAACTCACGAACATATTGATCATACAATGCATCTTGCACAAATAAAAAAACGAACTCAAGCAAAAGTTTTTATAAACGAGGAATCTTATTATAATTTACCAAAAACTGTTAATGCTAATATGACAAGTCATAATGTCTTCTTTATTGATCCCGAATGTAAATATAATATCGGTGATATTTATTTTGTACCTGTTAGTTTGTTCCATGACACAAAAAGCATTTATGGATACTTCTTTAAAATAAAAAATACTAACGTTGCTTACATTACAGATACAGGTCATCTTCTTCCTAAATATTATGCCCTTTTAAAGAAAATGAATGTCTTAATTTTAGAATCTAATCACGATGTTGAAATGTTACTTAATAGCAAACGTGATTATCGATTAAAACAAAGAATTCTTTCTAATAATGGACATTTATCAAATGAACAATGTGAAAACATTCTTAATGCTGTTTTATCAGAAAACACAAAACATTTAGTTTTAGCTCACTTAAGTGAAGAATGTAATACCGAAGAGTTAGCAATTAAGCATGCAACAAATGCAATTAATAATTCTAATTCTCACGCAAATCTTTTAGTTGGAAAACAAAATGAACCAATCTTAATTAACTTGGAGGAAGAATGTGCTTAAAATTTTATGTGTAGGAAAAATCAAAGAATCTTTTATTAAAGATGGTATAAATGAATATTCTAAAAGAATATCTGGATATGATAAATTCCAAATTACTGAAGTAAAAGAATTTAATCAAAAAACAATTAAACAAAATATATATGATGAAGGAACTCTTCTTCTTCAAGAAATTAGTGATAAAGACTACGTTATTACACTTGAAATTAAAGGACAAACATTATCAAGTGAAGGTCTTGCGGAAAAAATTACTGAGATAAATAACTATCATTCGACAAGAATTGTCTTTCTAATTGGCGGATCAAATGGTCTTGATGAACGAGTTATTCAAAGAAGTAACTATCATTTATCATTTTCTAAGTTTACATTTCCTCATCAACTAATGCGCCTAATTTTGACAGAACAAATTTATCGTGCATTAACTATTATTAATAATCAAGAATATCACAAGTAAGGAGAACTTTTATGCTTATTAAAATTGCTTATTTAACTATTAATATATTTTTCTTTTTTATATTTGTTGTAAACTTCATCATTAGTATTACTAGAGATGTCCGTTACAAAAAAGCTTTAAAATTAAACCCACAAACAGTCTCAGCCAACATTCGACAAATCGATAAAGTTAAAAATCGTATTTATATGCTTGTTGATTTCCACAGCAACCATAATCGTATGAATTTCACTGAAACTTATGAATTCTTTGACACTGATCTAAAAGGTCAAGAATTCCATGAAGGAGATTCAATTGATTTAATTTACAATGATGTTTCTAGTTGGAAACGTGTTATGGGTTTTCCACTTTTAATTAAAAGTTTTAAAGTTAAATTAGAAAAAGGTCCATTATTTTTAAATATTGCGTTAATATTATTTAGTGTTTGGATTAACTTTAAAACAATAAACATCTATGTTACAAAAAACTTATTTGATGCAACTAAACAATTTTTCACAGTTGATGGTGGACCATTTAATCAAATCTATGTAATTATTATGGCCTTCGTATATGCAATGATTTTAAGTTATGTAGTTGTTAACATTATTGAAATGCCTAAAAAAGATATGCAAAATTATTTAAAACTATGTGGTAATGTTGCTAAAGCAAGAGTTGTTACTTATAAATTTGGTAGACAAAAAAATAGCAAAGGCAATAAAGAATCACTTATCACAATTGAATTCAGTACTAATACTGGCGAACAAGTTAAAACTAAATTAAATTCATTCTTGTATACAGAAACTCAACAAGAATATATTGATATTTTATACGATCCAAAACGACCTAAATGTGTCGTATTCTTAAGACCATAATATGAGTAATGAGAAATTTAAACTAGTTGCGAATTACGTTCCAACTGGAGACCAACCAAATGCAATCGAAAGATTAACAAATAATGTTTTGAATGGCGTGAAAGAACAAACTTTGTTAGGTGCAACAGGTACTGGTAAAACATTCACAATTGCGAATGTAATACAAAACGTTAACAAACCAGTCTTAATCTTAGCCCACAACAAAACTTTAGCTGGTCAACTTTATGCAGAATTTAAAAAGTTGTTTCCAGAAAATAGAGTTGAATATTTTATTTCATACTATGATTATTATCAACCTGAAGCCTATGTCCCAAGTAAAGACATGTATATTGAAAAAGATTCAAGTATAAATGATGAAATTGACCAAATGCGTCACGCAGCTACAGCAAGTATTTTAGAAAGAAATGACACAATAATTGTTGCATCTGTATCATGTATCTATGGTATAGGTGATCCTGATGATTATAAAAACAGCATGTTAACTTTAAGAGTTAACGAAAATTTTAAAAGAGATGATTTATTAGAAAGATTAGTTAGAATGCAATATGTCCGTAATAATCTTGAATTTTCCCGTGGAAGTTTCAGAGTTAAAGGGGATACTATTGATATTATTCCAATATCTGTAAAAGATGAGGGTATTCGTATTTCTTTTTTTGACGATGAAATAGAAAGAATTGCTTTTTTTGAAGTTGTTACTGGTAAAGTAATTTCAACTACAAAGGTTGTTTCCATTTTCCCTGCAACTCACTTCGTAACTAATCCCGAAAAACTTGAAGAAGCAATGAACAGAATTAAAAATGAATTAGACGAAAGAATTGATTTTTTCAAAAGTAATGAGAAATATCTTGAAGCCCAAAGAATCAAAGAACGTACTAATTATGATTTAGAAATGATTAGTGAAATCGGAACTTGTAGTGGCATTGAAAACTACTCAAGACATATGTCATTAAGAAACGAAGGAGAAACTCCAGCTGTTTTAATTGACTTTTTTAAAAACAATTTTTTAATGATAATTGATGAATCACATGTTACAATCCCACAAGTTCGCGGAATGTATAATGGTGACAGAAGCAGAAAACAAACACTTGTAGATTATGGTTTTAGATTACCATCAGCACTTGACAACAGACCTTTAAATTTTCAAGAATTTGAACAAAAAATTGATCAAGTGATTTATGTAAGTGCAACACCTGGTGAATACGAAGTCGAAAACTCAAGTGAAGTAATTGAACAAATTATTAGACCAACCGGTCTATTAGATCCTCTTGTAGAAATCAAACCTACAAAAAATCAAATTGATGATATTATATTTAACTTAAAAGAACAAATTGCTAAAGGCGAAAGAACTCTAATCACTACCCTTACTATTAAAATGAGTGAAGAATTAACCAAATATCTTAAAGAAGTTGGAATTAAAGTTGCTTATCTTCATTCTGAAATCAAAGCTTTAGAAAGACTTGAAATAATTAGAAAATTAAGAATGGGTGTTTATGATTGTATTGTTGGGATCAACTTATTAAGAGAAGGTTTAGATATTCCTGAGGTAAGTTTAATTATGATCTTAGATGCTGATAAAGAAGGGTTCTTAAGAAGCGAACGTTCATTAATACAAACTATCGGACGTGCCGCCAGAAATGCCAATGGTAAAGTCATAATGTACGCTGATAAAGTAACCGATTCAATGGCAAATGCTATTAAGGAAACATATCGCAGACGTGAAATTCAAGAAGAATATAATAAAGTTAATGGAATTATTCCAAAAACAATTATCAAAGATATCGGTGAAGCATTAATTATTACTCAAGAAGAAAAACAAACAGAAACTATTATGGATAATGATCTTAATAAGATGACACTTGTCGAAAAACGTCAACTTATTAAGACACTTGAAGAACAAATGCGTCAAGCATCTAGAAGTTTAAATTTTGAAGAAGCCATGATGTTAAGAGACGCAATAATTGAAATTAAATCAACAATGAGGTAGAACTATGAAAGTAATTCTAGGTTTATCAGGTGGTGTTGATTCCAGCGCTGCTGTAATTAAATTAATTGAACAAGGTTATGAAGTAGAAACAATGTTTATGCGTAACTGGGATTCGGCAACTAATAATGATATTCACGGTAATCCAACTATCAACGATGATGTATGTCCTCAAGAAGTAGATTATCAAGATGCAGTAAAAGTTGCAGAAAAACTAGGTGTTAAACTTCATCGTATTGATTTTATTACTGAATATTGGAACACTGTATTTAAATACTTTTTAGATGAATATAAAAAAGGTCGTACACCAAATCCTGATATTATGTGTAACAAGGAAATAAAATTCAAAGCCTTTTTAGATCATGCCATGACTTTAGGCGCAGACTACATCGCAATGGGTCATTATGCTAGAGTCATTCATGATGGCAACAAACATTACCTTTTAAGAGGCTTAGATGATAATAAAGATCAAACTTACTTCTTATCTCAAATATCTAAAGAACAACTTGCTAAAGCATTATTTCCTATTGGTGATATGCAAAAAAAAGATGTTCGTGCACTTGCTGAACAATACGATTTAGTAACAGCTAAGAAAAAAGATTCAACTGGTGTATGTTTTATAGGTGAAAGAAACTTCAAAGAATTCCTTAAAAATTACCTTCCATCAAAACCAGGAAAAATGATTACTGTTGATGGAAAAATAATCGGTGAACATGATGGAATCATGTATTATACTATCGGTCAACGACATGGTTTAGGAATCGGTGGTGAAGGTGAACCTTGGTTTGTTATTGGCAAAAATTTAGAAAATAATACTCTTCTTGTTGGCCAAGGTAAACATAATGATCTTCTATATTCTAATCGTATAATCACTTCTAATGTTAATTTTTTCAACGAACCACCAGCAGATGGTGCACAAATTACTGCAAAATTTAGATATCGTTCTAAAGATGTTCCAGTAACAATTAAATGGTTAGGAAAAGATAAATTAGAAGTTCATACATTAGAACCAGCTTGGGCGGTTACTCCTGGTCAAGCATGTGTTTTCTATGATGGAGAATATTGTTTAGGCGGTTCAATTATTGATGAAGTATATATGGATGATGTAAAAAGGATGTACTAATATGCAATTAATACATCTTGATGATAATACAATTATTAATGACCGACTCGTTATTACAATTGGACAATTTGATGGAATTCATAAAGCCCATCAAAGTTTAATTAATCAAACTATTGCAGCTGCAAAAACACAAAATGCAAAATCTGCAATAATAACATTTATTCCTCATATTGATACTATTTTAAAACATTATGATAAAAACAATTATATTGTAGATCTTGATAGTAAAAAAGAAATATTAGAAGGTATGAATCTTGATTATTTATTAATTATTGATTTTAATGAAGATGTTGCCAAAATACCACACGATATATTCTTTGAAAAATACATAAATAAATTACAAGTTATGGAATTTATTGTTGGATTTGACTTCACATATGGATATTTAGGGTTAGGTAATTATAATACAATAAAAGATGATTACTCTAATAATGTTAAAGTTACAAAAATTTCAAAATTAGAATTTGAAAACGAAAAAATTGGTAGTATCGAAATCAAAAATGCTTTAAAAAACGGAAACATCAAAAAGGCAAATGAACTACTTGGATATAAGTTTTTTATGAAATTTGAAGTTTTATCAATTATTGATAATCAAATGATAATTACTTCTTCTAATATTAATATTCTAAACAAACAAAATTACAATATATTAATTAATAATACCCCTACTATTTTATATAATACAAATATTACTTATATCAAAAATTGTTTTAATTATAGTGTTGGTGATGTTATTAAAATCGTATTTGATTAAAAGTTGTTAATTTATTTAACAACTTTTTTATTTTTGTTATTTGCTTTTATTTTTATTTACAATTTGTTATAATAATTGATAATGGAGGTGAAATTATGGAATTAACTGGAGTAATTGCTAGAATCAACTATTACAACAAAGATAATGGCTATGCAGTATTAATTGTTAGTATGGAAAAAGATCAATTTACTATACTTAAAAATAAAGGTCACCTCATTGGAAATAAATTAGTAGTTGTAGGAACACTCGACCGTCAACCAATTATTAATGAAGAATACACATTTGTTGGAGAATTCGTTAGAGATAAAAACTATGGATTACAATTTCAGTTTTCCTCTTTTAGTAGATTTAGTTTTAATTCTGTAGATTCAATTATCCAATACTTGTCAAGTGCTTTATTTTATGGTGTAGGCGAAGTAACAGCAAAAAAAATTGTTGATGTTTATCAAGAAGATACACTAAATGCAATTAGAAAAGATCCAAATGCATTAACAAAAATCGGGATAAAAGGTGCAACAGCTAAAATTATTTACGATACTATTAATGAAAATCACATGTCTGAAGAAACAACAATGTTTTTCATAAATTATGGCATAACCATGAATATGTGTCATAAAATTGTTTCAACGCTTGGACCTAACGCAATTGCTATTGTTAAAGAAAAACCATATATTCTAATGGAAAAAATAGAACGTTTCGGTTTTATTAAAAATGATCTTTTTGCATTAAAAATGGGAATTAAAAAAGATGCCAAAGAAAGATTAATAGCCGTTATTCATCATGTACTAAAAGAATCAATTTACTCATCTGGTAATAGTTATGTATATAAAACAGATTTATTTGCAAAAGTTAATAAATTTTTAAAAGATGTTACTATAGATGATACTAAATTTACTAACACTCTGCAAACACTAATTATTGATAAAAAAATATTTGAATCAAATGATGGTCTACTATTTGACTATGACTTATATAATAAAGAAAGAGATTTATCAGAATTAATTGTTAACAAACTAAAATCTTCAAAACTTGAATACAGTGAAAAAGAAATTGAAGATGCTTACTACAAAACTCTCAAACTTATTAACATTGAATTAAGTGAGTTACAAAAAACTGCAGTAAAATCTGCTTTTAATGAACCACTCGTAATCATTACCGGTGGTCCTGGTACAGGCAAAACAACCATTGTTAAAGCCATATTAAACATGTATGTTGAATTACATGGTGGAAATAATACTGTTTTAGAAGGTGTAGCATTACTTGCACCTACTGGAAAAGCTAGTAAAAGATTGGCAGAAGTTACTAATGTATCAGCTCAAACAATTCACAAATATTTAGGATATATGGGTGAAAACTTCTTTGAGCATGGAAAAGACTATAAAACTAGCTCAAAGTTAATTATAGTCGATGAAGCTTCAATGATGGATTTACCACTTGCCTATCAATTATTTTCATCGATTCAAGACGATGCACATGTCATAATTGTAGGTGATGTTGATCAGTTACCATCAGTAGGACCCGGTCAAGTACTCAAAGATTTAATTGATTCTAAAGAAATTACCACAATTAGATTAAATAAAATTCACCGACAAGCAGCTGATTCCAAAATTATCCAATTAGCTCATAGCGTAAATGAAGGTATTACACCGGACAATTTTTTGAACAAATACTTTGATCGTATCTTTATACCAAGCGATAATGATAATATTTTACAACTTTTGAAAGGATGGGTAAAACTTGCTCTTTCAAAAGGAAAATCATTAACTCAAGACATTCAAGTTCTCTGTCCAATGTATCGTTGTAAAAACGGAATTAATGAATTAAATATTGAATTACAAAATATCGCAAACCCTTTAAACGACCAACTCGAACTTAAATTTTTAGGTCAAAACTTTCGAGTTAATGATAAAGTAATTCAACTTGTAAATCGTTCTGACAAAGGCGTTATGAATGGAGATATTGGTATAGTACAAGATTTCTTATT
Source organism: Bacilli bacterium (assembly GCA_045652765.1). Taxonomy (GTDB): domain Bacteria; phylum Bacillota_I; class Bacilli_A; order ML615J-28; family CAG-313; genus UBA1231. Next base: position 15,915 of record JAZOLG010000052.1, read on the forward strand.
TAGCAATGGTGAAATAAATGGCTTAATTGTTAAATATGATTCAGGTTTAGTCAACTATGTCAATGATGAATTAGAAGATTTAAAATTAGCATATGCTATTAGTATACATAAATCACAAGGTAGTGAATTTGATATTGTTATATTACCACTTTCTAGTAGTTATTCTTTTATGTTTAAAAGAAAACTAATATACACTGCCATCACTCGAGCTAAAAAAATGTTAATAATGATTGGTGAGGTCAATTCGTTTCAAAGAGGTATAAGCATTATAGAAGCAAAACGATTAACAATTTTAAAATCACTGATTATCGATAAACTTTCTACAAACATTCATAAAATCGACGATGTTTCTAGTGGTTTTTCATATCTTGGTGAAACAGAAACAACATTATCACCATATGATTTTGAACAAAAAAATAAAAAAGAAAATAAAATTGAAAAATCACTTGGTGAATTTGAATTTGATATGGAAGATTTTTAACAAATATTGGTAAATCTAAATTGTATATTCTACCTTATATTAGTTAATAATAATATTGCTGATAGATAATCTAGCTTTCTTAGATGGAGAAAAAAATGTTCAAAACTCAGAGCTATTAAAGATGATTATAATAAATCAGCTACTTTAAACATAAAGGATGGTGTTTTATGAAATCGACTGTTATTCCATTTTTAATGGGAGCGAGTTTGGTTTTAGGAATTTGTTATCTGAAACAAAACAAACAGAAGATTGATCATATGATGAAGACAATCAGAACATCAGGTAACAAAATTGCTGAAGAGTTTAAAGGAAGTAATTGTGGTTGTGAATGCAACCAATAAAAAAAAGGCCTTATGGCCTTTTTTTATTATACTTATTTCTTCATGCATCCGCATCCTGGATTTGATTTATTTTTTCCTTTATTATTGGCTTGTAAGCATCCAGCAGCACCTGCATTTGGTTTTGCTTTATTACCAGATTGCATGCAACCTTGTGCTTGAGAACATCCATTTTGTCCATTATTTTGAGTTAATTGAGCATTTTCTGCTTCATAATTAGCACCAGCTTCTACTTTACCAGCTCTCTTATAAACGGCTTTATTAGGGATTTTCTTGAATGTAGAATTAACTTTTTGTGATTTCTTCAAGCATCCGCCTTTGAATTCATATTCTTGTTCTTCAGGAGCACCTAAAGTTAAAATGTTATTGAATTGGAAAGTCTTCTTGTTAAATGAATAGTAAGATTTAAGATTATATGATTGAACAGTAGTTTCAACTTCTTTAGCACTCTTAGGAATAGAAATTTCATAAGTAACAACTTCAGCTTTAGAAAGATAAATTGTTTCTGCATCATATGGTACCATAGCAAGTACATCAAATGCTAATTTCTTAGTATTGCTGCCATCTGGTTCCATACGGTATAATGAATAGTTATATTTTCTATCGTTAACTAATTCATTTCTCATGTAATAGATGTAATCTTCATCAATGATAACATTTCTTTCATCGATATCTTCGATTAATATTCTATCTTCTCTACCATCGTTACGAACGATATGTAAGTCATTTGCTAAGTCAATGTAATAAACAAATCCACTTGCAAATTTAACGAATTTCTTAACTCTTGAACATAAGAAAATACGTTTTTTACCATCTACACTAATCTTATAAAGAGCTTTGTTTCTTCCATAAGATTTAAGAGCAAACATCCATCCACCTTTAACTTCGCAGATACGTTCTACATTACGTAAAATTTCAGTACGTCCTGAACCATCAAAGTTAATAGAATATAATGGTTGATATTCATCATTACCAATTGTATAGTAAACTTTACCTTCTACAATACCAAAGAAATCGTAAATGTTTTCTTCTAATAATGTATCTACACCATTAGATAAATCATAAGAACGAATAGTTAAGTTGTAAGCATTTGGTTCAAATAAAGAATAAACAACTTTATCTTCATGAACTGCATGAATTAAGCAATTTTCGTCTAATACTTTTGTTTTTTCACCAGTATCAATATCGCAAATCATGAAAATAGTTTTGTCAGATTTTGGATCTTGAGAATAAGTGTAGAATACTTTACTACCAAAGTAATCGCAAATATCAACAATTTCATCAACTAAAATTGAAGAATTACCACTTGCTAAATCAACACAAACAAGTGAGTAGTTGTTTTTATTTTCAATTGCAGTAGGTTTTTTACCAAATAAAGATGCGAAGCATCCAACTTCAGTTTGTTTAACTTCTAATTTCTTTCTAAAGAAGAATTTAGTACCTTTCTTGTCAAAGTAGAAAACATATTTGTTAGCAATGTTCTTATAGTCATTTGGTCTTGCTTTGTCGATAATAGTTTCTTCTCTTGTAATAGTATTATAACGACAAATTTGTGTATTATTTTTAACGAAATATAAACGAGATGCATAAGATGCAATAATATATGAAATACCTGTGCAAACTGGTTTTTTATCTACACGGCCATTATTAACTTCAAATAATGCATATGTAGTACCTTTTTGAGCATTTGATTGTTCTTCTTGACCAGCATCTTTTTTACCAAGTGCACCAACATTTAAAGCACTGCTTTCTTCACGTTCAGTTGTAAATGTTCTTCCACCAATATCAAATAATTCACTATTGAAGTTAAATAAACGATTGATTTTGTTGATGTATTGAACAGAATCTTTATAACCTCTAATAGATTGGAATTCTTTTAATACAGCTAGTTTATCTTGAGCATATTGATAATCTTGAACTGCATAATTGTAAGTTTGTTCAGCATTGATGCCCTTAGCTTGTAATTCTTTAACAAGTTCTGCTTCTTTTTCAGCAATAGCTTTAGCGATTGCTTCAACTTCTGTATATTTTTCACAAGCTTTAACTTCAGCAATTTTTGCTTCAAATGCAGCAAATTTTTCTTTCATTTCAGCAACTAAAGCAGCATCTAATCCATATTTTTCAGCATATTTAATATCTAAAGAAAGAGTTTTTAATAAATCTTCTTTATTAGATACTAATGAATTACAAACTTTCTTATAAACATCATAAATAGCATGAACGTTAGTATCGTCTTCACCATTATAAACATCAGCCATTTCTTTTCCAAGATCAGCTAATCCATCAATTTTGTGATTTAGAGGAACAATAAGACCTTCAAATTCTAATAACCAAGTTTGTGGATTTGCAGCATTCTTGATTTTATTCTTTTCAATCATGTTTTTGATATCACTGATACGTAATGCTGGTGAATGGTTATAGTCTTTCCAATCAAAGTTTTCAAAATAGTTTTCTAAGTAAGCTAAACCAGATTCAGCTGTTTCAATTGATGAAATAAATTGTTGTAATACAGCAGTATCTGAAGTTTCTCTAGAAGCTGAAGATGCTGTTACATCTAAACTAGATAAAACTTTTGATGTATCAATACTACAGTCACATCTTGGACATTGTACAACACTTCCGTTTGCATCATAATCTAATTGACAATTACAATTTGGGCAAAACCCAGTTAAAATTTTTTCTGCCATGTTTAATTTTCTCCTAAGCTAATTTAATTTTTTATGGTAAATCAATACCACCATTTGGTGGCTTGCAGCGGAATAATCTTTTTATTCCTTTAACTACCCCTTTAAATAATCCATATTTTTTAATTGACATAATCATATATGTTGAGCATGTTGGTTGAAATCTGCATCTATTGCGAACATCCATAGGTGCAAATGCTTTATACATTAGTACCATACCAATTAAATGATATTTAAGCGGATAATATGATAATATTAATGCTAGAAATAATAATAAGAATATATTATATTTTTTTACAAGTAATGCAAAAGTTATCCAAATTCCAATTAGAATTAATAGATTCAAGCCATAATAAATGAATAAATCTTTTACTTTTACTTCTCTTAATTGTTTTTTCACTTTATTTTAAAATAGCTATATTTGCATTACGTGCCTTTAATTGTTTTCTAGCTGTATCAATTAAATTAGGTAATGTTTCATAATCTTTTGCGATTGCGGCTGCTAATATTTCGCCGACTTTAATTTGAATTTGATCTTCCATTGCTTGAAGCTGTGGAACTGACATAGGATCACTAAAACGAATTTCTTCAGATAATGCACTTAATTGTTTAACAATTTCTGGATTATCAACATAACTAATGGCACTATCTACTTGAGCTTTTAGTAATCTAATTGATTTAACTTTTTCATCAGCATTATTTGCTCGCATGTAACCAACAACATTTTTAAACAATACTAAGAACGCAATGTAAGCTCCAGTTAAAATTAATTCAAGAATTAATGCTAGAGTAAATTTAACACTTGGAATAAACATTAAAATTAAACCAAGTACAATATAAATGATATTAAAAATACCCATTACATAAATAAGTGCAGGTACTGTAACATCATCATATTTCTTATTTGATTTATATAAGAAATATACTCCGCATGTGACACCACCATTGAAGATGAATGTCATTGCCCAAACAAACCAAAACACTCCATTTTGGAATTGTTCGTCTAAATGTTTATTAATAATTATAAACAAAATTACATTTAAAATAATATAAACTATACCAACAGTTGTTAATAAAGTTGCACCGACTCTTTTTTTCATAGCAACCTCCTATTGTTTAGAACCACAGTTTGGACAGAATTTAGCTTCACTTGCTAACTCATTTCCACAGTTCATACAGAATTTTTTCTTTGGAACAATTGGTTTACCACAGTTTGAACAGAATTTAGCACCTGCAACTACTTGAGCTCCGCATTCACTACATTGAATCATATTTTGTGGTTGAGATTGTTGTTGTGGTTGTTGTCCAAATTGTTGACCCATAGTGTTACTCATTTGTTGTCCAAAACCAAATCCAAGACCAACACCCATTCCGGCACCCATAGTTGCACCTGCCATACCTTGATTGCTAGCTGCAGCTTTTAAGATTTCAGCATTCATTTCATCTTGATAAGTATATCCTTGCGCTTGACGGAAAGCAGCTTCACCTTGACCTTCAACAGCACGAAGTTTAGCTTTTTGTTGACCTCTTGCCCATTCAATTTGAAGTTCACGATAAACTTTTAAATCCTCAGGACCAGCAGAAATATTATCAGCATAAAAATGAACTGCTTCTAAACCTAAATCTTCAAGATCCTTATTTAATTCTAAACGAATCATTTCAGAAACTTCACGAAGTTTAGCTGAAATTTCTAAAATACTAACATTATTATTGATAATAGTACGCGCAATACAATCTTTAACACAAACCATCATTGCACCTTTAATAGCACGTTTAACGTTATCAACAGTGTATTCAGAAAGTTGTCCAACTACTTTAACAACAAATTTTCTTGAATCTACTACTCTAATTCCTGTTTGCCCATTAGCACGAACATTGATTGTCATTCCGACTCTTGGATCATCTAACGCAATTGGTGATGCTGTACCCCATAGGATTTCAAGTGCCATGACTTTATTAATGAAAAATACTTCACAATCAAATGGAGTTTGTTTATTAAATATTTTTCCAAATAATTTCTTAAAGAATGGTAAATTATCAGTATTTAAAGAGTGTCTACCGCTTAAGAATAAATCTAAGGCTTGGCCATCCTTATAAAATAGCGCTTCTTGAGACTCATTTACAATAAGTTGTGACTTAGTGTTAAAGTTTTCAATGTGTGATTTCGCAACTAAAACATTATTATCACCAACATATTTAATGACATCTAATGAATTATTATTCATAATTATCTATCTCCTTATATAGTCTTATATTTTATTATACACCCTATCTTTTTTTATTGCAAGGAATATTGTCAAATAATATCGATTTTTGGCCAAATGTAATACAAAAAAAGACAATGAATGCTCATTGTCTTTTTTCAATGCTTATTTTTTACATTTACATTTAAATATATAACTAGTATTTATATTATTTACGTTGCGATGCATGTAATTCTAATACAGCAAAATCAAATGTAAATACAATAAAAAATGTACGTTTTATCAGATTTAAAAATGAAAAGCCCTTCATTAATTCCATTCCAATAATATTTTTATCATGGATTAAGGTAAATACTACGTAAAGAAATAAACAACCAAGTATCGCTATAGAACCTAACATTTCTAATTGTTTATTACGAAGTAATTGATCTTTCATAAATAAAATTCCACAACCTCCAATGATTGCAAAAATTAATAAATATACAATAATTCTTGCAGCAGTTAATTCATAAAACAACGATTCTAAGTATCCTTTTACTATTACGAATTGTACTAATTGTATAAAAATTGGAATAGCTATAGCTAATACAAGCAACATTAATCGATTTTTTTGATAATTTTCATATTGTTTTTTTACATTTTTTATAATTCCAATAATACAAGCAATAAAAGCAAACAATAAAACTAAATACATTACACCAGTTCTTATTTCCATAAATTATTATTCTCCAATTCTAGGAACATATAACGTTTTTCTTCCTAATGTTGGGATAGGATTAGTATATGTACCTTTTTCTGTTTTACCAACCATTTCACAAGTACCAGCAAGTTTTGAATCTGTTAAATCTAGTAAATATAAAGCTAGTGCTTCAGCAATCATTGGTTCTTTTGGTGAACCATATTCAAGTTCACCATGATGAGCAGCAATCATGTGTTGAAGTGCTATGGCTTCATCTGTATTTTCTAAATCATTTTGTTTAATTACTTCAGATAACATTGTTAAACCAATTACGATATGTCCCAACAAGTTCCCTTCTAGTGAATAACTTGGGGTTTTACTATCCGTAATTTCAACTGTTTTTCCTATATCATGAATTAAAATACCACTATATAATAAATCAGCATTCAGTTGTGGATAATTTTCAACGACTTGTTTTGCTAATTTTAACATCGAATATACATGGTATGCTAAACCACTACGATAATTATGGTGCATTGTGATAGCCGCTTGATGTCTAAAATATTTGTCAGCATTTTTACCGATTAAATCGACAACAATTTTTTGAAGTATTGGATTTTTAATTAATTTAATATAAGATTTAATTTCAGTTCTTAATACTTCTTCAGTTAGAGGGGCAGACTTATAAAATTTAGATAAATCTACTTCATTAGGATCAACATCTTCTACATGTCCAATAATAATTTGATTTTTGCCCGCATAATCATTAACCTTAACTGTAAATTTGTAAACTTCACCTGGCACAACAGCTTTATCTTTTAAATTATTTACTAAACTCACTGTCCAAATTCGAGCATCCGCTTGATCTTCTCCATCACTAAGAACAAGTCCAAAATAAGGAGTTTGATTAACAGTCTGTTTAGTTTTACAATCAACAACAAGGGCTAAAAGTTCAATATTGCTGTCTCCAACCTTTAAATCTTTAAATTTCATTATATCAATCCTTTCTCTGCTAACATTTTATATTCAGGATTTTGACTAATTAACGTATCACGAATACTTTTACTAATAACTTCTTCTAATCTTTCAACTTCTTCTGCTGTTTCATCACCCTTAATATATGATGATAAATTAGATTTTAATAAATTAGTAAAATCTAAATCATAACGAACTTTAGCTGCAACAAGTTCATCTGTAGAATTTTCAATTTTCTTAACTTCTCCATCACTGACTATTTCATGTGGATCAGTAACTTCTCCTTCAATTGTACCTGTTTTATCTTGCAATAATTCGCTAGCTCTTTCACGCAATGCTTTGTATTCATTTTCAACTTTACCAAGTACAACTTCTGTGCTAAGTTCATCCATAATATCTTTAATGTATGGACCAGCCACTCCATTATTAATTTCTACTAAATCAGAACCATGGAATTTCATATCAGAAATTGCATGGATTGGTAAGTTCGAATTAATTTTATTAATTTCTTTAGAAATATTTGGATATTTTTCTAATAAATAATGATTAATTTTAGTTGCTGATAAAAGTAAATCAGCACCGTAATTAAATACATCTAATGGAGTTACTGATACTTCATGATCTTTAGTCCAAAGTTTTGTTTCTTCAACTACTTTTAAAATCGATTGAATTTTAGTTAAAGTAATTTTGTCAAAACAAGTATTATCTGGAATTTGATTTTTAACCGCGTAGCATAATGCAAATTTTTCGATCATATCAAATTTTTTATAATTTTTGGCTAAAATTTCTAAACCAACTTTATAATCATATAAATAACTATTAGAATTTAATTCAACCATTTCTTTAATTGCTTTACGACCATATTTATGATCCATAATTTTGTAAAGTTCTCTAGATATTTGATAGTTAGAAATGTCTTTTAAATATTTGTTAGATTTTCTAATTGCAAATTCTGTTCTTCCCGCAATTCTAAAATTAAATCTAGCCATTAAATTGTATGCACGTAAAATTCTTAATGGATCTTCTTTAAAACGAACTTTACCTTTGCCAATTATTCTAATTCTTTTTTTCTTTAAATCTTTTTGACCTTTTACAAGATCAACTACTTCATACTTATCAGTCAAAGCTAAAGCATTAATTGTAAAATCGCGTCTTTTAACATCATCAACTAAATTATTAGCATAATAGATTTTAGATGGTTTACGTGGTTTATCATAAACCTCTTCTCTAAATGTACTAATTTCAAATGTAACACCATCTTCTTTTAATGTTACAAATCCAAGGTGAGCATACTCCATTTTAACTGAAGGGAACAATTCTTGAACTTGTTCTGGTGTCGCATTAGTGGCGATATCAATATCATTGAACTCATTATTCATTAAATAATCACGAACAACACCGCCTATTAAATATGCTTGATATGTAAAAGATGTTAAAGTTTTAACTATTTCAATTCCTCTTTTTAAGTATTGTTCTTGATTCATAGAACCTCCTATACGTTAAATCTAAATAACATTATGTCGCCGTCTTGAACAACATAATCTTTACCTTCAGATCTTACTCGTCCTGCTTCTTTTACTTTTTGTGGATTACCATACTTTACAAAATCATCATAACTCATTGTTTCAGCGCGGATGAATCCTCTTTCAAAATCACTGTGAATTACACCAGCACACTCAGGAGCCTTCATACCTTTTTTAAATGTCCATGCACGACATTCTTTTTCACCTGCTGTAAAGAATGTTTGAAGGCCTAATAAATGATAAGCTTTGTCTACTAATTGATCTAATCCACTTTGTGTTAAACCTAAATCTTCTAAAAACATCGCGCGATCTTCTTCTGATAAATCTGTTAATTCTGCTTCTATTTTCGCGCTAATCATTACAACTTCTGATTCTTCACTTTGTGCTTTTTCTCTTAAAATATCAACATATTTATTTCCAGTTGTAATATCATCTTCTGATATATTTGCAATGTATAACATTGGTTTCAAAGTTAAAAAATTATAGTTTTTAATAAAATCTTTTTCTTCTTTTGTTAAAACAGTAAATCTTGCTGGACGACCTTCATCAAGATCTTTTTTAATTCTTGTTAGAATATCATATTCCATAACTGCTTCATCATCTGTTTTATGTAAAGCTTTCTTTTCAATTTTTGGTAAACGTTTTTCGATAACTTCTAAATCTGCAAGTATTAATTCTAAATTAATTGTTTCTGTATCACGAATAGGATCCACAGAACCGTCAACATGTGTAATATTACCATCTTCAAAGCATCTAACTACTTGGCATATTGCGTCGACATCACGAATATGTGATAAAAATTGGTTTCCTAAACCCTCACCTTTACTTGCGCCTTTTACAAGGCCAGCAATATCTGTAAAAGAAAATGATGTTGCAACTATGCTTTTTGGATTGATAACTGATACAATGTGATCAAGTCTAGGATCTTTTACTTCTACCACACCAACATTTGGTTCAATAGTTGCAAAAGGATAGTTAGCCGCAAGCGCCTTTGATTTTGTAATTGCATTAAATAAAGTAGATTTCCCAACGTTTGGTAATCCTACAATTCCAGCTGTTAAACTCATATAAATATCTCCTATAGTATAATTATTACAAGTATAATAAATATTAAACGAATAATTAAATTACTTGCAATTGATCTTTTATTAAAATAATAATTTAATCCCATAATTAATTGGAATATAAAACTCCCACCAAGAGTCCACATGTAATCTCCAAAAGAAGTTTTTTGTAAAAGTAAGAAACATACACTAGATAAAATTGTTCCAATTAATGCTTGTATTATGATAATTGTTGAATCACGTAATAGAGTACCTTGATCAAATCCATTAATAATAGCCTTTCTAAAAATTACTTCTTCAACAAATGCATAGCATACCAAAATAACTATTATTTTGAATAAATTAAATGAACCAACAAGTTTCATATCTTGAGTAGGTTCAATTAAATAATCTCTAATATAAATTGGTAAGAATGTTAAGTCAGTATATTTTGTTATAAAGCTAAATCCAACCATTAATAAAGAAATAATTGATGTACAAAAAAGAAAGATTTTTTTATTGTTAATCTTCAAAAAAGGCAACAAATCTTTATAATTGAACAAAAAAGATACAACTACGATTATTAAGCTTGTTATTAATAATGAGTTCGAAGCAGAAAAATATGTTACTGCTAATGGTAATTCACTACCTACTTCACCATAATTATAACCTTTATGAATTGTATCAAATATTACACCAAACAATACATTCAAAATACCATTTAACAAAAATGCTATGAATAAATATGATAATATTGATTGTTTCGCAACTGCCACTTCATCAATAGGTGTAATTCCACTATCCATTAATTCCTTTATTTCATCAGAATGTGCACCACATCTAGTACAATATTCTTCATCGTTATTTAATACTCTATAACAACTTCTACATCTAATTTTCATAATATCACCAGTATCTTATTATATCACATTTTGTAATAATTAGAAAGTTATTTATTTAAATATTTTTATTTTTAAAAAAAGGGCCCCATAATAGGGCCTAATTTTTATTATTTATTTGTCGTTTCAGTGTTTTAAATAATATAAATAAACTACTGAATATAAAAGTAACTAAACCAATATAATTGGTACCATACAATAAAACTACAATACTTGATACAAATAGTAGCCATTCGATAAAATATAAATTATTATTTATGAAATGAATTTGTTGAATACTTTTAAATAATTCACTAATCATAACAAATACAAAACAAAGTGAAATGATTAGTCTAAGCAAATATTTAACAAAACCAACAATCACATTTTCACAAAGCAAAAAATCTCCGCTTATCAATAATCTTATCTCAATTATTGACATCACAAATGCAATAACAAGAATCATACTTGTGACTACATAGAATATAGTATTAATAAGCTTTTTCATAATAATTCTCCTTATATACCTTTTCTACTAATTCTTTTGTCACAAAGTCCATTATTAACACACCATATACTTGATTTTGATCAAGATAACTTATTAACCACTTATTGATTTTTAGTGCAGGTGTTCCTGCATATGTTGGTGGAAAGGCATTTTCCAAATAACAACTAGTAAAATTCAAAACTAAATTTTTAGAATTTAAATTAGAGAAAGCAAATGTTTTTTCAATGTCACTTATTTTTTCTTCTACGCTATCTACACAATAATTATCTTGTACGTATATATTATTAAGTTCAAAACTAGTGGAATCTTTCCAACCATTATATCCATTAATACCAATATCATTAGATGTAAAACGGTTAAGAATATAAACTTTACCTCTTGCATCACCTAATGATCTTGGCAATTGTTCTAAACAAATACTAGAATACAATGATAAATCATTCAATACTTGTTGAGAAAAAGCTAATTTAGAGTTTTTAGGATCATTGTCTTCTTTAATTGAAATTATTAAAAATTCACTTGGATACTTTTGAATGAAATCATCAATATCTTTAAGGACATTTTTAAATTTTGTTTTTTGGTCTACAAAACTATGGACAATAGTCAACTCATCATTAACTAATCTTAATCTTATATCTAAAAAACGTACACCAACTTTTAATTGATTCTTAATTGACATATCTTGACATTTTCCTGATACATCAAAAATTGAATGAGTTGCACCTGAATCATGACTTCCTGGAATTGACATTTCATTAATTAATGTCGTATCACTAATTTCTTTCATCCATGGTGATGCAGTATAATTTCTATGAAATGGTGACATAGCAATTTTAACAAGTAAAATAACAATGACAATGCATAATATTTTAATTATTATTGATTTCTTACAAATTTTTTCCATTTGATTATTTCCTATCTACAATATGACATTAAAACAATTTTATGTCCATCTAGTTCTTTTACAAATGATTCTACTAATTTATATTCAGGGTTACCGAAATGATATGCAGATGAACAAACAATGATAATTTCTGCACCCAATTCTACAGCAATTGGTACAGAATATTTCGCATTTTCAACAGTTGAATTAGATGATTTTTCTAATAATAATTTACTACTATCAAAACCAATATTAACTAAATAATTATACATTGCTTCGGCTTCTGTAATACCAGCTTTTGGATTGGCAAGTCCGCCAGATAGAATTAAATAATCTGGGTTAAATAATTCATTAACTTCTAGCGCCATTTGTAATCTATCTTCCTGAATAGTACTAATAGTTCCATCATCGTTTAGTCTATTTCCAAGAACTATAGCAATAGTTTTTTTGTCCATAAACCCTCCATGCAGATTAATTATTTTTTTCTACATTTCCATTTAAAATTACTACATCAGCTTCTGCCATTATGTCTAAAGGATGTTTACTCCACACAACTATATCAGCATGTTTTCCTTCTTTAATACTTCCAACATACTCATCAATAAAACATGTTTTTGCTGCATTAATTGTAACTGCTTTTAACGCCTCAAGTTCAGGTAATCCTGCTTTAACAAACAATGCAACATGAATCATTGTATGTTTTTGTTCAATTACTGGATGGTCTGTCATAATACTAAAAGTTACACCTTTATCATTAAGAATTTTACCAGACACAAAAGATTTTTGTTTTAATTCATATTTACTTTTGTTATTCATTACAGGTCCTAAAATAACCATTTGGTCATTTTCTTTTAACGCATCAGCGATTAAGTATCCTTCAGTACAATGATCAATAGTCATCTTTAAACCAAACTCTTTACCAATACGCATTGCAGTCGCAATATCATCAGCTTGATGAGCATGAATTTTAACTGGTAATCCTTCAAAAACTCTAGATAATGATTCTAATTTCATGTTAAATTCTGGCATTTTAGCCTTATCATCCCCAGCTGCTTTCTTTTTGTCGTAATAATTTTTAGCTTTAAACAACCACTCACGAATTAATGCAGCAGACGCCATTCTAGTTTGTGGTGAAGTTTTAGCATTACCATAACAACGTTTAGGATTTTCACCTAATGCCATTTTCATTGCAAGTTCCTTAACTAAAATCATTTCATCTACAGTTTTGCCTTTTGTCTTTAATGCACAGAATGTCCCACCAATTAAATTAGCTGATCCTGGCCCACAACAAACAGTTGTTACACCGCTTTCTAATGCTTCTTTAAAGCATTCATCATGTGGTTTAACACCTTCAATACCACGTAGTTCTGGTGTAATCGGATTAGTTATTTCGTTAACATCACTTCCGGCCCAACCAATTGTTGACTCAATTAGCCCAACATGACAATGTGGATCTACAAGTCCTGGAGTAACATATCTACCTTTTGCATCGATAATTGTAACATTAGGATAATCTGCTTCATTTAACTGACCAATTTTTTCTATTTTGTTGCCATTTAATAAAATATCACAAATTTCATAATTAATATCTTCCATTGAAATTAAGTTTGCATTTTTAATTAAAATCATAAAGTACCTCCGATAATATAAATTAATTATAGCACATTATAACAATATTACAATTAAATTAGAAAAAATCTTTTATTTAGTGTATAATTAAATTGGTGATATTATGATATTAATAATAAGTAAAGAATTTAAAAATACTAATCTACTCGAAGATATGACGGTTATTAACAACGAAGTGAAATTTGTAGATGACTTTCACATTGAATATAATAATCAAATTGTTGAATTTGACTATTTATTATGTGATGATTTGAATCTGCTATCTGGATTTGAAAAAACTAACATTTTAATGGATGAAATTCCTGTTTGTAATTTTTTTGGACAAACTAGTTTAGAGCATATCTACATTGGTGATTTAGAAACTTCAATTGATCATTTAATAAATGGTGAATAATCCTGTATTTACAGGATTTTTTTCATTTTTTACCATGTAACATTTTGGTAAAAAGTTGCACAATAATAATGGTGATAAAATGAAAATACTTAAAAAAATTTTAAAAATCTCTAGAATTATACTTGGTATATTTATAATAGCAACAACAATTATTTTGATTAGTTTTTCAATTATTAATTATAAATTATCTTACGACATACCACCAATTATCAATATTGAACTATACGATCGGAATGGTGAAAAATATTTATCCTACACCAATGGAAGAAAACAATCATATGTAAAATTAGAAAACATCAATAGAAATTTAATTAATGCATTTATATCAATTGAAGATAAAAGATTCTATACACATCAAGGAATTGATATTGTAAGAATTGGTGGTGCATTAATCGCTGATATTAAAGCCGGTAGTATGGTTGAAGGTGCATCGACTATTACACAACAGTATGTTAGACTTTTATATTTGAATAGTAATAAAACAATCAAACGTAAAATCTATGAATTAATGATAGCCATGAATATTGAGTCAAAATATTCTAAAGACACCATTTTGGAAGGTTATTTAAACTCAATCTATTTTGATCATGGAATATATGGTATTGAAGATGCAAGCTTATTCTACTTCAATAAACCATCAAAAGATTTAACAATTGCAGAAAGTGCAATCCTAGCAGCAATTCCTAAGGGCCCGACCATTTATTCACCCATAAAAAACCCTCAAAATAATAAAGAACGAAAAGATTTAATTTTAAAAGAATTATTACAAGATGGTATTATTACCTCTGACGAATACAATTATGCTCTTAATGATACTCCTAAAATATACGGTAAAAATCCACATACTCAAAATGAATCTGCCCCTTTTTTCCAAGATATGGTTATCAATGAAATCTTATCAATGGGTTTTTTAAATGATTACTTATATCAAGGAATTAAAGTATATACGACTCTTGATAGTAACTTAAACGAAACTGCTTTAAATTATATTAATGAATATCATCCTGATAACGATATCCAAGTAGCTTTATATGCAGTTGAACCAAAAAGTGGTCAAATTCTTACAGTTATTGGTGGAAGTGATTATACTAAAAGTACATATAACCGAGCAACAAATAGTAAAAGACAACCAGGCTCAACAATTAAACCATTCCTGTACTTAGCAGCTTTAGAAAATGGTTTCAATCTTTCTACTACTTTCATGAGTGAGCCAACAACCTTTTATATTAATAACGAAGAATACACTCCAAACAATTTCAAGAGTATATATCCTAATATGGATGTATCAATGATATATGCTCTTGCGACAAGCGATAATATTTACGCTATGAAAACTCATTTATTTTTAGGTGAAGAAAAATTAGTTGAAATGCTAAAACGATTTTCAATTTCAACTACTGCTCTTCCTATTCCTTCACTAGCACTAGGAACTAATGAAGTAACACTCAAAAATTTAACTGAAGGATACGCTACTCTTGCTAATCTAGGCATTAAAAACGAAACTTATATGATATCTAAAATAACGACTTTTGATGACGAAATATTATATGAACGCAAAGATACGAAATCCATAAGAGTTGCAGATGAAAATGACGTATTTCTTTTAAATAGCGCAATGACATCAGTTTTTGACCGTAACGTATCAGTCAATATATTACCAACAGGAGCAAGAATAGCATCATTGTTATCTTATGAATTTGCTGCAAAATCTGGATCTACTGATTCTGATAATTTAATAATTGGTTTTAATCCAGATATTTGTATAGGTGTTTGGACAGGTTATGATGATAACAGGAAAATTACATCATCAAATGACACAAGTTTTGGAAAATCTATTTGGGCTAGAACAATTAATACATACGCTAAAAAAGTAAAATCTACTTGGTACGATGTTCCAGAAAACATCATTAGTGTGGAATTAAACCCTATATCAGGATTTTATGGATATCTTAATGATTACACCAAACTTGTATATTTTAGAAAAAATAATATACCTTGGTATATTGAATTAGTTTATCCTAAAAAGGAAAATTAAAAATGCATTCTTTCGAATGCATTTTTTTAATAAACAATATTATCAAAATATTTTATACCAATTTCATCTTCTATAATTTCTTTAGTAAGTGGTAAAGATAAAGAAATGCCATAAATGTAATCATCTTCATCTTCAATTCTAGCAGTATTAATACCAATTAAATTTCCATTGATATCAAATAAACCACCACCACTATTGCCAGGATTAATCGCTGCATCATGTTGAATATAATTTACTTGTTTTGTTCCTTCATTTACAAAACGATTTGGATGACTAATAATACCCATTGTAACTGTATTATAATACTCAAGACTATGTGGTGAACCAATTGCTAAAACAATTTGTCCCTTCATTAAGTTACGAGAACAATTTACTTTACAAGGTTCTATTAATATTGCTGAAGTAAATTTGATTAATGCTATATCTTCAGATTTACTTTTTTTAACAACTTCTACAGACGATGTATAAGCATCTTCACTATAATTTTCATTTAAGTAAACACTAATTCCTCTACTAACTCCCTCTACTACATGTTTATTAGTAAGGGCATAATATTCATATTTAGTTGCATCATTAGGGTCTTCAACAATATTTGTTCCTTTATAATTCACTCTTTTAATAACAACAGCACTTCCAAGTGATGAACCAACTAAACCATTGTCAACGATTAAAACACATGCCTCTTCAGCTTTTTGTGTTGCAATAACTATAGCATCTTGAAATTCATCAATCGTGTAGTCTTCAACCACTACGACTTTATTATTAATACTATTATTATATTCTCTATTAACTAAACCACAACTAGATATCGTTAATAATAAAAACAATAATAAAACTAAACTAATTTTTTTCATTTTCTACCTCTATTTTAAATAAAGTTTGAACATTCATTAATACTTGTTCTTTTAATGTCATTAAGTCAATATTTTTTAATTCTGCTATTTTTTGAGCGATAAGTGGTATATTCTTAGGTTCATTCATTTTTCCTCTTAAAGGATGTGGAGAAAGATATGGAGAATCTGTTTCAGTAATTATAAACTTTAAATCTATTTCAGATACAACAAGTTTTGGATCCTTAGCATTTAAAAAAGTTACTGGTCCACCAATACCTAAATAGTATCCCCTTTTCACAAACTCCCTAGCCATTTCAACACTGCCTGAATAAGAGTGCATAACACCACCAATACAAAATGCATCACATTCAACTAAAGTATCAAAAGTTTTTTGCATGGCATCTCTTGAGTGAATTATTAATGGTTTAGAAACTTTTTTAGCAATCTCTATTTGCTTTTTAAAACTTATTTCCTGTTCTTCAGGAGTTGTTGTATCCCAATGAAAATCGTACCCAATTTCTCCGATGGCAACTACCTTAGGATGCTTAGCAGCATTTTCTAACCATTCATATTCAGCGTCTTTATAATTCTTTATTTCTGTAGGATGAAAGCCAACTGCTGCATATACATTATCGTATTGTTCTGCAAGTTCTATTGCAAGTTTTGATGTTTGTAAATCATAACCAGGAACTATAAATAACTTAACATCAACATTCTTTGCATCACTAATTACTTTTTCTTTTATCTTATATAGTTGTTCACTATTTAGATGACAATGTGTGTCTACAAACATTAATCTTTATACTCCTTAGGACCAATTCTCACTTCTTCGCCTTCTTCATATTTAACCATCTCTAAGATTGAAAGTATTATACTTGTTATGTATGCAAAAGTCATTAAAATTACCGACATATTATCAATACTTAATTCTTTGGGATTAATACCAAATAATAATATTATTGTTGATGATAGAATTATTAATGAACCAATTCGGTGTTTAACCACATATGATAAAAATTTACCAACTACAACAAGTAATAATACAATACCTGTAACTATTTCAACATATGCACCTTTCATGATAATATGATTTAAAAATATCAATAACAATAATATTGAGTTTATTGTAGCAAAAATCAAAGATGGTTTGTGTTTTTTCGGAACATCACCAAATAAAGAATTATCAAACTTTAATTGATTAACTGGAAGTCTATAGCTTGCTAAAATAATTCCTGCAAAACTTAAAACTAATCCTAATAAAATAATTACCACTAACCATTCAGGTGCAAGTTTGTTTTCTAGTATTGGATGAGTATAAAACATTCTCAATCCAATAAATCCCAATATACTAAAACATAAAATTACTAATGCAGATAATCTATCGTTATAAAAATAACTTAATAATCCACCACATATAATGAGTAATCCACTTACAAAAAGTAAAGTATACGCTTGAATTTGATTATCTTTAAATCCGAGTATTAGCATAAGTGTTACTGCAAAAATAATCATTCCACCAGATATTAAACTTATTATCATTGGCGCAATCGTTCTTTTCTTCATAAATTACCTCCTTTTATATTTATTATATATTTTAACTCAAAACGCAAAAAAAATCAATGTAAATAATTAGAATTTTATATGATATTATGTTAAAATATGAACTGAGGTGAGAAGATGAAATCAAAAGTTTATTTTTCAGATACAATCAATTCTAATGAACTTGTTAAACTATTTAAAATTTTAAATTGCCCATTAAACGGTAAAGTAGCAATAAAACTACATTCAGGAGAACCTGGAAATCAAAATTTCCTTGGACCAGATTTTTTTAAAGATATCATTGAATATGTAAATGGAACAGTCGTTGAAGCTAATACTGCTTATGACGGCGAAAGAAATACTAGTGAAAAACATTTAAAAGCTTTGGAAAAGCACGGATGGACAAAATATTTTAACGTTGATTTACTAGATGAAACTGGACCAGACTTAGTTTTACCAATTCCTAATGGTACTACTATTAAAGAAAACTATGTTGGTAAAAATATAAAAAACTATGATTCCATGTTAGTTTTATCACATTTTAAAGGTCATCCAATGGGAGGTTATGGTGGAGCCATCAAGCAACTTTCAATAGGTATTGCGTCTAGCTATGGTAAAGCATATATTCATGGAGCTGGTGATCCTAAAAAAATTTGGACTGCAGATCATGATAGTTTCCTTTCATCAATGGCCGATGCTGCAAGTTCTGTCATCGATCTTTTCAAAGGAAACATCGTATATATTAACGTAATGAAAAACATGTCTGTTGATTGCGATTGTTGTAGCGTTGCAGAAGATCCATGCATCCAAGATATTGGTGTATTAATTTCTACCGATCCAGTAGCAATCGACCAAGCGTGTATCGATTTAGTATATCAATCAAATGATCCAGGAAAAGCGCACTTCATCGAAAGAGTTGAAACAAGAAATGGAACTCATACAATCAATGAAGCTGCAAAACTAGGAATTGGATCTAAAGATTACCAATTAATTAAT
>JAZOLG010000053.1:0-1761 GCA_045652765.1 Bacilli bacterium
TCTATAATTAATTAGTTCACCATCATAAAGTATTTCTGCTGTTGGATAATAGTTGATATAATTATATTCATAATATTGATAGTAATGATCTAGTTGTGTATTTTTTGTAATAATTGTATCTTGTTTCAATCTATTATCATATTCATATTTAGTTTGTATAATTGTTGGTTTAATGGTTTCTTCAATAGTTAAAATATCGTCATCACTTATCGGAAACTGGATAAGCCGTGCTTCACTTTGCTTCACACGTCAAATTTAGTAACTAGGATACCTAGATTATATATGAAAAACCACCTTATTGGTTTTACCCAACAAAGTGGTTAGTGTCTAAATTCTATGTTTTATTTGTTTAAATATTTATTACATTCATCGCAAAATTTTTCAAGTCTTCTTCTCTGTGTTCTAATAGATCCAAATAATACTCGTGAACTTAGACCAGTTGACCAACCATAATCTTTTTTTGAATATCCTATAAAATTATAATTTAAAGAAAATAATTTTGGATATTTAGCGTCATTTTCAACCGTTATACTAATTAACCCATAGGTACTTAATTCTTCTTTTTTTAAACCTTTACTAATAGTTATTTTTTTGTTCTCAACATCAAAACAAATATATTTTTCAAATGCACTAAAATACATTACAAAACTAACGAATATCATTATAATCAGTAAAAATATCATTTTGATTAACTCAATATCATTATTAAATAAACTTGCAATTATGCAAATCAAAGGAATAAATGTCAATGTAATTGCACTAAACATCATTACTATACGTTCAGCAATGGGATTTTTATAAATAATAATTTTATTCGAAAATCCATTCTTTAAATTTGCCATATAACCAATCTACTCCTTCTTCAATATAATAAATTGCTACTGCTCCTGCAAATCCGATTCCAATTGCAACTAGTCCACCTGCTGCTATTGAAATTCCTGCAACTAGTCCTGCACCCCACACTACAGGTGTTCCTATTAATATAGAGGCTCCAACAGCAATTCCTGCATTTGTAGCAAAACCACCAATAGCAAGTCCTGCTTTATACTTTAATACCCCTATAACTCCATAGTATGCAGCATCCATAGCGCTAGCACCAAAGGCTTCACCAGTTGTATAATTTGGATTTATGAAATTATTATAGACACTATTACCCCAAGAAATAATACCACCAGCAATTGCCATTCCTTTACCAAATTTACCTAGCGTATCAGAATATTTACCAAGTCCCTTAAAACCAAACCCATCTGGGCCAAAAAATCCGAATCCTCCATCTAATCCGCCAGCTATGTATCCAGACCATTGAACAAAGAATCCAAATGCTGTTGATAAGGCACTTAAAGCACCAAAAATATTTGAATTGTTTGAAATTGTACCATGATATCCAGAATTCAATCCTCCGACACTATAAGCAATTGAACTTGCCATTACACCACCAACTGATCCTCCAGTACTAGAACTGCTATACGCAATTCCAATTGAATTGTTATTCGCA
Organism: Bacilli bacterium; assembly: GCA_045652765.1. GTDB lineage: Bacteria > Bacillota_I > Bacilli_A > ML615J-28 > CAG-313 > UBA1231. Next base: position 1,496 of record JAZOLG010000053.1, read on the forward strand.
TAACTATATAAGTTAAGGCAATTAATACTTGATGGATTTAAAGTTGATACATCAGCAGGCTGAATAAATCTTCCTAGTTTAGGGCTGTAGTAGCGAGAGGTTACGTAAAAGAGATTAGTTTCAATATCATAATAATATCCTTTGTATAAGAATACATTGTGTTTAATTAATTGTTCAGCTATATAATAATTACTACTATTTTGAATATGTGGGTTTTCTATTGTTACTTCACCATATGATGTATATGTATATTTTACCATTGTTGT
>JAZOLG010000054.1:0-2823 GCA_045652765.1 Bacilli bacterium
AAGGTATAACTTTGTATATTTACTATAAAAATTGAAAAATATACTTATTTAGACCATTAATTTGACATTTCGATTAAAAAAACATATAATATATAGTATAAAACTTGTGTTATAAAGGTATACCTTTATAACGGAGTAAAAAGAATAATAATAATACTTATTTTAGCACTTTTCGAAATATTAATCAACCTTTTAGTCCTATATTGGTAAAATTTTCTAAATAAAATTTGACACTTTTTTACAAAATAGGAAATATTTGTTTATTAAAGAATACGTTTTTTTAGATTATTTTACTTGTTTTTGACAAATTATATTTATAAAATACTTTATAATTTAACTGCTATATTTTTTTGAAATAGCAGTTTTTTATATTTTAGGAGGGTAAAAATGAACGAAAAAAATAAAGTATTTGGTTATATCAGAGTATCTACAATTACTCAGAATATTGATAGACAACTAGATGAAATGAATAAAATGGGTCTAAATAAGCGAAATATTTTCATAGATTATCAAAGTGGAAAAGACTTTGAAAGATGTAATTATCAAATATTGAAAAAGAAATTAAGGAAAAATGATCTTTTAATTGTTAAATCAATTGATCGTTTAGGACGTAATTATGAGATGATTATCGATGAATGGACTGATATTACCAAGCGAATACAAGCCGATATTTTTGTAATTGACTTTCCTCTTCTTGATACAAGGGTTGATAAAGACAACTTATTAGGGCGTTTCATTAGTGATATCGTACTTCAAGTACTAAGTTTTGTTGCGCAAAACGAACGGGAAAACATCCGTGCTAGACAAGCTGAAGGCATTAGAATTGCTAAAGAAAAAGGAGTACATCTTGGTAGGCCTAAATATAAACTCCCAGAAAACTTTAGAGAAATATGTGCAAAATATCATAATAAAGAACTAACAAACAACGAAGCAGCAACCATACTTAATATGAATAGGATCACTTTTTTAAAATATTCAAAGATTTATAAATAATAAAAAATACTATTTAATTGCTTTTTTCAAAATTTTATAAATTAAATTGTTAAATTTTTTATATAATTAGTATAATTAATATAATTTTCGAAAAAAGTAAAATATAAAATTAATAAATTTAATGAAATTTTTGTCTATTTTTGGTATAATAGAATAGATAAAAAAAGGAGAGTAGCTAGTATATTGTATTCGTCAGCACGAAATAATATTTCCGGATACAGTAGTCAGAAATGATTTGCAAGACCTTTTTATTTTATATATGGAGGAATTATATGGGTTTTCTTTTAGAAGGAGTCAAACAACTTGAATGGCAACATTATGTCATGTATCTAGTTGGTTTCATTCTAATATTTTTAGCGATTGTTAAAAAACTTGAACCTTCTCTTCTTCTACCAATGGGACTTGGAGCAATTATTGTTAACATCCCAGGTAGTGGTGCATTAGGTGAAGCAGGTGCAATCGAATGGCTATTTAAAGTCGGAATTGAAGCTAGCGAAATTTTACCGTTATTATTATTTATTGGTATTGGTGCAATGCTAGACTTTGGACCACTATTATCTAATCCAAAGTTAATATTTGTTGGTGCTGCAGCACAAGCAGGGATCTTCATTACAATCATCTTCGCGTCTGCAATTGGTTTTGATTTAACTGATGCGGCATGTGTTGGTATTATCGGTGCAGCCGATGGACCTACATCAATCTTAGTTGCTACAAAACTTAAGACTGATTATTTAGGTGCAATCACTGTAGCAGCTTATTGTTACATGGCACTTGTTCCAATCATTCAACCGTTTGTTATTAAAATGTGTACAAGTAAGCAAGAAAGACTTATTAAAATGGAATACAATCCAAAGAGTGTTTCTAAAAAAGCCAAGATTATTTTCCCAATCTTCATTACACTTCTAGCAGGTTTACTTGCTCCAGATGCTGTATCATTAGTTGGATTCTTAATGTTTGGTAACTTACTTCGTGAATGTGGTGTACTTGATAGTTTATCAGAAACAGCAAGTAATACATTAACTAATCTTGTTACTTTAGTACTTGGTATTTCTGTTGCATTTACAATGCAAGCTGAAAAATTCGTTACCCCACAAACAATTATGATTATGTCTTTAGGTTTATTCGCATTTGTATTTGATACAATCTTTGGTATTTTCTTTGTAAAAGTGCTAAACTTATTCTCAAAGAAAAAAATCAACCCAATGGTTGGTGCAGCAGGTATCTCAGCCTTCCCAATGGCATCAAGAATTGTTCACCAAATGGGTGTTAAAGAAGATAAATCAAACTACTTATTAATGCATTCAGCAAGTGCTAACATCGCAGGTCAAGTAGCTTCTGCTATTGCTGGTGGTGTAGTATTATTCTTAATGTTTTCTATAGGAGCGTAAGAGTATGAATTTTTTAGGACTTAAAATTAGTTTTGATAATATTGGTAAAGCATTAGATGTAGCTTGGAAAGGTTATGCAGCACTTTTTGTTGCAATGGCTATTACATTTATTGCTATTGTAATAATGAATAAATTATTAAAAGACAAAAAATAAAATATAAAAACAGGTTCAATTTGAACCTGTTTTTTTTACTTAAATGCTTTTACTAGTCTTTCTAGACCAGCTTTTAATTGATTAAATGGACAAGCAATATTGAATCTTAAGAAAGATTCATAATCTTTACAAAACCCAACGCCACCTCTACAAGTAATACCTGCTTTATTACATTTTTCTAGTAATTCTTCCGTTGTTAGTTTTGTGAAAGATAAATCTAACCAAACAAGATAAGTTCCTTCAAGGTTTGTTACAATTAGTTCTGGTAAATGTTCATTTAAATATGTT
>JAZOLG010000055.1:0-29471 GCA_045652765.1 Bacilli bacterium
GCGTGTATCGATTTAGTATATCAATCAAATGATCCAGGAAAAGCGCACTTCATCGAAAGAGTTGAAACAAGAAATGGAACTCATACAATCAATGAAGCTGCAAAACTAGGAATTGGATCTAAAGATTACCAATTAATTAATGTTAAAGAGCTTTAAGCTCTTTTTTTTATTTGTCATATTTTAGGATGTGACATTCTTTTCAAGTCTTAAATAAAACAAACTTTTTTTTATCGTACATAATAAAAATAGCAACTCTAAATTAGAGTTGCTATTTTTAATTTTAAAAGCTAGCTACATACCACATATATTGTGCTAAACTATCGTAATCTTCTTGATTCTTAAATGTTATTCCCCATGAACTCATTTGATCGACAATATAATAATCAATTAGTCTTTGTTTACTAACATCATCATATGCATTATCAATTGCATTTTCATAATAATATGTGATTATTTCATCTAATTCTGGATTTTCTACATATTCCTTCATAATATTAGCTAATATTTCATCATATTGTTCTATAGTAAAATCTTCATAATGATATCCTGTTTGTTCATAACTATAAGGGTTACTATAAGCATTTGTCACAATTATGTCACAAATACCATATTCTATTTCAAAAGGATTACCATAAACATAATAATTTTCAAATCCTTCTTCAGTATCAAAAGGATAATATGAATCATCTTTTATTTCATAATATGCACATCCAGCATGATATTGGTACTCATAAATCAAAGGTGACTGAGAAGTATAATGTTGAGGTTGTTCCATACGTAAACGTAATCCTAAACTTTGATATTCACCCCAAACTTCATCATCAAACATTGCATTATTATATTCATCAACAAGTCCTTCTATTCTTTCTACACTATCAGGTCCAGAATAATAAACAAATATGCTTTCAAGTTTTTTAAGCAATTCTTTTGCGGCTACATATTGTTCACTTGTAAAGTCATTATTAGGATTATATTTTGATGTAGTTGTTGTAACATAAAGAGTTATAACTTCCATATTATAATATAATTGATCAAGTCTATTCATTTCTTCTATTATAAAATCATAATTATAATAATCTAATAAATATCTTTCTTTTACTTTTTCTAAAAGTAATTGTCCAATCAATTCATTTTCATCTATAACGCCTAGATAATCTGTTAAGAAATTCTTCCATCCATAACTAGCATCAAATCCATATCTTGAAAAAGCATTGTTTTCAAATAGATATTTAAACTCAGCAACTGATTGTGCATATCCATGCTTAACAGCATCTTCGTCAATACTTTCTTTTAAGTTCTTATATGCTTTTTGGTCATATACCACATTATTATAAGGATCATAAATATTATTTTTTGATGATGTTAAGATAGTATATGATTCTAAAATGTTTCTGTATATTATATTACCATAATTTTCAAGTAGCCCATTATAATACTCTTCATTACTAATTTCAAATATTTGATTATCATAGCTATATGTAAACATATTTTTCTGAGAATTAAGTTTTGGTATTTCAATATATTCTTCATAACTTATACATTTTAAACTAGTTTCCAATAAACGTTTAACTTCTCCTGTATAACTAGTATTTAAAAAATTATCTGAAATTTTAAAACTGTGATTTCTTCGATTAAAATAAAGCATCAATTCTTCAAGATCACCATAGTATATATCATCATACATATAATTAGCCACTTCTCGAAATACTTCAAAGGGAACTTTGTTTTCATTGTCCTCTTCTGCAAGAAACTCATATTCAGGATTCAAAGTTTGATCAATTTTATAAATGAATAAATATGATCCATCATCACATCTTTGAAATGAGAATGAATTCATATAATCGTTTTCTTCATCTGCTACTGTTAATTTATTAAAAACTAAATTCGCAACACTTGATCCATAATAATCTTTTAATTCTTCTTTTGTATAATTAAATTTTATTTTTTCTGTTTCAAGGTACTGTAATTCACCTGAATCTATTTTCAAATAATTAATATAGTTTCCACCAATCAATTCGCGAGTTTCTGAATAACACCATGAATTAATTATTTCATATTCATTAAATCTTCTTGCATTAAGGCCATTGTAATGTGTTATAAATGCTTCTGCAAGTCTAGGTTGTTCAACGTAACGTCCATTAGCTGAATCATAAAACTTTTTATCACTACCAATTTGTATCCCCATTTCTTCAAAAACCATGCTACCTTGTTCTATTGATGCAAAATCTAGAATAATAAGAGTCGCTGTTTCAGAATATAATTCATTATATGCTTCTTGATATTGTTCTTCTGTAAAGAAATCACGATTGTCAAGAATCCATTGACCAAATAATTCCCTACCAAAGACTGCTCTTTTGCATATTAAATCTATAAATTCAGTTACTTGTTCATCTGTTTGTAAACCTAAGAATTTTAGTTCTGTATTAAACTCTTGTTCGTATTGCCACTTTTCATCTTCAGTTAAATTTTCAAAATCTTCTCCAAAAATGTATCTACCCATTATAGTTTCAAGTTCTTCTTCTGAATAAGTAACATCAGCTAATAAGTTCTTATCAACAGTTTCTAACAAATAATCTAATCCAAATCGTGAAGAAACTTTCTTTTGAATTTCTTCTTCACTATATGAGTAATTACCAACTGTAAAGAATTTATCTTTTTCTTTTTGTGTTGGTAACTTTTCTTCACTTTCCTTGTCATCTGCATCTTTATTGCCAAGTGTAAAATATAAAACTGTACCTCCTGCAACAAGCGCTATAAAGAATAAAATTCCAATTTTAACTAATTTATTACCTAATATATTTTTCATAATTTATTCCTTTATTTTTTTAAAAAAAGACTTAACTGAATAGTTAAGTCTTAATCTACACTAATTAGTGAAGTTCAGTAACTGAACCTGCACCTACAGTACGTCCACCTTCACGGATAGAGAATTTTGTACCTTTTTCAACAGCGATTGGGTGAATTAGTTTAACAACCATTCTTGTGTTGTCACCAGGCATAACCATTTCTGTACCAGGCATTAATTCGATAATACCAGTAACGTCAGTAGTACGGAAATAGAATTGAGGACGATAGTTAGAGAAGAATGGAGTATGACGTCCACCTTCTTCTTTAGTTAATACGTATACTTCAGCGTCGAAGTGATCATGAGGATTAACTGATTTAGGTTTAGCAAGTACTTGTCCACGAACGATTTCATCACGAGATACACCACGTAATAATGCACCAATGTTATCACCAGCTTCAGCTTGGTCTAATAATTTACGGAACATTTCTACACCTGTAACTACGCAAGAACGAGTTTCTTTGATACCAACGATTTCAACGTTGTCACCAACTTTAACTGTACCACGTTCTACACGTCCTGTAGCAACTGTACCACGACCAGTGATAGAGAATACGTCTTCTACTGGCATTAAGAATGGTTTATCAGTTTCACGAACTGGATCAGGGATGTAAGCATCAACTGTATCCATTAATTCTAAAATTTTAGCTTGGTAAGCTGGGTCACCTTCTAAAGCTTTTAAAGCTGAACCACGGATAATTGGAGTATCATCTCCAGGGAATCCATATTCATTTAATAGGTCACGAACTTCCATTTCTACTAAGTCAAGTAATTCTTCGTCATCAACCATATCACATTTATTTAAGAATACGATTAATTTTGGAACACCTACTTGGCGGCTTAATAAGATATGTTCACGAGTTTGAGCCATTGGTCCATCTGTAGCAGCGATAACTAAGATAGCACCGTCCATTTGTGCAGCACCAGTGATCATATTTTTAACATAGTCGGCATGCCCTGGGCAGTCAACGTGTGCATAGTGACGAGGTTTAGTTTCATATTCAACGTGGCAAGTATTGATAGTTATACCACGAGCTTTTTCTTCTGGAGCTCCGTCAATTTGGTCATAAGCTTTCTTTTCAGCTAGACCTTGAGCAGCTAATACTGTAGTAATAGCTGATGTTAAAGTAGTTTTCCCATGGTCAACGTGTCCGATTGTACCAATGTTTACATGGGGTTTAGTACGTTCAAATTTTTCTTTTGCCATTTTTAAAAATTTCCTTTCTTGTGGATAAATTAAATTTCCTATTATATTATAAATTATTTAGTCTTTTTTTGCAAGAAATATACTTAAGATATTTTAGTTGTTGCGTTTTTTGATTACTTCATCAGTAACATATTTTGGACATTCTTCGTAGTGGTCAAATTGCATAGTATAGTTACCACGACCTTGAGTATTAGAACGAAGAGCAGTAGCATAACCAAACATTTCTGATAGAGGTACGAAACCTTTAATTGCTTGGTAAGGTCCACGAGCTTCTTGAGATTCGATTCTACCACGACGACTCATTAAGTCACCCATAACGTTACCTAAATATTCATCTGGAACAACAATTTCAACAGCTGTAATTGGTTCTAATAATACTGGAGCACATTTTTCTTTTGATGCTTTGAATGCCATAGACGCAGCAACTTCGAATGCGATTTGGCTTGAGTCAACGTCATGGTAAGAACCAAATGTTAATCTTGCTTTAACGTCAATTGTTGGGAATCCAGCAAGGTTACCATTTTCTAATGCATTACGTAAACCTTTTTCAACAGCTGGAATATATTCACGAGGGATAACACCACCAACGATTTCGTCAACAAATTCAAATCCTTTACCTGGATTTGGTTCGAATGTAACTACACAGTGACCATATTGACCACGACCACCTGATTGACGAACGAATTTACCTTCAACTTCAGCTGGAACACTAATTGTTTCACGATATGAAACTTGTGGTCTACCAACATTAGCTTCAACTTTAAATTCACGTTTCATTCTATCAACGATGATATCTAAGTGTAATTCACCCATACCAGAGATAATTGTTTGACCTGTTTCATGGTCAATATGAGTTCTAAATGTTGGATCTTCTTCAGCAAGTTTTGCTAAAGCGATACCCATCTTATCTTGGTCATTTTTAGTTTTAGGTTCAATTGCAACTGAGATAACTGGTTCTGGGAAATTCATAGATTCAAGGATGATTTCATGTTTTTCATCACATAATGAATCACCAGTAGTAGTTTCTTTTAGACCTACCGCAGCAGCAATATCTCCTGCAAATACTTCTTTAATTTCAGTACGATTATTTGCGTGCATCATTAAGATACGTCCAAGACGTTCTTTTTTACCACGGCTTGAGTTATAAACGTAAGTACCTGATTGAATGCTTCCTGAATAAACACGGAAGAATGTAAGTTTACCTACATATGGGTCAGTCATAACTTTAAATGCTAAAGCTGCAAATGGTGCATCATCAGAACTTTCGATGATTAATTCATTTCCTTCTCCGTCAGTTCCTTTCATTTCAGCAACTTCAACTGGAGATGGTAAATAATCTAATACTGCATCTAATACTTTTTGGATACCTTTGTTCTTAAATGCTGTACCACATAATACTGGGAAGAATTCTACTGATAAAGTTGCTTTACGAATAGCACGTTTTAAAATTTCAGGACTTACTTCTTGTCCATCAAGGTAAGCTTCCATTAATTCGTCATCGTAATCAGCAACAGCACCGATTAATTCTTCACGATATAATTCAACATCATCTTTAAGATGTGCTGGAATTTCAACAATAGTTGTCTTTTCATCTGGATTTCCATCTTCATACATGAATGCTTCCATAGTTACTAAGTCAACAATACCTTTGAAATCACTTTCGGCACCAATAGGATATTGGATAGGAGCTGCAACAGCACCTAAACGTTTCTTTAATGAGTCACAACTGAATTTGAAGTCTGCACCAGTTTTATCCATTTTATTAACGAATACAATTCTTGGTACCATGTATTCAGTAGCTTGTCTCCAAACAGTTTCTGTTTGAGGTTCAACACCTGCTTGAGCATCAAGAACTGTAACAGCGCCATCTAATACTCTTAATGAACGGCTAACTTCAACAGTAAAGTCTACGTGTCCTGGAGTGTCGATTACATTGATACGGTGTTCTTTCCAAAATGCTGTAGTGGCTGCAGAAGTAATTGTGATACCTCTTTCTTGTTCTTGTTCCATCCAGTCCATTTGGGCAGCACCATCATGTGTTTCACCAATTTTATGAATTTTTCCTGTATGATATAATAAACGTTCAGTGAATGTAGTTTTCCCTGCATCAATGTGCGCCATTACACCAATATTTCTAGTTTTTAATAACGATACTTCACGAGGCATATTTTTTCCTGCTTTCGATTTCCTGTTATTTTAATTACCATTGATAATGAGCAAATGCTTTGTTAGCTTCAGCCATTCTATGAGTATCTTCACGTTTTTTAACTGAAGCACCAACACCATTAGCAGCGTCAATGATTTCTTTTGCTAATCTTTCTTCCATTGTTTTTTCATGGCGAAGACGAGCGTAATTTGTTAACCATCTTAAACCTAATGTGTAACGTCTAGCTTGACGTACTTCCACTGGTACTTGATTGTTAGCACCACCAACACGACTAGAACGATCTTCTACTTGAGGCATGATATTTTCTAAAGCTTGTTCGTATACTTCAATTGCATCACGTCCTGTTGTTTGAGCAACTCTTTCGAATGCTCCATAAATAATTTGTTGAGCAACACCTTTTTTACCATCTAACATAATACTGTTAATTAATCTAGTTACAAGTTTTGAATTGTAAATTGGATCTGGTAATACTTGTCTTACTGGGACATGTCCTTTACGAGGCATGATAATTCTCCTTTCTATAGATAAAATTCAATTATTTAATAATTATTTTTTTGCGTTTGCTTTAGGACGTTTAGCACCGTATTTAGAACGAGCTTGATTACGTTTTTCTACACCTGTAGTATCTAATGTACCACGAATAATGTGATAACGTACCCCTGGTAAGTCCTTAACACGACCACCACGGATTAATACAACACTGTGTTCTTGTAAACGATGTCCAATACCTGGAATGTATGCTGTTACTTCTAAACCATTAGTTAAACGAACACGGGCAATCTTACGGATCGCTGAGTTAGGTTTTTTAGGAGTAGCAGTAGACACACGAGTACATACACCACGTTTTTGTGGTGAATCAACGTTCGTAGGTAATTTCTTTAATGTATTTAAACCAACACCTAATTGTGGTGATTTAGATTTACGAACTTTGTCTTGTCTTGATTTACGTACAAGTTGGTTAATTGTAGGCATTTATGTTTCTCCTTTCATAAATATACTTAGTATAGCCACATTTCCGGGCGTTTCAAAAAGTAATAAAATATAGGCTTGACGATAGGCCAAAGCCACTTATTTCAAACCGCAAATATTATACACTAAATGACTATTTTTTGCAAATGAAATGCTAATTTTTTTCTAAACAAATATTAAAATGTTAAATAAACAATAAATACTTCAAATATTTTCTACTTTTAACTTGACGATTTTTTCCTATTTACATTTTAGTTTTACTCATTTTTATTAAAATTATACCATAATATTTCCATATTTTTTACAAATTTATGATCAGCAGTCTTATTCCTTATTATATATAACAATTCAAGCATTAATACATTGAACTAATAATTGATGTAAAATACAAATATAGTTGTTATCTAGCAATATAGTGAAATAAAAATGAATAGCTATTTTATCTAAAAACTTTTTCTTTTTTCTTGAAAGAATTGATTATTAGTTATATAATATATTGTATTTTTATAGAAAGCAAAGGTATTATTATGGAAAGAAAAGTTGGAACAATATCTCGTGGTGTTAGATGCCCTATTATCAGAGAAAACGATGATCTAGCAAAAATAGTTGTTAACAGCGTGTTAGAAGCAGCAGAAAGCGAAGGATTTAAATTAAGAAATCGCGACGTTGTAGGTATTACAGAATCTATTGTTGCTCGTGCTCAAGGCAACTATGCATCAGTTGAAGACGTTAAAACAGATATTTTAAACAAAATGGGTAACGATACAATTGGTGTAATTTTCCCGATTTTATCAAGAAATCGTTTCGCAATTTGTTTAAGAGGTATCGCAAAAGCTGCTAAAAAGATTGTTCTTATGTTAAGTTATCCAAGTGATGAAGTTGGTAACGCGCTTCTTACTTACGATCAATTAGATGAAGCCGGTGTTAATCCTTATTCAGATGTTTTATCCCTTGAAAAATATCGTGAATTATTTGGATATGGCAAACACGAATTTACAGGTGTAGATTACGTTGAATACTATTCTAATTTAATCAAAGAATGTGGTGCAGAAGTTGAAGTAGTATTTGCTAATCAAGCAAAAACTATTCTTAATTATACAAAAAAAGTTATCAATTGTGACATCCATACAAGAGTTCGTACAAAACGTATCTTATTAAATGCTGGTGCGGAAATAGTATTAAGTCTTGATGATATTCTTAATGCGCCAATTAACGGTAGTGGTTTTAATGAAAAATATGGTTTATTAGGTTCAAATAAGTCTACCGAAGATATTATCAAATTATTCCCAAGAGAATGCAAACCATTTGTATTAGAAGTTCAAAAACAATTTTTTGAACGCACAAACAAACATATAGAAGTTATGGTATATGGTGATGGAGCTTTCAAAGACCCTCAAGGGAAAATTTGGGAACTTGCAGACCCTGTAGTATCTCCTGGTTTTACTGATGGATTAATCGGTACACCAAATGAATTAAAACTTAAATATCTAGCAGATAATGACTTTAAAGACTTAAATGGTGAAGATCTACGAAAAGCCATTTCCGAAAGCATAAAAGCAAAAAGTGGAAGTTTAGTTGGTAATATGGCATCTCAAGGTACTACGCCAAGACAACTTACTGATTTAATTGGTTCTCTTTGTGATTTGACTAGTGGATCAGGTGATAAAGGTACACCAATAATTCTTGTACAAGGATACTTCGACAACTACACAGATTAATTAAATTAAAGCTAAATAGTACACTATTTAGCTTTTTTTGTTTAAGTATTTACATTTTTATAATTAAATGATATAATAACACTATGTTAATTAATACACTATTTAAAACTACAGAAAACAAATGGTATAAAATCTTACAAAAACTTTTAGATTCTAAATTTCTAATTGTTTTAATTGCAGCGTTAGCTATACTATCTAATGTTTTTTCATTAGAAATAATTTGTCTATACATTTATTTACTAATAGTTATTATTGCCATTTTATTTAGCAATGATTTATTATGCTTAATACCAATTGCTTGTTGTAGTTATTACACCTTTTCCAGAAAAAACAACCCTCTATCTACAAGCATGACCTCTGTTTTTTTACAGAAAGAAGCAGTTACACATTTAATTGTGATTTTAACAACAACTGCCGTTTTCGCAATTACTAGATTAATATATGATCTAATTACAAAGGAGGAGAAAAGAAAACTACCAAAGTTAACTTGGGGTTTCTTGGCACTTGGTCTTACTTATATTTTAGGGGGTATATTCTCAAAATACTATAGTGGAAAAACTGCATTTTTTGGTTTTACACAAATTGCTTCTATAGCATTTTGTTACTTTTACTTTTATTTTACAATTGATTTTAAAAAAGTGTCAAAAACATATTTTGCATTTTTAGTCACTATAATTAGTATTATATTGCTTACTGAGTCTGTTGTGATGTTATATTATTGTAATTTCTTTTCAAGTGGTGAATTTTATCGTCATGATCTATACACCGGTTGGGGAATTAATAATAATGTAGCTGCATGCATTTGCATGGCATTACCTGGTCCATTCTATTATGCATCTCAGAAAAAACATGGTTGGATATTCCTTATTCTATGTAATATACTACTTGTTACCTTAGTATTTATTCAAAGTAGAAATGGAATATTATTTGGTAGTATAATTTTTGCTATTTTATTTTTACTTTCAATTGTTAAATCGTCGCTTAATAATCGCATAGGTTTAATAATTACCCAAGTGTTTTTACTTTTAATGTATTCTACAATCATATTATACTTTGAAGATTTTTTATTAAGTAAATTAGTCTCTATAATAAATGCAGGCGTAAGCGACAGTGGCAGGTTCCAAATTTACATTGATGGATTTAAACAATTTTTAGACTATCCATTTTTTGGAAATGGATTTTATCAATGTCCAACAAATAGATGGGGAATCAATAGTACTGAACCATTTTTTCCTGCCAGATATCACAATACTTATGTTCAATTATTAGCTAGTTGTGGCGCAGTATCTTTAATTGCATATTTTATTCACAGAGTTCAAACGTTAAGAATTGTATTTAAAAACAAAAACACTGAGAAAACTTTTATGAGTATTGTATTTATAGCCTTAATTTTAACTAGTATTTTAGATTGTCATTTCTTTAATTTTGGTCCTGGATTTTTGTATTCTACAATACTTTTATTAATCGAAATTAATCACATTAAACAAAAAGATCTAATAAATAGTTAGATCTTTTTGTTGTTTTAATAATTATAATTACCAAGTGTTAATCATTTGTATTAATTCAAAATTTGTGATATACTTAAATTAATAGGAGGTACATAATATGGAAAAATGGTTTGAAAGTCAAAGCCGCATTATTCAAATACTACTTCTTCTTATTCCAGGGCTAAACTGGGTTATTGAAATCCTAGTTCGTTGGTCTCATGCATTACGCAAAGGAAGTCTATTTAAATACCTTATAGCAATCCTTGTTACTTTCTTTGGTCTTGCATTTGGGTGGTTAGACTTATTATGGTGTTTATTATTTAAACATTTAATTTTTTGCGATTAATTTAAAAATAAAAACTAGTTCTACAATAGTAGAACTAGTTTTTTTATTTCTTTTTACCTTTTAAAATATTTAAAGGTTTTATAGTAATTAAATATAATTGTGGAATAATTGATGACACAATACTAATAATAAATACTAATACTAAATCTAGTGTAACAATTTTTGGCATTACTGGAATAATATTTAAACCATATATTGTAATTGTCAAAAATTCTTCAAAAGCAGACACCAATAAAATATCACTAAAGAGTGAACTTAAATATATTCCAAGTATTGATACAATCGAAATTGAAAAACCAATAATACCAATTTGTACAAAGAATATTTTACCGATATCTAAATTTTTTGCACCTAAAGCTTTTAAAACACCGATTTCATACAAATTCTTTTTGATACTATTTATCCCGTATAGTACAACATGTGTAAAACTCACAATAAATAGTAACGCTATAATGAAATAACAAAGCCCTTTAAAAATACCAAGAATAGTATTGATTACCGGAATAACTGGTGTATCAACAGTTGACACTATTAACCCATTATTTGTGCTTACTTCCTTAATTAACTCATATTGTTCGATATTGTCAAAAAATAATCCATAACAATGATACTTCGCCTTATAAAGTTCTTTATAGACATCATGTGACATTGTTGTTGCACTTGATAATTTGGTAACTCTTACTTGTATTTCAACTTCCACCGGATTAGCTGGATCATTACCATAATATTTTCTTATTGTTAAATCCTGTGGTTCAAAAGGTATATTTGGGTTCAAACTATACATTGTGCCAAATAAAGAATCATATACACCATATGACAACTGTATTTCATTATTCTTTAATGAGTTTGATGGTTTAACTGTAAGATACGACTCTAGTGTATTATTTTTTTCATTATCACTAAAGAATAAATTATTTAATGTCATTTGAGTAGGTGTATATTCTTCAAACATATCTTCATAGAAATTATCAGAAAAAGAATAACAAACTCCTAATCTTGATTGTACATCTTGTAAAAATGATATGAATTCTTGATCTTTAGAATTATTTTCTAGAAATTTTGAACTACTCACTTTATTCTTTTTCGAATTTTCAGCTTTTGCTAAAATAGACTCATACTTTTGATTATAACCAGTATCAATAATAGCACAAATTTTACTACTTCTCTTAACAACAGATTCGTATGTTGAGTATGTAGAACTAGGCATATTTATCATTGAATCCGCAACATAGTCTGTAATTACAATATTAGTTCCAGCTTTATCTAGCGATCCAGCCTTAAGTTTGATCGTGCCATCCTCATTTAAAGAATCACTAAATATTGTTTTTAAATATGTTTCATCACAACATACTGTTCCGAAAGTTTCTTTTATCTCTGCATAGTTTAATAACGAAGTAATTCTAGTATATGTATCATTTGTAAGTACAATAGCATTAATTGAAGGGCCAATATTATATAGCTTATATATATTTCCCTCATAACCAGCTTTATAAAAAGAATTAATTTTTTCATCATCTATTGTTAACAAACTTGAGGTTGACAAACTTCCCATTAACGTTTGTTCAGTTAAATTTATTGATGATACAATTTCTTTGTGTCTAATTTGTTCAACTGATGTGTTCGGTTTAAATGATACAAATACTTGAAAAATGTAAAACAAGCTAATAAACAAAGCTGTAATCAAAATTGTATATGGTGCTCCATGTTTATTTTTTCTAAAAAACATTTTAGACAATTTATACGAATTTTGAGATCCAAGATTTGACGATTGCAACTTGAATTCACCGATTGTTTGATCAATGTTTTTCGTAGGGAAAAACCCACCTTTATTTTGCATTACTTTAAATTTTTCAGTTTTTAATTTTTCATTAATAGTAGCAACTTCTTTTTTAGTTAAATCTTTATGATGTGGTAAAACAATATAATTGTCAGAAATTATCAGATTATTTGAATAATCTTGATTTTTAGTATAATCTTTGACAATTTTTCCATCCATTAATTCAATTATTCTATCAGCATAATTTTCAGCATCTTCTGTATTATGTGAAACTACAATTACTAATTTTGTTTTAGATTCTTCTTTTAAAATATCTAATATTTGTTTAGACGTTTTATAATCTAAATTACCAGTTGGTTCATCACACAACAACATTTTTGGTTTTTTAACTAAGCTTCTGGCGATTGCGACTCTTTGACGCTGTCCACCTGATAATTCATTAGGGAATTTATCTAATTTATCTTCTAGTTCAACCTTTTTTACTATTTCTTTTAAGTATTCTTCTTCTTCACTACCTGATAATTTCAATGCTAATGAAATATTTTCATAAACTGTAAATTCATCAAGTAATAAGAAATCTTGGAAAACAAAACCTAAATACGAACTACGGTATTCTTGAAATTCTTTTTCTTTAAATTTTTTAAAGCTAACACCGTCTACAATGATTTCACCAGAAGTTATATTATCAAGTGTACCAATCATATTCAATAATGTACTTTTCCCACTACCACTTTTACCTGTAACAAATATCATACCAGTACTTGGAAATTGTAGTGAAACATCATTAACTGCAATACATTTTTCTTTTTTAGATGTTTTGTATACTTTAGTTAAATTTTTAATTTCTAACATATTATCACCTACTCTCTAGCCTTGATAATATCTATAGGTTTTATTCTAAACAAGAATATTTGAGGAATAATAAACGAAAGAAGTGATACCCCTGCAATGTAAATTAAATCAGTAAATACAATTTTAGGCAAATAATTAATTAAGCGTAGTTCATTAAATTTTGTATCTAGTATCGCCTCAAATGCACTAACTAAAATGTTATTCGCAACATATGTCCCAAGATAAATTCCAATATTTGCAACTACTAGAATCAAGAAACATACAATAAGTGATTGCCTAATAAATATTCGAACAATATCAAAACTTAATGTCCCGATACCTCGCAAAACACCAATTTCGTATTTATTCTTTTTAATACTAGATAGTCCAATATTTACTAAGAAAATAACTGTAACTAATAAGAAAAATACTTCAATAAAATAAAAGAAACGACCAAAGATATTTAATACTTTATTAATTGTTGATAATTTATTTGCATCTGTTGATAATATTACATAATCTAACTTTGTAGCAGTTTCAATTAATTGCCCTAGTTCTTCTTGATTTTCTAAATACATACCATATTTTAATATATCATATTGTCTTAACTCGCTACATGCATTTAAATTTATATAATGTGAATTTCCATCTCTTGTTCCAATTATTTTAAATGTTTTTTCATAAACGGCATCCTCTGATGATACCCGATTTCTAGTGAATGTCAATTTTATTTCTTTAGAAGGTAATTCATCATAATTCGAACAATTTGTTCCAAACCATTTATTATATGTGCTTAACGCAACAATGATTTCATTTTCTTTTAAACCTTCATCATGAAAAAATGTATAATTATATGTTAAAAATGTTTTATCTTCACCAGTTGATTCTACATAAACATCATTCAAACCAATCCAATTTCTAAATTCATTATTTTTTATTGATTCTTCATAATTACTAGAATAATTATATCCATAAGCTAAAAAGTTCATACAATACATTGTAAAATCAATAAATATATCACTAGATTTAATTTCATTATAAACTTTACCAGCTTGTTCTGGATCATTAGAAACTTCATTAAATTTGTCAATTATTTCTTTGTATTTTTCTTCATAATTAGTTTCAAATATACCATTTATATAACCATATTTGAATTGATATGATGAGTCTTTACTACGATTTTTATAGACCCCAAGTAAATCCTCATATTTTAGTTTCTTATTAAGATTAAAAAATAGCATTGAATCAGCAACATAATCAGGAATATAAACACCATAATCCTTAATTTCATCAGCAAGCGCTAAATATTCAATATCGCCTTGAATACCAAATGATTTCTTTACAAAATCTTCATTACAATTAATTACACCAAATGTTTCTGTAGTATAAAATCTTTTCAAACGGCTTGATACTGATAAACTGTTTTCATTATCAATCAAATATGATGAAGATGTTACTGAAATTGGAAACGTATTATTATACTTATAATAAATACTACCATTATATCCTGCATCCCTAAATGCTTTTTCATCTTCTTTTAAAATCATTTTTATTGATTTCAATTCAACATTTCCATTTTCATCTGATTGTCCTTTTTGAAGAGGAATAGATAAAATATTATGTGTATTTAAACTTTTCGATAATTCTTTGTTTCCATCAAATTCTAAGAATGATTGAAAAATTGCAAAACAAACCATCAATAACGATGCCAAAAAGACACTAAATATCATTCCTACTTTTTTATGTTTAAAAAACATTTTAAATAATTTCTTTGATGTTTTCTTAGAAATCATTTTGGCATGAATGTTATACAATTCTTGTTGCTTATTGTTTGTTTCCGTTTGTACAAATCTATTATCTATTTGTTTAAATCTCAAATTACCTTCGTTTGTTTCTACGGCTTCATTAACAAGAATTAATTCATTTGTAGTTAAATCATTATAATGAGGTAAATACACTGTATCATTTTCAATTTTAAATTCGTTACTATAATTTTTTGTTCTTTGTCTATCGCGAACAATAACTCCATCATATAATTCAATAATTCTATCGGCATATGTGTTTGCGTCAACCATATTGTGAGATACAATTACTACTAACTTATCTTGTGATATTTTTTTCAACATTTCTAAAACTTGTATTGATGTTTTTTTATCTAAGTTACCTGTTGGTTCATCGCAAAGTATAACCTTGGCATCTTTTACTAATGCTCTGGCAATTGAAACTCTCTGTTTTTGACCACCACTTAATTCTGTTGGATATCTATCAGCATATAAAGTCATATCAACAACTTGTAATATTTGATTAATTTTTTCTTCTTCTTTCTTATTAGCAATATCCATTGCTAATTCAATATTTTGTCTAACTGTAAAACTATTTAAAATATGGTAATCTTGAAATATAAATCCTACATATGAACTACGATATTTCGTAAGTTTTAGTTTTGACATTTTAGTTATATTATTTCCATCCGCAATTATTTCACCACTGTTTGCGCTATCTAATCCACCAATCATATTTAATAATGTGCTTTTCCCACTACCACTTTTACCAACAATAAATACCATACCTTTATCAGGAAGTGTAAACGTCACATCATTTATCGCAACAACATCATTTCTTTTTTTCATTTTATAAACTTTTCGTAAGTTCTTAATTTCGATCATTTTTTATCCTCTAATTTAGATTTTCACTTTCTTGCAATTTTTGAAAAATAATTCTCTCAATTTTTTCAATCTCTTCTTCTTCTGATGTTGCTTTAATTTGAAATGGTATTTGGTTTAGTCTAATAGCTTGTATTAAAAACATATTAACTGCAGTTGTCATGTCTAGTCCCATTTTACTAAATAGTTCTTTTGATTTATCGCGGATTTCTTCATCCATTTTTATATTAACACTTACTTTCATAAAATGCCTCCATTATATTAATTATAACCCAAAATACGCCTATTGTCAATACATTAGGCATATTTTTTTGTAAAATAAAAAGACTCCTAAACAAGGAATCTTTAGTTTTATAATATCTTTTTAATAATATAGCATTGTAATCTTTTAGGTAAAACATTTAATAATAATAGCCCGATATTACGATGAATCTTATACGAAAGTTTGTTTCTTTTTTTAATTGTAACTTTCACAATTAGTTTCGCAACCTTCATTGGTTTTAAAGGTGTACCCATAAACTTTTTTGTAATTTTAACAAATTTCTTTGATTCATTTTTATAAAGATTAGTGTCATTAGCAAGTTTTTGTGTATCATTAATCGAACCATTTTGTAAAGGAGTTTCTATAGCACCTGGAATAATAGTAATTACTTTTTGATTGATTAAGTTTAATTCTTGTCTTAAAGCTTGGGCATATTGTTCTAAAGCTATTTTCGAAACACTGTATAATCCATTAAAAGGCAATGGATCTAGAGTTGCTACTTCACTAGTAACGATAATAATTTTACCTTTTTCTTTTAATAATTTATGACATTTATTGTTTACAAGCATTGGACCAAGAAGATTGATATCAATTACTTTTTTTAATTCATTAAAGTTATTTTCTACAAGTGATACCATTTTATGAATACCAGCAATATTCACTATAGCATCTAACGTAATATTTTCATTTTTTAATCGATCAACCAAAAAATTAAGATGTTCTTCATTAGTAATATCTGTATTGTAAAATGAATAATTTTCCTGTTCAATATCATCTTTTATATCTATTCCTATGACCTTATAGCCTATTTGTAAAAAAAGTTCTTTTGTTGCTGCTCCGATACCTGATGATGTTCCAGTAATTAATATTGTTTTCATTTATTAACACCTAGAATCATTTTTTTAATCTTTTTAATCCCTTTTAAGATTTGACCTACCAATAATGCAAAAAGTATTCCGACACAATATCCAGATAAATCAAGGAAGACATCTTCAATCGAACAAAATCTGCCTGGTATAAAGAATTGAACAAATTCAGATATCCAAGCCGTCACCATTCCACTAATTGCGATAATAAATATATTCAGCCACGTTTCACTTCTTTTATTATAATGCAACATAAGAATAACTAATATTCCTTGTAAAATAAAGAACGACATATGTCCTAAAATTTTCGCCAGAAACTTAGAAAAACCTTGACTAATAGTTGCATACGAATTTTCATTAGCAATTACCTTGATGACGTAATTTAAAACTATTGGTTCTACTGTACCTTCATCAACTGTAATTTCCAAATTATATGTCCCAACAGTTCTTCCATAAAAAGATATTTGATTCTTCTTATCATCATTTCTCAAAGCAACAGCATTATCAATCTTATATGTATATTCTGAAAATGCGTCTGATGGGAAAGATAAAATCAATGTACCTGACATTTCAAGTTTTACAACTAACTCGCCATTTTCATTAAATGATGAACTGCTAACTGATGGTGCAACAACTTTAATACGTGCACTTACTGGATAAGTCATACTAAAACCATTTTCTAATTTTACAATTACATTTGCAGAACCAGGCTTTACAAATTCAATTGAACCATTATTATGAACTTTAACAACTTCAGGGTTATCCGTTTCAATTTTAAAAGGGGTAACTAACTTTTGATCATTTTCAAAAAGTTCAATATATAATTTTTGTTTTACATAAAAAGATCCTGTAATTTCGATATGTGTTTTTGGATATTCCGCAAACATCGCTTTATCGAAGCTTGTCGCATGAAGTACAGGATTAATAACAATTTCTTTGGTTTCTACAATTTTATCGTTTAAAACCATTTGCACATTTGTTTTAATTGGTTCAAAATTATCGCCAATTTGAAAGTTTAAATATTTTGGTTTTAAAGCAACTTCATATCCACTTTTAGAAACGGTTTCAAAATATTGTTCATCATAAATAAATGACACTCTATCTTCTGTTAAAACGCTTGGACTTGGATTTAAATCGCATTTCAAGAAAAATTGCGTATCTAGATAAACATTATTGGTATTTTGTTTTAAATGCTGTGCATCACATAAGAAAAAATCAAAACTATTTGGATAAGTTTTTACAAAAGTCAATTCTACTTCTTTTCTAAATGTTGGATCAGTTTTTGATGTAATCAGTAATATACCTACATTACGATCATTTTCCAATCTTTTCCCTTTGATGCTTGTTCCATTAACAATTTCAAATACTTCAGGAGTCAAAGAAGTATAAGAAATATCATCAATATTATGTGTATCCGGAACAACTGTAAATTGTGGGTAATATGATTCATCAATACGATATTCCGTATTTACTAGAATAACATCTTGTAATTTATTTTTTTCTTCATAAATTTGAGTTGACACATTAGCAGTTATTTTTTTCGCAACTTCAGTTCCAAAAGTTAAAATTAATACTAGCATAATGCTCCAAGCAACAAACATAAATGTCGATAACTTTTTCATATTTAGACTCCTTAATATTAATTCATTATATCATAATACTTTATATAATAAATCAAAAATATAAATATTATTATTTTAATAATAAATCTTCAAATAATTTTTTATAATCGTTAATTGACTTATAATATGTTCCATTATAGCTTTTTATTCCTACAGCATGAAACATTGAATTAAGAACGGCTTCTTCAGTCGCATCAACTGTAGCTTTGAAAAGCTTGTTAATATAATCATCTGAAAAACGTTCAATTGTTTCAATAGCTAAATTATTGTCATGTTTAACTTTATTTTTTGTAGTGAAAGCAACCATTATATCGCCACTACCATTTCCAGCATATGAGCCCGTTCTTGCAATTCCAAGTTCTGCTCTTTTACATACTCTTGTTAATTGGCGACTATCAAGTGGTGCATCCGTTGCGATAACAACAACAATACTACCTTTATCTTCTGTTTGTTCTAAATTATAATTTTTAATTAGTTCTCCCATATGTCGGCCTTTAATTATTAAATCCTGACCATTAGAACTACCGAAATTTGAATTAACTAAAACACCTATTGTATACTCTTGATCCAAAATTTTTACAATTCTTGAAGATGATCCAATACCGCCTTTAAAACCATGACATTTCATACCACAACCGGCCCCAATTGTACCTTCTTCAAATTCTGTAGTTTTATTGTTGATTGCTTCTAAAAGATTTTTTTCACTTAAAACTCTATCTTGAATATCATTAATTGATCCGTCATTACATTCAAGTACAATACTATTTACAGTAGATGTTGTCTTCCCAATTTCATTATTATCTTTTAACATATAAGTGACTAATGCATCAGACATTTTACCAACTGATAAAGTATTTGTTAAGACTATTGGTGTTTCAATAGTTCCTAATTCTTCAATTTGTACAAGACCTGTAGATTTTCCAAATCCATTATAAACATAACATCCTGCAACCACTTTTTCTTTAAAAATATTACCACTATGTGGAAAAACAACTGTAACACCAGTATTATTCGTTCCATTTAATATTGAAGAATGTCCAACCGAAACACCTGATACATCCGTAATATTATTGTTTTTACCAATTTCAAAGTTACCTATTTTTATTAATCTTTTCATAGAACTCACCTATTTATTATTATATAAACATATTATATCAAATTTAACAAATAAAGTTATTTTTATAGTAAATTATTTTGAAATAAAAAACTGGTTTGTTTACAAACCAGTTTATCATACTAATATTAAATTAGAAATTTAATTCACTAAATTTTTCAAACCATTCTTCGATGTCATCTTCAGAAATGTCAGCAATTGTTTTATAATCCTCATCAGGTTTAGGCATCTTATCTTTAGGATCGATTGTAATTGAAGCTTTAATTTTTAATACATCTTCAGAATGATAAGTGTTAGAATCATAAATGTTACTGAATGAGTCAATTGTAAATGTAGTAGCGCCTTTTTCTTCACTAAATTTACCTTTTATAACATATGAATCTGTACTTTCAGAACCATACCATCCATCATAATCATAATTTTCATATTTAGCTTGGTATTTGCCAGCTTTTTTGTCAATGTTTAATGATACAGTGTATTTATATTGATATTGACTATATTCTTCATTCATAACAAATTCTGCATTAAATTTATCTTTTGTATCTTCTTTAACAGTATAAGTTAAAGTACATTCGTCAATTTTTAAAGTTACTTTATCAGTTTCTCCAACGCCTTTTTTACCTAAATCTAAAGTAAATAAACTATCACCATCATACACAACTTCAACTTTTAATAATTTTGCACTTAGTTTAGCTGTAGATAATTTGATTTTAATTGGATCAAATGAATCTTCAATACCTTCCTTAATATCACCGATTTCATCACCTAAATCATCGATTGCATCTTCATATAATTCAACAAGTGAATATTCTTCACCAGCTAATGACATATATGAATTAAATGTATCTTCATATTTTTCTAGGAAATCTATGATTAAATCAGTTTCACTAATGAATTCATAAAGAGCTTCAATAAATTCAGCTGTTGTTTTATCATCAATAGTCATAGTGATTAATCTAACAGAAGTCTTTTCACCATTAATACGTTCTTTTGATGTTTCTTTTTCAAATTCAAAAGTATTGGCTGCAATTTTCCATACTTTCTTTAATAACTTTTCAGTTAATTTTTTGAAGTCTTTTATCATTTTTTCATTATCATCAGCTTTTTCAAGAGATTCAGTAATCATATCAAAAACTTCTTCAGGAATTTCATATGGAGAACCTGCATCAGGTGCAAAAATAGAATCTTCTAATTGTTCAACTAATTCTTTAAATTTTAATCCATAGCTTCCACCTAGAACTCTATCTTCAGAAATGTATGCTTCATCTTGAGAAACATATAATTCACCAGCAAATTTATTTCCCATTACTTGTACATCAACGTCTGTTAACATTAATGCTTCTTTTGAAGTGTAAAGTTTACCACGGAAGTATGAATCTTCTAAATAATTATATCCATCTTCATCAGTAACGCTATCTAATGAGAAAGCAACAGAACCACCTGTGAATGCATCAGTTAATAATTCTAATTCTTCTCTTTCAATTGTATCTTCTAATAAGTTAACTACAGATTTCACAGCAACAGTTGATGGTTTGTTAATAACTAAGAAACCTGTAAAAGCAGCACCAATAGCTAAAATAGCACCAGCTGCTAAAATCATCAATTTATTTCTCATAACTTTTTCCTTTCCCTCAAGAATGCAATAATCCATTCTAAGTATGTTATACATTATTATAACATTTTTCTATACTTTAAATCAAACGAAAAGGTAAAATAAAACATTTTTGTATTTTTGGCAAAACAAATTGCTTTACCAACATTCTTTTGTGTGGTAATTTTTAAGGCTCCAATAAAATTGGAGCCTATAAACTTAAAATATTTTTCTCGTATCTTTAACATCTTTTTCTTCCAAAACAACATTATCTAAATTTTCAATAGCCTCAGGATTAATCCAAACAACCTCATCAAAGAAGTTATTTAATGAATCATCAAACAATGTATACAAAGGATGAACCTCAGTTAAATATCTTTGTTTTATCAATATTAAATTCATATCACACTTTGCAGTTAGAAATTTTGAATAAATATGATTTTCATACTTATTAAATAAAAGCATTCCAGTTACAATTTTTTCACACAAAGCATTTAATCTAGTAGTATTAAAGATTGGACTTCCTAATGATGTCACATCATTTTTATATCCATTTTCAAAAGCTTGATATCTAGTTTTTGCAATTTCTCTTAAAGAATATTTCGTAATATCTGGATACCAGAAAATTAATTCCGAAACCATTCCTTCTTTATGATGTTGACCACATACAAATGGTATTCTATATTTTAACGCTATACGAGAGATTCTAGCTTGTGCATAAAAATCATCTGTAAATGCACATAATACTGTTTTCTTAGGATCAATTTTTGAAATTATTTCCTTTTCTAAATATTCATCATCGTAGTTATCATCTAGCATGTGATTAAATGTCTTAACTTTGATATCTGGATTTATATCTAGTAAGCGTTGTTTAATAACTTCTGGTTTAAACATACCAACTTCTGATATATAACCATTTTGTGATGCGATATTTGAATATGACGATTTATCTCCATCCATTAAATAGAAATTACCAACGCCAACTCTGGCCATGCTTTCATAAAAACTACGTGAACCGCCACAGCCAATACCAATAATTGTACATTCATTCATATAATCAATATCAATAACATTTGATATTCTAGCAAAAATAGAATCATCATCTTGAACAGGCACAGGACTAATACCTTTCATTTTATCAAACCCATTTTCTATTGAATTTAAAAGTTCAGTCATACTTTCATCAATATCACTAAATTCTGTTCTTTCAGTTAGTTCAATTTTACACTTTTGTACTTGTCCATCAGCTGTTACTATATATGGATTAAATGTTGTTTTATGCTCATAACTACTTGTTACAATCGGCATAAACATATATTCAATATCAAATACTTTCATAATTTCTTGAGCATATTCAACATCAGCACTAGATAACATTTTAGCATTTCCCGGATGGCTATGAACAAATCCCCCTAAGTAAATATGATTATCTTTCCATGAACCATTTATAATTGAAGATAAATACTCTGTATTAGGATTATACTCGTGACTTCCGACTTTAGCTTTATCATCAAATACAAAATAATCGATATAGTTTGGATCATCAATCCATCCTAACATTCCTCCAAGTTCAGGTTTACGTGTACCAAGAATATTTATGATATTTTCATAAACATCTTTATCAATGTAAATTGTCTTTACCTTTCTTGAAGATTTTCTAGATCTAAATGTTCCTGTTGGTAAAATATTTGTTCTAGTTCTTCTTTCAATTCGATTTATATCTAAATTTCCATTTACCAATATTTGATCTAGAATTTTACAATATCTTTTTACCCAAACAATCATAACTGCATTTGCTGCCTGAAAGTCTGTAATTAGATTATTCCAACAAATTGATGGATTATTAACTGGACAAGCGTAAAAATGAAATTCACATTCCGAATTATGTTCAATACACCAATCTTTATACGGTGATTCTTTTACATAAATTGTATACCCTGTTCCTTCAAATCTAGTACCATCATCATAAGCTCTTTTTTGATATTCTTTTACGATTTCAAAACGAAAGTAATAATTTTTTCCGCTTTTCCCAGTAATGTTAAATTCTTTTATGAAAGGCCTATTAGTAAATCGATATGCACCTACAGGCAAATTAATCGGGTCATTACTTCTATATTTACGAGAATTAGAATTTGATATTTCATTTTCCCATTTTCTTACAATTTGGTAAGTTTCATAAGATACACTTATATCTCTTGCGTTGCCATGTGCTAATCTTACTCTAAGATTATGAGCATTCTCATATTGTTTAAATGTCCCATAATCAATTGATCCTTTTTTACATCTTTCATCTGCCCAATGTATCCCATTTTTATACCCATATCCATGTGCAATATTGTTAATATTGTCCATAATGTCTACAAAATTATTATTATAATTACTCATTTTTTTCTCCTTATTAATTATTTATTTTTATTTATAATTTTTGTAAAAAAAGAACTACATATTAAATGTAGTTCTTTTATAAATCGCTAACTACTATTATTTGGTCAATAGTAGTTTTGAAAATACTAGCTAAAATAATCAAGTTATCAATAGTAGGTAAGCATTCGCCATGTTTCCACTTATATATAGCTTGAGGATATTCAAACCCAAATATTTCTTGTAGCATTTTTACTGTAATAGAGTTTTGTTTCATCAATCTGGTGATGTTTTCTCCTGTTTTACTTAAATCAATTACAGGAAATCTAATAATAGGCAACGCCTCCTTCCAAATTAAAATTTAAATTGTCTACAAAGTTGTATTTTTCTAAACACTGATTCATAAAATCATACGCATCAAAACTTGCATTATTTATAACCATATCAATAACATTACTAGAAGATCCGCTAACTAATTTCACACCTGTTTTGTTAATTGTTGGTAAAACATTATTTGGCGCGCTAACATTCCAAAATACAATTTCTGGTAGTTTAAAACCAAATTCATTAAACTTTTGTTCAAAGTATTCAAAAGTACTAATACTTTCATTTTGCATTTTATCAAACTGCATATCAGAAATAATCACAATTCGATCAAGTGCATCCTCTTCATTGAACTCTGGACTACGATAAATATTTAAAATTAACTTATATACTTTCGCAATATCTGTATTCGAACAATCGTCAAACTTTGAAATGAATTTATACTTTTCATAAATAGTATTACCTACAATATCAATTATTTGTGGTTTACTTGAAAATGTTATAAATTTATTTTTAAATTCACCAGTTAATTGTTCTGAAAATAGTATCGCAAGTGAAGTCGCAATATCAATTGGTTCCACATGTGTTCCACCCCATTCCATTGAACCACTACCATCACGTACGACGATTGTCTTCGATGTAATACAAGTTCTATCAAAACTATTCCATATTACGTTAAGGTTATCTCGTTCATTTTTATCCTTACTATTTTTAAGTTTTCTAATTATCTCATAAGGATAAATTGTTGAAGAGTTCATCTTTGCCTTATTAAATGATACCAAAGACAAATACTGTTTATAACGCTCATTATCATGTCTTAAAAAAGCTTTACTATATTTAAGTAATGCATTACCTGATACTTTCTCATACGAAAAAGAATAGTCACGTTCTCGCAAATTGTTTTCAATAATCATTCCTTTTCTAAGTGATGATAACATTCTACGATACTCTTTACATGTAATACCAAGACTTTTGATAATTAGCATTGCCAATTTTCTTGTTTGATGTGAAGACGTATTAATAGATGGTAACCATTTGGCTAATAAACTTATTGGTTCATTATTAGCTAATTTTTCTAAATCTTCATTTAACACATTACTAATATACTTAATTAGTTCTTCTTTAACTGGTGTATTAAGTAATACTAATAAATCGTCATATCTTCCATATACTGGTACATATTCGATTAGTTGAGCTGCAAGTTCAGGATACATCCCCGCAATAGCATTTAAAGTATAACGAAAAATGTTTCTTTCTCCTAAACCTGTTCTAATATCTCTTGCATAAAATAGAATCTTAATAGCTAGTTGTGGATTTTCATAATAAGCTTTCATAAAAAGGTTTAGTGCATCATCATAATAACCTCTTTTTCCACCAATTAACGCAAAATAATCCAAACAAGCTGATCCTGTAGTTGTATATGCTTTATCACCATTAGTGGTGAAAGCAGTATTTAACATTTGTTGTGAAATTGTATAAAATCCCATACCTAACCTCCTAAGTTTCATTATTTTTAAATTTAAAATAAAAAAGGGAACATTAAACAAGATACATCAAAATTCTTATGAAAATATCATTCGTTTCATACATTATATAATTTATTTCTTCTATCATAATAATGCTGTAAGTATCTTTATGTTCCCAGTCAAGACACTACTATATGCTTATATAATATTAGTTGCTGTATGTGTCTTTACATAAACATTATAACAAATAACTTTTATAATGTCATTAAACCTGTAGTTTAATACAACAATTTGGTATATAAAAAAAACCTTCAAATACATAATGTATTCAAAGGTTTTAGTTATGTGTGTGTATACCATAATACAATTTATTTATTGTTATGGGATATTAAATCTTTCATTAATTTCGCCATTTTTTCAATATCATCTTTACAATCATTTTCTATCCATTTTTGTATGATTGCGACTAAACCAAAACTAAAGAAAGAAAAAACATATTCTTTATCTTCTTCTGGTACTCCATACTTATCTAAAATAATACTAAATAATTCATCATACAATTTTTGAAATGTTTGTTGTTTTTGAAATATATAGGGGTTATTATGAATTAACTTATATACTTTTCTATTTTCCTTAATAAAGTTTAAATATGGAATTAAGTGATCATCATCAATTAAAAATAGGTTTTCTTTCTTCGATGAATGTGGTTCAATTTTTTCATTGTTAAAAGCTTTCTGAAATCTACTATTAATCATTCCTATTGCTTCTACCAATAATTCATCAATATTTTCGTAATGTAAATAAAATGTCGAACGATTTACTCCAGCTTTTGCACAAATCTCTTTAACTGTAATAAACTCGTATTCTTTTTCTTCTAATAACAACAAGAGAGCTTCATCCATTAATAAAGCAGTATTATAATACTTACTTTCTGATTTATTCATAACTCCCTCCTTTGCTTTATTCTTCAGCAATTTCCTTTGCTAGTGCTACAATATCATTACCATATTTAATTTTACCTTTTTTAATTAGTTTTTGATAAATTGGATAATTTATAACCATTCCTAAAATACCAACTAAACCAACACCAACGCCAATTAAAATTGTTGGTAAAGTATTGTCACCAATTTCTCCCATTGCAAAACACATTCCTGTACCTAAAACTAAAGAACATACAGTTCCAAAAATATAAGCAAATATTCTAGCCCCTTGTTTAGCTTTACGATCTAGTTTTTTTAATGCAACTACTTTAGTTGTTTGTTTTGGAGCATATTCGCTCGCAATTTTTTCAGCAATAATTTTATCTGTATTCATACTATTCCTCCTTCATTTGACATCAACATTATATCAAATGATATTAAGAAATCAAACAACAGATAAAACATAAAGTGTTGAATTGTATTTTATTAACTGATTTTTTTAAATTTATTGTAAGTCATTATTATGATTGGTATTAAGATTATTTGGACAATAATTCCTGGAAATGCATTAACAAAACCGCTAATCCAAAAAGCCGATAAGCCAAATTTATTATAATTGAATCCTAAAAAACTAAACATCGCCAGTCCCCAAACTAATCGACCAATTATCATTGATATAGCTAATGAAATGTAAATTGAAATTACTTTTTTAGGCATCATATTATATAATAATCCTGATACCACACCGTATGCCGCAAGTTCAAATGACATTGAAATAGCAGTTGGAAAAAGTGGAGGCATACCTAGTGTTAATGATCTAAATAACGGTGCTGCAAATCCAACGATTAATCCATATTTCCATCCACAAATAAATCCACACAATAAAACTGGTATATGCATTGGACAAAGCATTGAGCCAATTTCTGGAATCTGACCTGTAATAAAAGGTAAAACATATGCTAAAGCTAAAAAAACAGCCGATAACACAATATTGTAAATCTCTTTTTTTGACTTCATATTATCTCCTTTTATTTTAATTTACTTACATCAATATCGTATTTATCATCAATAAGTAAATAATTCACTTTATGTTTTCTTACGGCTTCCAAAATATTGGCATTACCTTCAATTAAAGACTCCTTCGTTAAATCAGAATCGTCAATTCTTTTTTCGATAATACATGCATACTTTTTGATATCCTCAAAATTATTTCTAATATAGTCTTCACTCATTACAAGACAATAATATTTAATTTCATTTAAATACTCTTTCTCAAAATCTTTTGACCAATCAAATGGAATATAGCATCCTTCAACAATTAGATTTTGATTATTTTCAATTGCTGTTTTAATCATTTCTCTAACAATTGGCCAAAGATATTCAGTAAGTTTTTCATCTTCACTAAGTGGTGTTAAAGTAGTGTGATTACTTCTGATAAGTCCCATCTTCAAGTGATCAATAGAAAGATATGGATATTTATACACTTCAAGTAGTTTTTGAGCTAGCATCGTTTTTCCAGTATGAGTTGAGCCAGTAATTAATATAATCATTTCTTTACCTTCTTTTTTGTATCTTTGTTTTAATATATTATACAACATTATAAAATATTTTTCCACATTTTTCTCTTAAAGCTTATTTTAACAAATAATAATCTAATAAAAAATAGTCCTTACGGACTATTTTATTTTGATTCATCATTTTTATAAATAATATGAAAATTAGTAATTGTGACTGTAGTAGACACTTTATGATCATGACCTTCAATTTGATCAATCAATAATCCAAAACGATTGTTTTTAAGTTCACTAGCGCCATACACGACATCCCTAACTACTATTTTACCATTTTTATCTTTTTCACTATAAGTTATTTTGTAATTAAATCCATAACTAACTACTTCTTTACCAATATCCTTAACAGTTATTGTTCCACTAATTAAGTCTAAATAATCAGCTTCTATAGATTGTTCAACACTAAACTGGATATCAAAGAACATATTTGGATCTACGCCATATTTACTAAAATGAAAATCATATTTTTTAGATGTTGAATAAATCAATTCTTTCGATTTAATTGTTTGATTCATATCATCAAAATTATAATCACCATATTGATCATTAAGTGTTATACTAAAAATATCAAAAACAACTTTATCATCTTCTTCATAAAATTGTACTAAAGATTTTCTACTACTAAGTATAATTGTTGGTTTATCAAAACAATATAACAATCCTCTAATACTTATTTCATCATGATATAGTTGTTTCAAATTAACTCTTAAACTATCCCATGTTATTTCATCCATAAATTTAGTATTTATTTTAGAAGGATGTAAATCATATAGATAATCACTTGAGCCAATAGTATCTGAAATATTTTTGTTTTTATTTATATTCGTATTATAGAAGATAAATTTTACGATTCCATTTGCGTCTTCTACTAAAGCAACGTAACAAGCAAAATATTTATACATTCCTTGAATATCATGTCCACCATTTTTACCAGCAAACGAAGTTAATGCTTTTTCAAGATTATCTGGATTTTTAATATTAGTAAATATTCCTAAACAATCATAATTGTTATAACTAAATTCATCTAATTGATCATAACTTTTTCTAACTTCTACGCCAGTATAATAAAATTTTTGGATATTGTATTTTTCTTTCGCAACTTCCAAAACTTCCGTTTCTGTATATTCTATCATATCAGGAAATTTAGTACTTGTAAAAAAACATGAATTAAGCAATAAACATAAAACAAATAATATCATTATTGTAAAAAGATGCTTCATATAAATTTACCTCCTATTAATATAACGAATTATAATATAATTTTATTAGTTGCTAATATAATTATTCTTTATTTTCCTATCCATAGATTTTGATGTCATTAATATTGCCACCAAATTCGGTTTTAAAGACAATTATTACTTTAG
>JAZOLG010000056.1:0-35202 GCA_045652765.1 Bacilli bacterium
CTAAAACTAAACGTGCAATTAATGAATATAATTGTAAACAAGTGATTGTGGCTGGTGGTGTTGCAGCTAACAAAGGATTAAGAAAAGCAATGTCTACAATGGTTGATGAGTTAAGTGATGTAATCCTTACTTTCCCTCCATTTGAATATTGTACTGATAATGCAGCAATGATTGGCGTTGCAGCATATTTTCAAAACAAAAAAGCTCAGTAATATTTTTACTGAGCTTTTATCATATTGCTTAACCATTTTCACAATAATATCACAATATAGTCTTATAAAGTTCAATAATGTATGGTATAATTAACTTGTAAAATGATTGTTTCATTTTACAAGCATATTTCCTGGTAACCTTGTATTTATACAAGGTTATTTTTATTTAAAATAAAAAATATGTTAAATATATACAATAAGTTTTTTTGTATAGTATAATATGTATGAGGTGACTTATGAAAAATGTATTAGTAGTAGGAATAGTTGGTGAATCTGTATTTATGAAATGTGATCATTTTCATAATGAGGGTGAAACAATTAAAGTAGAAAATATATATAAAGAAATTGGAGGAAAAGGTTTTAACCAAGCTTTAACAATTAATGAATTAGGTGGAAAAGTTAAGTTTATTTGTGCACTTGGTAATGACAATTTAAAAGATAATATTGTTAATGAAATTAATAAGTTAAGTGTTCCATTTGAATTTTTTGTTGATAAAAATAATCAAAGTGCATATGCAACAATTTTGACAAACAAATATGGGGATAATCAAGTAAGTGTCTATCAAGGTGCATCGCTAACTATTAATGATTTAGACAAGATTTATAAAGAAATTGATAAGGCTGAATATGTTTTATTACAGTTGGAAATTCCATACAATATTAATTTAGAAATTGCAAAATATGCAAAATTGAAAAATAAAAAAGTAATATTAAATCCTGCACCAATTAGTGAGATTCATGAATTATTAAATTACTGTGATATTATTACACCCAATGAGATAGAAGCTATATCTTTATTTGGAAATAATTATCAAGAAAAGTTAATAAATAGAAACTTTATTACAATTGTTACAAGAGGAAGTAAAACAACAATTTTAATTAAAGATAAAATAGAAGAATTTGAAATTCAAAGAGTTAGTGTTAAAGATACTACAGGAGCGGGGGACGCTTTTAATGGCGCATTAGTATACGCTATTGCAAATGAAATGAATCTTCAAGAAGCGATAAAATTTGCTAGTAATATTGCAAGCAAAACTGTTCAATATGATTATGTATTACCAGGAATATTAAAGCTTAAAAAAGGAGAAAAGTAAAAGTTAATATCATTTGCTTGATAAAAATATGATATTATGCTATAATAAATCGATTTAAAAATTTAAAAAAGTAAGGAGAAAATATTGTGATTTACAAGACTATTACAAACTATAAGGAAGCTACAAAAGATTTCTTAGAAAATGAAAAACAATTTCATTTAGGTGTTATTACAACAGAACAATCTAACCCTATTACTAAAAATTTAAGTGCAACTATTATGAAAGATACTGCACAAGGTGTTAAAACAATTTTTAAAGCAGATAAATATGTAGAACCAGTTGCAAGAGCTGCGTTCCATACTCCAGAATTTGCTGCATTCATCGATGATATTAAACGTTGTATGGATGAAAAGAGAAAAGTTGTTTTCTCAAGTGTTGGTGCATCAGGAAGAATGGCTGTCCAAATGGAAGGTGCTTGGAGATGTTTCTGGCAAGGTTTAGTAGATAAACTTCCTAACCATCGTTATGAATTCTTACAACTTGGTGATGTTGTAACAAGCTTCATTACTGGTGGAGACCGTGCAGTTGTACGTTCAGTTGAAAATTTTGAAGACTATATGACTTTTGGTGCTAAACAAGTAGACGAAGCTGAAATGACAAAAGGTGACGTATTAGTAGCGCTTTCAGAATGTGGTTTATCAGCAAGTATCAATGGTTCAGCTGTTAGAGGTTATGAACTTGGTCTTAGAACATATTATTTACATTGTAACCCAGAAGATATTTTAAGAAAACATTTAGACCGTGCACGTGCTGTATTTGAATGTATCGATGAATATCAAGAAAATATTAAAAATGGTGTACCTACAGATAAATACATTGTTAAAATTCCTCTAGTTGTAGGTAACATGGCTGTTTCTGGTTCAACTCGTATGCAAACTACTACAGTTGAATTATTAGCAGCAGGTGCTGCACTTGAAGTTGCGGCTAACCGTTGGTTAAAAGAAAACTTAACAGAACAAGAATTACAAGTAGTTGGTGGTGAATTCTTAACTCTTGATGAATACGCTGATGCTTTTGCTTCTTTAAATAAACAATTAATGAGTGGTAAAGCATTAAAAGGTGTTGCAAAAGCTGTTGAATTCGAAGTTGACACTTACACTAAAAAAGGTTTAGTAACTTATGCTACTCATGAATATCTATTAGACATCATGACAGACACTACTGAACGTCAACCAACTTTCACACTTCCACCATTTAGAAAATTTAATGATAGAGAACACGAAGTTTCATGGGCTTACACTAAAGACCCACTATATCCAAACGAAGTTGCATGGCAACAATTAATGAGAAGAGATATTAAAGGTCTTGAATGGACTGCTGATGATTATCGTGCTATGGGTGCAAACCAAGATATTATTAACAATCCACCAGCAGTTAGTGGTTCAGAACTTCTTGAATATTGCATCGGTAATGAAGATGATCCATCAAGATATTCACGTGATAACTCATTCTTAGTACTTGTTGACATTAATGGTTCAGCAAATAAAGCTGCAATCGATTGGTACAAGAAAGAAGTATCAAAATTCAGTGGTGGTGTAGTAATTAGATTAGGTCAAATTCCAGCTGAAAAGATTCAAAAAGATGAAATCAGAATTCCAGTAGAACTTCCAAGAACATGTACAGATATTATGTATCACTTATTAGTTAAAGTTGCATTTAACTGTTTAAGTACAGGTACAATGGCTAAAATGGGTCGTGTATATGGTAACTGGATGGTACAAGTATTACCTACTAATAAAAAATTAATCGACCGTTCTTCAAGAATTATCGCTAACCTTGCAAAAATTCCTTATGAACAAGCTGTTGAAGAATTCTTCATTTCTTACTACAATCGTAAACCAGAAGATGAATATCGTGAATCATATGTAATTGAAACACTTCGTCGTCTTGGTTTCGATCCAAACGCAGATATTAAATAGCAATTAAAGGTATGATGAAAATCATACCTTTTTTATACTTAAAATTTGCTTGGTTGTTATACTTGAAAATAAAGTCAAACTATGGTATAATAAGTATATATAATATACACAAAAATAGGAGGATTTATGAATAATCAAGATTTTGATAAAATAATATCAGTTCAAAAAGAAGAAATTGAACGTATTAAAAATAATAATCAAGAAACAAATATAAAAGATTTTTATTTACATAAATATCATATGATGTATCAAGAAATCCTTCAGGAAAGAATTAATGAAATCAATGATGAACTAAATGCGTTAGAACAAGAAATCATTAATTTAAATAATTCTGTTGAGCGTATTAATGAAGATATTGAAAATAACCAAAGAATCAAAGACAAAATTGATGATGTCGAATTAAGAATTCATGAATGTTATTGTGAAATAGAAGAAAAAAGATTTCAAACAGAAAATGTTTTAGATTCATTACAACAAGAAACAATCAAATTATTTCATGAACACCAAAATATTTCCAAAGGTTGGCATGAAACACTTTATAGTTACTTTGATCAATTAATTGACAAAAACGAATTGTTAAGACAAATCGACAACTATACTAATTATATTTTTGATAAAGGTTATGAATTATCGATTAAGATTAAAGCTAATGAACAGAAAAATAATCAAATATCTTTAGCTTTAAATGATGAAATTTTAGAAGTACGTAAAAAACTAGACATGTTGTTTTTAGAAAAAACACGATATGAAAAAAGTATGTATGAAGTATCGGTTGATCGTAGAGAACAATTAGTAAAAGAACTTTCGATGAAACAAGAACATAAAAAATGTTATAAAGAAGAAATTGAACAAGCTTTTATTCATCAGAGTAAAAAACATTTAAAAGAATTAAATGAATTATTAATTAAATTCTCGTTGACTTCTAAAGATCCAAACGAACAGATTGAAATATTAGATGAACTTTGTGAAAAGTTTAAGACTCAATTGTTAAGTTTAGATACTTTATCTAATCAAGCATATCAAAAACAGAAAAGATTAAATATGCTTTATGATGAAAAAAATAAATTAGATACAATTAAAAATAAAAAAGATGTTGTTGATAAAAAAGCTCAAACATTACAGAGTGCTTATGTTGTTATTTGTAAAAATATTAAAGATTTAGATGAACATTTAGAAGATATAAAAAAACAGATATTGTCTTTTAAACATCAACAATTTTTAAGATTTGAAGAACAATTTCAAAAAGAACTTAATATTGAATTACAAAACATAAAAAAACAACAAAAATTAATTGATTCATTACAAGAAGATAAAACATATTTATTATTTGGTGATGATCCAAGTAAAGTAAAAGATATTGATAATCAGATATATAATGAAAATTTAAAATTAAATAAAATTATTGAAAACTATGATAATATTAATAAAGATTATGAAAGTTTTTTACAACAAAATGATAATGCTTTAATTAAATCTTTAATTGAAGATGGTAGCTTCTTTGAAATGAATATACCAAAATTAAAAGAACTTGCCATTAAACTGAAAAATAAAATTAATAGCTTAATTGAAGAATCACATAAAATGCAAGATACTTTAAAAGAATATCAAACTATTTTAATGCAAATTCAGGAACTAGAAAATGAAGATTAATATCGATTTAAAACTTCAAGAAAAACTGCCTGATTTTAGTGTTATTAGTTATTTAATGGATGTAGAAAATGATAAAACTGAAACGGTTCTTGCATTATTAAATAATTTACAAGTTGATTTAAAAATTGAAGAAGTAACAACAGATGAAATAATTAAAGAAACTAGAGATGGATATAAAAAACTGGGTAAAGATCCTAGTCATACAAGACCTGCTTGCGAGGCTTTAATAAGAAGAGTTATTAAAGGAACGAACTTGTATTCTTTAGGTGATTTGATCGATCTAGGAAATGTTTTATCAGTTAAAACAAAACGAAGTGTTTGTGTTGTTGATTGTAACAAAATAAAAGGTAATGTTAATATTCGAATTGGTCTTGAAGGTGAATATCTAGATGCAATTAACCGAGGTCCAATTAATGCTTATAATTTACCGGTTTATGTTGATGATGAAGGTATTTTTGGTTCACCAACTAGTGATACTATTAGAACAGCAGTTACAAATTCTACTAAGCAAATTTTAGTTATGATAATTTGTTTTAGTGATAAATACAAAGATGAACATGAACAGTTACTTTTAGATTTATATAAAACTTATGCTAATGCGAAAAATATAACTAAATTATAAGAGGGAAATATATATGAATGAAACTTCAAACTTTATAAAAACAATAATGAAAAATGAGTTAGAAACTGGTGTTGTTGATCATATTTTAACAAGATTTCCACCAGAACCTAATGCTTACTTACATATTGGACACGCAAGAGCGATTGTGACTAATTTCGAACTTGCTAAACATTTTGGTGGACAAACAAATTTGAGATTTGACGATACTAATCCAGTAAAAGAAGATGTTGAATTTGTTGATGCTATTCAAAAGGATTTAGAATGGTTAGGTTATAATCCTAGAATTGTTGTGTATGGTTCAAGTTATTTTGAAGAAACTTATGAAAAAGCTATTCTTTTAATTAAGAAAGGATTAGCCTTTGTTTGTGATTTGACACAAGAAGAAGTAAGCCAATATCGTGGTGATACAAATACACCTGGTAAAAATTCACCATATCGTGATCGTTCAATTGAAGAAAACTTAAAACTTTTCGAAGAAATGCGCGCTGGTAAATATCCAAATGGAACAAAAACTTTACGAGCTAAAATTGATATGGCATCACCAAATATCAATATGCGTGATCCAGTAATTTATCGTATTATTCATATTAATCATCATCAAACAGGTGATAAATGGTGTATCTATCCAATGTATGATTTCGCACATCCATTACAAGATTCATTTGAAGGTATTACACATTCACTTTGTAGTTTAGAATATGAAGACCATCGTCCACTATATGATTGGGTAATTAATAATTGTGATGTTTTACATAAACCACGCCAAATTGAATTTGGTCGCTTAGGTATTACTAATATGATTATGAGTAAACGTTATTTAAAACAATTAGTTGATGAAAAAATTGTTAAAGGTTATGATGATCCAAGAATGCCTACTCTAGTTGGTTTAAAAAGACGTGGTTTCACAGCTAATGCAATTAAAGAATTTATTTTATCCACTGGACTTTCAAAAATTAACTCAACTGTTGACTATGAAATGTTAGAACATTTCTTAAGAGAAGATTTAAAACTTCAAACTATTCGTCCAATGGCTGTAATGAAACCATTAAAAGTTATTATTACTAATTATCCAGAAAATCAAGTAGAAGTTTTAAAATGTGTAAATAATGCTGAAAACCCTGAACTTGGTGAAAGAGAAATTACATTTTCAAAAGAATTATATATTGATCAAGATGACTTTGTTGTTGAAAAACCAAACAAACATTGGAAGAGACTTGCGAAAGATGTAGAAGTTAGATTAATGCATCCATATTTTATTAAATGTAATGAAGTAATCTATAATGAAGATGGAACAATTAAAGAATTACATTGTACATATGATCCAAATACAAAAAGTGGTACAGGATTTAATGAAAGAAAACCAAATGGTACAATTCATTATGTTGATGCAGCTACAGCTGTGCCAGCAACATTTAATGTATTTGAGCCATTGATTTTAGACTCAGTTGTGTCAAGTGAAAACTTTAAAGAACGTATTAATCCAAATTCTTGGACAGTATACGAAGGCTTTGTTGAAAAAGCTTTAAAAGATACAAAACCATTAGATCATTTCCAATTTGTACGTGTTGGATATTTTGTAACTGACTATGATACGAAAGGTAATAAGGTGGTATTTAATCAAACAGTTAGTTTGAAATCATCTTTTTCAAAATAAGAGAATATGAGTTTTTTAGAGGGATTAAATAAAGAGCAAAGAGCAGCTGTTGAAAAAGTAGAAGGACCTGTAATTGTTTTTGCAGGAGCAGGAACTGGTAAAACAAGAACTCTTACAACAAGAATTGCATACATGATAACAGAAAAAGATATTAATCCTAAAAATATCTTGGCTATAACATTCACCAAAAAAGCCACTAATGAAATGCGAGAAAGAGTTGTTAAATTATCAGGAATAAATGCAAGATATGTTACTATTTCTACAATTCATGCTTTTTGTGCAAGAATACTTCGTCAAACAATTTCTAAAATTGGCTATAGCTTAAATTTTGAAATTCTTGATGAAGAAGACGTAAACAAAATAATAAATGATATATATAAAGAACTAGACATCAGCAAAAAATATTTTTCACCTAAAGCTGCTGCAAACATTATTAGTTCTTTTAAAAATGGTATTGGCGAAATTAATGGTATTATTAAACAAGTTTATGATGTGTATCAAAAAAGACTAAAACAAAACAATCAAGTTGATTTCGATGATTTACTTGTTTTAACAGAAAAAATATTTTCAGAATTTCCTGATGTGTTAGAATATTTCCAAAATAAATACAAATATATTTTGGTAGATGAATTTCAAGATACGAATGTTTTACAATATAATATTATTAAAATGCTAGCAAGCAAATATCGTAATATATTTGTTGTTGGTGATGATGATCAAAGCATTTATTCATTTAGAGGCGCTAATGTATTAAACATGTACCAATTCAGTAAAGACTATCCAGAACGCGAAATGATTAAATTGACTCAAAATTATCGTTCATCAAATGCTATTTTACGAGGTTCAAATAATCTAATTAAACATAATAAACATCGTGAAGAAAAAGAATTATTTAGTGATGTTGAAGGGAAACTTCAAGATGTTACGATTCATGATGCATATTATTACGAAGATGAGCCAAGATATATTGTTGATGAAATCAAGAGATTAGTTGCTCATCAGGGTTACCAATATAAAGATATTGCAATTCTTTATCGTACAAATGTAATATCTAGAAATATTGAATTAGGTCTAATCGAAGCTGGTATTCCATATCAAATTTATGGTGGCTTTGCCTTTTTGAAACGAAAAGAAATTAAAGATGTTTTAAGTTACATTAAATTCATTATGGATCCAGAAAATTTATTCCATTTTAAGCGTGTAATTAATTTACCAGCTCGTGGAATTGGTGATAAAACAATTGAAAAACTATTGTTATATAAACATGATGATGAAACTTTATTTCAAGCAATTGAAAGATATCATAATGATTTCTCTTCTACAAAGACAGAAGCCTTAGTTCAATTTAAAAATTTAATTATGCAACTTCAAGAATTGTTTGAAAAACTTCCATTACCAGAATTTTATGAAGAAATGATTAAAATTACGGAATACAAAAAATCAATTGAAAATGAAGATGACGAAGATAATAATCGAATTCAAAATATTGAAGAATTTAAATCTGTACTAGTACAATTAGAAAGACGCCCTGATTTAGAAGGAATGACAAATAAAGAAAAAATGCAAATTGGTTTTGATGATGTCATTTTAGACGAAACAGTTGGTACGAAACAAGATATGAATGGTGTAGTGCTTTCTACAGTTCATTCAATAAAAGGTTTAGAATTCAGAGCTGTATTTGTAGTGGCACTTGAAGAAGGAATTTTTCCATCATTAAAAGAAGATTCTGATATTGAGGAAGAACGTCGAATTGCTTATGTTGCGTTTACAAGAGCCAAAGAAAGAATATATATAACTTGTGTTTCAAGACGTTTAATTTATGGCCGTGTTGTTTTAAATCAAAAATCAAGATTTATTACAGAATATGTCGCTAGTCTTGATTGGAAAGAACATTTGGAAGAACAAAAAGAAGAAGAAGATAATACACCAATTAAAGTTGGAGATAAGGTTCACCATTGTAACTTTGGTGATGGTTTAGTTATTAGTGAATCTGGAAGTATTATTCAAGTTTTATTTGAAAAAGATCATAGTTTTAGAAAAATTTTAAGAGATCATCCATCAATTAAAAAAAGAAAATAAAAGGAGGCTATCATGGATTATATTAAACGAATGAACGAACTTGTTAAATTATTAAAACAATATAACTATGAGTACTATGTTTTAGATAATCCAACAGTATCAGATTTAGAATATGATAGCTTAATGAAAGAGTTAGAGCGTTTAGAAACAATGTATCCTGCTCATGCTCTTCCGGATAGTCCAACTAAAAAAGTGGGAGACTATTTAAAATTAGAACTAGAAGAAATAACTCATGTTAACCCAATGATGTCTTTAGCTAATGCTTTTAGTTATCAAGAACTAAGAGATTTTGACGAAAAGATTAAAAGAAGCGTTAACCAAAGTGTTGAATACACATGTGAACTTAAAATTGATGGTATTGCATCGACTATTCATTATGAAGATGGTTTACTTGTTCTTGCTGCTACACGCGGCAATGGAACAGTAGGTGAAAATATTACTAAAAATGCTCTAACTATTAAATCATTACCAAAAGTACTAACAGAATATGCTTCACTTGAAGTAAGAGGTGAAGTATATATGTTAAAAAACGTTTTTGATGAATTAAATATCCAAAGACTTAAAGAGGGTAAATCTCTTTTTGCCAATCCTAGAAACGCAGCTGGAGGAAGTTTAAGACAGTTGGATGCGAATGTTACAAAATCAAGAAAACTTGATCAGTTT
Organism: Bacilli bacterium; assembly: GCA_045652765.1. Taxonomy (GTDB): domain Bacteria; phylum Bacillota_I; class Bacilli_A; order ML615J-28; family CAG-313; genus UBA1231. The sequence goes on from JAZOLG010000056.1 coordinate 9,894, forward strand.
GCATATACTTTAGTAAACCCGGAAAAATATAATATTTATAAACAAAGTGATGTAATGTCATATTTACAAAATTTAGGTTTTTCAGTAAATCCTCACTTTAGAAAATGTCATAATATTGATGAAGTAATTTCATATATTGAAGAATACAAAGACAAAAGAAAAGACTTACCTTATGAAACAGATGGTATTGTAATTAAGGTTGATGATTTAACTTTATACGATGAAATTGGTTATACTGTAAAAACGCCAAAATGGGCTATTGCGTATAAGTTCCCAGCCGAAATTGCGGTAACAAAACTAAAAGATATTATCTTTACAGTTGGTAGAACTGGAATGATTACTCCTAATGCCGTGCTTGATCCAGTTTTGATAAGTGGATCAACAGTATCGCGTGCAACTCTTAACAATGAAGATTTTATTGTATCTCGTGATATTAGAATTGGTGACTATGTAAAGGTACGTAAAGCTGGAGAAATTATTCCTGAAATTGTCGAAGTGGATTTTACAAGAAGACAAAATGGACTTGAACCTTTTAAAATGCTAGAAAATTGTCCAGAATGTGGTATGCCACTTGTAAAAAGAAATAATGAAGCTGAACACCACTGTGTTAATCCAAACTGTTGTGGTCGAATTTTAGAACAATTAATTCATTTTGCGTCTCGCGGGGCTATGGATATTGAAGGCCTTGGCGAAAAACAAACGGAATTATTATATGAACTAGGTTATATTAAAGATGTGTCAGATATATATCTATTAAAGAATTATTACTATGATTTATTAGCGTTAGATGGCTATGGAGATCAGAAAATAAACAATTTATTTAATGCAATTGAAAAAAGTAAAAATAATACTTTAGATCAGCTAATTTTTGGGTTAGGAATTAAACATGTTGGATCAAAAGCTTCTAAGAATTTAGCTAAGATATATCATTCAATTGATGAACTAAAAAAAGCAAAAGTAGAAGAATTAATAACTATTGATGATATAGGTCAAATAATGGCAGAAAGTATTCATGACTACTTTAATAATCCAAAAAATATTGAGTTAATTGAAAAATTAAAATCTCATGGAATAAACCCTATTAGTAATTATATTCAAAAAGATAATTTACCACTGCAAGGTTTAATATTCGTTGTTACTGGTACACTTGAAACAATGTCCAGAGACGATGCAAACAATTTAATTGAAGAATTTGGTGGTAAAGCATCATCTTCAGTTTCGAAGAAAACATCATATGTTTTAGCGGGCCGAGATGCAGGTAGTAAACTTGCGAAAGCACAACAATTAGGTGTTCCAGTAATAAGTGAAACTGAATTTAAAGATATGATTAAATAAGTTAAAATACCCATTAAAAATGGGTATTTTTTAATTTATTAAAACTGTCAAATAATATATATAATCACTTGACAAATTTCGATAATAGTATATAATATATATAGTTTAGTAAAACTAAACTAAAAGTTTAATTAACGACAAAGGAGGTACTAAAATGAGTATCGGTAAAAAGATTAAAGATATAAGGAATAGGTGTAATCTAACCCAAAAAGAATTAGCTGATCGCTGTGAACTGACAAAGGGTTATATTTCACAACTTGAAAATGATTTAACTAGTCCATCGATTAGTACCTTAACAGATATCTTAACTGCTTTAGGTACAAATCTTAAGGATTTCTTTGATGAAGATGATGATCAACAAATTGTTTTTAAAAATGAAGACTACTTTGAAAAAGATGATGAAGGGAAAAAAATTATTTGGCTAGTGCCTAACAGTCAAAAAAATGAAATGGAACCAATTCTTTATACTTTAGAAGTAGGTACTGAAACAGATATTGATTATCCTCATGAAGGACAAGAATTTGGTTATGTAATTGAGGGTAAAATAGAAGTTAATTATGGTAGTAAAAAAGTTATTTGTAATAAAGGAGAATCTTTTTACTTTACGACTGATAAAAACCATTATTTAAAAAACATAGGAAAAAAACAAGCTGTTATTGTTTGGGTTAGTAGCCCACCAAATTTTTAAGAAAAGAGAATTGAATTATGGAAAATATACTTAAAGAACAAAAAAATGAAAAAATCATTGAACTTAAACATGTTAATAAAGAATTTGATGGGACATTAGCTGTTGAAGATTTTACTTTTTATATTAGAAAAGGTGAATTTGTAACTTTCCTTGGTCCATCAGGTTGTGGTAAAACGACAACTTTAAGATTAATTGCCGGATTTGAAATGCCAACAAGTGGCGAAATTTTGCTAAACGGAAAAGATATTACAAATATTCCACCATATGAAAGACCAGTAAATACAGTATTCCAAAGATATGCATTATTCCCACATATGGATGTTTATGATAATATTGCATTTGGTTTAAAACTTAAAAAAATCCAAACATATGTTGTCGATAAAAATGGAAACAAAAAAGAAAAATATCGTAAATATACAAGTGCAGAAATCGATGAAAAAGTTAGAAAAGCTTTAAAAATAGTTGACCTTGAAGAATTTGAATGGCGTAATGTAACAACACTTAGTGGTGGTCAACAACAAAGAATCGCAATTGCAAGAGCGATTGTAAATGAACCAGAAATTTTACTTCTTGATGAACCTCTTGGCGCACTTGACTTAAAGATGCGAAAAGAAATGCAAGAAGAACTTAAAGCAATGCACAAAAAACTTGGTATTACATTTATATATGTAACACATGATCAAGAAGAAGCTTTAACTATGTCTGATACAATTGTTGTAATGAAAGATGGTATGATTCAACAAATCGGTACACCAGAAGAAATTTATAATGAACCAAGTAATGCATTTGTTGCGGACTTTATTGGAGAAAGTAATATATATTCTGGTACAATCGTTGGCAAGAAAAAGGTTCGTTTCTTAAACCATACATTCGACTGTGTTGATGAATTTCAAGTTAATGAAAAAGTTGATGTCGTGTTACGACCTGAAGATATTATTTTAGGTGAACAAGATGAAGGTATGGTTAATGGTAAACTTGTCTCAAAAACATTTAAAGGTGTTCATTATGAATATGTAATGATGGTTGGACGCAGTGAAGTAGTTATTCAATCAACTGATAATATTGATATTAATAAAATTGCTTCTTTCAAAATTGATCCAAATAATATTCATATTATGAAGAAAGAATTTGTTTCTAATAAATATGAGGCATGGATTGATAAAAACAATAAAGTTGTAATTTCTGAAGAATCATTTGAATGTGATGTAACACAACTTATTCCAAATAGTTATATTGATGATGAAGGCTATTTAGTTGATCAACAAGGTATCAGATATGATTTGACTGATGCAGATGTAATTGCTGAAATCGGTCTTAAAGATATTGAAGTTATTGATAATGAGGAAGATGGTGTTGTAAGTGGTGAAATTATTTCCATTATTTACAAAGGAGACCACTACCAAATTATTGTTAGAACTGATGAAGATGAAGACTTTGTTATTGATACAGAATATACATGGAATGAACATGACATGGTTAGTTTAAAAGTAAATCCAAAAGATATTAAGCTTACTTTAAAAGCTGAGGTAAAAAACTATGTCAAAGATTAGATTTTCAAGAAAGTTTTTAGCAATTCCATATGGAATCTTCTTAATACTTTTTGTGATAATCCCACTTCTTTTAATTGTATTTTATGCGGCAACATCAACAGATCCTGCAACAGGTGATGTTAGTTTATCGTTTGAAAATTTTAAAACATTCTTTACAAATGAATATAACTTTCATACTTTTTTAATAAGTTTAGCTATAGGGTTAGGAAATACTATTATTTGTTTAATTATTGGATATCCTATTGCGTATATTTTAGCTAAAAAAGAATTTAAATTTGGTGGAGTTGTAGTTCTATTATTTGTAATGCCAATGTGGATAAACTTTGTACTACGTACAGCTGCTACACGTGATTTACTTTATAGTATGGGATTGAGCGGAGGAGATCATCCATATTTATCAATTATGATTGGTATGGTTTATAACTATTTACCATTTGTAATTTTACCGTTATATTCTACAATGCTTAAAATGGATAAAAGTTTAATTGAAGCATCAATGGATTTAGGTGCTAATAAATTTCAAACATTTATTAAAACTGTTATTCCAATGACACTTCCTGGTGTAATTTCGGCGGCATCGATGGTATTTATGCCTACAATGTCATCTTATGTAATAAGTGATGTTATGGGTGAAAGACAAGTATCGTTAATTGGTAATACAATCCAATTATATTTTGATCAAGGATTATGGCATATTGGTAGTTTTGTAGCTTTAATCTTATTAGTAATCATTCTTGGGTCAATGTTCTTCACTAGAAATATGGAAAAAGAAGATAATGTAAGAGGTGGATTATGGTAAAAAAAGGTTTTGCAAAAGCATTTGTTTATTTTATGCTATTTATCATGTATGCGCCTATTCTCTTACTAGTAATCTTTAGTTTTGTTGATTTTGATTATATAAGTTTTAAACAACTATTTAGTGGAGATAATTTAAACTTTAATCTTTATAAAGAATTATTTACAGGAGAAGATGGAGCAACAGTAATTCAAGCATTTAAAAACACTTTATTAGTTGCTTTTACTTCTGGTATAATTTCAACAATACTTGGAACTCTTGGTGCAATTGGAATTTTTTATAGTGGAAAAAGAATGCGTAAATCATATGAGTTAGCCGGACAAATTCCAGTACTTAATCCAGAAATTATTACAGCACTTTCACTTACAATTTTATTTGTATTTGTGGGAATAGAATTTAACTTTATTACATTATTAATAGGTCATGTTGTATTAACTGTTCCTTTTGTTGTATTAAGTGTAATGCCAAAGCTTAAACAAATGGATGGTAATATATATGAAGCAGCGCTTGATTTAGGTGCTAAACCAAGAAAAGCATTAACAAAAATCATTATTCCACAAATATTGCCAGGTATTTTATCAGGTTTTATTTTAGCAATTACTTTATCGCTTGATGATTATATTATTACAGCATTTACAAGAAATAATTCATTTGTTACCTTAAGTACATATGTATATGGTGTAACAAGTAAACGAGGGGCAATTCCTCCAACATTAAGAGCATTAACAACAATTATATTTGTTGCGACACTTGCTATATTATTAGTTTACAATTTTACTTCTGGTAAGAAGAAGTCTAAGAGAGGTCGCTAATGAGAAAATATATATGTTTATTATTACTTTGTTTATTATTTCCGGTAATTGTTGGATGTAACAAAGAAGAGATTAGAACTATAAAAATTTATAACTGGGTTGATTATATCGATGAATCAGTATTAGATCAATTTGTTGTATATTTTAAAGAATTAACTGGTGAAGATATTCAATATGTATATGACACATTTGAAACTAATGAGTCAATGTACAATACCGTAAAAACTGGTAAAACTGATTATGATGTAATTTGTCCATCAGAATACATGATTCAAAAAATGATTCGTGAAGATATGTTAGAAACTTTTGATTTTGAAAATTATAATTTGGATATATATCAAAAGAATGCATCACTTTATCTTCAAAATTTATTTAAAGAAAATAATTTAGATGATTATGCCGCATGTTATATGTGGGGAACACTTGGATTAATTTACAATCCCGATGTTTTAGAAACAGTTGCTGCAGGTCGTGAATATGAACTTAATACTTGGGAAATTATGAAAAATCCGATGTTTGAAGGCTTAGTTTCTTTAAAAGATAGTGTTCGTGATGCTTATTGTGTTGGTTCACTTCTATCACATAAAGAAGAGTTAGCGTTAGTTGCGGAAAAATACACAACTAATTCTAATGAATATCAAAAAGCTGTTCAAGAAATTATTAATCGTACTACACCTGAAGCAATTGAAAATGTTTCAAATGAATTAAGAGAATTAAAGAAAAATATCTATGGTTTAGAAGTAGATAGTGGTAAAGGTGACATCGTTACTGGTAAAATTGCAATGAATGTTGCTTGGAGTGGTGATGCTGTATATTCAATGGATCTTGCAGAAGAAGAAGACACATATCTAGAATATATGGTACCATCTGAAGGTGGAAATGTTTGGTTTGATGGCTGGGTAATGCCAAAAGGAGCCGATAAAGAACTTGCACAAGCATTTATTAATTTCTTATCTAATCCAGAAATAGCAGCTTTAAATATGGAGTATATTGGTTATACATCATCTATTGCGGGCGATGCAATTTTAGACTTAGTTGAAGATTGGTATGGTGTAACTTCGTATGAAAATGAAATAGCTGAACTTAAAGAATCACTTAAAGATTTAACAGGAGATAGTCTTGAAGAAGCGAAATCAGAATTAGAATCATTAGAAAATGAACTTGCTGAGATTACGACAGTTCCACAAGATTTAACATACTTTTTTGAAGGAACAGTAAGTTCTGATCGATTAACTAATGGTTTAGTAATTGTTAATATCGATGAATCTTATATTAATCGACAATTTTCTACACAATATCCTAGTGAAGAATGCATTAAACGTTGTGGTGTAATGCAAGACTTTGGTGATAGAAATGAAGATGTTTTAGAAATGTGGATTAACGTAAAAGCTAATAAAGCATCACCTTGGTTAATTTCATCATTAGTAGTATTTGTAATTTTAGTTACAGGTTTAATATTGTATTCAAAACGTTCTTATTTCGCAAGAATTAGACGTTTCAAAAAATATGAAAAAAAATAAAACCTTTACATTAGTTTACAAATATAATAAAGTATGATATAATATAATAGATGAAAAAAGGGAGAGGACTTATGAAAAAGGTATTAATATTTATTTGTTCATGTTTTTGTCTTTTTACACTCGTAGGATGCCGTAGTGTAAGTGAATTAACAAAAGCTGTTGATGAATTAGAAGGTAATAACTATACAGTTTATTATCAAACACATAAAAATGTTACTTATGGTATAAAAGAAGTAAGTGATGAAAAAGATGAATATTTAATAAAACAAAATGGTACACAAAGTATTGTTAGTACATGGAACGATGAAGGAACAAGATTTGATGTATTTTCAGAAATAAAGGATGAAAATGTTGAGATTTTTAAAGGTAATGGAAGATATTGGGAATTCGATCACACTGAAACTTTAGAAGAATATGCTCCAGTTGAAATTTTACCAAATGTGGAAATTAATGAAGAAAACTTTATCTATGAAGATAAAATTTGGGTAGGTAATGTTGAATTAATTAATACATATTTAAAAGATTACTTTAATGAAATGGCTCAAGAGTTTGATTCTTATAAAGGTTTTATTGACGCTGAAATTTCATCTTTAGTTAATAAATATAATGTAACTTTAGTTAATAATAAAATTTCTAAAATTGAATTTGATTATCAAGTATTAGTTACTTTTGTTAACAAAACAGTATTAACTATTTCAGGCACAATTACAGCTGATTATTCTGATATCAATGCTACTGTAATTAATAAACCTGAAGGTGTATTAGATTTATCTTATGCTTTAAAACCAACTGATAATTATACAGCAGAATTATATTACGATTTAACAATGCCATCTGAAGATGAAAATGCATCAACTCCAGGTATTGGTGCTCAATTTACATTAAAACAAGATGGTAATAAAATTCTTTGTAGTGTAGGAAATCAACATGTTTATATTGAGGAAACTGAAGACGATTATTTAACTTATGTTTATAATGGTACTAGATGGATGGAACAATATGTTGACGTTGAAGAATTAAATCAAATCGTTGAATATCCTGAATTTGGTTATACTGAAGAATTCTTTGAATATATTGATGGCTATTATTTTGGTAAAACATATAAAATGAATATGGCTTTAGATGAATACTTCGAAGAAATTGAACAACAATTTGTGGATTTAATTAAACAAGAATATAAAGCAGAAATCAAAAAGATTGAAACTGAAACTAAGAAAAAGGTAACAGTTGCATGTGAAGCATTAGTTACTGAATATATTATTCAAGTAATTGATAATCAAATCGCAGGTGTTATGTGCGAAATCACAATTAAAGGTACTTTTGGTGATGAAACAATAACATATGTACAATCTTTAGCATTATTGTTCTCTGATATTAATAATACAGTTGTTGAAAAACCAAAATTATAAAATGATTAATAAATACCAAAGCAATGGCTTTGGTATTTTTTTTACTAAATATTCATAAAATTATTTAGGTGATTTAATGATATATTTAGTTTCTATTTCTAGTGAAAATATAAAAGATTATAAAGACTATAACAAAATAATTGATGATATTAAAAATAAAATATTATCAAAAGATAAAGTGATAATAATTACATCTCCATGTAAAAATTTATCAGAACAACAACTTGAAGATCTACTAAAACGAAATATAAATGAATCTAAAAATATTATTGATAATGTGTTAATATTAAAAGAAGTAGAATCATCAAGTTATCTAAGTATCTATTTAGAATTAAATAATTCCAAAAACATATTGTTATTACCACATCAAATTCCAATTGTATGTGATCAAAAAATAGAATATATAGAGTTTAATAATATAATGTATAATTTAACAAAATGTCAATGCTTAATAATACCTGGAAATTACGGTATTAATCGTAATCTAAATTATATATATTATACAACTGATTCACCTGAAACATTAATGTTTTATATATATAAAGAGTTTCTTAAAAGAAAGTATAAAGTATCAGCTCATATATATAAACAAGTAGAACAAATCCAATCTTTTGATGAATTGGATTATCCAACAGGTAAAAAAATTGAACACATAAAACTTAGTGAAATCAATAAATATAATAAAATATTAGCCAAATATATGTTAGAAGATCTTATTGAATGTATAAAAGTAAATAAATTAAAACTAACAATTGGTAATAAATTTTTACAAGGTACAACTATATCAGTATAGGTAATTAAATAGTCAATAATCAATAAATGTAATAGTATACAATACGAGGTGATGAAATGACAATATTGATTGGTCAAATAACGCCTATTGAACAAAACATGTATAATATACCAAATTATTTAGAAATAAAGAATGTTTGTAAATTAGATAAAAAAGAAATATATACAATATATATAATAAATACTAAAATAAACGAATTTGGTTTAGTCTTTGGAACTGATATTATAATAGACGAATTATTAATAACTTATAACATTAACAAAGTGTTTTATAAGTTAGATAACACAGAATATTTATTAAATGCTTGTTCATACTATGGTGTTAATGTCTATCCTCTTTAGGATAGACATCCCTCGTATAAAAAATAGGTGCAGCTGCACCTATTTTAAAAGTGATGGTATAGGAAGAGAGTCATATTTTAATATGACTCTCTTATTTTGTAGCTATTGAATATCGCCACAAAGAGTACAATTAATTGAGTCAAAACATTGAATACCACAAATACAAGATACTTTAATTGTAATAGTATTAGGCGTACAAGTTAATGTACCTTCTTCCAAAGTTAAAAGTCTTAATACAACAGTATCGTCACCATTAACATTTTCAATACGGAAGAAATTTGCGGTTGTTGTTCCATCTAAAGTAGTTGGAACTTCTAATCTACCATTACAAGTGTATACCGCAATTGGTTTAGTATTGAACATTGGTGAGAAAATGCATGTATTACAAGAATTTTCATTAATTAATTGAATTGCTTCTTTTTGCATTTTATCAATACGTTTTAATAAGTCTAAAATTGTACCTTTATTTGTAGCAGTTTGAGTAATTACACAAGCCACAATAACACCTCACTTTCACTAATATTTTATGATAATAGAGTAGAATGGACTGTGGATTACCCCAATATTAAAATAATTATACCCAATAGTAAAGTATATATTGAAAAACCAATTAATGATTTTTTACAAATAATATTGTAAAACCATCTTATACTAAAATATGTTGTGATAAAAGTAACAAAGAAACTAATTAAATAATATACAAGCAATGTTGAATCAATCATTATTATATTTGGTATTGATAATACAAAACTACCAGTGCTAACAATCAAATACATTAAAAATGAAAAATCTAAAATCTTTTGAATTTTGATGCCACTTATAAGACCGCTAGTCATGACTGTACCCATTCGGCTAATACCAGGTATCAATGCAATGCTTTGAGAAAAACCTAAACTCAAAGCATTAAAATTATTTATCGTGTTTATTTTTGTTTTATCAATTAAACATGAAGAACATATTAATAATATAGATGTTACTAATAAGGATATACTAATATAGAAAGTTGAAAGAATGGTTTTTTCAAGATAAGACTTTACAAAAAAGCCAATAATAATAGTTGGAATTGATGCAATTATTAATTTTTTTATAAGAGATAAATTAAAAAAAGTTTCTTTGAAAGAAAGCCGTTTAGTAAACATAAAAAGAAAAATAGCAATCATAGAAGCAAAGTTTAGAAAGATTTCTAAAGTTAAATCATTGCTATCAATTTTTAAAAAATTTTTAGTTATTAACATATGACCACTACTACTGATAGGAAGTGGTTCAGTAAATCCTTGAATTAAACTAATAATAATATATTTAAGAAGTTCTTTAAAATGCATAAATATCACCTATAATAAACTATGAAGATATTTATGATTTCATGTATATAATTTAATAATAATAGTATTTGAAAAAAACTTAAAAAAGTAGTATAATAATAATGATTAAAGAAATGAGGTATTTTTATGATTTTAGCAATGACTTTAGAAGTATACTTAGCCCTAGTTGCAATTGGTGTGTTTATTGCGGCGCTACTAGGTGTTGGGATTTGGAAATTTATTATTGTTTGTAAAAAACAAAGAAAACGTAATAAGAAATCAAAGGGTGCTGTTGAACAAAATGAAGCAGTATTAATTTTTGGTGGAATTGAAAATATTATTGAAACAAGTAGACAATTAAATAGAATATTAGTAAAAGTTCACAATAAAGCTTTAGTACAATTTGATGTATTAAAAGCTATGAATATTGGAACACAAATTACAGGTAACATTATTAAATGTTCATCTGAAAAATTAGCTATTGCGCTTGAAAATGTTAAAAAGTTAGGAATGTAAGAAAATGATTAATTTTAAAGAATTAGTTAATAAGTATAAAGATGAAGCAATTAAAACACTACAAGAGTTAGTTCAAATTAATAGTGTATTAGACTATGAAACGGTAACAGAAAATGCACCTTTTGGAAAAGGCATTAATGAAGCATTAATGTATATGTTAAATAAAGCAACTAATGATGGATTTAAAACATTTAATGATGATGGATATGTTGGTGTAGTTACAATGGAAGGTGAAACGAGTGAAAAAATTGGTATTTTAGGTCACCTAGATGTTGTGCCTGTTGGTGAGGGTTGGACATATCCTCCTTTTAGTGCAGAAATTGTTAACGGAAAGATGTATGGCCGTGGAACAATGGATGATAAGGGACCAACTATTGCATCATATATTGCTTTGAAAATATTAAAAGATAATAATGTTAAATTAAACAAAACTGTTGAATTAATCTTAGGAACTGACGAAGAAACAGGATGGCGTGGTATTGAACATTATACAAAAAATTATGAATTGCCTAGTGTCGGTTTTTCACCAGATGCAGAATTTCCATTAATTCATGGTGAAAAAGGTATAGTACGTGTTGTAATGAAAGGTTTACCAACTAATGGATTTACATTAAAAGGTGGAAACATTTTTAATGCTGTAATTGGTAAAGCTCACGCAACAACAGATATTGATTATAGTGATGAATTTGAAGAATACTTATCAGAAAATAATCTTACAGGTTCAGTGGAAATTAAGAATGGATTATTTGAATATACAATTGTTGGCAAAAGTGCTCACGCAATGGAACCACACAAAGGTATTAACGCCGGAACTCATCTTGCTGTTTTCTTAAATAAATTCTATAATCACCCAACTCTTAAATTTATTGCTAATGCTGTTCATAATGATTATAACATGCAAAAACTTGGTCAAAAAACTACTCATAAGGTAATGGGTATTATTACAAATAATGTCGGTATTATGGACTTTAATGAAAATGAATCAAAATTTACTTTTGATATACGTTATCCAATTGGATTTAGTTTTGACTATTTCAAACTTGCATTACCAAATATTTTAGCAGTATATGATATTAACTGTGAAATTGTTGAACACAAAACTCCCCACTATATTGACATTGAAGATAACCTAGTAAAAACACTATATAATGTTTATGTCAAATATACTGGTGATACAGTGAATAAACCATGTACTATTGGCGGTGGAACATACGCAAGAGCACTTAAACATGGTGTAGCATTCGGAATGGAACTTCCAGGAGAACCAAGCGTTGTGCATCAAGCAGATGAATATTTAGATATCGAAAACTTCCTAAAAGCTATCGCAATTTATGCAGAAGCTATTTATGAATTAGGTAAATAAAATGCGTAGAAGAAATATTAAAAATGCAACAGAAAAACTAAATAAATTTGATGAAATAATGATCTTTAATCCAAAAGAATATAAAGGTCAAATGAAATCTTTATTTCCAACAGACCAGCCAATTCATTTAGAAATAGGAATGGGTAAAGGTAAATTTATAATTGGACTTGCTAGAAAAAATCCCAATATTAATTATATTGGTTTTGAAAAGTATGATAGTGTCATCTTACAAGCGGTTAATAAAGCAGAAGAAGCACATTTAGCCAATTTAAAAATGATGAGTGCTGATGCATCAAATTTATTAGATTATTTTGAAGAAGGTGAAATAGATAAAATATATCTAAATTTTAGTGATCCTTGGCCAAAATCAAGACATGCTAAAAGAAGATTGACATCACCAAACTTTTTAAAATTATATGAAGTAGTAACAAAAAAACCAACTGAAATAGAATTCAAAACTGATAACAGAAAATTATTTGAATATTCATTAGTCACATTTAATGAGTGTGGTTACAAGTTTGTAGAGTTATCATTAGATTTACATAAAGATGCAATTGATGAAAACTTCGAAATTGTAACAACGGAATATGAAGATAAATTTAGTAGTATGGGTAATCCAATTTATTATGTAAAGGTTGTGAAATAATGAAAAAAGTATATGTAGGATCAACCAATAATAATAAAGTTCAAGCTGTAAAAAATGTTTTTGAACCATATGGATATGAAGTAATTGGTATGGAAGTTGATTCAGGTGTATCTGCTCAACCTAAAAATGATTTAGAAACAATTACAGGAGCTGAAAATCGTGCACAACAATTACCAACTGATGGACTCAGAATAGGACTTGAAGCAGGTATTGAAATTTTAAAAGATGAACTTTATCTAACAAATTTTGGTGTATTAATTTGTGAAGATGGTAAAGTAATTAGAGCAGGTGGCACAAGATTTGTTTTACCTGAAGAAATTAAACAAGCAATTTTTGTTGATGGCTTGGAATTAAGTGATGCTATGGATAAATACTTTAGCTTTAAAAATGCTAAACATAATAGTGGAGCAATTGGTTATTTTACAAAAGATGTTGTAAAAAGAATCGACATTTTTGATCATATTGTAAAATTATTATATGGAAGTTATTTATATCAAGGAGAAAAATAATGAAAGGATTAATTTTACTTGTAAATGGTTTTGAAGAATCAGAAGCCATTATAACAATTGATTTATTAAGACGTGCAAATATTGATATTGACTTAGTATCTCTTACTGATAGTTTAAATGTAACTAGTAGCGGTAATATTACAGTTTTATGTGACAAAGTTTATAGTTTTGCTAAACTTGAAGAATATAATTTCTTAGTTATTCCAGGCGGCAAAGCAGTGTTTAATTATCACTTAGATAGTTTATTAACAAAAGAAATTGTTGAATATTTCATGAACAAAAATTTAGTGGTTGCAGCTATATGTGCAGCGCCAATGATTCTTGGCAAATATGGATACTTAAAAGATAAACATTTTACTTGTTTTCCAAGTTGTGAAGAGGATCATTTCGGTGGAATTTATGAACCAGAATATGGTGCGATTCAGGATGGCAATATTATAACAGGTAAAGCGTGTGGTACAACATTTGATTTTGCTCAAACAATTATTGAGGCAGTACTTAATACAGAAGTTGCTGAAAATGTAATAAACAAAGTTTATTATTAATTTTAAACAAAAAGATTATACAATTTGATATAATATATAAGTAATATAAATAAAGCGTTTAAAGAGGAAGAGTTATTTAAAGAAAATTTAGTCAGGGAAAAAGAATTATAAACTGCGAGTTCTTTATAAATTTATAAATAACGTTCACCCTCATAGTGACTCTAATCAAGTCCGTAGCTGGCGTTAACAGATAATGAGTGCACATATATATAATATGTGAATTAAGGTGGTAACACGGAAATTATTTCGTCCTTTTTCTTATAGAAAGAGGACTTTTTTATTAGGAGGAAAGTATGACAAAATTAGAAGAAATGCTGCTAAATGCAAAATCAGAAATTGAAGCTTGCACAAGTCACACAGATCTAAATGACAAAAAAGCATTTTATCTTGGAAAAAAGAGCCCATTAAATGAATTAATGAAATCTATGGCTAGTTTATCTGTAGAAGAAAAGAAAGCTCTTGGAATGGAAATTAATAACTTTAAAAAACAAATTGAAGAATTAGTTGCTGTTCAAAGAAAAACAATTGATGATGCCATGATTCAAGCTAAACTTGAAAGTGAAACAATTGATGTAACAATGCCAGGAAAAGTTGTTCAAACAGGAACAATTCATCCACTTCGTAAAGTAATTGAAGAACTAGAAGATATTTTCTTAGGTATGGGTTATAATGTTGCAGAAGGACCTGAAGTTGAATTTGATAAATTTAACTTTGAAATGTTAAATGTACCTGTTGGACATCCTGCTCGTGATATGCAAGATTCATTTTATGTAACAGAAAATACATTACTTAGAACTCAAACATCATCTGTACAAGTAAGAACATTACTTGCTGCTAAAGGTGAACCAATTAAAATTGTCTGCCCTGGTAGAGTTTATAGAAGAGATGATGATGATGCAACACATAGTCATCAATTTATGCAAATTGAAGGTTTAGTAGTAGATGAAGATATTACATTATCAGATCTTAAAGGAACACTTAAAGCTGTTGTAAAGAAAATGTTTGGTGCAGATAGAAAGATTCGTTTCCGTCCATCATATTTCCCATTTACAGAACCAAGCGTTGAAGTAGATGTAAGTTGCTTTAAATGTGGAGGTAAGGGTTGTCCTATTTGTAAAAAATCAGGCTGGATTGAAATTTTAGGTGCCGGTATGGTACACCCAAATGTTTTAGAAATGTCTGGATATGATACAACAAAATATCGTGGATTTGCTTTTGGAATCGGTGTAGAAAGGGTTGCAATGCTTCGTTATGGAATTGATGATATTCGTAACTTATATATCAATGATACACGTTTCTTAAAACAATTCAAGAAAGGAGAATAGTATGAAAGTCTCATATAAATGGTTAAAAAATCTTGCTGATTTAGAAGGAATTAGCTATGATGAGTTAGTAAGAGATTTATCACTACATATTGTGGAAGTTGATGCAATTGATAAACTTGCGAAAGGAACTAATTTAATAGTTGCAAAAGTTTTAGAAAAAGTTATGCATCCAAATTCAGATCATTTATCAATTTGTCAATTGGATACAGGTAATGGTATACTTCAAGTTGTGTGCGGTGCCCCTAATGTAGCTGCAGGTCAAAAAGTAATATTAGCTTTACCTGGTGCTGTTTTAGAAGGTGGAACAATTAAACAAGGAGTTATTCGTGGTGTTGAATCAAATGGTATGATTTGTTCTTTAGGCGAATTAAATTTAGAAAGTAAATATATTCCTGAAGAATTCCAAAATGGTATCTATGTTTTACCAGTTGATGCGCCCCTTGGTGTTGATGCTTTAGAATACTTAGGTTTAGATGATGATATTATTGAACTTGGACTAACACCTAACAGAATGGATCTTCTATCTATGAATGGTGTTGCAAACGATGTTTGTGCATTTTATGGAAGAAAAAGAATTTATGAAGAATGTAATTTAGTTGAAGATGATAAAACTGCATCAAGTGAAGTTGATGTAGAACTTCAAACACCTGACTGTTTAACATATAATGCAAGAGTTATTAAAAATGTTGAAATTAAAGAATCTCCAACATTTATTAAAAGTCGTTTAATGGCATCAGGTATTAGACCAATAAATAATGTTGTAGATATTACTAATTATATTTTAATGTTATTTGGTCAACCTTTACATGCATTTGACCAAGATGTTTTAGGTAATAAAATCTTAGTTCGTAATGCATATCAAGATGAAGTTGTTAAAACACTTGATGATGTTGAAAGAAAATTATCAAGTGATGATATCGTAATTACTGATGGTAAAGAAGTAGTTTGTGTTGCAGGTGTTATGGGCTGTCAAAATACTGAAGTAACAGCAAACACTAAAAACATTGTTTTAGAAGCCGCTATCTTTAACCCACAAAAAGTACGTAAGACTTCTGCAAAACTTGCTCTTCGCAGTGAATCAAGCGTACGTTTTGAAAGAGGCGTAGACTTAAATCAAACAAAAGAAGCTCTTGATTATGCTGCATACTTGCTTTCAAAATATGCTGGTGGAACAGTACTAAATGGAGTTGTGCACAAAGGTATTGACAAAATTGAAGATAAAGTAATTGAACTTACAGATAAAGATATTACAAAATATTTAGGTATTTCAATTGAAAGAACTGAACTTATTCGATTACTTTCTAATTTAGGATTTAAAGTTGAAGTTAAGAATGAAACTTACTTTGTTTCTGTTCCAAATAGAAGAATGGATATAACTATTAAAGCTGATATTATTGAAGAACTTGCAAGACTTCATGGATATGAATTCTTACAAGAAACACTTCCAAAAATGAATAATGTTGGTGAACTAACTATCGAACAAAAACGTATTCGTACTATCCGTCATACACTTTCTGATTTAGGTATGAACGAAGTAAATACATATGCTTTAGTAAGTAAAAAATATAATAGTGAATTTACAACTTTACATAAAAAAGATGTTAATCCAATTAAATTAATGCATCCAATGTCTGAAGAACATGAAGAATTAAGACTTGGTTTAATTCCATCAATTATTGAAGTTGCAGCATACAATATTGCTAGAAAAAATTCAGATCTTGCCCTTTATGAAATTGGTTCAAGATATTATGAAGAAAATAACGAAACATATGAAGAAGTTGTATTGTCTGGTTTAATGACTGGTACATTTAACGGAAACATGTGGAATGGTGGAAAAGAAAAAGTTGATTTCTATCTTGTTAAAGGGATGTTAAAAGTGTTAGAAGAAAGACTCGGTATTGAATTTAAATACAACAAATTATCTAATGTTGATGTAAATTTACACCCAGGAAGAAGTGCAGAAATTCGATTCCAAAATGAAGTTATAGGTTATGTTTCAGCATTGCATCCTGCATATACACATGAAGCTGGTCTTAACGATACATATGTATTTGAAATCTTATTATCAAAAATTTTGAAACAAAAGAGTACAATTATTAAATTTACACCACTTATTAAAAAACCAACAATTACAAGAGATTTAGCTTTTGTTATGGATAAGAAAACTCAAGTCGGTGAATTATGTGAAGCAATTAAGAAAACAAGTCGTGACATTATTTCTAAAGTTGAAGTATTTGATTTATATGAATCTCTTCAACTTGGTAATAATAAGTCAGTAGCGATTTCTATTAGTTTTGAATCAGATGATAATTTGACTGATGAAGTTATTAATGCAAAAATTAAAAAGATCTTAGAAGTTGCAGAAAGTAAATTTAAAGCTACCCTTAGAAACTAAAGGAACCACCTGGTTCCTTTTTTTGCTAACATAATTTTATGCAAAACTATAGGAAAAAAAAGAGTTATATGTTATAATTAGTATATAAAAGAAAAAAGAAAGGATTAAGATATGAAAAAAATATTTAGTTTATTATTAATTTTATTTGTTTCATTTGCGATTGTTGGTTGTGGTGAAAAAGACCCAAAACCAAATGACGAAAATTTACTTGCAGATGAAATTGCAAAAGTATCAATTCCAGAGCGCATTACTAGTAGTATTTATTTACCAACACAACTTGCTGATGGTAAAATCACAGTAGAATGGGAAAGTTCAAATGAAGATGTAATTGCTAGTGATGGTAGCTTCTTTATGCCAGAAAATGATACAAATCTAGAGCTAATCGCTACTTATTTTTATCAAGGTCAAAGTGAAACTAAAAAGTATCCAGTTCAAGCATATACAAGAGAATCAGGATGGGCTGCTGCTTATAAAATGTATTCAAGTGCAATATTAAGTAGTTATACTAAAAACTCACCATTTTCAGCTGCAAAATACAAAGATTATGTTGCTGAATATGAATCATTAAATCCAGCTGTTTTAGATAATAATGGTGTAATTGTACAAAAAGATTTTGACCAAGATGTAATTGTTAGAATTACAATTAAAAATGGTGCAGAACAAAGAGTGTACTATAAAAGAACAATTGTTAAACAATACTCAAATGAGACATACGCAACATATATTTTAGATTGGGCAAAAGAACAATTAGATCTTTATTTAAAAGGTAATATTGATGTTCTTCCTTCTGAACACTACAAATGGCCATCTCAAATTGAATGGTTCTCAGGTGATAATATTGCTGTTACAAATGAAGGAACATTAATTAAACCAATTGAGTATGTTAGTGATAAGATCGGTATTAAAGTTACTTATGGAGCTGTTGTAAAAGATCGAGTTATTATTGAAGATACATTAGAAGTTGAAAACTTTGGTGGAAATACTTTAGAAGGTTTCTATGATCAATGGTTAGCATACATTATGCCAACTGATATTATGGCACATAAAAATGTATTGAAATTGGATGGCAAGGGAGAAAAAACAGATCAATTTGATTATCAATATGCAGTTAATACTGGTGCTGTTCTTAACTTAATCAATGGTAAACCTTTAACATTTGATAAATCATATTTCATAGATATTCAAAATGAAACAGGTTTAGAAGAAGCTTGGGGTGGTACACATCCTGAACTACCTAATACTTTAAGTAGTACAAATGCAACTAGCACTAAGGCTGGTATCTCAAGTTTAGATGCATTCTATGAACACTTTAGACCATATTACGGATGGGATAAAGATGCGTCTATCGCTGAAAAACAAGCCAAATATCAAGAATACAAAGATAACTTACCAAATGAAGAAAATATTCTTTGGATCGTTGTTCATGAATCAGGAATGCCTTTTGCTGGTAACAATGCAGAACTATTAGCTAGAATTCAACGTCAACAAGCTGATGGTGAAAGAGCATATCGTCAAGCATCATGGAATTATCAAATTGACCATGAAAAAATTTATCAATCATTTGATGATAGTGTTTATTGTTGGCATGCTGGTGGAGACTATGGTAAATATTTACCACTTGGAAATAGTAACAGTATTGGTATAGAAATGTGTATTAACGAAGATGGTAACTATGATGGAGCTATGTATCATGATGCAAAATTAGTTGCTCATTTACTATATAAATATAATTTAAAAATGGAAAATTTAGTTCGTCACCACGACACATCTGGTAAGATTTGTCCTAATTATATGATTGAAACAAACCGCTATGGAGAATTCCTAGGTCTTGTAAAAGATGAATTAAATGCTATTAAATATCTTCGTGATGCAGAAGTAACATGGACAATTTCAAATCCTGCATTATTTGACAAAGGGCCTCATGGATTATATTATTCAAAAGCAGTTACTGAATTAACAGAAGTACAAATAACACTTAATGTTGTAAAAGGAAGTTATACATTCGAAAAAACTGTAACAATTACTTTAAGACCGGATGCTAACTAATATGAAATATCAAATTAAATATAGCGAAGAAGTATTAAACGCCATCAAGAATAATCAACCTATTGTTGCGTTAGAATCAACAATTATTTCGCATGGAATGCCATATCCTGATAATTTGGAAGTTGCAAGAACTTGTGAACAAATTGTTCGTGATAATGGTGCTGTTCCTGCAACGATCGCAATTATTAAAGGTCAAATTATTGTCGGAATTAATAATGAAGAACTTGAATATATGGCTACTTCAAAGGAAATTTTAAAGGTTTCTAGACGTGATTTAGCTTATGTAATTTCTCAAAAATTAAGTGGAGCGACAACTGTTGCAACGACATCATTGATTGCAGATTTAGCCGGAATTCACTTTTTCGCAACCGGCGGAATTGGTGGTGTACACCGTGGTGTAAGTGATACTTGGGATATTTCAGCTGACCTTGAAGAACTTGGTATGACTAATATTTGTGTTGTTTCGGCAGGCGCTAAATCTATCTTAGATCTGCCTAAAACACTAGAATATTTAGAAACAAAAGGTGTGCCAGTAGTTGGTTATAATACATCAATTTTCCCTGCTTTTTTCTGTAATGAAAGTACAGAAAAAGTACCACTAAGACTTGATACACCAGAAGAAATTGCTGACATGATTAAAGTAAAATGGGACTTAGGACTTAATGGTGGCATCTTAGTGGCTAATCCAATTGATAGGAAATATTCACTAAGTAAGGAAATCATTGATAAAGTAATTGATAAGGCTATTCAAGAAATGAATTCATTAAACATCATTGGTAAAGAAGTAACTCCATTCCTACTTTCTAAAATAAATGAAATTACAAAAGGGAATAGCTTAGCTGCCAATAAACAATTAGTTTACTCAAATTGTAAACTTGCTGCTTTAATCGCAAAAGCGTATTTTGCTTAATGAATTACTTAGCTAGAAATAAATATTGGATCTTGCTAATTTGGTTTATATCAGTATTAATATTTTATAAGATTTATAACAATTTTACATTTGAAAATAATGAATCAATACTGTTTATTTTCTTAATAGCAGGAGTTCCCACTATCATTGAAATCATATCTAGAATTGCTTATTTGAAAAATAAAAAACAATATATGAATACTAGAACTAATCATTCAGGTTTAGATGATTAAAATTTTAAGGTATAAATATTTAACATTTAAGATGTATTGTTATTAAGGGTGCTTTTGCACCCTTTTATTTGTTTGATAAAAGAAAATCGAATTACTTTACAAAATGTTTACTTTATGGTATAATAATGCAGTATGGAAATTAGACTTTCCATCCTTGCTTTATACTAGATATAAAGCCTAATGACCAAGAGGAGGTGTACAAAATGAAAAAATACGAAGTAATGTACATCATTCGTCCTGAACTTGAAGAAGAAGCACGCAATTCTTTAGTTGCAGAAATCAATGCAGCTTTTGAAGCTCACAATTCTTCAGTTGAAAAAGTGACTGAATGGGGTATCCGTGATTTAGCTTACGAAATCAACAAATGTCGTAAAGGATACTATGTATTACTAAATGTTAATGCAACTGTTGAAGCTGTTAATGAATTCAACCGTTTAGCTAACATTAAAGAAACTATTATTCGTCATATCGTTGTGGCTGAATAACAAAGGAGTACTCATGAACAAAGCAATATTAGTTGGAAGACTAACAAGAGATCCTGAACTTAGAAACACTAATAGTGGAGTTGCTGTTGTTTCATTTACTGTTGCTGTAAATAGACCATTTACATCTAATAGTGGTGAAAGAGAAGCAGACTTCATTAATTGTATTGCTTTCAATAAGCAAGCAGAAAACTTAAGTCGTTACATCAAAAAAGGTGGCTTAGTTGGTGTTGAAGGTCGTATTCAAAGTCGTAGCTATACTGCTCAAGATGGTTCAACAAGATATGTTACAGAAGTTGTTTGTGAAAACATTCACTTTTTAGAACCAAAGGGTACAGGAAGCCAACAACAAAGTAATCCATATAGTGACTATTCACCATATGATATTCCAAATATGAATAGAAGACCAATGCAACAACCAGTTCAAAGAAATAACCCTTTTGAAGATGTACAAAATCAGTATGATGTTACTGATGATGATCTACCATTTTAGGAGGAATTAAACATGGCTGTTTATAAAAGACGTAAAAAGACTTGTTACTTCACAGATAACAAGATCGAAAAAATTGACTGGAAAGATGCTGATTTACTAAAACACTATATTAGTGATCGCGGAAAAATCTTACCACGTAGAGTAACTGGTACAAAAGCTATTTATCAAAGAGAATTAGCAGTTGCTATCAAACGTGCTCGTCATATGGCTTTATTACCATTCGTTAGAGAATAGTTTAAACTTTATTTAAGGAGAAACACTTTTATCCAGAATTGGACAAAAAAGTTTACTCTCTCAAACAAAGACAAAAATAGAGAAGACCTTGAAAAAGGTCTTTTTTTTTGTTGCCAAAATAGCACATATGACCACATATAGACCGATTATATCCTTTAAACAAGAGAAAATACACCTTAATCTACTATGCATGAATGAATTTGTCAGTTGATGAAGAGCAAACTTTTTTGTCCAATTCTGACTATAGTGGATTGGATGTTTACACCAATGTTGAAACCATACAAATAAAAGTTGACAAAATCATACAAAATATTTTCGACAATTTTATTTCATATGACAACAGGTAATAATAACATATAAAATAACAAAAACAAAAGCTTAACATTTCAACATGTTAAGCTCTTTTTTTATTCCTCTATATAATCTAACTCATCACTCTTATTAATGAGATTGTAGAAATTTTACAATCTCTCTTTTATTTATAAATATTTTTTTATTGAGAAATTTTATAAAAAATGTTATAATATACCTAGAATTGTGTATTTTAATGGAGGATTTATCATGCAACAAAAGGGAATATCAATTTTAGAGAGAAATCCGATTGCATCTTTAAGCGAAGAAGAACAATTTATTATTCTATCAAAAACTAGAAAAGATGCAGAATTAGGAATTGCAAATGCTCAGTCTGACTTAGGAATATTATACTATGAAGGATGGATAGTAGATAGAGATTTCAATGAAGCATTTAAATGGTATAAATTAGCAGCTGAACAAGGACAAGCAGTAGCACAATTTAATTTAGGAAATATGTATAATCAAGGAATTGGCACGACAAAAAACTACGAACAAGCGGTTAAGTGGTATAAACTTGCTACAGAAAATGGACACTATGCAGCACCTTACAATTTAGCTTTAATGTATTATGAAGGGAAAGGTGTCGAAAAAAATCTTCAGGTAGAAATTGAATTATATAGAATCGCTGCTGAACGCGGACATAAAGAGGCTCAATATAATCTAGGTGGAATGTACGCAAGAGGAGAAGGTGTTGAGAAAAACCTTTCGGAAGCATTTAAATGGTATAAATTAGCAGCTGAACAAGGATTAGATTATGCAATGTTTTATTTAGGTAATATGTACTATTATGGAGATGGAACAGAACAAAATATAAAAGAAGCCGTTAAATGGTTAAAGAAAGCGAAAGAATGTGGATTTAGCACATATGGTACGCTACTAGAAATTAAGTTAAAATATGGGGTAGAATAAATGATCTTTATATTTGGCTTATTTAATCATAATTAGTAGAATTAAAATAATTATATAGTAAAAATATATGATATAATTATTTATAAGAATTAGAAGTTAAGGTGAAACAAAATGACAAAAGATATTTCGAAAAAAAATTAGATCAACTAATTAGTAAAATAAAAAAAATAACAGATGAAGTATTGCCTAATATTTTATTATGGAAAGTTGATGAATACATTTTTAAAAACTATATGGAACAATGCAAAATCGTTAATAAGACTTTTGATACTATAAAACCATATTTTTTTCAATATGATGACGATGAATTATTGTTTTTAAAAAAAGTATTATTTGAAGCGTATTATGATACTATGATAACTTCATTTAATAAATTACATGAAATATTCTTTGGGTATGCACTAGGAGAAGATGAAATTTCGAATAATGAATATAAATTTGGATACGTTGTTTTGGAATATGGTATTTCAAGGGTTTTTAATTGCAAAGCTCAAAATTTGGAAAAAGCATTTAACATTTTTGGTAAAGAAATGGAAAGACAATTTGGCTATAACGCGCCAGATAAATTGATTTTGGTTGAAGTTAGAGAGAACGGACTTGAAGTTGACTGGTAATGGTATATTTGATAAAAGGAGAAACACTTTTATTCAGAATTGGACAAAAAAGTTTGTTCTCCCACATAAAGACAAAAATAGAGAAGACCTTGAAAGAGGTCTTTTTATTTTTATTTATTGAATTTAGCATTTTATATCAAAAATAAAACATAAAAATATGATATAATTTTAATGGTGGTGATGATATGAATACAAATAGTGTATTAAAAAAGACTATTGAATTAATAGAAAAAAATTTAGATAATCATAATTTAAATATTAGATTTTTATCTAATAAAGTATATGTAAGTCCGTATTATTTGCAAAGAATATTTTATTCATTAGTAGGAAAAACTATTGGAACATATATAAGAGAAAGAAGATTAACTGAAGCAGGTACGGATATTAAAAATGGTGAAAAAGTACTGGAAGCAGCTATTAAATACTGTTATGAATCTCAAGAATCATTTACAAGAGCTTTTAAAAAGTTTCATGGTGTAAATCCTGGCGTAGCTAAGAAAGGTGTTATTATCTCATGTTTACCAGCAATAAATACAAAAAATCTAAGAAAGGGAGTTATAAATATGGATATTAAAATTGAAAAAGAAAATGCGTTTAGCGTTATTGTAAAAACTGAAAATTTTAATGAAGAAACATCTTTTGAGAACGTACCCAAGTTTTGGGATGAATATTACGAATTAGGATATCAAAATGTAGTACCGCCAATGTTAGGCATTTGTATAAATAATACAGGAAGTTTAGAATTTGAATATGGTATAGGAAGTTTAAAAGAATATTGTAACGAAATTCCTAATGGC
Organism: Bacilli bacterium; assembly: GCA_045652765.1. GTDB lineage: Bacteria > Bacillota_I > Bacilli_A > ML615J-28 > CAG-313 > UBA1231. Next base: position 34,810 of record JAZOLG010000056.1, read on the forward strand.
TTTAAAGAAATTAATATAGCTGAACATTTATGGGGAAAGTTTTATACAAAAGGTAAGATGCCAACAGCTATTCAAAATTTATGGCAAGAAGTTATTGAATGGGTTCAAAACAGTGAATATGAAATAGCTGCAAACTATGATTTTGAATGTTATTCAGAAGGCGATACTAATAGTGATGATTATGTAAGTGGGATTTGGGTAGCATTAAAACTTAAATCCAATTAATAATAGACAAATTAATGATTTTTTAAAAATATTTTTTATTATACAAAAAACATATTGAAATTATATATTTTTTAGACAGTCTAATTACCTATACCAAGCCCAGGTAAGAATGAATTAGTCAGTTGATGGAGAGCAAACTTTTTTGTCCAATTCTGACTATAGTGGATT
>JAZOLG010000057.1:0-2472 GCA_045652765.1 Bacilli bacterium
TAATGAAGAAATTATTGATGTTTTAGTTTCTTGATATTTAAAATATAGTTTATATAAATATTAATTAAATATGTATATTAACTACATTAATAATAAAATTATAAAAATTACATTTATACTCTGGTAATCACTACATAATATTATTATGGTCATGAATTTGGAAAATTTATACAATTTGTTCTGAATATGTATGTATGTGGACAGTTATTTGAAATCATACAAAACAAATCACAAAAAAAGTTTAATATTTTTACATATTAAGCTTTTTTTACTCACTATTACAATTAATATTAGTAATATACCACAAAGTAAATTTAAAATTAAAACCACTTCACATTTAGTGAAGTGGTTTATTTATTAAATGCTACTTATAGCCATCTTTTTCAACTAATAGGACAAATATGTCCTGTCAGTGAAACTGACTAAGCTCTACTAATAAAATAAAAAAATCTATCAAAAGGGTGTACGAATTCGACAAAATACGGACATAATAATGCGTAGAGTGCGTCGCAATGGATTTTGTATGATTTTTTCGTTTTGGTTTGTGTGACTACAACTTTATTTAAGGAGAAATACTTTTATCCAGAATTATACAAAAAAGTTTGTTCTCTTACACAAAGACAAAAATAGAGAAGACCTTGAAAGAGGTCTTTTTTTAATTTATCTATTAATTAATGCACTTTATATCAAAAATAATAAATAAAAATATGATATAATTCTAATGGTGGTGATGATATGAATACGTATTGTATATTGGAAAAGACCATAGAATTAATAGAAAATAATTTAGATAACTCTAATTTAAATATTTGTTTTTTATCAAATAAAGTATTTATAAGTCCTTTTTATTTACAACGAATATTTTATTCGTTAGTTGGAAAGACAATTGGAGCATATATAAGAGAAAGAAGATTAACTGAAGCTGCGACTGATATTAAGAAATGTGAAAAAGTAATTGAAGTAGCTATAAAGTATGGTTATGAATCTCAAGAATCATTTAGTAGGGCATTTAAAAAATTCCATGGGGTAAATCCTGGAGTAGCTAAAAAAGGTGTTATTGTGGCATGTTTACCTGCTATAAATGTAAAAAAAATTAAAAAAGGAGAAATTAATATGGATATTAAAATTGAAACAGAAAATGAATTCACTATTATTGTAAAAACTAAATATTTTAGTGGGGAAACATCTTTTGAAGATGTTCCAAAATTTTGGGATCAATTTTATGAAGATGGCTATCAAAAAGTTGTTCCACCAATGTTAGGTGTTTGTATTGATAATAATAAAAGTATAGAGTTTGAATATGGAATAGGTAGTATAAAGGAATATTGTAGCGAAATACCTGAAGGATTTAAGGAAATTAATATTCCTGCTAACTTATGGGGTAAATTCTATACTAAAGGTAAAATGCCAGTAACTATTCAAAAATTATGGGATGAAGTTATTGAGTGGGTACAAAAAAGTGAGTACGAAATAGCATCTGACTATATTTTTGAATGTTATTCAGAAGGGGATACTAACAGTGATGATTATGTAAGTGGGATTTGGGTAGCTTTAAAATCTAAAGCAATTTAAAAATAAAAATATTAATGATTTTTTAAAAATCTCTTTTTATAGTACAAACAACATATTAGAGCTATATAACCCTTAAAACAAGACAATCGACCATGGCGAACCCAGGCAAGAGAGAATTAGACAGTTGATGGAGAGCAAACTTTTTTGTCCAATTCTGACTATAGTGGATTAGATGTTTACACTTGTAAAATCATACAAAACTTTTTCGACAATTTTATTACATATGATAATAACAAAATAGCAAAAATAAAAGTTTAACATTACTACATGATAAGCTTTTTTATGTATAAATTCTAACTATCAATATATGCTAGTATTGTTTTTAAAATTTGGTTGAGGATATGAACAAAGTATGAAACAGTATTATTTTATATGTTTTAAACTATAAATTACCTTCATTGTGTGATATAATTTAATTGATAGATAAATTATAATTTATGGAGGATATTAGAATGAATGATAAATTGGATTTAGTAATTTATATTAATATGTTTGTACATTACCCGGAAACATTTAATTCAAGTGCTATTTGTAATAAACTTAATAGTTATTTTAATAAATATCTTTTAAATAATGATTTTACTTATAATCTAAATTGTGATGTTATGATTAATAGCGCACCTCACATAGAAGATGAGAGTATAGTAATGGAAGTTGATTTATACAAAAATATAGACGATTCAAGTATTAAAGAAACTTTTGTTCAGGACTTTAAAAAAATTGTGGCTGAATATTTTGATAATCGAATAAAGAACGTTGAGATAAAATTTATAAGAGTCGACAACTAAATTCATATTCAGTAATCAATTTACTTATTTTATAGTTTGTTTTTCCTATTCAAGTCACTTTGAAAAAAGGAAAAGTAGTATTATAAAAAACTAAAATAAAAACGCACTTTTA
>JAZOLG010000058.1:0-5273 GCA_045652765.1 Bacilli bacterium
ATAGCGTTGATCACGATGGCGGCCAAAAATTAAATGACAAAATTGGAGGAAAAAAGAAATGTCAGTAATTACAATGAAAGACTTATTAGAAGCAGGAGTTCATTTCGGTCATCATACTCGCCGTTGGAACCCTAAAATGAAAGAGTATATTTTTGGAGAAAGAAATGGTGTATACATCATTGACCTTCAAAAAACTGCAGACAAAATTGAAGAAGCTTACGCTGCTTTAGTTGATGTAGTTCGTAACAACAATAAAGTATTATTCGTTGGTACAAGAAAACAAATTCAAGATGTTATTAAAGAAGAAGCTACTCGTTGTGAACAATACTATGTTGACAAACGTTGGCTTGGTGGAACAATGACTAACTTTAAAACATTAAGAAGATCAATCGCTAAACTTCACCGTTATGAAAAAATGGCTGAAGATGGAACATTTGAAATGTTACCTAAAAAAGAAGTTATTGCTATCAAGAAAGAACAAGAACGTTTAGAAGCTTTCTTTGGTGGTATTAAAAATATGCAAACATTACCAGGTGCATTATTCGTAGTTGACCCAAAAACTGAACACAATGCAGTTGCTGAAGCTAGAAGATTAGGTATTCCTGTATTTGGTCTAGTTGATACTAACTGTGATCCAGATGACGTTGATTATGTAATCCCTGGAAATGATGATGGTGTTAGAGCTGTTAAATTAATCGTTGGTATTATGGCAAATGCTGTTATCGAAGGTAATGGTGGTGCAGTTGAACCATATACTTTACCAAAAGAAGAAGTAGAAGAAGTTAAAGAACAAAAACCAGCTAAAAAAGATAGAAGAGCTCCAAGACCAAGACAAGAAAGAGCTCCTAAAGCTGAAGTTGCTCAAGAAGTACCTGTAGAAGCTAAAGAAGAAGTAGTTGCTGCAGAAGTTAAAAATGAAGAATAATTAAGAGGTGTAAACATGATTACTGCTGCATTAGTAAAAGAATTAAGAGAAAAAACTGGCGCTGGTATGATGGACTGCAAAAAAGCCTTAACTGAATGTGAAGGTAATTTAGAAGCAGCTGTTGACTGGTTAAGAGAAAAAGGTATTGCAAAAGCTGCTAAAAAACAAAGCAGAATTGCTGCTGAAGGTTTATGTGAAGTTGCTATCGAAGGTAACGCTGCTTACTTATTCGAATTAAACTCTGAAACTGACTTTGTTGCTAAAAATGAAAAATTCATCACTTTATTACAAGAAATTGGTGCTTTATGTGTTAAACATAATGCTGAATCAACTGAAGTTGTTCTTGCTAATGGTGGAGAAGAATTAATCGTTAATGCTACTGCTACAATCGGTGAAAAAATTAGCTTCCGTCGTGTTCAAAAAATCACAAAAAATGATGGTCAATCTTTTGGATTCTACAAACATATGGGTGGTAAAATCGCTACTGTATGTGTAGTTGAAGGTGAAGATGCTGAAGTTGCAAGAGATTTAAGTATGCATGTAACTGCTACTAAACCTCTATATGTTTCTAAAAATGATGTACCTGCTGATTACATTGAAAAAGAAACTCATATTCAAATGGAATTATGTAAAAACGATGAAAAATTAGCTGGTAAACCAGAAGCTGCTTTAGTTAAAATTGTTGAAGGTAAAGTTAACAAAGGATTAAAAGAAGTTTGTTTATTAGACCAAGCTTATGTTAAAGATCCAGGAATGACTGTTGAACAATTCTTAGCTAGTAAAAAATCAGGTGTTGTTAGCTTCACTCGTTTCGAAGTTGGTGAAGGTATGGAAAAACGCCAAGACGATTTTGCGGCTGAAGTTGCTGCTGCTGCACAAGCTGCTTTAAAATAAGTAATAGAAAAATAAGGTAGGCAATATGAAAAGAATAATTGTAAAACTAAGCGGAGAAGCATTAGCTGGAAATAATCGTTTCGGTGTTGATGCAACGAGTGTTAAAAAGATTGCTGAAGATATTAAAAAGTTAGTAGAACTTGGATATCAAATTGGTATTGTGACTGGTGCTGGAAACATTTGGCGTGGTCGTGATTCATTAGAATTTGGTATGCCAAAAGCCGCTGCTGATAATATTGGAATGGTTGGTACAATTATTAATTCATTAGCCCTTGAAAATATTTTAAAATTAATCGGTGTTAAAACTGTGTCTTTATCAGCGGTTGAAGCAAATAAATTTGCTGAATATTATACAAGAGAAAGAGCTATTAAATATTTAGAAGAAGGTTACGTAGTGATATTTGCTGGCGGAACTGGAAATCCTTTCTTCACAACTGATAGTACTGCAGCACTTCGTGCTGGAGAGGTTGGGGCTGAAGTAATTTTAATGGCTAAAAATGGAGTTGATGGTGTTTATGATAGTGATCCTAGAACAAACCCATCTGCAAAACGTTTTACTAAACTAACTTATCAAGAAATGTTAAATTATCGATTACATGTCATTGATTTAACAGCGTCTGTTCTTTGTCAAGAAAACAATATTAAAACTATTGTTTTTGATATGAACAAAGAAGGGAACATTCTTAAAGTACTTACAAATCCAGAAATTGGTACTGTAATAGAATAAAATAAAGGAGAAGAAAATATGCCTAAACAATTATTAGCTGCTGGCGAAGATAAAATGAAGAAAAGCTTAGAAGCTTTAAATAAAGAATTTTCATCTGTTCGTACAGGTAAAGCCAACCCTGCCATTTTAAATGGTATTCAAGTTGATTATTGGGGAGTTGCTACACCATTATATCAAGTTGCTAGTATCAGTGCTCCTGATTCTCAAACAATAACTGTTAAACCATACGATAAATCATTAGTAAAAACAATCGAAAAAGCGATCCTTACTGCTGAACTTGGTTTAAATCCAGGTAATGATGGAGAAATGGTGCGTATTCCAATCCCACCACTAAATGAAGCAACAAGAAAAGATTTAGTTAAAACTGTTAAAAAAATAGCAGAAGATAACAAAGTCGCAATCAGAAACATTCGTCGTGATCTTATTGATGGATTAAAGAAACTTGAAAAGGATAGCTTAATTTCAGAAGATGCATTACGCCAATATTCTGATGAAGCTCAAAAATTAACTGACAAATATATTGCTGAGATTGATAAAGCTGCTAAAGAAAAAGAACAATCAATCATGAGTATCTAGTATTAAACGTTGTGGAAACACAACGTTTTATTATAAAAAGGAGGTGTAACTTTGGAAAAAGAAAATAAAACATTTATTTGTCATAAATGTGGTGGAACTGTCGTAATTTCAGAAAACCAAAAATTAGCAAGTTGTCCAAGTTGTAATAGTTTAATTCCACTACCTTATTTTATGACAACAAGTGATCCGAAGATTAACTCTGAAACTTTTCATAATATGTTAAATCGTGTGAATAAAGCAAGCGAATATAATATTGATGCTCAATTTCATCGTGCGTTTAACTTATATGATAAACTTATAAAAAACTATCATAACTTACAAATTGAAGATTATTATCCTTATTTTGGAAAACTATTATCTCAATTTGGAGTTATTTATAATTTAAATGAAAAACTTGAATATGAACTTGTTTGCTTAAATGTTTTAGATGAACCAATTGTTGTAAATGAAAATTATTTGAAAATGATGGATTTAGCTGATGCTAATACTAAAGAAGTTCTTCACCATATTGTGAATGAAATTGATCAATTTCAAAGAAATATTCAAAAAGAAAACATCGATATAAAAGCTGTAGATATAACACTACTTGTTGATACAAGTGAAAGCAATCCTAATGCAAAACAAGATTTAGAATTTGCAGAATCAATTCAAAAGAAATTTGCAGAAAAAAGAACAACTATTAAAATAACAGATAGTTTATTTACTAAAGGATTGAATTACGATTTTTCAAAAGAAATTTACGCAATAAATAATTTGTCTAGTCATTTAGTTGTTATATCATCAAATTTTGAACATTTAAATAACAATACATTTAGACACATTTGGATGAACTTTTTCGCAAACGAAGAATTAAAAAATACAATTAATGATCGTATGTTCGTTGTATGTGATGAACAAGAAGAAATTGAATCACTTCCAATTAATAAACTTCGTTTTTATAAAACAAGTGATTTAGAAAAACTTTGTTTTGATTTAAATAAATCAGCTAAATTTATTCGTAAAGATAATGAAAAAGTTCTTAATAATGCTCCAAAACATGAAGAATTCTTTGAACTTTTAAAAAATAAAGAATTCGAAAAGGTAAAAGAAATCTTATATGAAAAGATTGACACTGTACCAATGGATTATGTTGAATGGTGGGTTCTTTATTTAACAAAGCATAATATTGCAAATGATGTTGAATTAAAGAATAAAGTAATCAATCCAATTGAAAGTTATTACTTTAGAAAATGTTATTTGTATGCACCACGCGCTATCAAAAGAAAACTATATGATTATTACTATAATGCCATTAATCAAAACTTGGTTATTGATGAAAAATATGAAAATGAAATCAAAAAGATTCAAAAATCTTATTTTAATAAAGAAACGGCTAAGTTAATCTTATCATCTTTCTTTGTTTTGTTTGTTACATTGATTTGTTTTTGGACGCTTACTTTAAGTAGCTTAACGTCAGCCATCTTTGTAATTGCATTAAATGTGATAGCATACGGAGTTTTAATTAAAAAGATATTTAATGTTATTAATATAGGTAAAGTGCCTGCAACAATTCAAACAGAAATTGAAAAACAACAATATTATCAACAACTTCGTAAAGCATTAAAACCAAAACAAGCTGCATTATTTTTACCAAATTATTACAAGAAAACAAATCAAAGAAGAATAATTGTAATTCTTGCGATTTGTTTAATATCAACATTGTCTTTTATAGTAAAAGATATTATTGTCAAGGCTAATAATCGTAATTTATCATACTATTATTATTTTAACGAAGTAGTTATTACAGGTGGTTATGGTGATACAATTGTAATACCGGAATTGATAGATGGAAGAGAAGTAACAAAAATTTCCCCAAGAGCATTTTATGCAAATGCAAATCTAAAGTCAGTTACAATATCTGAAGGTGTTGAAGAAATTGGATCAAGTGCTTTTGGTGATTGTATAAATCTTGAATATGTCAAAATACCATCTACCATCAATAAGGTTCGTAATACTCCGTTTAAAGGTTGTAATAATATTAAATACTTTATAAATAATGCTAAAAACATCATAAGCAATAAAAAGTTTTTAGGCGATAATTATGAAAAAGAAATATTAGAAATTACCTTTGAAGAACCAAAAAAATAAATTTCTTGAAATGATATTGATTGT
>JAZOLG010000059.1:0-4526 GCA_045652765.1 Bacilli bacterium
CTTAATATATAGACATTTAAAAGGAGATTTTCGTATAACGGAAAATAATAATGCTTTTATTGATTTAACAGTTATGTATATGATATAATCTTTAATGTAAAATATTAAAAAACGTTATAAAAGGAGATATATATGGGTGTATTTAAATGCAAAATGTGTATGGGTTCATTACCTGTTGAAGAAGGCAAAAGGCTAGTAACATGTGAATATTGCGGTACTACTCAAACAATTGCCTTTGCGGATAGTGAAAAAAAGATTACCTTATTTAATAGAGCCAATTTATTAAGATCTAGATGTGAATTTGATAAAGCTATCTTGACATATGAAAATATCCTAACTGAATTTCCAGAAGATTCGGAAGCATATTGGGGACTTGTTCTTTGTAAGTATGGGATTGAATATGTAGATGATCCTAGAACTGGTGAAAAGGTACCTACTTGTCATAGAACTGAGTATACATCAATTTATGAGGATGAAGATTATTTATCTTGTATTAAATATTCTGATGATGTAACAAGAAAACAATATGAATTAGAGGCAAAAGAAATATTTAGACTACAACAAAGAATTCTTTCAATTTCTCAAAAAGAAGATCCTTATGATATTTTTATTTGTTATAAAGAAACAGATGAAAACGGTAATAGAACGATTGATTCAGTATTGGCACAAGATATATATGATAAGTTAACTGATAAAGGTTATAAAGTGTTTTTCTCACGTATAACTTTAGAAAATAAAATTGGATTTGAATATGAACCAATTATTTTTGCTGCATTAAAAAGTGCAAAAGTTATGTTAGTTATAGGAACAAAAGAAGAATACTTTAATGCTGTTTGGGTAAAAAATGAATGGTCAAGATTTTTTTCATTTATGAGAGATAGCCATGATAAGTACCTAATACCATGTTATAAAGATATTGATGCATATGAAATGCCAAAAGAATTCAATAGTTTACAAGCTCAAGATATGAACAAAATCGGTTGGCATCAGGATTTAGTAAGAGGTATTGATAAGCTAATTGTAAATCATACGGTTGAAGTCCAACCATCTTATACACGAGTACCTAATAGAATAAAAAAGGTTAAAAAGAAAGATAAAAAGGAAATTTTATCAAAAGTAGCGAAAAAAACAAATTTAATATTAAATAGATCTGCGATTATTACGTTTATCATAGGAGTTATATTTTTAGTGGGTTTTGGTTATTATAGAACTTCTGATGGTTTAGTAGATACTTTTATTAGAGTAGCTTTCTCAGGTTCTCCATCATGTATAATACCGATTATAGCTACGGGGATATTATTATTAATGGCATCGAGTCAGCTTTATTTAGATTTGAGCAAAAATAATAATACTAAAGTAATGATAACATTTGATTTATTAACAATACTTTTTGATATTATTGCATTGTTGTCTGGTTTTTTATCATTGGTTTTCATTCCATTTACTTCAGTGAACATACCACTTCTTCCAATACAAATGTTTTCTATTTTAGTTTCTTTATCTTGCCTATTTAGAATAATTCATTTTATTATAACAATTATTTTTAGAAAGTATATTAAAGGAATAAATAGTGTAACTATAAAAAATAACAAGAGACCGGCAATAATTTTCTCTCTTTTATTAATTTGTTTTGTATTTGTTGGAGCAATCATAAAAGAAACGATTTTATATTCTGATAGGGAATATAAATATAATATTAATTCTAATGGTTTGGTAATAGAAGGTTATTCAGGAAATAGCACAGATCTTATTATACCAGATACTTATAGAGGACATACTGTTACTGAAATAAATAGAGACGCATTTATCGGTTGTAGTAATCTTACTAGTATAGTTATACCAAATACTGTTACACATATAGGAAATGGCGCTTTTTATGAATGTCGTAATTTGACATGTATAACACTGCCAAATGTTGAAGGCTATAGCTTTGTTAACAATATCTTTTCAAATTCTTTATGGCGAGAAGAGGAAGCTTTTTGGATAAAAAAAGTAATTATAACTGGTGGTACAAGTATAGGACATTCAGCATTTAAAGGATGCACTAGTTTAACAAGCGTAATAATTCCAGATAGTGTCACAACTATAAATCATTCAGCATTTGAAGGATGCACTAGTTTAAAAAGCATAATAATTCCAGATAGTGTCACATCTATATCTTATAATGCTTTCGAAGGTTGCAAAAATTTAACAATATATTGTGAAAAGAAAATAATAAATACTGGTTGGGTTTCTTATGTCAAAGCAGTATATGGGCCAGGAGAATGGGAATATGATGCTAATGGGAATCCAGTACCACTAAAGTAGAAAAGCACTATACTTTAAATGTTCAAGTAAATGTAGACACAAAAAAACTTTAATCAAACCCCTTTTCAATTCTATATTGAATAGGGGTTTTTATTTTTATCACTAAGCTAATTTTTTTTGTGTTAAAACATTTAATATAGTTATTTATAGTCATATTAATATCATTTGACAAATAAATTTTAAAATCTTTATAAAGCTTTTATCAATGTTGAATTAATTTTTTATAAAACATTAATTGTTGTTTTAAATTGACTATTAACATGAAATTAAAGCAACTTTTTTAGCTTCAAATATAGATGAATTTTTGTCTATTAAATCAATTACTAATATAACTTCACCAAATTTATTAGTTGGATCAAAACGTCTTTTAGATTCTTAACATTCTTTTCATTCTTCACAATAATCTCAATTATTTTTATTAGGATGACACTCGTTAGGATTGTATTCTAATAAACAAAAAATAGTGCAGCTGAAATTATAAATAAATTTTTTTTATAAAATACCTTTTTTAAGTTTTAACATATTTCTATTAAATTTTGAAAAATATTATAAATTATCTATCGAAAATGTGTATAAATTCAACAAAATCATATAAGACTTTTTTCACTATTTGTCTAGCAATATTAATAATAAATGGAATAATAAGTTATAATTAAATACAAAACCTTAATTTTAATTTTCAAACTTTTGTTATACATGTTTTAAGCTGACAACTAATAAATCTTAATCATTATAAATATTTCTTTTTATAATTTATGTTATAATATTGTCGGTGGTAATTATGAAAAAGAAATTATCTGTAGTTATTTTATTCATATTATTTTTGTCAATAATTGTATTTTTATTTTTTCTTAAAAAGCCAATAACTATTAACAAAAAAATGTTATCAGAAGAAAACCATATGGAAAGTGCATGGGATTTTAATCAAAACCTAAATATTGGTTGGAACTTAGGAATGTCTCTTTCTGCAAATATTAATTATCCAGAAATCATAACATATAATTTAATAGTTAATAATCAAAAATCTCAAGAATTTAAATCTCAAGAAACTAATACATTAATAATTGATAATGTTGATAGTAGTGATTTTAAAATAGAATTCAATATTCCGTATTCAAATTTAGATGGAATTCTATATTGGACTTTGGATACATTGTTATTAGATAATGATGTTATATGTCTTGATAAAACCTATGAAACAGAAGTTATTGATGGAAAAGCATTTCTTGAAATAGAAAATATAGATAAAGCAAATTATCATGAAATTGAAATAAAATTGACTATAAGTAAATTCTACGAATACAATACACAGGAGAAAGTTGATTTTTATGAGACTTTCTGGTGTGAAACAAAGACTGATAAAGAATTGATACAAACACTTAAAAATAAAGGTTTTAATGCGATAAGAATTTCATTTGATGTCTATAATCATTTAACCAGCGATGGAATAATAGATAGCTTATGGCTTCAGAGATTAAAAGAAATCGTAGACTATTGTATGGATTTAGACATTTATTGTTTAGTTGATATTATTGAAACATATGGATTATATGCAGATAATATAAATAATGATGATCTTAACAAATTTACATCTTTATGGATTCAAGTTGCGACATTATTTAAAGACTATGATGATAAACTTCTATTTTCACCTTTTAATGAATTAAAAAATTATAATGGTGATTGGACTATATCTAATGATATGGTTTTAGAAAATATGAACTATTTATATCAAATATTTGTAGATACAATTAGATCAACTGGTGGTAACAATAAGTGGAGAAACCTTATTTTAACAACTTATGCGGCTGGTGTTGATAATGCTATTTTAGAAAGTTTTAAGATGCCAAATGATTCAACATTTAATCATTTATTAGTAGAATGTCATTTATATCATCCAGTTAACTTCACTTTTAATGAAATTAATTTGGGTAGTACAGATTTTGTATATGAATGGGGAAGTAGAAAAGATAAAAAAAGTTTAAATGATATTTTTAAATCTATAAGTAAATTTATGAAAAAAAATAATATACCGGTTATAATCGGGGAATTTGGTGTTGTAGATAGAAATAGTCCTTCAGAAATAAAAGAATATTATAAATATTATATAACGAAAACAAAGAAATATAAAATAGGAATATTGATATTTGATGATTCACATGAATTTAAAATTATTGATAGAAATACATATGAATTTATTAATGAAGAAATTATTGATG
>JAZOLG010000060.1:0-6976 GCA_045652765.1 Bacilli bacterium
ATTTCAATAATAATTATTATTACAATAATAACTAAAACCAGTATACCCATCAATACTTTTCTAAAATACATTATTTATCTAATATCACCCATTATAGGAGGAATAATAGGGATCAATAAATCAAACAAAAAGTGATACGAAAGTATCACTTTTTTATTTATATTTAAGAACTTCTTTTGTTGTTATTATATTAACACCCAATCCCAATACATTTTCAATAACAATTGAATTTATCGCAAGTGGAGCATAAACTATTGTCTTTTGAATTTCTCTCATAACTTCAAATATTTTATCCTTTGGGATTTCATTTTCCGTTATTACACTGACTCGTTTAACATTTCCACCTATAACTTCAATAGTTGATGTGACTTTTCTTTTTGGTGAAGTTAATTCATTTCTTGCGTAAGTTTCTCCACGCTTACAATAATTACCTGTTACATTTAGATTTTCATCTACTTCTAAATGGCATCCTCTTGGACATACAATACATATCAATTTACGCATCGTGCACCTCCAATGAAATGATTTGTCCTTCTTTAATTAAATCTCTTTTTATTTTAATTCTTTCCATTTCAGAAGGAATTAAATAAGTTTTCTTAAAACGTTTAATTTGTTTTCCATCAAGAATAACATCTATATAACATGATTGATGAGGTGTTTTAACTCTAAAAAATAATTCTATATCGTTAAGATCATCAATAACAACCTTAGTTGGTAATACATAATTAACTCCATTACCATTTTTTACTTCAACAGTTCGATTTTTTACAATTTCATCATTTAAATATTTAGCTACAAAATATCCAACTTTTTTTGATTCTTCAGATACATAATCCACTAAATCATGAACATGTAAAGAATTACCACATGAAAAAATTCCTTTAACAGAAGTTTGATACGTATCGTCAACAATTGGACCTTTTGTTATAGGGTGCATTTTAACACCAATATTTTCTAATAATTTATTTGAAGGGATTAGCCCTACTGATAACAACAAAGTATCAACTTCAAACTCTATTTCGCTTCCTTCAATAAAATTAAAATTATCATCAACCTTAGACAATACAATCTTTTCTAATCGATCTTTACCAACAATTTTTTTAACAGTATGACTTAAATATAGTGGTATGCTATAATCTTCTAAACATTGTACAATATTTCGATTTAGTCCATTTGAATAAGGCATAAGTTCAGCTACACCAAGCACTTTTGCTCCTTCAAGAGTCATTCTTCGAGCCATAATCAAACCAATATCACCACTACCTAAAATAAATACTTTTTTACCTACTAAATAACCTTCAATATTTAAATATTTTTGAGCCGCACCAGCTGTCAAAACTCCACTTGGTCTATCACCAGGAATTTGAATAGCTCCACGGTTTCGTTCTATACACCCTGTTGCAGAAACGATTGCTCTTGCTTGAATAATTTGAACTCCATCAACTGGATTGATAAAAGTGACTTTTAAATCATCAGAAATATGAGTAACCATCGTTTCTAATCTATATTCAATATTACGATTAACAAGTTCAACTTCTGCTCTATATGCATATTCAGGTCCAGTTAATTCTTCTTTATATGTTTGTAAACCAAACCCATTATGAATACACTGAAGTAAGATGCCTCCTAGTGCTTTTTCTTTTTCCAAAACAATTATTGATTTTACACCATTATCAAAGGCAGATACAGCGGCAGCTAAGCCGGCACTTCCGCCTCCAATTACAACTAAGTCATATTTAATCATTAGACACCTCTTTATTTAGAGATTCTTTTACAACAAATGAATTACGTTTGCCATATTCAATATTCAAAAGGTCAACTTTTAATTCTCGAGCTAATATTTTAGCAACATTAACTTCACAAAAACCTCCTTGACACATACCGAATCCCGGTCTAATGCGTTTTTTCACACCTTTAATTGTTGTAGCACCACAATTTCGGTGGATTACATCCAAAATTTCTCCTTCAGTCACTTGTTCACAATTACAAATCATTTTGCCAAATAAAGGATTTTGTTTAATTAATTCATTTTTATCACTCAAAGACATTTTACTCAAGCGAACTAATGGTCTTCTTATTGGATTATAATTTTCATTAAGAGTTTTATCTTTGATAAAATCGGCTACCATTAAAGCAATTGCAGGAGCAGCTGATAAACCAGGAGACTGAATCCCTGCTACATTAATAAAACCTTTTCTTGTTTCTTCAATAATAAAATCATTATTGTTAGAAATAGCCCTTATTCCTGAAAATTGTCTAATTACCTTAGAATAATCAACATAATCTACCAAATTGTAAGCTTTATTTCTAACATTATTCAAAACATCTTTATTTGTTGAAAGATCTTCTTTATCAAAAATTTCTTCACTAGACGGACCTATAATATAATTAAAATGAGTAGTTGGAGCAACTAAAACTCCTTTTCCTTTGCTTGATGGTACATTAAATAAAGTATGTTTTAAATATGTATTATCGTAATGATCTAATACAAAATATTCACCACGTCTAGGTGTCAATGTAAAAAATCGTTCATTAACCATCTCATTAATAACATCAGTATATATACCAGCAGCATTAATCACATAACGCGTAAAATATTCATTTTTTTCACTTTTGACTAAATAATGATCATTTATCGGCGTTATATTAAGTACTTTATCTTTTAATGATAACTGAACTCCATTATCCATAGCATTTTCCATTAATGCAACAGTTAATTCAAAAGGATTAATTATACCAGCAGTTGGAGCAAAAAGACCCTTAATTGCTTTTTTAGTAATGATAGTATCAAGTTTCATTAATTCATTTTGATCAAGTATTTTAGTATCTACACCATTAATTTTAGCACGTTCATGTAATTGATAAAGCATATCTAGTTCTTCTTGATCATTCGCCAGTGTAATTGAACCATTTCGAATAAAGCTAACATCCAATTCATTACAAAGTTTATCATACAAAGAATTTCCCAAAACATTAAGTTTAGCCTTTAGTGAACCAGGTTTTGGATCATATCCCGAATGTATAATTGCTGAATTTGCACATGAAGTACCTTCACAAACATCATTTTCTTTATCTAAAACAATTATTTTTAATTTATATTTAGCTAATTCTCTAGCGATACTAGCACCAATTACACCTGCGCCAATAATTAGCACATCATACATCTTATTCACCTTCTTCTACTTTAAAGTAGCGTGTAGCATTTACAGCTTTTAACCAACCATTATATTTTCTATCTCTTGTCTCTTTATCAAATTGACTAGTAAAAATTCTTTCAACGGAATATAATTTTTTTATTTCATCAATATTGGCCCATATTCCAGTTCTTAAACCGGCTAAGTATGCAGCACCTTTTGCAGTTGTTTCTAATATTTTAGGACGCACAATACGACAATTTAATATATTTGCTTGAAACTGCATTAAATAATTATTAATGCTAGCTCCTCCATCAACCGCAAGATTACGAATTTTCATGTTAGATTCTTTTATCATTACTTCCATGACATCTTTAGATTGATAAGCTATTGATTCTACAACAGCATTAATAAAATGTTCTTTCTTAGTGGCTCTTGTTAATCCAAAAGTAGTGCCTCTTACATCATTGTCCCAATATGGAGTACCTAATCCCACGAATGCTGGAACAAAATAAACACCATTACTATCAGGAATACGAGAACTATATTTTTCAACATCTGAAGATTTTTCAATAATACGAATACCATCTCTTAACCATTGAACAGCTGAACCAGCCACAAAAACCGAACCTTCTAAAGCATATTCGATTTTGCCGTTTATTCCCCATGCAATAGTAGTTAACAAACCATTATTAGATTTTACAATTTTGTCTTTAGTATTCATCAACATAAAGCATCCTGTACCATATGTATTCTTTACATCGCCTTCATTATAACAACATTGTCCAAATAACGATGCTTGTTGATCACCAATAATTGCCGCTATTGGAATTTCATAACCATTTGTTAAATTGGTTAATTCAGTAGCATAACCATAAATATCACTTGATTCAACAACTTTGGGAAGAATTTCTTTAGGAATATTAAATAGTTTTAATAATTCATCATCCCAATCTAAATTATTAATATTATAAAGCATTGTTCTAGATGCATTACTATAATCAGTTACATGAACTTTACCTGATGTTAATTTCCAGACCAAATAAGAATCTACTGTGCCAAATAATATTTCACCCTTTTTTGCACGTTTTAATAAATCGGGGCGCTTATCAAAAATGAATTTTATTTTTGATGCAGAAAAATACGGATTAATAATTAACCCTGTTTTTTCTTGAATCATCTTTTGATATCCATTTTCTATCATATATTCACAAATACTTTGTGATTGTCTTGATTGCCATACGATAGCTGGATAAACAGCTTCACCTGTTTCTTTATCCCACAAGATTGTAGTTTCTCTTTGGTTTGTAATTCCTATACCCTTTATATCAGTTACATCTATATTAGATTTATTAATAATATCTTTCAAAGTCAAATAAACACTTTGCCAGATTTCCTCTGGATTTTGTTCAACCCAACCATTTTTAGGGAAATTTAAGCTTATTTCCATTTGATCTACAGAAACGATATTACAAAATTCATCAAATAAAATTGATCTCGAACTAGTTGTACCTTGATCAATTGCAATAACATATTTCATTTTAGCCTCTATTTAAATACTTTTTTCATTAATGCATAGCTTTGAACAATTTTAAAGCCCGCACCCATATAAATATATCTTGCATGATTGTTTAATCCTGTATAGAAAGTCATAAATTTAGCACCATTAAGTTTAGATTGATATGCTAACATGGAAAACAATGCTTTTCCCATTCCTCTTCCACGAATTGATGAACTAATAATAATACCATCAAAATGACCACGACCACTTGTTTCATTCCATAATGCACCTGTCCATCCTTTTATTACATTATTTTCAACAATAACTAAAAACGGATATGGTTTATCTAATAATAAATTAGATCTAATAACTTTTTCAAAATCTGGAGCTTGAATATCTTCATAAAATTCATTTAATCCAGTATGTTTATTTTCATCGTAAAATTCTATTTTAATACCATCTTTTTCATTACGATCTAAAATTTCTTGAATTGTAGGTGAAATTTCATATTGTGCAAGTGGCAAATGGAAAGCATCTTCAAATCCTACAGCAGCATATCCACGATGTAATAAGTAAAAGTACTCTTCTGAATTAACTCTAATACCTGGTGCGCAAGGATGATCATCAGTCCCATAATGTGGAATATACCAACTATAGCATAATGGTAAATAAGATGAAGCTTGGATTGATTTTCTACCATTAGCTTTAACAAAATTTTCTACTTTTTTTAACAATTCATCAGCAATTCCTTGTTTACGATAACTATTTCTAACTACTAAAGCATTTAAATAACCAGGTGCATTTTCGTTTTTTATAGTTTGTTGTCTAATTAACCCAATTGCATAACCTACTAGTAGCTCTCCATCAAAAGCTCCAAATACACCTTCAAAATTGAAATCCACATTATTTACAAAACGATTAATAAAATCTTCAATTTCAAGTGGTTTAAAATATTTTAAAGAAGCAACTTCTTCATTCCATAATTTACAAATTTGTTCAACATCATTAATATTACAATTTCTAATTTCCATATATTTCCTCCTAATATAAATCTATTATATCATAATAAAAAATTTTTTTGTAGTAAATAAAAAAAAATACTTCATATGAAGTATTTTTTTATTAAACTAGAACTTTTAAATTACCGTAAAGTAATACAGATACTAAGTCTACAACCCAGAAAATAAATCCAAATGGGATAGCTAAAATAGCACCTAGTAAATTACCCTTTGCGAAACGATAAACAATAGCATTAATCCAACTTGTAATAGGAATAATAACTAAAATTAAACGTACAAGACTGCTAAGTCCATCAAAGAATTTTACGTATTCGTTCATAATTTTTCTCCTTTTTTGAAATAAAAAAAATGGCGCCTCTTCACGGACTTGAACCGCGGACACCATGATTAACAGTCATGTGCTCTAACCAACTGAGCTAAAGAGGCATTTATAGAAAGGAGCTGGCAACGTCCTATTTTTGCAGGTTACTACTATCGTCGGCGTTGAAGTGCTTAACTTCTGTGTTCGGCATGGGTACAGGTGTGTCCACTTCGCTATAGTCACCAAACTCTCTTTCAAAATTGAATAATACTCATCTTTTGTATTTAGCGTTAAATTGTAAGGTTAAGTCCTCGACCTATTAGTATCAGTCAACTCTAACACCTCACGGTGCTTCCATCTCTGACCTATCAACCTCATCATCTATAAGGGGTCTTACTTATTGCTAATGGGAAATCTCATCTTGAGGGGGGCTTCACGCTTAGATGCTTTCAGCGTTTATCCCGTCCGCACATAGCTACCCAGCTGTGGCCCTGGCAGGCCAACTGGTGCACCAGCGGTGCGTTCATTCTGGTCCTCTCGTACTAGGAACAACTCCTCTCAAATTTCCTACGCCCACGACAGATAGGGACCGAACTGTCTCACGACGTTCTGAACCCAGCTCGCGTGACGCTTTAATGGGCGAACAGCCCAACCCTTGGGACCTTCTCCAGCCCCAGGATGCGACGAGCCGACATCGAGGTGCCAAACCTCCCCGTCGATGTGTACTCTTGGGAGAGATCAGCCTGTTATCCCCAGGGTAGCTTTTGTCCGTTGATCGACTACCTTTCCATTCAGTATAGCCGGTTCACTAAGCCCAACTTTCGTTCCTGCTCGACTTGTAGGTCTCGCAGTCAAGCTCCCTTCTGCCTTTGCACTCTATGAATGATTTCCAACCATTCTGAGGGAACCTTTGGGCGCCTCCGTTACTCTTTGGGAGGCGACCGCCCCAGTCAAACTGCCCACCTAACACTGTCCTCTATCCAGATTATGGATACAAGTTAGATACTAAATATGCAAAGGG
>JAZOLG010000061.1:0-2205 GCA_045652765.1 Bacilli bacterium
CACAGATCAAAATACCTCAAAAACACCGAACAAAATACCTCAAAAACACCGAATAGTTTGTATATGTCATTTATTTTTAGTACCTTTGCAGTCCATATAAGATCTAATAAACATAGAAATCTGTTTTAATGTTATGAAAGATACAATACTTAAATTAACCGCAATTGAAGTACGTAACTATTTTTTACAATCAAGTAAGTTCTGTACTATAGATTTGCCAAAATATTTTGATTTTCAATCACTATTGAATCAACTTGATATACTAATGGGTAAAAATGCAAAGTTAATTGATATTCAAGATTCTAAACCTAACGATTATGACGATGTCAATTATAAATTTCTCACAAATAAGGATGGAAATTTAGCATGGAGACCTTTGCAAATTATCAATCCAGCCGTTTATATTTGCTTACTTAATAGAATTACAGAACATTGGGAATATATCAAACGTAAATTTGGAGAATTTCAAAGTAATCCTAATATTAAGTGTTATAGTATTCCACTTGTATCTGAACAAGCAGACAATCAATTAAAAACTGATGTTGCTACAAATGTTTTAAATTGGTGGGGAAAGATAGAACAACAGTCCATTGAAAATGCATTATATTACAAGTATGTGTTAGTTACCGATATTACAGATTGCTATAGTTCAATTTATACACATACAATAGGTTGGGCATTGCATGGTAAAAATGAAGCACGTGCTCATAGAAATGTAAAGCCTCCAACTTTAATTGGCTGTATTATTGATGAAATTATACAGTCTATGACTTATCGGCAGACTAACGGTATACCCCAGGGAAGTGTTTTAATGGATTTTATTGCAGAAATGATTTTAGGATATGCAGACAAAGAACTATCGAAAAAGATCGAAGATAATCAAATAAGTAACTATCAGATTTTACGTTATAGAGATGATTATAGAATTTTTGCACAAACAGAAAAAGATGTTGTACAAATAACGAAGTTATTATCTGAAGTATTAACAGAATTAAATTTAAAGTTAAATACACACAAGACAACTATGTCTAGTCATATTATACATGATGTGATTAAGCCAGATAAATGGTCGTGGAATGAAAAGAAACATACTGCTAATACTTTATTCAAGCATCTATTGTTAATATATTCATTGGCAGAAAAACATCCAAACTCAGGAAGTTTATCTACAGCATTAAGTGACTTTTTAGATAGGATAAATTCACTAGAAGACTTTAAAGAAGATATTTCGTTAAAAGCAATTATAAGCATTTTAACTGACATCGCCTATAATAATCCCAGAACATATTCTGCTGTTGTCGTGTGTATAGGAAAGTTATTATCGTTTGGGACTGATTCTAATTTTATTTCAGAAGTGCTCTTGGCGATAGAAAATAAGTTTGCAGATAAACCGAATGTGGGGCATTGGAGAGTTTGGTTTCAACGCTTAACAATTAAAACCGATCGCAACCGAGATAAAGATTCTAGTGAAAAATTATGTCAGATTGCAGCAAACAATCCCACAGTTAAACTATGGAATATTAGTTGGTTAAAACCAGAGTACCAAGTAGTTTTTGATACTTATCAAATTTTTAATGAAGACATCTATTGTCAAATCTCGGAAATACCCAATAAAAATGAAGTACAATTATTTGGTTATTAGGAAGTGCTTCCAACGATAAAAAACTTTACTTCGGTCGAAGTAAAGTTTTTTATTTGTAATAATTAAGCAGAATATCTATTTTTATCCTAAGTCTATTACTGCAGACGGAACCGTCTCTATAGTTGCAATTTTTATAGTAAACACTATAAAGTGATAAATATTTTTCACTTATGGAATTAAATTTCAATTTAACAAGATTATCTAATTACCAATCATCATTTGAATCGCTATTGACACCTGTACTCAATATTTCTTCATTCCAATTTCTAACTTGTCTATAAAAATCTTCACAAAATTCTATTACAAATTTTTTGTTAGGTTTATTGATATATGTCGAATACATACTAACATCAACATTTCCAGTGTATACTTCATTAATAGTGATTGTATAACGATATCGATTATCTTTTGCTTCAAACTTCAATGTCATTGGAGCTCTCATTTCTCCCGCAGAACCATAATGAACATACAATCCTTTACAGATAATAGTTCCTGTTTCAGGACTGTCTAATTGAATAACATCTTTCGCTGATTTAAAACGTTCAACTACCCATAATTTTACT
>JAZOLG010000062.1:0-1611 GCA_045652765.1 Bacilli bacterium
TATATAAACAATTTTTTTTTGGATAATTTTAAATAAAAATAGTAATGATATTTACAAATATTAAAAATAATGAACCATTTATAGAAAAAACTGATACAAATTTAAAAATAATTGCAGATTATGATAAAAATATGTTAAATTATATTGGTAGATTATATAAAGATTTAAATGGGGATACAGTTGATATAGATGAATTAGAAAATATAGTAGATGTATTAGCATCATATAAGAATAAATCAGAAAAATCATATTTAGAGAATTTAATTCATCCTGAAAAAGCTAAAGGATGTAAAATACCTAGTCCTATACCTGTACCATCTACTAGTTTTCAATTACATAATTCATTTACTTTAACAACAAATAGTCGTGGTAATTTAGGATTTGTATTTAATCCATTTTTTTTATATAATACAAATGATATGGATCCTATAAATGCTGTAAATCCTTCTTCTGATAATCCTTTTACACCTATTTATTTCTCAACTTTTTCTTTTAATAATAATTCTGAATTAGATGGTCATACATTAAATCATGGTTTTGTACCAATGAATATAGGTCAAGGTATACCAGGTGTATATGATCAATATAGATTAGTATCAGCAAGTTTAATAATGAAATATATTGGTAGAATGGATATAACATCAGGAGTTATTGGTGGTGCTGTTGTTTTTAATGAAACAGAACAAATAGCTGGTGCAGTTTCACCATCAGGAGGTGGATCTATAAATTGTTATCAACCTGATGTAGATAAGTTTTCTAATTTTGATTTAGCTATGGATTCATTTTATCATCAAGAGAATTTATGTATAGAAGGATTAAGAATGTTATATTTTCCTATAGATAATACATTTGAAGAATATACTAAATTATATGGTAGTAGTGTAGCAACATTATCTAATACTGGAACTACATATACTTTTTTAGGTGATGAAAATATACATAAATCTGGTTTTAATTGGATGGTATATGTATTAGGTGCACCACCAAGTGCTTCTTGTTTTAAAGTAGATTTTTATTTAAATTTTGAATGTTTACCTAATGCATCATTTTTAAATTATATGCCTATTACACCTTCATGTCATTATGTTAGTAATCAAGAAAAAAAAGAAAGTATTACTATAGTTCAACAAAAACCAGTTATGAAATCTACTGAATCAATAATAATTAAAAAAAATAAAGAAAGTGCATGGAAAACATTAAAAAAAGCTTTTCAAGGTGCATTACCTAGTATAAGTAAATTAATAACTAAAGGTTTAATTGAAGCTATACCATATATGAAACCAGGATTAGCTTTAGCAAATAGTTTAATTAGTGCTACTACATCTCAACAACCAACTGCTAATTTAAATATGTCTGTTGAAGAAGATGTAGAATAAATAAATAATTATTATTATTTCTTAAATACTATATATAATATAAACTTAAAACATTAAAATAATTTTATATAAAAATATGAAAACTATAAAATATAAATATTCTAGAGATGAAATACATAAAGATATTATGTTATCTAAACAAACAAAGGATGGAGTATATTGGTGTCCAAATATAATGAAGAAATTAGCAGAAATGACAGAAGAAAAAGATAGAGGATATGAAGATAAAGAATAT
>JAZOLG010000063.1:0-1555 GCA_045652765.1 Bacilli bacterium
CCACTAAACCGAAAAGGTACACTCAATTTTCGAGTGTACCTTTTTTTGTATCGAAATAATTGCCGTAAGGCTGTAATTATCTCTTGGAGTTTTAAGAATACTGTTTGATATCGTGAGTATCGCCCTATAAAGTGTTGCACCAAATTTGCATCAAAATCACACCAACATTCAACGCCTATTCTGCTCGACAAATTGGGATTTGATCGTTAGTCTTTTATCGGCATCTTGCTTTCTTTTGCTTCTCGTAATCAACACTTTTTTTATTTGTGTTGTTGATTTTCTCTCATTTTTTTGTTAAAATATGCTTAGCTAAGGTTAATTGAATATTTAATTTAAAAATCTTAGTTACATTTAATGAATCATTGGAGAACCAATATGTATAAATCAAGAAATTCATTTTCGTCTTCTTTAATGGTTGAAGCATTACTTTTATTATTAGAAAAGAAAGAATATGACTCCATTACAGTAAAAGAAATCTGTGAAAAGGCCGGTGTAAATAGAAGTACATTTTATATGCATTATGATACCAAAGATGATTTGTTAGTAGAAACGATGAAGTATATAAATGCAAGATTATTATCTGATTCTAGTTATGATGCTATTATTTCGCGTTCAAATGATGAGAAAAACTTTAATTTAGATGAAATACATTTAGTTCCATATTTGAATACCATAAAAGAACTTAAAAAAATATACCGAGTACTTCCACACAAACCACATATATTTAAAAATTCAAAAATAAATAAAGAATTATACCGAAATTTATGTGATAAATTATTGCGAAAATATAACATAAAAAATGATGAAAAAGAATTCGCGTTTGCATATTTCAATTATGGTGTATTAGCAATTATAGATAAATGGGCAGAGTCTGATTGTGAAGAAGATGTTTATAAAATAGCCGACTTAATCATTAAACTGATTAGTTTATAAAATTAAAGTTTAATTACTTGTGTAAATATTTTGTTATTCATTTAGGAGGTTAATATGTTATTATCAGGTCAAGCAATTGGTGAAACAATATTTGATGTTGTATATTTAACTACGGTTATTACAATTGGTATCATTATGATATTAAAAAGTAAAGGAATTAAAGAATATTTGTTGTTTGGTATAATGGCTGTTACACTTGGTTGTGGAGATGCATTTCATTTAGTTCCCAGAGCATTAGCTTTATGCACAACGGGATTAGAAGATTATACCTTGTGGTTAGGATTAGGTAAATGGATTACCTCAATTACAATGACAATATTCTATATCCTGTTATATTATGTATGGCGAATAAGATACAACGTAAAAGGCAAAAGAAAAATCACAATAGCGGTTTACACGTTAGCTTTAATCAGAATAGCATTATGCTTCTTCCCACAAAATCAATGGTTAGTAGCTGATGCTCCTTTAACATGGGCTATCTATCGTAATATTCCATTTGCATTATTAGGAATATTAATAATCGTATTATTCTTTATCAGCGCTAAGAAAAATCAAGATAAAGAATATCGTTTCATGTGGTTAACGATTGTTTTGAGCTTTGCATTCTATATCCCGGTTGTAT
>JAZOLG010000064.1:0-7576 GCA_045652765.1 Bacilli bacterium
ATGGAGGGAAAGTAAGGATTACATCACTTAACTCATCAACCATTGTAGACATTGCTTTTCTTAATCCTTTGTTAGCTGCAACACCACCAGCCACAATCACTTGTTTACAATTATATTCATTAATTGCACGTTTAGTTTTAGTAACAAGCACATCAACAACTGCATCTTGGAAACTAGCAGCTAAATCATTTGCGTTTAGTTCTTCACCTTTTTGTAAAGCTTTATTGTGAAGATTAATTACAGCAGATTTTAAACCAGAAAAACTGAAGTCGTAACTATCTTTTCCAAGTTTTACATGTGGCAGTTTGTAAGTAGGCTGACCATTTGATGCCATCTTATCAATGATTGGCCCACCTGGATAACCAACATTTACAACACGTGCAATTTTATCATATGCCTCACCCACCGCATCATCTAGTGTTTCACCTAAAACTTCAAAATCGAAATGATCTCTCATTAAAACAATTTCAGTATGTCCGCCAGATACAACAAGCGCAATAAGTGGAAATTTAAACTCATTTGTTAAATAGTTTGCATATATATGTCCATGAATATGATTAACAAAAATTAATGGTTTATTATAAGCCATTGCAATTGTTTTTGCAGTATTAATGCCAACCATTAAAGAACCTACTAAACCTGGAGTATGAGTAACTGCTACAGCATCAATTTCTTCTAATTTTAAATTAGCTTGTTCTAGTGCTCCTTGCAAAACATATGTCACTTTTTCAATATGATGACGGCTAGCAACTTCTGGCACTACTCCACCATATTGTTTATGAATTTCAATTTGTGTATATGTTACATTGCTTAAAACGCGTTTGCCATTTTCTACAATCGCAATACTTGTTTCATCACAACTTGATTCAATTGCTAGTATCTTCATAAAGTTCCTTTCTAAGAATTAAAGCATCTTCACCATTTTTGTAATATTTTGGGCGTACAAAGATTTGTTTAAAACCATGTTTTTGATAAAAGCTTTGAGCTTTAATATTACTAATTCTTACTTCAAGTAATATTTCGGTTCCACCTAATTCTTGTGTTTTATTCTCTAGTGTTTGATATAGTTTAGTGCCTACACCTATTCTTTGATATTCTTCTTTAACAACAAAATTGATCATATCGCATGTTGAATCAATAATCCAACCACCTATATATCCAATTACTTCTTTTTCGTTTTTCGCAACATAAAAGTGTGCATATTTATTATGAAGTTCATTGCCAAGCATTTCAGAACCAATTGTTTCCAATAAATATTTCTTTTCGATTTCAATTACAGCGTCAATATCTTCTTTTTTTAGAGTAGAAATTTCAATCATTTTATACACCACTTCTTAGATACGTAGGTACAAATGAATGAACATCATCTTCTTTTTTAATTAAGCCTTTTTCTAACAATAAAAGCGGATTATAATTGTAAGATTCATTCGTTATAAAAAAAGCGTCTTTAAATTCTTCTTGAAGTACGTTCGTTTCTACAAAAGCTTCTTCTTTTATTATTTCAATTTGATCTTTTACATTAAATACTTTTGCAAAACTAAAACCTCTTCTAGCATCCATTTGACAAACAACTTTACCTTCTTTTAGGTTTGTTGTGAGCAATAAATCTAACGAACTAAAACTATAAAGTTTTTTGTTTTTAATAAACGCTAATACTTTCGCAACCGTACACGCTACTCTAACTCCCGTATATGATCCAGGTCCTCGTCCTACATATATTTCATCAATTTGGTCAACCGTTATATTTTGTTGTTTTAAAATATCTTCAAGTACTTTTACTAAAGTCTCTGAATGATTATTATTACCTGGTTGAATATGTTCAAATAATAAATTATTATTTTGAACAACTGCTATATATAAATATTTGTTTGATGTGTCCATAAATAATCTGAGCATCTTATTCACCTGTTTCTAACTTGTCTACAAAATCAACTGGGCCATTAATTGTAACTATGCGTGTAGAATCTTCTTTTATTTCAAACGTTAGATTTACAGAATCACTTGGTATTAAATCCTTAATGTTATCGCTCCACTCAATAACACTTACACCACCCATATAAAAGTATTCTTCCAGTTCAAAATCTGTATTAGAATTTTCTATACGATAGACATCTAAATGATATAAATTTAGGTTCCCCTCATATATTTTCATAATAGTAAAAGTAGGACTATTAATTACTCTTTTTATCCCCATTGCCTTACCAATGCCTTTAGTAATTGTTGTCTTACCTGCACCCAAATTACCATTCATAGTTATCACCATATTTGGATAAACTAATGAACCAATTTTTATTCCTAGGTTAATCATTTCTTCTTCTGTTTTTATTGTGTATTTTAATGTTTTCATTTTTGACCTTCTACATTTTCTAAATAGGAAAGTATTCCAGCATATATAGCGTAAGCAATTTTATTTTGATAAGATTCATCCTTTAGTTTTGTTGATTCTTCATAATTAGAAAGAAATCCTACTTCAACTAAACAGCCAACTTTAGTCACATTATCAAGTAAATATTTATCACTTAAAGGCTTTGAAACACGATGATTTTCAAGATCTATTTTTTTAAGGTATTCTTGAATATAGTTTGACAATTGTTTGTTTTCTTCTGTATCGTGATAAAAAGTTTGAGCACCTTTAATACTAGGATGTGGATAAGAGTTAGCGTGAATTGATATATACAATAGCGTACTAGCATTATTGATTAGAGCTACTCTTTTATATATATCATTTGACTTTGTTCTTGCAAGAGCAGTATCTTTCTCTCTTGTTAAATATACAGTGTAACCTACACTTTGTAAAAGCTTTTGTAATTTCAATGAAATATTCAAAGTTACATCTTTTTCTTTGATACCATTACAAGTACAACCACCATCAAATCCACCATGACCTGGGTCAATGTATATTACACTTGACTCGGCTTTTGTTAATATGTTTGGAATAAATAATATTATTAAAATAAGAAACGCTAAAAATAAATATACACTTTTTTTCACATAATCACCTAGTGTATTTTATTTAAAGCGCTGTTTATTAATGACTTTTTTTGATTAAATTTCTTAAAATATCTCTTAATTCTATTTTTTGTTCTTCAGTTAATGGTGGAAGCACACCATTTTCAATTTGATGTGAACTAACTGTATCTAGATGAT
This sequence comes from Bacilli bacterium, assembly GCA_045652765.1. Lineage (GTDB taxonomy): Bacteria > Bacillota_I > Bacilli_A > ML615J-28 > CAG-313 > UBA1231. The sequence goes on from JAZOLG010000064.1 coordinate 3,148, forward strand.
ATCCAACCATTTGACCATCTTTGACAATTACAAGGGTTGGACCATTAATACGATCTTTTTCCTTATCAACCGCATCAATAATTAGTGTTTTTAATTCTAAATATTTATTATGATTAAGTGATGATTCGTCTCGCATTTCTAAAATATCTAAATAATAAACAGTATCCACATTTTCTTCTTTCGCAATTTCATTTACAAATGGAACTACTGCTTGACACCAAGGGCATGCAGGAAATCCCATTAAAATAACTGCGGTTTCTTTTTCATGAAAAATGCTTAATACTTTATCAATTTCTACAACTTCATATATATGTTTTTTATCTTCTAATTGTGGATAGTCTTTCATAAATGTATCTTCTTTACAACTTGCTAGAAATAATAATGTTAGAACTAATAATAAGCTTCTAATTATTTTCATGCATTCTTTCCCTTTCAATCCATTTAGGCAATTCTTTTTCTAATGGTTCAAAACCTATTTCATATGTAGGAACTTGACATTTTACTCCACGTGATTTATGAAGTTGTTTATAACTTAGTTTCAAGCGTTTATGTTCTTCATCAATTTCAATAATTTTTAATTTTACTTCATCACCAATATTAACAAACTCTTTAATATCACGAACAAAATGATCTGAGAACTCTGAAATATGAATTAATCCGTCATATTCTTCAACTAACACAAAAGCACCATATCCTAAGATATTAGTTACTTTTCCGTATACAATATCACCGATTTTCATATTATTCGACTACTTGTTCAACGCCAATTACTCCAGGTACTTCTTCTAATAATAATGCTTCTATTCCTTCTTTTAAAGTTAAATCTGCACTAGCACATCCGACACAAGCACCTAATAATTTAACGTAAACAATTCCTTCTTCAAATCTTACAAATTCTACATCGCCACCATCTCCTTGAATAAAAGGGCGAATTCTATTCAAGACTAATTTAATTTGATTTACTGTTTCCATAATTTAATACTTCCTTTGTATCTTATTATACCATATTTCAATTATGTTTTCTAATAAAATGATTATATCTTTATTCTTTTGGGATATATGGAAAACTTTTATCTACGCTTGATGCATAATAATAATTTGGAATATCTCCTTGAACTATAATTGAAGCTAGTAAAAATCTTGAATTGATTGAGTGGGTCATTGGATTAAAAGGAATTATTGTTTCAACATCTACTTCTATATCAATATAAACCTCTAATTGTTGACTATTAATACCATATTCTTTAGTATCTGTTTTTAAATCTACTTTATAAGATCCTATTGGAATAATCGGTATATCAATTATATGACCTTTTCCTGCAAATACAGTTTTACTAATTAATGAGCCTATCGGTATTTCCAAATCTTTAAAAAAATTATCCATATTATCTTTAAATGTGTTTTCTAGTAACGTATATATTCTACCTAATATTTCATTAAAAAGAGCTGTATTTAGAATAATACTGTTTACTTCTTTTGTTTCTTTATAGTTAATAAAAACAAGTTCTTCTTCGTTGATATATGGAATAATTGATTGATTTAATAAATTATTAAATGTATTTGAAACTAACACTTTTGTTTGATTATATATATACTCATTTGTCTTAGGACCAAAGTAATTATCAATTACTTGAATTAATAGTATTGGTATAACAAGTATTATGATTAATAAAAATATATATTTTCTTTTAATAACTATCACCATAAAATTATATGTTTTTATATACATTTTTTATTAAATGAAAAAATAAAATTAACTAATATTCATCCAATACGCGCATAAGATATACATAATTAATCTATTATTAAAGCATAGTAATATATCTCGACATCACTTTTTTATATAACGTCTTAAGAATTAACTTAGAAATCTGTAGACTATTCTTATATCTCTAGTTTTTTTCCCATCAACTATTTGATATATTACTTCATATCTAATACTATTAGCTTCTGTATCAGTTGGGTGTTTTAAATATCTATCATAACATTGATATGAATAAGCTCTTCTTCCTGATTTTCTTTGTTCTATTGATGTTAAACATCTTTAGTTTCCATTTTTAGTTTTATAAATACTAGGTGTATCTATTCCTCTTTTGTTTAGTTCTTGAACTATTTTTACTACTCCATTACTATTTAAGGCTAATCTAAAAATTAATTTAACAATATCATCAACTTCTTCATCTATAACTAATTGATTAGGATCATTAGGATTTACCTTATAACCAGATGGTGGCAGACAAGATATATAATATCCTTTATGCATTCTTAATCTTTTAGCACTTTTTACTTTCCTTGAAATATCTTTGGCATACATATCATTTAAGATGTTTTAAGATGGAGCTATATCAACAGAAACTACTTTCTGTTGTTATCATTAATTGTGTCTATATTATCATTTACTGCAATATATCTAACACCTTTTTCATTAAAGTATATCTCAGTATAATAACCAGTCATAATATAATCTCTACCAAGTCTTGCTAAATCTAAGCAAAACTTGTTTTGCTTGTATAACTAAATCAATCTTTCCATTTTCAATATCTTGTAACATTCTTTGAAAATTAGGTCGATTATAATTAAGTCCTAAATATCATCATCAATATAATAATCATATATTTCATATCCATTATCTTTACAATATTTTTTTAGCAACATCTTTTGTGTATGAATACTTGATGAATCACCCTCACTTCCATCATCTAATGACAAACGACAATAAACTGCTGTCTTATATAATTCTTTTTGTTTCATTTTACCTCCTGTAAAATAAAACATAGAACTAGACATCTATGTTTGATTATATTATTAATTTTTTTGCTCATATTTTAATATTTCTATGAGCATATCTTTTATTATTTGTTTTAAGTGATCATCGTTTCTATTTACCTCAGACACAATATAAGTAACATCGTTTATTTCAATTTCTATAACTTTTTCTTTACTCATAAAATTCCTCCTTCAATAGTAACGGACATTTAGCTATTAAAGTGTCGGGGTCAAATATAAAAAAGTTTAAAAAATTGTGCATAGGATAAATCGTGCTTCACTCTGCTTCACGCAAAATATTTAGTAACTAGGATACCTAGCTTACATATTAAAAACCACCCTATTGGTTTTACCAACAAAGTGGTTAGTGTCTAAATTCTATGTTTTATTTATTGTTTAATTCATAATCTATTTTTCTAAATTCACTTACTATTTGGTCCGCTTTAAAATAGCCATTGAAAGAAAACATAATATTATTACCATCTTTTAAATTAATAATAACATATTTACTAGAGTGATTTATCGATAAATTTTTAATATTGCTAAATAAAATATATCTTGTTTTCATATTTGATCTATAAGATTTATTAAACGAAGATAATCCATGTCTAATTACAAGCCTGTCTGTTTGGAATTGAATATAGTAAGTTGTACATAAAATAAAAACTATAAACATAATACTTGTACAAACAAGCATCAAAATTCGTTTCCATCCGTCCATCAAAAAGCCACCAAGCAATACACCAACAGCAATTAAAATTAATAAGATAATCCATAGTTTAATTGGTCTGTACTTTTTCATCTAAAATATCCACTCCTTAATTTCATCCGATAACCATTCAAGTCCAAGACCTATAAGAATACCAGCCACGCCTCCAGCAATAAATCCAACTGGGCCACCAATAGATGTTCCAATGTATGCACCAAGTTTTGATGATCCCCAAGTTATAGCCATTCCTGTACCAAATGTATAAGCTCCACTCGCAAAAATATAGCCTGACGATTGTCCTTTTTGCCAATTTTTGTACACATCTATTCCGGTTTCTACAAACACAAATGCATATCCTAGACCTTCAACAAAATCAGCATATTTTCCTGGTATACTAGCAATTCCATCTAATTTCATCAAATCAGCAACACCTGGATATTTAAGTGTATACCAAGCTGTCAGTCCTACTATACTAGCCGAGAAACCAACATCTGCAATATCAATAGCTGTTTCAACCCAAGAAGGAACTGGTTTTAAATTAATCCAATCTTTTGTAAAATTTCCACCAAAGCCACTATTACTTGGTGTGAATTTTCCACCTAATGATAGATAACTCACCATTCTACCACTATTATCAAATCCTACATTAGAACTACTATATGCAATTCCAATTGAATTATTATTTGCGTAACTATATAAGTTAAGACCATTAATACTTGATGGGTTTAAACTAGATACATCGGCAGGTTGAATGAATCTTCCTAGTTCAGGGCTATAATAGCGAGAGGTTACAAGAAAGAGATTAGTTTCAACATCATAATAATATCCTTTGTATAAGAATACATTGTGTTTAATTAATTGTTCAGCTATATAATAATTACTACTATTTTGAATATGTGGGTTTTCTATTGTTACTTCACCATATGATGTATATGTATATTTTACCATTGTTGT
>JAZOLG010000065.1:0-10130 GCA_045652765.1 Bacilli bacterium
TAAAAAAATAGGAGGTGTAAAAGTAGTGATTAAAATTAAATAAAAATTGCTAAAACATAACTTTTTTGTAAACAGGATAAGGCGTGCAACACTCTGCATCACAAGTGTTACGTCATTGCGTTGTGACTGGGATACCCAGATTACATTTATAAAAAATAATAAGAAAATAAGGAGGACAAATTTATAGAGAAGAAAAACAAATTAAATATTCAAAGAGTTAAAATGTCATCAATTATTGATGATAAAAACAAAACAATTTATGTAATTAAAGAATCCGTTGGAGGAGAAAACAAAGTTTCTAACATTATTGAAAAACTAATTTTAAAAGATATTAAAAATAACTTAACTAGTAAAGAAGAGGTTAACCATTATGATGGTAATTAAATTAGTTGTATGGTATAATATAAGTGCTTGTGAAAGCTTATTTGCTTTAATAAAAAGGAGTATCCAAATATGAAGCAAAATAAACTTTACAACACAGCAATTTATTGTCGTCTATCATTAGACGATGGAAATGAGGGTGATTCATCAAGTATTAAAATTCAAAAAATGATGTTAGAAAAATATGCATTAGAACATGGATTTACTATTTATGATTATTATATCGATGATGGTTATAGTGGTCTTAACTTTGAACGTCCAGCATTTAAAAGATTAATGCAAGATATTAGTGATGGTAAAATCAATTTAGTATTAACTAAAGATTTATCAAGACTTGGAAGAAATCATATTCAAACAAGTTATTTTATTGAAATATTCTTTCCAGATAATGATATTAGATATATCGCAGTTAATGATAATGTTGATACACTTTATGATAATAATGATATCGCACCATTTAAAAATATCTTAAATGATATGTATGCTAAAGACACTTCAAGAAAAGTAAAGACTGCTAAAAGATTATTAATGCAAAAAGGTATGTTTATGGCAGCTCAACCTCCATATGGATATAAAAAAGATCCAAATGATAAAAATCATTTAGTAATAGATGAAGAGGCTGCTGAAGTAGTTAGACTAATATTTGACTTAGCATTAAGTAATATCGGTGTAGTTAAGATTACTAGAGAATTAAATAAAAGAGGTATTATGCCTCCAAGTATTTATAAAGCTAGTAAAGGTGACTTAAGGTTTACTAAGTTAACTGAAACAAGAAGACAAATGTTTAAAAACTATGACATTGAATCTTGGAACGCTGTAACTGTAGGAGCAATCATAAGAGATATGGTCTATGTTGGTGATATGGAAAATCATAAATATGAAGTGAAAAACTATAAAACCAAGAAATGCACAAAAGTTCCTAAAGAGGAACATATCATAGTAAGAAATACACACGAACCAATTATATCTAGAAGTGACTTTGAACATGTTCAAGAATTAATTAGACATAGACAAAGACCATCTAGACATAATCATCCAAATCTTTTTAAAGGAATTCTTAGATGTAAGAATTGTGGAAGACCTCTAAATCTATATTACAATAAAAGAAGAAGTGGTAAGATGGTATGGAGATATAGATGTGTTGGTAATTTTGTAAAGTATGGATTAGATGATGAACCTAATACAATAGGATATCTTGAAATCTATGATATAGTTAAATCCAAACTAAAGGAACTAATGAAGTCACTAAAATTAAATAGTGATGAATTTATAAATAACATTATTGATAAAGTAGATACTGATGAACACATTAAAGTATTAGTTAGTGAGAAAAATAAAATAGTTACTAGACTTAATACAATCGACTCAATCATCATTAGATTATATGAAGATTTAGTAGAAGAAAAACTAAGTGGAAGTAACTATCAAAAGATGTTAGATAAGTATCAAGATGAACAAAAGAAGTTAAACTCACAACTAATAGAAATTGAAAGTAAACTTACTCAGGAGAATAAGACGGAAGAAAATATTGAAACATTCAAGCAAATAGCAAGAAAGTATATTGACTTTGATGAGTTGACTCCTGAAATCATTAATAATTTAATATCACATATAACAGTAAGTCATGTGAAAGTTATTAATGGTACAAAATTTAGAGAAATTAAGATTATCTATAAGTTTATAGGTTAATCTTTTATGGGGATACTCGTAATAGCCCTGTCGAAACTCAGTTATTCTATTGCAACTCTAGATATTATTCACCTGAACTTTGTAGGTTCATAAGTCCAGATTCAATTGAATATTTAGACCCAGAAAGTATCAATGGATTAAACTTATATTGCTACTGCATGAACAATCCGATTATGTATGCCGATCCTAGTGGACATATGCCTGAATGGTTACAATGGACACTTGGTGGGTTGATCGTAGTTGGAGCTATTGCTTTATCTATATGTACGGCCGGTCTAGCAACGCCAATTGCAACCGCTGTAGGTGGTGGATTGTTTGGTGCAATTGTAGGAGGTGCCGTCGCAGGAGCTATTGGCGGAGCAATCGCAGGTTTTGGTGTCAGCATAGGAACACAAGCTATTACCAATGGGTTTGAGAATATTAATTGGAGCGATGTTGGAAAATCTACAGCAAGTGGTGCGATTTCTGGATTTATTGCTGGTGGAGTTTTTGGTGGAATCAAATACGCATATTCTGCTAAAAGTCTTGCTAACAGCGTTTCAGGTTTAAGCAAAGCACAATCAAGTCTTGATAATGCATGGAAACCATTGAGTAATGTTAAAAATTTAGCAAATATGCCATTTAGTGGTGCAAATATTGCTAGAACGGTAGGACAAGCTGCTGCAAATTACAATGCTGCTTATACTAATTTAATATTTGCTGGTGTTAATAATACTATTGCTAAATTGGCATTTACTGGATTATATGCGGGAGCACAATTTGGTTTAAAACAATTAATTGGTTATGGAATTAATCAAATTTGGTGAGGTTAATTATATGAATAAAAAGACTATCTTGGAATTGAAAAAAGTCATTTTTACTGAAAGTGAAATAATAGTGAAAAATAAAAAAGAAGATGTAACAATTTTATATAGCAATATAAAATACACATCTTATCATAAGAAAAATTTTATTAATTATTTATTAATTTATGGATTAGATGTTGCTCCGGGATGGCTTTTAATAAAATTCAAAGAAAAAATTTCAAATAGAAAGGCAATTATGTTCAAAATAGACTATGATGATTTAATGAAATTGCCTAAAAAAATATTAGAAATTTTGGGAATTAATTAGTATATATTTAATAAAAAACACAAACTTGCAGGAGTGTAGCTGTCTAGTAAGATGGTTACACTCTTTTTTATAATAATATAAGTATGATAGAATGGTAAGTATAGTGAGGTGTCAATAATGAGAATAAAAGATTTCTTTAAAGGAAAAATATCAGAAATATTAGAAAATTACGAATGTGTAAAATTTGATGAGGATGAGTTTCAATACGCTAAATTGATATATGATTTAGTTAAATGGTTTCATTATATAAATTGTGATGAAAAGGAGAACTTATATATTATTAATGAATTTAATAAAGAGTCTATCGAAAATATAATGTTATATGACCTAAATCCTTTGGTCATAGCAAGATTATGTACTTATTTATATCAAACATTTAAGGATGAAAAATATAATAATGCAATTAAAGCCGCTGAAAACTATGTTATCTCATTTTCTATAATTGATGATTATGAGATTAAATGTTCATGTGTAAACAAAATCATTAACATTTCGAAAACATTTCGACAAACAAAATATGACGATACAATAAAAAAATTTTTAAGAGAATTATTAGGGACAGAAAGAGAAGAACACAATGCATATGAGTTACACATTATACAATCTTGTTATAAATATGGTGTTATTGATTATGCTGAATGTATTGAATATTGTATAAATAAAATGCAAGATTCACATAGTAAAAACGGATATATATCTGATGGTTATTTTGAATTCATAATAGAAGTAATTAAAGATGCTTTGAAGAAGAAGAAAATCTCCCAAGATGAATATAATTTAAAACAAAAAGAACTTTATATTTTAAAAGCAAAACTAAATGAGAAATTTGCGGATAGTTTGAAGTTACCGATTCAAAAGTCTCATTATTATGAAATTGCCATTCAAAGTTTAAAACAAGCTGGAATTAATCCATATTCTGAAGAATTTATAAATTTACGAGAAAAACTCGAATTAAATCAATCGAAAATAAAAGAAAATATGCATTTGTTTAAAGAAGAGGTTGATTTTTCGAAATATTTGCAATGGGTAAGTGAAAGGTTAGATGAATTAGACAAAAAAGATTATATTAAACTATTAGTATATGGTGGATTTCATCCAAGAAAAGAAAAACAAATAAATGAAGTAAAAACAGAAATGAAAGAATCAATATTTGCGTCCTTATTTCCAACAGCAACAATAAACGAGGCAGGTAAAACTATTTCTAAATTGAGAGCAATTGATAATAAAATGGATGAAGATGAAAAAGAAGAAATTATTTTAGAACATGCTTACAATAGTATTAGGTTAACAGTTCAATTAAATGCACAAATGATACATAAAATGTTAATTATGATAAAAGAAAGAAATAGTAATATAAAGGATTACTCATCAGAAATTGTTGACAACAGTTTTATTGTCCCTAAATCAAGAAAAGAAATCGTAAAGAAGGGAATTAATTATGGTTTTGATTTTGATTTTGAATCATCATTAGGAATTTTGATTCCGCAGATGGAAAATTGTATTAGAGAATTAGCTGGTATTTGTGGAGAATCAAAGTATAAATTAGGTGATGACTTTATTGAAAGTGCAAATGGGTTAGAATACCTATTAAAAAAGGGAAATATATTGGAACAATCGATTGACGAAGATACATATTTTGGTATTTGTGCTATATTTTTGAGTGATTATGGTTTGAATTATAGAAATGAATTTGCACATGGATTAATCGAAAGTTTTAATAATTTCGCTGGATTATATGTATGGTGGTATTGTTTGTATTTAATTACTTTATATTCATAAATAATTATTAAAAAGGACCAAATAATACTTAATTGTACCATTTGGTCTTTTTGCTATATTGAGATTCTAAATGTGTTTATTTTGTCCACAAATTGTTGAACATCTAATGTTTTTAAATCAACTATTATTGAATCATAATTATTGTTTAGGTCTTTAATGTTTTCACTATCAGAAATTAATCCGATTGTCTTTTCGATAGATAGTGTAGATATATTTACTTTGTCGTTAATTGCTTTAAATCTAAAGAATTCTACAACATCCGGATGAATATAAGGAGCAACCATTAAGACTCTATAATCAACTCCGTGTGTTGTTTTTTCGTTTTGCATATGTCTAACAATATTAGTGGTTTCATTATTTAACTGCTGATTTCTACCTCGTTGCATTGTTGGTTCTAGTATATATGATCCGTCAATATGATGATAGATTATGTCACATTTACTAGATGGGGCACAATGTAGAGGTAGTCCTTCTTCGTTGTATATGATATTTGAAATAAGACCTTTTAAACCATACTTTTTACCTATCGATAAAGCAAGCAAATATTCTAATCTTAAAGGCTCAGGAATATCATTGAATTTAGATTCTTCTTTAACACTACCGGAAAGAATTAGCAATTCATTTAATATTAAATCATAATCATATTTTGCCACAGCCTTTGCTAATGCTTGATTATAGAAAATTCTATCTAGATAGATTTCTTTTTCTTCTAATGTCATTGTGTCGTTTAGGGTTATATTTAATACTTCAGCTTTGGTTCTGACAATTCTATTTCTGATTGTTTCATTATTTTCCCAAGGAATATTTATGTTAGAAAGATAGTTATAATAGTCGTCTTGGTTATTAAATGTCCTAAAAGAATAATCTTTATATGTCTTTATTATAGTTTTTACTTTTTCATAATTATATTTTGAAAAATCATAGTAAACATAATTAAATTTTCCATGTTGAACTAATAAGCCAGTCATTTCAAACTTTCTAAATACTTCATCAGGATAATCTTTTATAATACTATCAAAAGCTAATGGTAGAATACCATTTTCGTTTAGATACTTTAGAATATATTCTTCATTTATCGTATATTTATATTTCAATCGATATTTAATTATTTCATTTGCACATTCTAGATAGTTACAATCTTTCATGCTTAATACAAAAGTGGCAAATTCGTGTTTTAAAATACCTTTAGGTTCATTCCCTAGTTCTTTCCATCTCATATTAACTTCGTTAATTACAAAAATAGTATTTAAGAAAGGAATAGACTCATTTAAAAGAGAAGTTCTACAAGGATTATTGGCATGCATACCTATTAAAGCTTTAGTATAAATGATTGAAGCATCTATTTTATTTTCAATTAAATCATTTCCTAATTTGCTTATAGTAATGTAATATTTTTTACCGGATTTCTTAAATATTAAGAATCCTTGATCTTTTAATGATCGAAGTTGAGTCATAACTCTTCCACTTAATCCAGTAGCTTGTGGATTATCTTTAATTGCAGTAATTACTTCTTGAGGTGTTAATTCAATGTCCGATTCGATTTTGTTTTTAATTGATTCAGAAACATTCGTGAATTGATATATTCCTTTTTTAACGAGTTCAAAAAGATACAAGTATAGATTATTATCATCCATTAATTGACCATCAAATTTTTTGAAAGCAATCAAAAAATCTGTGTTTCTCTTTGGATTTCTTATTGTTGTATTAATAGAAAAAATTTTATAGCCTTTTCTAGCTCCAGAAGTTCCCATAAAATACCTCCTAGTAATTTTTAATTAACACTTCAATTGTGTCTGTTATATTCTTTTTCTGATAATTGGCGTTCCTATATTGCCTTTTGAGAATTAAAGTCGTATATTTCTTTGACCATTCTTTTAATAGAGAATTTTCTTTTCCATTAGATAAAATTACATTAGACAATACAAATTTAATTCCTTTATCATTTAAATCGTCTAATAAATTAAGTAAATCTTTTTCGTCGTCTATATTCCAATTACTGTTATATGGAGCATTAGTGATTAAATATGGAGGATCAAAATAATAAACTGCTTTTGGGTCCAAATAAAGTGAAGGTTCTCTAAAATCTTTGTTACTAAATGAGATGGTTTTAGATTTTATATGATCAACAAATAATTTTAAATTTTTATAGATTGAAGAAGATAAATCTACTTTTCCTACAGGTACATTAAATTGATTATCATTATTGAATCTAATGTAGTGATTAAAGCCATATATCAAGAGAACTATTAATTTATTTATATCATTCTGTTTGTTGTAATCATTTTTTAGTTTCTGATAACCTTCACGATTATAATTAGAAAGTCCTTCATGTTTTAATTCAATGTAATTAGCTTTGCCTTCTTTATATGTGTAAGTTAATTTATATTCTAAAATTATATCTTCAATTTTTGAAATTATATCTTCAAAAGAAGTAGTGTAAAAATACTTGAGTAAATCAATTGCGTGAATAGAAATATCATTTAATAGAATACTGTTTATGTTAGAGTTAATAGAAACAACACCGCTACCACAAAATATTTCAACAATTTGTGAACAATTATTAGGCAATTCAGGTATTATTTGTGAAAGTAGTTTGTTTTTATTGCCTGGATAACTAATAGGATTAACTATCATAATCTTTTTAGTGCTTTTTCGTAATAGTTTTTATCGATTTCTGAACCAATAAAATTACGACCAAGATTTTTGCACGCTAATGCTGTAGTTCCACTACCTGAAAATGGATCTAATACTAAATCATTAACGTTAGAATGAATTTTTATTAATTCTTCAAATGTACCTAAATTTTTTTGAGTAGGATGTATTCTATTTTTTCCACCAGGTACAACACTACTTTTTACAACTGGTTTTAAATATGGAACATCATCTGGTTTATTAAATGTCCATTTTGAATTTCCTTTTACAGCCCAAATAGCTACTTCAAAATCCATCACATAACGACTTTTAACATTTCTTGGCATTGGGTTGCTTTTTTCCCAACGAATAAGATCTTTAATAACGAAACCAGCTTTTTCTAATGCCTCAACTAAATAAGATAGATTTTTCCAATCATTGAAAATAATAATAGAGCCGCCCTCTTTTACAATTGGAGCTGCTAACTTAATCCATTCTTTGTGGTTGAAATTATAATCCCATTCACCATAGTTCATCCCAGCTCTTCCCATATTAGAGAAGCCAAGTTGATAATCACGACTAACACAATATGGAGGATCTGTTAATACTAAATCAACCATAATGTTTTCTTTTTTCATCTTTTTAAGTAAAATCTTATAATCACAATTTTGTAAGTCAATTGCCATAATACACCTCGACCAAATAAATATTTTTTTAGAGAATAGGGTTTTCTCTTAATCTAAAAAGGCCAGGGATTAAAACAATCCACGTATTTTTGTTTTATAAAAAGACCATAAATATTGTCGAATATGTACGTATAAAGTTTGAGTTTTTCTCAAAAAAATGTTATAATAATCTCATCTAAATGAAAGAAGGCCGTCTATTGTTTTAATAGGCGGTCTTTTATGTTTTGTTGATATAAATAACTAATATATAATCAAAAACACCTTATAACTATTGAGGTTAATTAAGGTGTTTTTTTGCATTTTATATAAAAAATTAAACTTTTTTTCATTTTTACCCCCTCAAAAAGATGTTCAAATCTCCAGTACTATTGAGGGGACATAAAATTTTCTTGATAAATTTTTATAAAGAGGTCCATAAAAGTGCTTATAACTTTCCAGTACCATTAGAGAGTATAAAATATAAAGAAATTTTATCAAAAGGGTATACAAAAGCATATGTAAGTTTCCAGTACTATTAGAAGGACAAAAAAATATAAGAAATTTTAAATTTGACCCCGACACTATGGGCTTTTAATGTCCGTTACTATTAGAAGGATAAATTATTTTTCAAAAAGGGTGGTAATTTAGGAGTTCAAATGTCCGTAACTATTGAAGAACAAAAGAAAGGAGATGAAAAAAATGAAGTTAAAAGAATTATTAGAATTATGGTTAGAAAGGTATATGAAACACACAATTAAGATTAGAACTTATAATCGATATAAGAGTATTTGTGAATTGCATTTAATAAAAGATCTAGGTGAGTATGAATTAGAAGAATTAAAATCTAATGTATTACAAGATTTTTTATTACAGAAGATTGATGGTAATTATTCTACTAACACAATAAAAGGAATTGTGTCTGTATTAAAACAGGCATTAAAATTAGCTATTACTTTAGAATTTGTAGATAAGGAATATTGTTCAAATTTGAAAATGCCTAGTAGTGAAGAAAAAGAAATATCAGTGTTTACTAAGAAAGAACAACTAGTTATAGAATCATTTTGTTTGAATCATAAGAAAAGGAATTATATTGGTATAGTTATTTGTTTATACACTGGAATTAGACTTGGAGAATTACTTGCGTTAACTTGGGATGATATTGATTTTAATTCTAATCTACTTACAATTAATAAAACATCATATTCAGCTAAACTAGATGGTAAAACACAAATTATAGTAGATAAACCTAAAACTAAGAAATCAAATCGTGTAATACCTATACCTAATCAGCTTGTTAAGTTATTGAAGATAATAAAAAAAGAAAGTAATTCAAAGTATGTTATTACAACAAGAAATTTAGGAATGGTAGGTAATAGATCATATCAAAGAACATTTAAATACATTTTAAAAAAAGTAAATGTTCCTTATAGAAATTTTCATTCTTTAAGACATACATTTGCAACTAATGCTATTGAGCTTGGAATGGATGTTAAAACACTAGCAGAAATATTAGGTCATACTAACGCAATGATTACTTTAAATAGATATTCACATTCTCTTTTAAACTACAAAATTGAGATGATGAATAAACTAGGAAAAAATTTAAATTTGAGCATCAAAAATGCTTAAAACATAACATTTTCGTGAACAGGATAAGGCGTGAATCACTCTGCATCACTTGCCTCACGCCATAGTGTTGTAACTGGGATACCCAGCTTACAAAAATTAATAAACAAATAGATGGATGTAAACATAAACTTGTGGTATCATCATGATGCAAGTTTGTGTTGGAAAAGGAGGAAAAATTGAAAGATAATAAAATTTACAACACAGCTTTATATTGTAGACTATCACTTGATGATGGAAGTGTAG